>NZ_JAUNKD010000016.1:0-32934 GCF_030532915.1 Capnocytophaga sp.
TATTGTGTGTTGTAACTCATCGCAAAGTTACGAATTTTTGAAAGCAATTTACAACTGTTTTTCCATTGAGGAATTAAGAGAAATGGTTGTAACTCATCGCAAAGTTACGAATTTTTGAAAGCAATTTACAACCCCCACTTGTAAAACATTCAGCAAATCGCAGTTGTAACTCATCGCAAAGTTACGAATTTTTGAAAGCAATTTACAACACATCGTGCTTTCATCGTATGTAAAAATAAGTTGTAACTCATCGCAAAGTTACGAATTTTTGAAAGCAATTTACAACTGCCGAGTTTAACCTCCTGCACGGGAGCTTGTTGTAACTCATCGCAAAGTTACGAATTTTTGAAAGCAATTTACAACGGTATTTTCTTTTTCCCTGCTTCATATTCTGTTGTAACTCATCGCAAAGTTACGAATTTTTGAAAGCAATTTACAACACATTATTATAGGTCTTGCCTTGCTTGCAGGTTGTAACTCATCGCAAAGTTACGAATTTTTGAAAGCAATTTACAACAAAAGTTTTCTGCTCTTTCTTTTGTGTAAAGTTGTAACTCATCGCAAAGTTACGAAAAATTGAAAGCAATTTACAACAGTCTATTAGTCTGACTACCACATCAGCAGGTTGTAACTCATCGCAAAGTTACGAAAAATTGAAAGCAATTTACAACTTAAATAACCGCTAAAAGTAATTACAAACAGTTGTAACTCATCGCAAAGTTACGAATTTTTGAAAGCAATTTACAACCTACCGACTGGCAGGAAAACGATATAAAATGTTGTAACTCATCGCAAAGTTACGAATTTTTGAAAGCAATTTACAACAATTCGAATCAAATGTTTATCTGCTCCTTCGTTGTAACTCATCGCAAAGTAACGAATTTTTGAAAGCAATTTGCAACACCGTGATAATAAAACAAAATTCATTTAGCGTTGTAACTCATCGCAAAGTAACGAATTTTTGAAAGTAATTTACAACTGTAATATCCAGTTATTAAGAATGTTATCAGTTGTAACTCATCGCAACGTTACGAATTTTCGAGCGCAATTTTTTGTAATGTTTTTTGGTTGTTAAATTTATAAAAACAAAAGAAGGTAACGTCACTTTTAAATAAATTCATATCTTTGCAAGAAAAAGAGTTTTATGAACAAAATAATTACAATGTTGGCATTGTGCGTATTTGCTTTTTCAAACGCACAGCAAAAATCGGAAAATACTATATATCAGTTTGTTGTAAAGGATATATACGGAGAAGATTTCGCTCTTTCACAATTACAAGGAAAGAAAGTGATGATTGTGAATACGGCTTCCAAGTGCGGATTAACGCCCCAGTACGAAGGGTTGGAAGCGTTGTACCAAAAATATAAAGATAAAAACTTCATTATCATTGGGTTTCCCGCCAATAATTTCAAATCGCAAGAGCCGGGGAGCAATGATGAAATCGCTCAATTTTGTAAAATCAATTACGGAGTGAGTTTCCCGATGATGGAAAAAATTTCCGTAAAAGGAAAAGATACGCATCAGTTATATAAATTTTTGACTTCCAAAGAATTAAATGGAGTGCAAGATTCCGAAGTGCAATGGAATTTCCAAAAATACCTTATCGAAACAGACGGAAAATTAGCCAAAGTTATTTCTCCAAAAACCGCTCCGCAAGACAAAGAAATCATTGATTGGATTGAAAAGTAAAATGCAAAAATTAGATATTTTAGCCTTTGGGGCTCATCCCGATGATGTGGAATTGGGTTGTTCGGGTACGATTGCCAAGGAAATTGCTTTGGGTAAAAAGGTCGGGATTATCGACCTGACACAAGGCGAGTTAGGTACGCGAGGAACTGCCGAAACCCGAAAAAAAGAAGCCGAAGAAGGAGCCAAAATTTTGGACGTAAAAGTGCGGGAAAACCTGAAATTTGCCGACGGATTTTTTGTCAATGACAAAGCTCATCAGCTTGAAATTATTAAAGTGATTCGTAAGTATCGTCCTGATATTGTGCTTTGTAATGCCATCGATGACCGCCATATCGACCACGGAAAAGGAAGCAAGCTCGTCAGTGATGCCTGTTTTTTGAGCGGGCTTCGGAAAATTGAAACCGAATTTGAAGGCGAAAACCAAGTGGCGTGGCGACCCAAAGCAGTGTATCATTACATCCAATGGAAAAACATTCAGCCTGATTTTGTGGTAGATATATCCGAATTTATGGATAAAAAACTGGCTTCCGTTTTGGCGTACAAAACCCAATTTTACGATGCCAACAGCAATGAACCCACCACCCCGATTTCCGACAAAAATTTCTTGGATAGCGTAACCTATCGGGCAAGGGATTTGGGCAGGCTCATTGGCGTGGATTTTGCTGAAGGCTTCACCACCGAACGTGTTGCGGCGGTAAATTCCCTTTATGATTTGAAATAATAAATATTGTTTATTAAATAGTTATAAGTTTATAAAATGAAATTAGTATTGCTAACTATAGGAATTTTGGCACTTTGTTTTGCCGGAATTGCCATTAAAATTTGGGCAAAAAAAGGCGGAAAATTTGCCGGAACCTGTGCCAGCCAAAATCCGCATTTGAATAAAACGGGCGAGCCTTGCGGTTTCTGCGGAAAAATGCCTGATGAACAGGATTGTAAAAAATAAGTTTCGGATATTTTAAGCTACCAAAAGCGTGTTGTCAGAAAAAATTGATGCTGCAAAAAAGGGCGACCAAAAGGCGTTTAGCTACTTGTTAAATGCCTTTTGGTCAGATGTTTATAATTTCCAACTCAAACGAACCAATGATGAAAACGATGCCGAAGACATCACCGTACAAACCTTTTCGAGGGCTTTTGATAAAATCGGAACGTATGACGATAATTTTTCGTTCAAAACGTGGCTGATAACGATTTCTAAAAATATCCATATCGATATGCTTCGCAGTCAAAAGCCTGATTTAGTGCATTCATCTTCGGAAGAGCGAGAAGCCAAATCAATTGTTGATGAGTCGCCCACAGCCGAAGATAACTTGATTATGGAACAAAACTTGCATCGTTTGCTTCTGTGTATCAAGCAATTGAGTGACCCTTACCGAACGGCTATTCAGTTGCGATATCTGCAAGAAAAATCGTACAAAGAAATTGCCCAAGAAATGGAAAGTTCGTTGAGTAATGTGAAAGTTATCTTGCTCAGAGCCAGAAAAATGCTTTCCGAAATATTGAAAAAATAAAAAGGGAATCAACACCGATTCCCTTTTTTATATAATAATGTTGTTTTTTGCTACGTAAATTGCAATGCCAAGATCACCAGCGCCAAAATAACGGAAGCCATCAACACACCTTTGGCTCTTTCATCACGATTTAGGCGTAAAAACAAGAAAAAAGAACCCAAATCAAGCAAGCCTCCTAACCCGATAAGGGCACCTAAGTATCCTTTACGCCAGGCATCGACCAAGGTAGTTTCAATGTCGTATTTTGAAAAAAACAAGACGTAAAGTAAAATACCTAACGCATTGGCTATCAGTCCAACGGAAAATCCTATCAGAATTTCTTTATGGTGTGGCTTCATTTTTTATTTGTTTGATTTTCAAAATATTGTGTTAAAATAAATCGTGTTCGCTGATGCTTTTGTCGTGCTTGGTGTAGGCGGTGGGTCTTTTGGCAAAAAAGTCATCTAATTCATTGCTAAATACCTCTTCTTCAAACCATAACATCGGTTTGGCTTCGTCGTTGGTAATGCCAAAAGGTTTGCCCAAACCGAGCTGCGTAAGTGAATCATCAAGGCGATAACGCATATAATTAGCCAAATCTTTTTTGGAAAAGAAGTCTATTTCACCTTCTTCAAAAATCCAGTCTAACATATTGTCTTCCAGTGTAATGTAATTTCGGATAAAATCAGTAGCTTCTTCTTTGGCGCGTTCTTTCATTTGCGGATTTTCTTCAAAAATCTTCTTTAAAATGTAAATGCCCGCATTGGCGTGAACTTGCTCATCAACCGATGTCCACGCAATGATGTTTGCCACATTTTTCATATAACCTTTAAATCGAGTGAAAGACAGAATGGTAGCAAATTGGCTGAATAAAGAGGCGTTTTCAATAATCAGCGTAAAAAACAAAATGCGCTCCATTGCATTTTCTTTGTTTTTAGCCAAATATTCCTTTAACACCTTGTGCCGTTCTTTAAAAATGGGAACTTCAAGCAAGTTTTCAAATTCATTATTGTATCCAAGTACCTCTAACAGACGTGAATAGGCTTCGCTGTGCCGAAATTCACACTCGGCAAAAGTGGCGCCCAGCCCGTTAAATTCAGGCTTGGGGAAGAGGTCATAAAGGTCGCCCCAAAAGGTTTTAACGGAAACCTCAACCTGAGCAATGCCCAGCAGGGCTCGTTTCACGGCTTCTTTTTCAATGATGGATAAGTTCGACTTAAAGTCTTGAATGTCAGCGGTAAATTCAACTTCTGAATGTACCCAAAATGATTTGTTCATTGCATCTACAAACTCCATAACTTCGGGGTACTCAAAGGGTTTGTAGCTTTCACGTTTATCAAAAATTCCCATTATGATTTTGTTTTAATTTGGTTGCGAAGATACGAAGTTTTTTTACTTAAAAACAAACTTTATTCAGCATAAGTTGCCCGAAAAATCACTTAATCGAAACACTATTAAGGCATAACCCCTAATGTTAAAGTTTTGTTATTTTTAAAAATACTGAATTTTGTAAACACTAAGATGTTGTTTATTAGATGGTTATGTTCGATATGAATTCAGTTGCCTAAAAATGTTTTTTATACTGAAAGTGCTTATTTTTTATTTTTGGTGTATCTTTGTCGGGCTAAATTGTAGTGTTTTTAAAGTATGGATTTGTTTTACGTTGTGGATTTGGCAGGGGTTTTTGTGTTTGCCATATCGGGGGCGTTGGCGGCTCGCGAAAAAAAACTGGATTTGTTCGGTGTTTTTATAATTGCCTTTGTAACAGGCTTAGGCGGAGGTACCTTGCGCGATGTGATGATGGGGCGCACCCCTGTTTTTTGGATGCAGGCACCGATTTACGTAGGTATGATTTTCGGCGGAAGTGCATTTGCCGTTATTTTTCGTAAAAAAATCCATTATTTGCGTAAATCGCTTTTGCTTTTTGATACCATCGGAATTGCCTTTTTTTCAATCATCGGAACTGAAATAGCCCTCTCATTTTCGTATGAATTGCATCCGGTTATTGTTATATCAATTGCGGCGATGAGTGCTTGTTTCGGGGGTGTAATTCGCGATATTCTCTGCAATGAAATACCCGTTATTTTTCATAGGGAGATGTACGCAACGCCTTGTGTAGCAGGTAGTATCCTTTATTTAGCTTTGCGCGAATTTAGTTTTTTTGATGATTACGCGGCTTCGCTCATTGCCATCGCCTTCATTATTTTATTTCGCCTCTTTGCAATTAAGTTTTCACTTGAACTGCCAAAATTACGTTAATTCATTTTATGGTATACCTTATTAATAGGTTAACAATATTCAAACTTCACCCGGTGGGATTGGGTTTTGAGGTATGTGTTTGCCTACTATTTTTTGTGTTGTTATAACAGTGTTAAAAATACGATTTTGTTTCATTTTTTTCAAACTAATTGTATATTTGCCTCGAAAAATCCCTATTGACAAGGGGTTACATCTTTATTTTAATTCTGTCTTAATTTAAAATTTTTATGAGAAAGCATCTTTTTTTAGCAGCATCTCTGTTGGCTGTTGCTTGCAATAATGCTCCTAAACAGGCGCCGCAACACGTTAAAGTCGTTCCCGTTATTACGGTGGGCGAACAGCAAAGCACGGCTTATTTTTCCTATCCGGTGAATATTGAAGGGAAAATTAACAGCCCCGTTCAGGCGCGTCTTTCCGGTTATATCACCCAAGTGCTTGCCGATGAGGGGCAACGGGTACATCAAGGGCAGCCTTTATTTCGGCTTGAAACACAGGCTCTTTCACAAAATTCACAAGCTGCAAAGGCTTCAGTTGATGCTATGCAGGTCGAGGTAAATCGGTTGGAACCCCTCGTGGCTAAAAATATTGTAAGTGCCGTGCAACTTGAAACCGCCAAAGCCAACCTGGCACGCGCCAAAGCAACCTTTGCCGAGGTCAATGCCAATATTGGTTATGCGGTTGTCAAAGCCCCCGTGAGCGGTATCGTAGGCAAGATAAATTTTCGGGAAGGAGCGCTGGTTACGGCTAACAATACCGTACTGACAACCGTGTCGGACGTGAAAGAAGTTTACGCCTATTTTTCAATGAATGAACGCGATTATCTTTCTTTTTTAAATAACGTAAAAGGGGCATCGATTTCTGATAAAATCACTCAACTTCCGGAAGTTACGCTTCAATTATCTGACGGAACTCCGTATACTCATAAAGGCAAAATTCAAGCTGCTACCGCACAGATTGACAAGACCACCGGAAGCGTTCAATTCCGCGCGGCGTTCCCAAATCCCGACGGATTGCTAACCAACGGAAACAGCGGAACCTTGCTTATTCCCCAAGTGTATGATAATGCATTGGTTATTCCCGAGATGGCAACCTTTGAGCAGCAAGGCGTTGTGTTCGCTTATAAAGTAGAAAAAGATACGGTGCGGCAAGTGGTGCTTTCGCTGAAAAACCGTAACAATAATCTGGCAGTTGTAAATGACGGACTGGCAAAAGGGGACATTCTCGTAGTGCAAGGTTTAAATAGCATCAGGAGCGGAATGCCCGTGAAAACCAAACCCGTAGCTATGGATAGCTTGGTACAATCCTTAAAACCGATATTTAGATAATGATGAAAAAAGTTCTTTTAATCACAATGGGGGCATTGTTGGCTTCGTGCGTGGCTCGAAAACCTTATGAGCGACCTCAATTGCCTGCCGAGAATGCCTTCCGAAGCGAAACGATATCCCCTGACAGCCTCAGTTCCGCTGTTGTTTCTTGGAAAGATATTTTTACCGATTCACATCTGCAAACCTATATCAATAAGGCACTTACCAATAATCTTGACATTCGGGTTGCCCTACAAAACATCAATATCGCACAAAGTTATTTAAAGCAAGGCAAGCAAGGGTATTTGCCTACGTTTTCTTTAAATGCGGGCTATACCCACAGCACAGCGTCATTGAACACTGCCACGGGGCGTTTGCAACCTGAACGGACTTTCAACAACCAATGGGACGCTATCGCCACAGCCTCGTGGGAAGCCGATATTTGGGGAAAGATTAGCACCCAAAATAAAGCCAATCAAGCTACTTTTTTGGTATCAACTGTGGCGCATCAAGCCGTGAAATCGCAAATCGTAGCGGCGCTCGCCACGGCTTACTATCAGTTGCTGATGTACGACAAACAACAGCAGGTTCTTAATCAGACGATAAGTCTTCGAGAAGAAAGCCTGCTTACTACCCAACAACTCAAACAAGCCGGAATCACCACCGAGGTTGCCGTACAACAAACCGAAGCCTTATTGCATAATGCACGCGCACAGCTCATTAGCGTAGAAAATAACATATGGGTATTGGAGAACTCAATAGCCGTATTGTTGGGTGAAACTCCGCAAAAGATTAGCCGAACAACCCTCGAAGCACAAGCCTTCCCGACGCACTTCCGGCAGGGGTATCCGTTGGCATTGTTGGAAAATCGACCCGATGTGCGCCAAGCCGAAGCAAATTTAATGGCAGCTTTTGAGCTTACCAATGTTGCCCGAGCGGGCTTTTATCCCTCGTTTACAATTACGGAAAGGGGAGGAGTAGGTGCTGAAAATCTGGCAGATTTGCTGTCTCCGCAGTCCTTATTGGCAACTATTGTTGGCGGACTTGCCCAGCCCATTTTCAATCGGCGAAATATAAAAACCAATTACGAAGTGCAACAGGCTCGGCAAGAAATCGCTGTGCTGCAATTTCAAAAGTCGCTTCTCACGGCGAGCAAAGAAGTAGCCGATGCGATGCATCAGTTTAGCCGTCAAGATGAATATATTAATTTAAAGGAAAAAGAAACGGAAGCCTATAAAAAAGCGACTGATTATTCCAAAGAGCTTTTCAACAGCGGGTTGGCAAGTTATCTGGAAGTAATTACCGCCGAGGTGAACCGCCTGAATGCCGAACTGGCACTTGCTGCGGCAAAATTCACCCGAATGCAATATGGAGTGTCGCTTTATAAAGCCCTTGGAGGCGGTTGGCGATAAAGAGCAGTCAAAAAGATGGTCTTTCTTTATTGATGGATGAAAATAGCTTTTCTACCGGAATCTTTTACCTTTGTCAAGGTTGAAAGCTTTAATAAAGGTTATGAGGTGTTTTCAACTTCGGGTGAAGATAACTTTTTTGTCAGAGTTATTTACCTTTGTCAAAGTTGAAAACTTTAACAAAGGTTAGAGATGGTTTTTCAACTTCGGATGAAAGTAGTTTTCTGTGAGTAAAGTTTATTTTATCTTCGGGTGAAATTAACTTTTCTGTTGGAGTTCTTTACCTTTGTCAAAGTTGAAAACTTTTACAAAGGTTTGGAGGTGGTTTTCATCTTCGGATGAAGGTGTTTTTCTGTTAGTAAAGTTTATTTCATCTTTGGTTGAAAATAGTTTTTCTGTTATAATTTTACTTTTGTCAAAGTTGAAAAATTTAACAATAATTTGGAAGTGTTTTTCATCTTACTATAAAGGAAGTTGTTCTTTTAAAATGATTGTATTTAGTAAAAGAGAAAACAATCCGCCTTATTGATTTTTTATAAAAAAAAATGGAATGTTAATACGTCATATTAACGGATTAAATTCATAACTATATTGAATAACCTATTTTTAATACTATATTATGGTAAAAATATTTCTTGATAGACCCGTACTTTCTACGGTTATTTCCATACTGATTGTAATTTTAGGCATACTCGGAATTACGGCTTTGCCCATTTCACAATATCCGGACATCGCGCCAGTTACGGTACAGGTGTCGGCAAACTATACGGGTGCCAATGCCGAAACGGTGTTGCGTTCGGTGGTTGTGCCTCTGGAAGAGCAAATTAACGGGGTTGAGAATATGGACTATATCACCTCGACGGCTACCAATAACGGTTCAGCCTCTATTAATGTGTACTTTAAGCAAGGAACTGACCCTGATATAGCCGTGGTGAACGTGCAGAATCGCGTGGCGCGTGCCAACGCTTTGTTGCCTGCCGAGGTGATACGCGCAGGGATTATTACCCAGAAACAGAACTCAGGGGCACTGATGTTTTTGTCTTTTTACACCGAAAATCCGAAGCTCGACGCCGTATTTGTGCAGAATTATATGAATATAAATATCATACCTGCCATCAAGCGTATTCGTGGAGTGGGTGATGCCTCGGTGTTCGGCGCAAAAGATTACTCGATGCGCATTTGGTTACAGCCCGACAAATTAGCGGCATATGGTCTTAATCCGTCGGACGTGAATGCTGCCATTACCGACCAAAGCCGTGAAGCAGCAGCCGGTACACTCGGACAAAATTCAGGTAGTTCTTACGAGTATGTGATACGCTACAAAGGTAAATATAATGAAGTTCAAGAGTATGAGAATATCGTTATCAAGGCATTAGACGGGGGGCGCATACTTCGTTTGAAAGATGTCGCTGAAATTGAGTTGGGTTCACTCTCGTATGCCGGTTTCTCGAAAAATAACGAGTACCAAGCCATTTCAATGGGTATTTTCCAAACGCCGGGTTCCAACGCGCGTGAGATTATTAATGATATCAAGGCATATTTGAAGTCCGTTGAACCGACTTTGCCCGAGGGTATCAAATGTAGCATTAATTACGACTCGAATGAGTTCCTTGATGCGTCTATCGCTAAGGTACTTACAACCTTGTTGGAGGCATTCCTGTTGGTTTTTGTGGTGGTTTACATCTTTTTGCAAGATTTCCGCTCTACGCTTATCCCTGCTATTGCGGTTCCGGTATCGATTATCGGTACGTTTTTCTTTCTTAATCTGTTTGGGTACTCTATCAATCTTCTGACATTGTTCGCTTTGGTGCTGGCGATAGGTATCGTGGTGGATGACGCCATTATTGTTGTGGAGGCGGTACACGCCAAGATGGAACAAACGGGTGAAAAAGCCAAGCGGGCGACCGAGTCGGCAATGCACGAGATTACCGGCGCTATCATTTCGGTAACTTTGGTTATGGCGGCAGTTTTCGTTCCCGTAACGTTTATAGGGGGCACCACGGGGGTTTTCTATAAACAATTCGGGATTACGCTCATCGTTTCAATTGTTATATCAGCTGTCAATGCTTTGACACTCAGCCCCGTTTTGTGTTCGCTTTTTTTAAAACCGCACGGCGATAAGGCATATCAGGAAAAGTCATTTATGGGGAAATTTTTCCATAAGTTTAACATTGCTTTTGATGCCGCTACCAAACGTTACGGGAAGACGTTCACGTTTTTTCTTCGTCATAAATGGGTAACCTTGGTGCTTTTCGGTTTGGCAGCCGGCGGGATTTTTGTAAGTAACGACCGGATGAAAACGGGCTTTGTGCCAAACGAGGATAGTGGGTTCATTATGATAAACGCCGAGCTAATCCCCGGTGCATCAATGGAGCGTACGGCAAGTGTGATGCAACAGGTTCAGGATAGGCTTCGAGGTATTCCGGGTGTGGAGCGTGTTGTGTTTATTACGGGGCGCAACATTATATCGGGAGCAGGGAGTAACAACGGTATGGGCTTTTTGCCGTTGAAACCCATTTCGGAACGCGCAAAAGACCCTGACCAGTCCATTGAGGTAATTTTGCGTAAAGCTTTCGGAGCGGTAGCTGACATTCCGGAAGCAAAGATTATTTTCTTTCAACCGCCACCCGTTCCCGGTTTTGGGATGAGCTCCGGATTTTCAATGGTGTTGCTTGATAAGGCGGGCGGTTCTATCAGTGAACTTAATAATACGACGCAACAGTTTCTGCAGACGCTTAATCAACGACCTGAAATTCAGTACGTACAAACTTCGTTTAACGTAAACTTTCCGCAGTACGAACTTAATATTAACGTGGAACGTGCGGCGCAGTCAGGGGTTTCGGTAACGTCAATTCTTTCAGCCTTACAGAATTATATAGGAGGATTGTACGCCACGGATTTTACCAAATTTGGGAAACAATTTCGGGTGATGGTGCAATCATTTCCCGATGCGCGTAAAGATTTGCAAAGCCTTGACGGACTCACGGTTCGCACCACATCAGGGCAGATGGCACCTATTTCACAATTTGTTACGTTGGAACGCACTTTTGGACCGCAGAGCGTGAATCGTTACAACCTGTTTACATCGGTGTCACTCACGGGAGCCAATGCCGAAGGATACAGTACGGGCGATGCTATTAAAGCGGTGCAAGAAGTTGCATCAGAGCAACTTGGAGCAAATTATGGCATTGATTACACGGGTATCACTCGCGAGGAGCAAAATGCGGGTTCGCAAACGATTATCATATTTATGTTGTCGTTGATTTTCACGTATTTCATTCTCTCGGCTCAGTATGAAAGTTATTTACTTCCGTTGGCGGTGTTGTGTTCGCTTCCGTTCGGGATTATGGGAGCGTATTTGGGGCAGTGGATAATGGGCTTGGAAAATAATATTTACTTTCAGATATCGCTCATTATGCTCATTGGGTTGCTGGCTAAAAATGCCATTTTGATAGTTGAGTTTGCGGTGCAACGGCGTCATCACGGCGAAAGTCTGTCAAAATCAGCGATTAATGCGGCAATGGCACGGCTTCGTCCTATTTTGATGACTTCATTTGCGTTTATCATCGGGTTATTGCCTTTGGTTTTTGCCGGTGGAGTAGGGGCTGCGGGCAATCGGTCGGTAGCTACGGGAGCGGTGAGTGGGTTGCTCATCGGAACTTTTATCGGGCTGATTGTTATTCCGGTGTTATACGTGATTTTCCAGTGGTTACAAGAAAAAGTAACGGGAGTTTCTAAAAGAGAAACAGTACAATAACAGAAATAAACTAATTTATTGGTTAGGTTTTCAATATTAAAACCCCACGTGTAATTTTTTAGATTACTTGTGGGGTTTGTTTTTTACTTAAAAAGGTTGCCATTTGGCAACCTTTTGAGGAACTAAATTAAATAATTCTTACGATTAACTGAATTAAGCCTTTGCTTCCGGAGCCCAAGAGGCACATAACATTTCGGTAGATGCTTTTTCAGGGTGTGCACATTTGCTGGTTTTGAATCGCACGCAAGTACCACAACTGATGGCATCTTTGGCAGCGATAGTCATATCAAAACTATCACAAGTGTACTTAACTTCTACTTTTGTGTTATGCACTCCGCAAATGTTGTTTTCTTGTAGGTTTTGGCAGTTTATACAACCGCTTGTTAATCTGATTGCCATAATCTTTATTTTTTATTGTTATTAATTCGTTTAAATTCTGGTGCAAATGTATGGCAAGAATCAATTAGAAACAATATAAATAATTAATTTTCAGCTATTTGTATTTAGATTGATTTTACATTTTGTTTATTTTGAAACGGAATAAATAAAGCGATTATTGTTTTTGGTAGTTAAATACAGGGATTGTGCCGTGAAAAATTATTTAGACCGATATAAAAGAAGAGAAAATTTACGTTCCCTGAAAATTTGTAATTTTTTACAACAAATGATTATTCTTTTTTAGAATGAAAAAAAATAATTAATTTACTGAATTCATATTTTACACGCTTACAATCAGTTCCGAATTAAAAAGAGTTAAAAGTATTAAATGTTGCATTTTTGTTGAAAAAAAATATAAAATTTTCTTTTTTTCTCACTTTTTTTTTGTAATTTTACATCGCCAAAAAATAGGGTTATACAGTTAATAATTACAATATATAATAATAACAAAATCAAAAGTTATGAGTAAATCAAAAACAATTTCAGTTGAGAATTACGGAATTAAAAATGCAAACGTACGCTACCAACTTTCAGCCGACGAGTTGCACAAAGAAGCCATCGCAAAAGGAGTAGCCGAAGAAGCCAACTCTGGAGCGTTATCAATCAAAACAGGAAAATTTACAGGGCGTTCACCACAAGACCGCTTCATCGTAAAAGATGGCATCACCAAAGACCGCGTATGGTGGGGGAAAGTGAACATTCCGTTCGATGCAGCAAAATTCGACGCTCTTTACGATAAAGTAATGGCATATCTTTCCGGAAAGGAAATATTCGTTCACGACGGATATGTATGTGCCGACCCGAACTACCGCACAAACGTTCGTACCATTGCCGAGCTTCCTTGGAGTGCACAATTCGTGTACAATATGTTCCTTCGTTTGGAAGACAGCGAAGTAGAGAACTTCAAAGAAGAGTGGTTGGTAATCAACGCACCCGGATTTTTAGCTGACCCGGCCGTTGACGGAACTCGTCAGTCAAACTTTGCTATTTTGAACTTCACTCGCAAAGTGGCTCTTATCGGTGGAACAGGTTACCCAGGGGAAATGAAAAAAGGTATTTTCTCGGCTCTTAACTTCGTACTCCCTGTATTCAAAAATACAATGCCGATGCACTGTTCTGCAAACGTTGGTAAAGACGGTGATACAGCGATTTTCTTCGGACTTTCAGGAACAGGAAAAACAACGCTTTCAGCTGACCCGAACCGTCACCTAATCGGAGATGACGAGCACGGCTGGACACCGGAGAACACCGTATTTAACTTTGAAGGTGGTTGCTACGCAAAAGTAGTAGATTTGACTGCTGAAAAAGAACCGGAAATTTTCCGTGCTATCAAAAAAGGAGCGATTCTTGAAAATATTGTAATGGATGCCAAAGGTGAAGTGGATTTTGCTGATACTTCAATCACTGAAAACACGCGCGTTTCTTACCCAATCTATCATATTGACAACATTCAACCGGGGTCAATCGGGAAAAATCCTAAAAACATTTTCTTCTTGACTTTCGATGCTTACGGAGTGTTGCCTCCAATCTCTAAATTAACTCCGGAACAAGCTGCATATCAGTTCGTTTCAGGATATACTTCAAAAGTTGCCGGAACAGAAGTAGGAATTACCACGCCGCAAAAAACATTCTCGGCTTGTTTCGGGGCTGCCTTTATGCCGCTTCATCCGGCTGAATACGGAAAAATGTTGGCTGAAAAAATCGAGAAGTCAGGCGTAAACGTATGGCTTGTAAACACAGGTTACAACGGAAAAATGAAACGTTGCAGCTTGAAAGACACACGTGCTTTGATTACAGCGGCGCTTACCGGAGCGTTGGATAAAGTGGAGTACAAAGAATTGCCAATCTTCGGATTTGGAGTGCCACAATCTTGCGAAGGAGTTTCTGACCAAGCAATTTTGAATCCGGAAAACACTTGGGACGACAAAGCTCAGTTCGCTGCGAAATCAAAAGAATTGGCTGAGGCTTTCCTACAAAACTTCAAAGACAAAGGATTTGAGCAAGGAGCTGACGCACAAGTTCTTAAAGGAGCACCAAAATTGTAAAATACTGTTTATGATTTTAAATAGAAAAGTTGCCCAAACCTGTGGGCAACTTTTTTTATGTTGTAAAATCAAAAGTTTATGTAAATTTTACCTATATGCGATTAAAACTATTAAAGTTGCTAAAAATCAGCAAGTTGAATTCTTTAAACAAGAATTGAAAGAAGCCACACAAGCCGAATTTGAAAAGGCAATTCTTGAAGTGAAGTAGCTTATAAGTTCAAAACAAAATTAATAACAAAAAAATGCGGAGCAATATCTCCGCATTTTTTTGTCTTAAAATTTTAATTTTGGGAATAAAAATAAATAAGTAATACTATGCCGACGATAATTCGGTAATAACCCCAAATTTTAAATCCGTATTTGGTTAATAAATGAATGAATGATTTCACGGCGATTAAGGCAACGATGAAAGCCACAATGTTTCCGATGATGAAAATCTGAATGTTTTCAGTTGATGCCAAAATCATTTCGTAACCTTTTTGTGCATTTTCAGTGCCTTCACCCCACGTTTTTACAAAGATGGAATAGACCGTTACGGCAAGCATCGTGGGTACGGCCAAGAAGAATGAAAATTCGGCGGCAGCTTTTCGGCTCAGCCCTTGTGTCATTCCTCCAATGATGGAAGCTGCCGAACGCGATGTGCCGGGCATCATCGCCAAACATTGCCAAAAACCAATAATGACCGCTTTTTTCAGTGAAATTTCTTTTTCATTGTTTATCTTTGGATTTTTAAACCAATTATCGGCAAATAAAAGTACAATTCCGCCTAAAATAAGCACAATTGAAATGGCAATTTGATTGCCGAGCACGTCTTCGATTTTGTCATCGAACAATTTCCCTAAAATAAGCGCGGGAACTACGGCGCAAGCCAGTTTTATGTAAAAATTAAAATTTGAAAAATCAAAAAACTTTTTCCAGTAAAGTACTACCACTGAAAGGATTGCCCCGAATTGAATGGAAACTTGAAACATCTTTAAAAACTCAGATTCTTCAATGCCTAACAGCGATGCGGTAAAGCCCATATGTGCCGTTGATGAAATGGGCAGATACTCGGTTAGTCCTTCAATTATGGCAATGATGATGGCTTGAATGGTGTTCATTATTTCGTATTCTTTTTCGGATTTAACAAAATGGCATACACTTCAACGGCAAAGCCCAATAAAACTAATGTGGGGGCAAGGCGAATCCGTTGAAAATCAAATACAGAAGGGTCAAAAACGTTGGGGTCATCGCTTCCGCCTCCGCTCATTAGAATAAAACCTAAGGCTATGATACCCAGCCCAATAAGCATAAAAAGATAATTTTTCTTTCCGAAAATTAATGTAGAATGATGTTTGTTATTCATATCTTAATAATATAGGTCGTTTGTGTTTAGATTTAAGAATCGTTGTGCCGCAAAATAGGTGCTAAGCCAAGTGATTACCACACCAATAATAAAAATAACGGTAAAAACGATAATCATATCACCCGTGTTTGAAAATATCTGAAATTCAGCAGATATTGAACTGATATAGCGCAAGCAACCGTACAGCAAGCCAATGGCAAGTAAAGCGCTGAGAACGCCCAACCGGATGTTGGTTAAAATAAACGGGCGACGGATAAAACTGCGCGTAGCTCCCACGAGTTGCATCGTTTTGATAATGAATCGTTTGGAGTAAATTGACAACCGAATGGAAGAGTTTATCAATAAAACGGCAATGAAAGTGAATAATCCGCTGAAAATAAGTAGTATAACACCAATTCGGTTTACGTTTTCGTGAATGAGTGCAACGAGTGATTTATCATAAACCACTTCTGAAACGAACGAGTTTTGCGAAAGTTCTTTTTCAAGTTGCCGCATTTTTTCGGGTTCGGCAAATTCAGCTTTCAAACTCAAATCAATTGAATTTTGTAACGGATTATCGCCCACAAAGGTAACGAAATCTTCCCCGATTTCTTCACTAAATGTTTCGGCTGCTTCTTCTTTTGAAGTGAATTTCAGTGATTTAACGTATTCAGCAATGGAAAGTGTTTTTTGCAATTGTTCAATATCGGCACTTTTGGCGTTATCTTTTAAGAAAATAGTTATGGAAACCTGTTCTTTAAAATAATTCGCCAATCGCTGTGAACTCAAAATTAAAAAGCCCAAAACTCCCAACAAGAAAAGTACCAATGAAATACTTATAATTACTGAAAAATAAGAAGTTATCAGTCGTCTTCGATTAAAAATGTCTATTGATTTTGCCAATTTTTTTCGTTTTTCAAATAATCGGGTAAAATTACAAAAAAAACGGCAAATGACAATGAAATAATGTCAAAAAATATGATTTTGATATTTTACCATATTATTTTTATGACAAAGAAGGTATTATAAAATAAAACTACCGATTGAAATAGTTCAATCGGTAGTTTCTAATCAAATTTATAACCTATGAATTCAAATCTTTCAAAACATTTACAGCTTCATTCACATAAACATCTTTTTGTAAATTTTCGTGCCAGCGGTCGCGACTTAGTTTCAAATTCTCATCGGTTTTCACTTTTTCTTCTTCTGACGGAAGTGAAACAAATTTGAGATTTGATTTGTAATCATTTATCGCTTTGAAACGCTTGGCATCTTGCTCATCTTTTTCGATTACTTTTTTGTAAGCCTCGTAATTCAGCGGAAAAACGTTTTTGTCGCGCTGTTGTTTTATCCATTTGGCATTTTCGTCAATGAGTTTCAAATGCGTGTTCTCACTAATGCGTTTGTTGCTGTTTTCAATGGCTTTATTGAAGTTTGAATGATGCTCCCAAGTGTTAAATTTCACAGGGTCAATGTTATCCCATTTCATAGCATTGGGTAAATCACGCTCGCCTATGTCGATGTATTTGTATTTGTCGGGCGTTACAATGTCGCTTTTCACACCTTCCAACTGGGTGGAACCTCCGTTGATTCGGTAGAATTTTTGAATGGTGTATTTCAAAGCACCTAAATCACCGAATGAATTTCTGCGAACATAATTATTCAAATCTTCAAAACCTTGCACGGTTCCTTTTCCGTAAGTTTGTTTGCCTCCGATAACGATGGCTCGTTTGTAATCTTGCATCGCGGCAGCCAAAATTTCAGAAGCCGAAGCCGAAAGTTCGTTAGTCAAAATCACCAAAGAGCCGCTCCACTGAATGCGAGGGTCGTTATCCGAAAGCACATCAATGCGCCCGCGTGGCGATTTCACTTGTACCACAGGTCCGTTTTTGATAAACAAACCGGCAATGTCCACAACGGTTTTGAGCGAGCCTCCGCCGTTGTTGCGCAAATCTACGATAAGTCCGTCAATATTTTCTTTTTTCAATTTTTCGATTTCCAGTGCCATATCCGAAGCGGCGTTACGCTCTTTTTGGTCTTTAAAATCAATATAAAATTTAGGAAGATTGATGATTCCGTAATTTTTATCACCATCTTTTATAATAGCCGACTTGGCAAAAGTTTCTTCCAATTCTACCACATCACGAATGATGGGAATAATGGCGATGGTTCCATCAACGCGTTTTACGGTAAGCCGAACTTCGGTGCCTTTTGGACCTTTGATGAGTTTCACCACATCGTCTAAACGCATACCCACCACATCAACAGGCTCTTCGTTTTTTTGAGCCACTTTAATGATAATGTCGCCTACTTCCAAGAGTTTTCCTTTCCAAACCGGACCTCCGGAAATAATGTTCGTGATGTGAACTCCGTCGTGTTTTTTCTGTAATTGTGCTCCAATGCCTTCAAACTTTCCTGAAATATCACGGTCAAAATTGTCCTTTATGTCAGGCGCCATATAGTTAGAATGTGGGTCGAAGGTTTCAGTAATGGCATTTACGTAAATGTTAAACCATTCCTGTTTGGTGATTTCGTTATAAAATGAAAACAGGTCAAGAAACGTTTTTTCAGTGTTTTCAATGGCTTCTTTTTGCAGTTCTTTCGCCGGTTTTATCTGGTACTTAGCGTCTTTCTCTTTTTTTGTGTTTTCTTCTTTCTCTTTGGTTGTGTAATTTGAAAGTACTGAGAATGTGATGATTTGTTTCCAACGATTTTGCAATTCACTTTTGTTTTTTACGTACGAAAGTTTCTCAAAATCCGTGTTAATGTTTTCTTTTGATGAGAAATTAATCGGTTTTTTCAGAATTTCTTGGGCAATTTCTTGCGCTTCTTTCATTCGTGTGATAAGGCGCTCGTAGGTAAGGTTGAAAAACGTAAGGTCGTCGTTTTTCAAATCATCGTCCAAACGCATTTCGTATTTTTTAAATTCATTGATGTCTGATTGTAAAAAATATCGCTTTTGTGCGTCTAAATTTTCAATGTAATTTTTGTACATTTGTTTTGAAAACGCATCGTTGATTTCTGCCGGACTAAAATGTTTGTTTGCCAAAATATGCTGAACGATTTCTATCAGAAGTTTGTCTTTGTCAGGATTATCAAGTTTTTTACTTGTAAAACTGCAAGATGCAAACGAAATAAGCAGCAAACTTAAAACTATTGAAATTTTTTTCATCTGATTTTGGGTTAAATGGTAATTTTTATTTAGTGTGATTTTAATTATTTTTTTTCCTTATCTGGGTATGGTATGTTTTAGCAAAATTGATGCCATAAATAATTATTTGGCAAACTTACGCAAAAAAAATGTGAAATCTTGATTTTTTACAAAAAACATATGCAATTTTAACAGATTAAATTTTTGAAGGAAAAGCAAGTGGTTCGAAAACAGAATGATTTTTTTGGTTTTTACAAAAATGTTACCTTTGCAAAAAAGTCAGACGCAAGATGAATGCACGAATATATTTTGATAACGCTTCAACCACGCAGCCTTATCAGGAAGTGATTGATAAGGTAACTGAAATATTGTCAGATGTTTACGGCAATCCGTCGTCCACTCACAGTTTGGGGCGTACGGCAAAATCATTTATTGAAAATGCCCGAAAAAACATAGCAAAAAAACTTGGCGTACAAGCCTCCGAAATTGTTTTTACTTCCGGTGGAACGGAAGCTAATAACTTGATTTTAAGGAGTTGTGTGCGTGATTTGGGAGTTAAAGTCGTCATTACTTCCAAAATAGAGCACCACGCCGTGTTGTATACTCTTGAAAAATTACAAACCGAATATGGTTTTGATATTCAGTATGTTAATCTAAATAAGCAAGGCGACGTGGATTTACAACATTTGCAAGAAATATTGCAAGGTGTTCAAAATCAAAATGTTTTGGTGAGTTTGATGCACGTAAATAACGAAATAGGTAACATACTTCCGTTAAAAAAGGTGGCGTACCTGTGTAAGACGTTCAATGCTTATTTTCATTCAGATACGGTGCAATCAATGGGGCATTTTAAACTTGATTTTGGTAAGATTCCGATAGATTTTGCAACGGCTTCGGCTCATAAGTTTCACGGAATCAAAGGAGTAGGTTTTGTGTATGTAAGAAAAGGAATCGGGTTGCAATCGTCTGTTTTTGGGGGAGAACAGGAGCGCGGATTGCGAAGCGGAACAGAATCGTTACACGATATAATGGCGATGGAAACTGCTTTTTTGCAATCGTATGACGAAATGAAAAAAAAAATACGGCAATTAAAAGAATTGAAAGAATATTTTTTAAACCGATTTTCTACAACTTTTCCTGAAATTCAATTTAACGGACAATCAGGTAATTTGGAAAAAAGTTCACATACAATTGTGAATGTGGCGTTTCCGTTTTTGAAAAATAAAGCCGATGTTTTATTATTTTATCTTGATTTAAAGGGAGTTGCTTGTTCAAAAGGAAGTGCTTGCCAAAGCGGAAGCATCCAAGATTCGCACGTGCTTTCAGCTTTTTTGTCGGAAGATGAACTGAAAATACCCTCATTGCGTTTTTCGTTTTCACATTTCAATACGAAAAAAGAAATTGATGCCTTAATTCAAATAATTCAAGAAATTAACTAAATTTACAGATTTATATTTTTTTTGAAGTTATTGTTTTTCTTTTCGAAGATATAAAGGTCTGAAAATTAATTATATATTTGTAAATTGTTGATTTTTAATGATATCTGATGATTTAGTTTAAAAAAATGATTCAGTGATACATAATTGCTTCATACTTAGCACTGAAATAAAGTTAAATGTATTTTTTCGTTTAAAAAAAGCCAAAAAAGGTCGGTATTTCAAAAAAAAGTAGTAATTTTACCTCGAAAAAAATAATCAATATATAAATGTCAGAAAAAAAGATTAAAAAAATAGCAGTTTTGACCTCCGGAGGAGATGCTCCCGGAATGAATGCCGCCATTCGTGCGGTGGTTCGTACGTGTGCTTATCACAATGTGAAAGTTTTAGGTGTGTATCGCGGTTATCAAGGAATGATTGAAGCCGATTTTGTGGAGTTGAATGCCCGTAGCGTTCGCGACACCATTAACAAAGGGGGAACGTTCTTAAAATCAGCGCGTTCAAAAGAATTTCGCACCAAAGAAGGACGACAAAAAGCTTATGAAAACTTAAAAAAACACGATGTTGATGCCTTGGTAGTTATCGGCGGAGACGGTTCATTTACAGGGGCTTTGCTTTTTAATGAGGAACACAATTTCCCCGTGATGGGCATTCCCGGAACCATTGATAACGACATTTACGGAACAAGCCACACGTTGGGGTACGATACGGCGTTAAACACGGCTGTTGAGGCAATTGATAAAATCCGTGATACGGCAAGCTCGCACAACCGAATGTTTTTTATCGAAGTGATGGGGCGTGATGCCGGATTTATCGCCTTGAACACGGGTATTGGCGTGGGGGCAGAACGCATTTTGATTCCTGAGGAAAATACGCCTATTGAGGAACTTCTGCAAGACATCGAAGAAGGGCACGCCAAAGGAAAAACCTCTAATATTATCGTGGTTGCCGAGGGCGACAAAACCGGTAAAAACATCTTTGAATTAAAGGAATACGTAGAGAAAAAACATCCCGAGTACGACATTCGCGTGGCGATTTTGGGGCATATGCAACGCGGCGGAGCGCCTTCGTGTTATGACCGCGTGCTTGCCAGTCGTATGGGGGTGAAAGCCGTTGAAACGTTGCTTGAAGGAAAATCAAACTATATGGTGGGTGTAAACAACGATAAAATCGACCTAACGCCGCTTGAAAAAGCCATTAAAGGCGGTGGCGAAAGCAAATTAGACAAAGGGCTTATTCGCGTAGCCGAAATAATGAGCGTGTAATTGGCTGTTTTTCAGCTGAAAATAATTTCTTTATTTCTGTCGGAATGGCAGAAATAAAGAAATTTTTACCGAAGAAGCAAATTTTGATTTTTCGTACAAAATTTAAGAGGACATAAAAACAAAAGCGTATGGAAATCACTAACTTATCACAATTAGACCCCAACGGAACATACACCTATGCGGATTATTTGCTGTGGAAATTCAAAGAGCGGGTAGAACTTTTCAAAGGCAAGATTTTTGCGATGAGTCCTGCGCCTGCACGGGTTCATCAGGAAGTTTTGCGGAATTTATACGATACATTTTCACGTGTGTTCAGAGGGCAAAAATGCAAATTGTATTTTGCTCCGTTTGATGTGCGTTTACCCCAGAAAAACGGGGAAGTAGTTACGGTGGTTCAGCCTGATTTATGCGTAATTTGTGATTTGAGCAAGTTAGATGAAAAAGGCTGTCAAGGAGCACCCGATTTGGTGGTGGAAATCGTTTCACCGGGAAATTCAAAACGTGAGATGAAAAACAAGCTCAATTTGTATGAAGAGGCCGGCGTTCAGGAATATTGGGTGGTGCATCCTTCCGAAAAAGCCATTTTTATATATGTTTTGGAAGCAGGAAAATATCGTCCGTTGAAACCCATTTTTGAGGGAGAAATTTTCGCTTCGGTGCTTTTTCCGGAATTAAAAGTAGATGCCGACCAAGTGTTTGAAATGTAATTGTTAAGCGTATGGAAATCACTAACTTATCACAATTAGATCCCAACGGAACATACACCTATGCGGATTATCTGCTGTGGAAATTCAAAGAGCGGGTAGAGCTTTTTAAGGGCAAAATTTTTGCGATGAGTCCTGCTCCAAGAACCAATCATCAGCAAATATCGGGGCGACTGCACGGAATTTTGTTTTCCTACTTTGAAAAGCGTGCTTGTCAGTTGTTTTCCGCTCCGTTTGATGTGCGTTTGCCCAACGCCCAAGGGGAAGTGGTTACGGTGGTTCAGCCCGATTTGTGCGTAATTTGTGATTTGAGCAAATTGGACGAACGCGGTTGCCAAGGGGCTCCCGATTTGGTGATAGAAATCCTTTCGCCGGGGAACATCAAAAAGGAAATGAAAAATAAATTTGAACTCTATCAAGAGGCTGGTGTTCAGGAATATTGGGTGGTTTATCCCGCTGAAAAATGTGTGTTTGTTTATGTTTTGGAAAACGGACGTTTTATGCATCGGGAAGTGGTTTTTGAAGATAGCGAATTGGTATCGTCGGTTTTTCCCGAAGTGAAAATTGATATGCAACGGGTTTTTAAAATATAAGCAGAATGAAAATCTCCAAGGAACTCAAAGAGGCCATCAGTCATTTGTCGTCAGCGGAAAAAGACAAACTCATTTTCAGATTATTAAAGAAAGATTTGGTGTTGGCAAATCGGCTTTTATTTGAACTGGTTAGCGAAGAAACCGTTGAGGAAAAACGGCAAAAAGCACAAGATAAAATAGAGCTAATGATTAAGCGTAGAAGGTTTTATTCTTGTGGGGTACTTAATATGGAAGTTCGTGAACTCAGCGGAATTATTAACGACCACGTAAGTATAACGAAAGACAAATTCGGCGAAATTTCGCTCAATTTGTTTATGATTTGTGGCATTCTTGAAACGCATCGCGAAAATATTTTACAACACGATTTTGAAAAAGCCCAAAAATTTTGCGTAGCGGTCATTGCCCGAGCTTTTAAAATACTCATCTTGATAAAGAAATTACACGAAGATTATTTTATAGAGTTTCAAGAAGATTTACAAAAATTTGGCGAGTTAATCGGTGATAATCCGTATCTGATGAAAGCAGCCATCAACAACGGATTAGATGTTAATTGGCTCATTTCGGGCGAAATACCCGGTGATATTGCCAAAATCCACAGAGAAATCAGAGATAACGGGTTTTTATGAATGTGATTAGACATAAAATCCGTGGTATTTAAAGAATAACATAAAATGAATATGAAGGAAATTCGTTGGTATCAAAGGTTTTATAACTATCAGAGAGCATTAAAAAGGCTGATAGATAACATTGCTTATGTTCAGGAACACGATTCGATTTCTGAGTTTTCTGAAAGTTCGATTCAAAAAATTCCTGATATAATGAAGCAAGGAATTGTACAAAGTTTTGAATTTACACACGAATTGGCTTGGAATGTTATTAAAGATTATGCTTATTATCAAGGAAATAATGAGATACGAGGAAGTAGAGATGCGGTTCGTTATGCGGCACAAGTAAATTTAGTTTCTGACGGGCATATTTGGATGGAAATGATTTCTGGACGTAACAGAACCTCACACGTTTATGATGAAACTGTTGTAAATGATATAGTTATGAATATTGTAACGATGTACCTTGATGCTTTTTTGAGTTTTGAAAAAACAATGGAAAAATTAAAAGAATGAAGCGATGGATTTTGGTTTATCGGTAGAAGAAATTGAAAAAATAAATTCGGTGTTTAGAAAATATCCAAACGTCAGAAATGCAATTATTTACGGTTCGAGAGCCAAACAAGCGTATCGACCTTATTCGGATATTGATTTGGTTTTGGAGGGCGAGAACGTCACTTTGCAGGAGATTTTTTCGATAGAAACCGATTTAGAAGCATTATCACTTCCTTACGAATTTGATATTAGTAGTAAAGAAAAAATCGTCAGTCAGGAGTTATTGACACATATAAATAAGGTAGGAAAAATTTTTTATATAGCGTAGATAATTAACAATTTACAACTAACAATTGGCAATTGAATATGAAACATTTTGTATGAAAAAGGTGTTTAAAATTTTAAAATGGACAATCGGTATTTAATGGGAGGTACTTTAAATAATAGCCGATATTATTTGATAGCTCTTAAAATGAAATAAAAAATTAAAAAAGTTTTTTATTTAGCAAAAAAAGTCGTACCTTCGCTGTTGCAAGTTGGGGGAGTGAAGCGTGAAAAAAAAGTGTAACACAAAGGCTATCAGCTAATCACCAAAAGCAGTAACTAATTACAAAAATAATTTTATGAGTAAAGACATCATCACACCCCAAGAATGGATTGTAAACTGGCAATCAAATCGGCGATTAACACGCAAAGTCATAGAAACATTTCCCGAAAAAGAATTGTTCGAGTTCTCAATCGGCGGAATGCGTTCGTTTGCAAATATCGTTGATGAGTTGCTTTATGTGGTTGATTTGGCAATTAAACAAATGTCTGAAAATCAAATTATTGAATTTTCTGATTTTACGGGATATGCAGGAAAAACCAAAGCAGAAATTTTAACCAATTGGGACAAAACCACCACTTTGATTGAAAAGTTCGGCAAGGAAACATCGCAAGAAAAGTATCGTGAAGTTTTCAATGTGTTTGGAATGTTCAATTATCCCGTGATTGAAAATTTAACATATCTTATTGAAAATGAAATACATCATCGCGGACAAGGATATGTGTATCTGCGGGCTTTGGGCGTAGAACCACCTGTTTTTTATAGCGAATATTAAGAAAAAATATAATGAAATACGATGACGCTTCTTGGCATTACGGAGGAGATTTTCCTGCGGATTTGCCCAACGAAAACGGAGCTACGCACATAGGAATGTTTTTGGCGTGGTGCATTGAAAATGATTTGATTTCGGATTGGTTGCAAGAAGAAGCCGAGGAAGAAATTCAGCAGGTGAAAGAGGGCAAACTCTCTGGGGTAGATTTTTTAATTTCGGTTTGTGACGAAAAATTGCTTGATGATGATTTGAGCGAAATCGGGAATGCTTTTGCCCAAGATTATTACGAAAATGACACCGATTTCGGAGAAAAATTCGGGTCTTATATGGGTGATTACATCAATACGCTTGACCGAGAGGAAATGGAGAGCCTTTATGAGGTAGAAAATACGCCTGAAAATTATCAATTGCTTAAAAAAGTCATCAATAAGCGTTTTCAAGATTGGAAAAACTATAAAAAAATGTAACAAAAAGGCTATCAGGTAATTGCTAAACACTAATTGCTAAAAGCTAATCGCTAATAGCCAATCGCCAACAGCAAAAAAAAAATAATTTAATAACAAATAAAAAAATAATTTATGTCAACATTAAAAATTGGAATCAACGGATTCGGACGTATCGGACGTCTTGTGTTTAGAGCGGTTTATGAAAGACCAAACGTAGAAATCGTAGGAATTAACGACCTTCAAGACGTGGAGTACATCGCTTATCTTTTGAAATACGATTCAGTTCACGGAACTTTCAAAGGAAACGTGGAAGTAAAAGACGGAAACTTGGTAGTGGACGGAAAAGTAGTTCGCATCACGGCTGAAAAAGACCCTGCAAACCTAAAATGGAATGAAGTAGGGGCTACCGTAGTTGCCGAGTGTACAGGTATTTTCACAACTTTGGAAAAAGCTCAGGCTCACATTGATGCAGGTGCGAAAAAAGTAGTTATTTCGGCTCCGTCAGCTGATGCTCCGATGTTCGTAATGGGGGTAAACCACAAATCGGTAAAACCAACTGACAACATCGTTTCAAACGCTTCTTGTACAACCAACTGTTTGGCTCCTATTGCCAAAGTTATCAACGATGCTTTCGGAATTGAAGAGGCTCTTATGACCACCGTTCACGCTACAACGGCTACGCAATTAACCGTTGACGGACCTTCTAAAAAAGATTGGAGAGGCGGTCGTTCGGCTCTTATCAACATCATTCCGTCATCAACAGGAGCTGCCAAAGCGGTAGGAAAAGTAATTCCTGAGCTCAACGGAAAATTAACAGGTATGGCGTTCCGCGTTCCTACGGCTGACGTATCGGTAGTGGATTTGACCGTTCGCACCAAAAAAGATACTTCACTTGAAGAAATCAACGCTGCAATGAAAAAAGCATCAGAAGGTGAACTAAAAGGAATTTTAGGATATACGAACGAACTGGTTGTTTCTCAGGACTTTGTAGGAGATAAAAGAACTTCTATTTACGATGAGAAAGCAGGTATCGCACTGAGCAAAAACTTCTTCAAAGTAGTTTCTTGGTATGATAACGAAGCCGGATATTCTAACAAATTGGTTGATTTGGCTCAGCACGTAGCTTCATTGTAATAAAACGAAGGCTGTCCGAATTTTTTCGGATAGCCTTTTTCGTTTAAACGTTTAACTTATAAATAAAAAAATATGATTTTAATTGTAGATAGTGGTGCAACGAAGGCTGACTGGACAGCCTTAAATCGCCAAGGAGAAAAAGTTTTTTTTACCCAAACATTGGGTTTAAATCCGGAAGTAATTGATGAAAAGGATTTTATGGAGCGCCTTTCGTCAAATAAAGAACTTTCTGAAAGCAAAAATTCCGTTTCAGAGATTTACTTCTACGGAGCCGGTTGCGGAACCAATCGTATGATAACCTTCGTAAAACACCAGTTGGAGTCGTTTTTCAACAATGCCAAAGTGGACGTAAAAGAAGATACTTTCGCGGCGGTTTATGCCACAACCAATCCGAAAGACAAAGCCGTTGTTTGTATTTTAGGAACAGGGGCAAACTGCTCGTACTGGAATGGTGAAAAACTTATTCAAGCAGTTGATTCTCTGGGATATATCATTATGGACGAGTCCAGCGGAAACTTCTACGGAAAACGCCTTATTTTGGATTACTATTTCAAAAAAATGCCAAAAGATTTGGCTGAAAAATTTGAAAGTCAGTACGAATTGAATTCTGACATCATCAAAAATCATTTGTACAAACTCCCGAATCCGAATAGTTATTTGGCTACTTTTGCGCGTTTTATCGTTGAAAATAAAGACCATAAGTACTGTCGTGAAATCATTGAAAACGGTATGCAACTCTTTGTGGATAACTGGATTGTGCAGTATGAGGCTCGTTATGAAGTGCCGATTAACTTCGTAGGAAGTATTGCTTTTTACTTGCAAGATATTCTAAAAGAAGTACTTGCGAAAAACAACCTGAAAGTAGGCGTTGTGCTTCGTAAACCAATTGACGGATTAGTGGAGTTTCACGTTAAAAATAAGTAATTTTTTACGATGAAACGGTCATAAAATATCTTAAAAAGAATAAAAAATAAGGGATGTTATTGATTAGTGTTCCTTATTTTTTATTTTTGCAACGCAATGGAAATGAAAATTTTATACACCCCCTACGGAATATGCCCACTTAGCGTGGTTCCCGTTCGTTCAGAACCTTTTGAAACTGCCGAGATGGTAACGCAATTGCTTTTCGGTGAATTGATTCAAGTTGTTGAAAAACAGGAATGTTGGAGTTTGGTCAGAGTGCTTTTTGACCAAAGTGAAGGCTGGGTGCTGAACAATCAAATTACTGAAATTTCGGATAAAGAATACCGAAAAACCTTCAATAAAAAAGATAAATATGCCCATAAATGGCTTACGAAACTGCGTGTAAAAACCGCAGAAAATCTTTTTTTGCATATTCCCAAAGGAGCTACTTTTTCATATAACGGTTTGTTAAAAGTATCGCAATCTACACAAAAGATTGTTAATGAGGGTGTCGTTGCTACGGCGCTTGAATATTTGAACGCTCCGTATTTGAAAGGCGGTAAAACACCTTTTGGGATTGATGCTTCGGGTTTGGTACAAATGGTTTATAAACTAAACGGAATCAATTTATTACGAACACCACAACAACAATCACAACAAGGTGAACTCATCAGTTTTATTGAAGAAACCGTAGCTGGAGATTTGGCTTTTTTTGATGATGAAGAAGGCAATATCATTCACGTGGGTATTTTACTGGGAGACAATAAGATAATCCATTCGTACGGAAAGGTGCGTATCGATAGGTTAGACCATATCGGTATTTTTAATCAAGAAATCCGAAATTATACGCATAAATTGCGTTTGATGCGTCGTGTTAATCCTTTAACTATTTGAAAATGATAAAAATATATCACAATCCGAAGTGTTCAAAATCGCGCTGTGCCTTTGATGCATTACAATCGTCAGAAAAACAATACGAGGTGGTGGATTATATGAAAAATCCGCTCACGGAAAATGAACTCAAAACCATTATTGCCAAGTTGGGCGTTGAGCCTATTGCGTTGGTCAGAGTGAAAGAAGCTGTTTGGAAAGAAAAATTTAAAGATAGAATTCTAACAGATGAACAAATCATTCAAGCGATGCTTGAATATCCGCAACTAATTGAACGTCCTATACTTATTGATGGAAATAAAGCCGTAATAGCACGCTCTCCCGAAAAAATAGCCGAAATTTTAAACTGATTTTTATCATTTTTTTTTCGTGTCTTACTTTTTATTTATATGTTTGTACCCGAATAAAAAATTAAAAGGATAATGAAGAAAAATTTACTTTTAACGGTTGCGGCAATTTTTGGAGCAACGGCAATGTACAGCCAGGCTTACATTTCGGTAAGTGGCGGTTATGGCTTTGAAACGAGCCAAAAAACAGTAGGGAAAGAGGTCTCTGCACAGGGTGAAGTAAGTGAAATTAAAGCTAGCTACGGAGCCGGTTTTCAAACGCAATTGCGTGGTGGTTACTTTTTTACCAAACGTTTGGGAGCTGAAATAGCCGTGGGTTACCTACACGGTGAAGACAAAACCACTAATAAAAGTTCTGTTGTTACGATGACAGCCCGAGGCAGGGCTTTCGGGGCATCGCTTTCGGCTGTGTTTAACGTAACCGATAATATTTACCTTCGTGCCGGTGGGGTTACCAAAATTGGAGGAAGAACCGAAGCCGAAACGCAATTCAGCCTTCCCATCCCAAACCATACGGTTCAAGCCGAAGTAAAAAATAATTTTCACGGAAAAATTCCGTTTGGGTTTATCGGCGGATTGGGCTTTAAATTCAAATTGGCTGAAAAAGTATCATTTTTTGTTGAAGGAGAATACCTTAACATTGCCGTTCCGAGAAAAACCTCAAAATTGGAAAGTTTTTCGGCAACTTATAACGGAGTGCCTATTTCACGCGATGCTTTTCTGGAAAATATGAAACGATTTTCAGAAAGAGACCCGCGCTTGAAAGAAGTAGTTACTCAACTCACGCCGTTATTACAAGATGAGTTTGATTGGCAGGATAAAGGCGCACCCGACGCTCCTTATTCATCTATCGGAGTAAATTGCGGATTGATTTATTCTTTCTAAAAAACAAAAGTTACCTTAAAGCAAGGTAACTTTTTTTCGTTTGCAACAAAAAGAATTGAAATAAGTATTTTGATTTTTAAGCGTAAAGACTTACATTTGTGGTTTCAACTTTTTAATAAAACTGCAAATCTTGCATCAAAAACGTATAAGTAAATGAAAATAGCTTTATTAGGATATGGAAAAATGGGTAAAACCATTGAAAAAATAGCTTTGGAACGGGGGCACGAAATCGTATTGAAAATAGACAACGCCAATACGCCTTACAACATTGCCCTTGCCGATGTTGCCATAGAGTTCAGCACACCCGAAAGTGCTTTTTCAAATATCCGAAAATGTATTGAAAATCAAGTTCCTGTAATTGCCGGAACCACAGGATGGCTCACTGATTATGACAAGGCGGTTGCGCTTTGTAATCAGCATAAAAGTGCCTTTTTGTATGCCTCGAATTTCAGTATAGGGGTAAATATTTTTTTTACTTTGAATAAAAAATTGGCACAACTGATGACGCAACTCAATGATTATAACGTTTCGATTGAAGAGATTCACCATACGCAAAAGTTGGATGCTCCCAGCGGAACGGCAATTACTTTGGCGGAAGGTATTATAGCCAATTCCGGCAAAACCGCTTGGAAATTGGGTGAAGCAACCACCACTGAAATTCCAATCGAAGCAAAACGAATTGAGAATGTACCAGGCACACATACAGTTACTTACCAAAGTGAGGTTGATACCATTGAAATAAAACACACGGCTCACAATCGCAACGGATTTGCCCTCGGGGCAGTGCTTGCCGCCGAATGGATTATCGGTAAAAAAGGTGTTTTTTCAATGCGAGATGTCTTAAATTTGTAAATCATAAAGAATTTTTAACAACATAATGGATTGTAAAATCATATTTTCAGACGTTGATGGAACGTTATTAGACGGAAACAGAACAATTTCAGAATTAACCATTTACGAAGTTGGACGCATAAAAAAACAAATTCCTTTTGTGTTGGTTTCATCTCGAATGCCCCGACAAATGGAATATTTGCGTGAAATGTTGCAAATACTTGATACGCCGATGATTGCCTATAACGGAGCTTTGGTTTTGGATAATGAAAAAGTATTACATTCCACTGAAATTGATGTTCATCAAATTGAGAAAATCGTAACGTTAAACGAGCAAGAATTTCAAGGAAAAATTCATATTAGTTTGTATCACAATGATTTATGGTATGTTCCGCAGTATGATTTCTGGGCACAACGCGAAGAAAATAATACGCGTACACGTCCGCAAGTGCTTGCACCTCGCGAGGTGATTTTTGATTGGAAGGCAAAAAACATAGGCGCACATAAAATTATGCTGATGGGTGATGCGGTTTTGATAGAACAAATGTACGCACTTTTGCAACAGAAAATGGCAGATGATTTGCATATTTATCGTGCAAAGGACACTTATATTGAACTGGCAGATAAAAAAGTGTCCAAATTAACAGGAATTAAAGTGCTTTTGGAGCAAAAATACGGTTTTTCATTGGCAGAATCGATGGCTTTTGGCGATAATTATAACGATTTGGAGATGATTCAAGGTGTAAAATACGGAATTGCCGTTGGGAATGCCCGTGAAGAGGTGAAAAAAGTAGCTTACGGAGTTACGTTTCATCATAAAGAAGACGGATTGGCTAAATATTTGGCTTCTTTTTTTGCGGAAAATTAAAAAAGATAGTAAAATGATGTTTCGGCTGGTTGTAATTCGTGAAAATATTAAAATTGCTTTTGATGCCATCAGAAGTCAGTTGTTGCGCACCATTCTTACCGTGCTGATTATTGCCATCGGGATTACAGCTTTGGTAGGGATTTTGAGCGTTATCGGGGCGTTGCGTAACACCTTGGAAGGCAATTTTTCTCAAATGGGAGCCAACACTTTTTCCATCGTTCGTTATGAATATTCAAAGCGAGCCAAAGGTAGCGGTGCGAAGGAAAAAATTAATCCGCCTATTACGTATCACGATGCAGTTACATTTAAAAACGGGCTGAATAATCCGTTTGTGAACACCAGCATTTCCATTTTTTCGACTTCGCTTGCTGAGGTAAAATACGAAAATCAAAAAACAGACCCGCTCGCCAATATTATCGGGGTTGATGAACACTACATTTCCAATTCGGGTTTGGAATTGGATAAAGGGCGTGATTTCAGTCTGTTAGATATTCAAAATAATATTAATGTTTGCGTTGTTGGGGCTGATTTTCAAAAAACGCTTCTGAAAGATGTAAACCCCATAGGGAAGGAGATTTCGGTTCGCGGGCATAAGTTCAAAATTATAGGAATGTTAAAATCAAAAGGGTCTACTTTTGGTAATTATGAAGATTTTCAAGTACTTATACCACTGGGGGTGGCGCGTGCTGCTTTTTCAGTTCAAAATCCGAATTATAATATTAAGGTTCGGGTGGTTGATAAAGGCAATCTTGAAACGATAATGAGCGAAGCTCTCGTGCTTATGCGTAATATTCGAAGTGTCAGACCCTTAGATGAAAATAATTTTGCAATAGAACGCAGCGATGATTTGTTACACAGAATAGCCAGTATTACGGGAGGTATCGCCGTTGCGGGCTTTATAATTGGTTTGATAACCATTTTGGGGTCGTCCATCGCTTTGTTGAACATAATGTTGGTTTCGGTTACCGAACGTACCAAAGAAATCGGTATTCGTAAGGCGTTAGGCGCTCACCGAAAGGCAATTACGATGCAATTTTTTACCGAAACGATGATTATAGCCCAATTGGGAGCTTTTTTCGGGATTGTTTTGGGCATAAGTTTAGGATATTTTATATCAAAAATGGCTGATTTTGAGTTTATTATCCCGTGGGGGACTGTTTTTGTGGCAATTATTATAGCCTTTGTGGTAGCCCTCATTTCAGGATTGTATCCTGCTCTAAAAGCTTCAAAATTAGATCCTGTTGAGGCACTTCGTTATGAATAATTTTATTTTAATTTTTGACGGAGATTGCTTGTTTTGCAACCGGATAGCTTATTATTTGGCAAAAGCCGATACGGATGATAAGTTTAAGTTTGCTGCAAGTACCTCTGAAATCGGGAAGCAAATTATTACCGAAAATAGATTGCAAGATGTTGTAAATAAAACAGTTATTGTTAAGGTAGGCGATGTGTTTTTTACAAAATCAAAGGCGGTTAAAAAATTTCTTGCCGAGAGCCGGACTTATCCTGTGTTGCGGTTTTTGATAGGGTTATTTCCCACACGAATAGCCGATTTTTTCTATGATTT
>NZ_JAUNKD010000016.1:33034-59835 GCF_030532915.1 Capnocytophaga sp.
GAGCATTTCCGTTCGTCGATAACAAGTTGCATATTGCCACTTTCAACATTCCAATCGGCACTTTTAACGCCTTTTACCGAATAGGCAGCTTTTTCAATGCGTTTTTTACACATTTTGCAGTTACCGCCTACGGGAAATTCCACTTTTTTGTTCTTATTGGGTGATTCTTGTGCCATAAGCAGCCCGAAAAAGCAAAATAAAGTTGTAAAAATTAAAATTTTCTTCATTTTATAAGTATTTTTGAGTGTTTTTTGTCCAATTTCTGATTTTAAATCGCAATCCTGCATAATACATTTGTCCAAACGAAGGAGCGTACAGTAAAGTGCTATCAAAATACATTCCAAAAGGGTCGTTTGCCGCTAAAATTCCGTTTTCTTGTTTGTAATTTCCGATGTTTTCACCACCTATGTAAATTTCAAATTCGTGTGAAAACGTTTTGGTTATTTGCGCATTTATCACGGCAAAAGCAGGAGCGTAATCAGCTGTTTGAAAGGCTTTTGGATTACTTTTTGTTGATGGAAGTCGTTGCGCTCCAAGCCAGTTGTACGTCAGGTCAAACGCCCATTTTTTGTGATTCCGTTCGGGAGTTTCATACGCTACATTAGCAAAAAAACGATGTTTGGGCGTAAGCGGTTTTTCGGCCTGCCCGCTCAAAAATTGAGTTTGTACGTCATAAAATTTATAGGCAGTTTTAAAATCCAAACCACGTAACGGCGTGATGCTCAGTTCTGTTTGAAATGAATTAGCGAAACTTTTTCCGTTTAAGTCATAAAATAAAACTTTTTGTGGTGAAGCATCGGTATCAACAACTATTTGATTTTCAAAGTGAGTTCGGTAAAAATCAACGGTAATTTCGGCATTTTTGTTGAAGATGCGAAACGATTGTGAAAAACTTCCGCCGTAATTCCACGCAATTTCAGGATGCAATCCGTAGATTTTTCCGTTATTATTTCGGATTTCAAATTGCCTGTTGGACGCAAAAAAATGTTGATTTTCAGCAAAAATGTTTGCCACTCGTTTTCCGCGTCCGGCAGAGGCTCTAAACACGGCATCTGCCCACGGATTGTATCGTAAATGCAGTCGGGGCGTTATAAAATTGCCTAATCGGTTGTGCGTATCGGCTCTAATTCCGGCTACTAAACTGAAATTTGCCAAGTTGTCATAGGTGTACTCAAAAAAGCCACCAAATGACCGATCGGTTCGTGAAAAATCAACGGTTAAGTTGTTTGTTACCAATTCATTAAAGTTGTCATAAACAAAGTTTATTCCCGTTGAAAATTTATGCTTCACATTGCTTATGATGGAATTGTAAATCAAGTTGGAATAGAAGCTACGTTGCTTTATATCATACTGATTCAGACCGAAATACGAGTCTTGCTGATACGATTGAAATGAATTTTGAAAACCGATGCTTTTGTGAGATGCTTCGGGGAAAACATAACCGATTTTATTTGAAGCGGTTATTCTTTCGGAAAATATTTGGCTTCCCCACGTATTTGTAGTAAATTTATCTTTTGCTGGGTTAAATTGCATTTCGCCGGCTTGTCGTTCGTCTTTCAAATAATTTATGTTCAGAAAACCTACCCATCCTTTCTCAGAATCAGTAAATTGCCATCGGTTTAACAAATTAATTTGATTTCCGATGGGATGGTCAATAAAACCGTCGTGATTGTGATCGTTTTTTGCTTGCCGAATGTTTCCGTGAGCGAAAAGCGTAGTGCTCCATTTGTCAGAGAGTTTCTGGTTCACGTGGGCATTCGCTTCCAAACGACTGTCTTGTGAGCCGTACAGATTTAAATAAAAAGGAAAGTCGGTAGCGGGTTTTAAAATTTCGTAATTTATTTGCCCTGAGATGCTTTCAAATCCATTGATAACGCTTCCTGCTCCTTTTGTGATTTGGATACTTTCAACCCAAGTACCCGGGATGAACGATAGTCCGTAAGCTTGTGAAGCACCCCGAAGCGTGGGAACGTTTTCTTCTGCCATTAAAATATACGGACTTGTAAGCCCCAACATTTTAATTTGTTTATTTCCGGTGACGGCATCAGAAAAATTTACGTCGATAGACGGATTTGTAGAAAAACTTTCTGAAAGGTTACAGCAAGCAGCTTTTAAAAGTTCTTTACTGCTCATTATTTGAATATCAGCAACTTGGTATTTTGAACGGATGGTAGCAGCTCTTTTTTGACTTACAACCACTTCGTCCAGATTGTTATCAGGTTGCATTTGCACGCTTGTAACTGATTCTGAAAGTGTATTGACTTTCTGAGTTTTATATCCGATATAGCTAAAAATTAACGTGCCGGAATTTGGCGTTTTTTTGATGGTGAAATTTCCGTTTTCATCGGTTGAAACGCCTATGCTTGTTCCGTTCCAATAGACATTTACGCCCGCCATAGGCATTTGATTTTCATCAATAACTTGCCCTTTTTCATAACCTTGTGAAAAGAGCATCAAGGGCAAAAATAGCCCTATGTAAAAAAAGTATTTATTCATTATTTTTTTTCGTATTTATGATGGGAATATTTTTGAGAATAAATTCCCGTTGCGTTACTAATTTGATTTTTAGTTAAATGTAAATCTGGTTATTTTCAGTGTATTACATTAATGAAAATCAATTACGCATAAAATACGAGTTGGCAATAAAGTGTGTATAGCGGAGGCGCATTCAAATCCACATAAAAAGCAGGCGTACTTTTTTTGGATTTTATGTTTTCCGTATTTTGAAAATGAAAGAATTGCGTTTCAGAAGGTAGAAATGTTGAAAATGTCAGCTTGAAAATTTGTGTAATGACTTTATTTTCAGAACTTGACGATTCAAACGTTTGATTATCACAACAATTACTGTGTTCATCGCTGTTGGCACAACAACTTTCGTCTATCGGGCAACAATCAGTTTGTGAGGAAGTTGAGTGCAAAAAATCCAACGAAACGGAGGCAATTTCATCACCACAATAATGAAACGCCAAAGCCCACCCTGAATTAGAGTACAAAATGAGTGTTGTTAATAATATGCTTATATATCGTTGAATCACGGGGCAAAAATAGCGGTAACTTTTAATTTGTGATGTTAAAAAAATATTAATTTTTTTAGCACTATGCGTAATTCAAATTAAATATGGTGCTTTTTTACGAGTTGTTATCTCTGAACTTATTCTTGCAATCAATTAAAAATGAGTGTTTTGAAAATCTTTTATTAATATGTTTGTTTCTTTACGTTGGGCGTTTTATCTTTGTGGTTTTTACAAGTAGAAAATTATGCCATCATTATCTACATTTTCAAAATTTTTGCCTCAGGAAGAGTGCTTGGCAGTGTCCAATCAACGGAATTCCTTAAAGATAGGTTTGCCAAAAGAAAGCACCTTTCAAGAACGACGCATTTGTTTAGCACCTGACGATGTGGCTGTTTTGGTAGCCAACGGGCATCAGATATTGATAGAATCAGGGGCGGGTGAAAGTGCCAATTTTTCGGATACGGATTATAGCGAAGCAGGAGCTGAAATTGCGTATGACACGCAGCAAGTTTTTGCCTGTCCGATTGTTTTAAAGGTGGAACCGCCCACCAAAACCGAGATTGATTACCTGCGCCCGAAATCCGTTTTGATTTCGGCTTTGCAAATAAAAACACAGGAAAAGGACTATTTTGAGGCACTTTCCAAAAAGCAAATTACAGCTTTGGCTTTTGAATATATTCAAGATGATGAGCGTAACTTTCCTGTTTTACAATCAATTAGTGAAATTACAGGAGAAGCTTCGGTTTTGATTGCTGCTGAGTTGATTGCCGAAACTTCCAACGGAGGCGGGGGGCTTCTTTTTGGAAATATTACGGGAGTGCCGCCCATTGAGGTGGTTTTTCTCGGGGCGAATGATATCACGGAAGCGGCGGTGCGTTCGGCTATCGGGCTGGGTGCTAACGTAAAAGTATTTGACCATTCATTGGCAAATTTGCGTCGCCTTAAACAAAATGTTTGCGCACCCGTTTTCACTTCAACTTTGCAACCTAAAATCTTGAAAAAGGCTTTAATGCGCTGTAACGTTCTTATCGGAGCGATGCGGGGAGCGAATCGTGCCCCCGTGATAATCAATGAAGATATGGTACAGTTGATGAAAAAAGGTTCTGTAATTGTTGATGCCAGTATCGACACCGGTGGGTGCATTGAAACCAGCCGTGTTACTACCTTGGCAAATCCGACCTTTATCAAACACAATGTGGTACATTACTGTGTGCCGAATATGGCTTCGCGCTATGCCCGAACGGCTTCGTTTACATTAAGTAACATACTGATGCCCTTTATATTAAAGATAGGAGAAGAAGGCGGTATCGAAAATATTTTACATACCGATAAGGGCTTCCGAAACGGGCTTTATTTTTATCACGGGGTGCTGACAAACAGTACAGTGTCAGAGTGGTTCGGACTTCCGTATAAGCCTATTGATTTGTTATTTATTTGATTTACAGATTTATTTACTAAAAAATGTCGATACTGCAACGCATAGGATATTACGCCATAGGGCTTTCACTGGGTATTGTAATTGTGGCTTTCTTCTTTAAAAAGAAAGGAACAGACGAATTTTGTTATTTCCCTAATTGTAGGGTTTTGAAGGATTTACGTTCCAAAAATGTTGAAATTTCATCAAACGTTCTAGTTTCAGAAGAAGAACTTGCCGTTATTTTCACGCAAGGCGATGTGCTTTTTTCAAAAAGTGACGTGAATGCCTCTCCGTGCAAAAAATATGTGATTGAAGGTGAATTACAAGGAAAAAAAGTAGAAATAACGGTTGAAAACTGCACTGATAAAGTGATAGTTACCTCGTTAAAATAGCTTAATGATAAGTGAATACACCGCTTGCCATACTCAAAAAATACTGGGGTTACGATTCGTTTCGTGAGCCTCAAACCCGTATTGTGACATCTGTTTTGCAAGGAAATGACACTTTGGCATTGATGCCAACCGGAGGCGGAAAATCCATTACCTTTCAAGTTCCTGCATTAGTAAAAGAGGGTATTTGCATTGTGGTTTCGCCTTTGGTAGCGCTTATGACCGACCAAGTTGAAAACCTCAAAAGCAGAGGCATCAAGGCACTTTCCATAGCCGGAGGTATTTCATATGCCGATTTGGAGCGATTGCTAAGTAATGCAATATGTGGTAATTATAAATTTCTGTACCTGTCGCCCGAGCGTTTGCATCAAGAAGTGGTTCAGAGTTTTATCAAGCAAATGAACGTCAATTTAATAGCTATTGATGAGGCGCACTGTGTTTCCCACTGGGGGAAGGATTTTCGTCCGGCATATTTGAAATGCAAATGGCTGAAAGAACAGTTTCCAAACGTGCCGATGTTGGCATTGACCGCTTCGGCTACGGAAAAGGTGCAGAATGACATTGTGCAACAGTTGGGTATCGAAAAAGCAACGGTCATTTCCACATCGTTAAAGCGTTCCAACATCGCTTATATGGTTTTTAAAACCGATGCCAAGTGGCAGCGATTGGAACAAATTTTAAAGAAAAATCAAGGTAGTTCCATAGTGTATGTTCGCAGTCGTAACGCTACGATTCATTTAGCGGAATATTTGCAAGAACGAGGAATTTTGGCAACTTTTTTTCACGGCGGGCTTTCGGCTGATGAAAAAAATAAAAAGCTAAGTATTTGGTTGTTAGGTGATATTCAAGTGATGGTTGCCACCAATGCCTTCGGAATGGGGATTGATAAGCCCGATGTTCGAACCGTTATCCATTGGGAAATCCCTACAACAATTGAAGATTATTTTCAAGAAGCGGGCAGGGCAGGGCGTGATGGTCAGAAATCGTATGCCGTGTTGTTGTATGATGATTTTGATTTGCAAAATGCAGAAAATCAGTTAAAAGAACAAATAATTGACACTCAATATCTCAAACTTATCTACGCCAAATTGAATGCCTATTTTAAAATAGCTTATGGTGAGGGAGCGGAAATTCCGTTGCAATTCCAGTTTTCTGATTTTTGCAAGCGTTATGGTTTGCATTTTCAGAAAACCTACAATGCGCTTTTGATGCTTGACAGGCTTTCGGTAATTTCGCTCAGCCAAAATTTTCACAATAAGGCAACCTTGCAGTTTTTGCCGTCAAGCTATGAAATTATCAATTATTTGAAAACGAATGCTGATTTTAAAGATCTTGTATTTTATCTTTTGCGTAATTTTCCCGGTATTTATGAGCAAACCCTTCCGATAAATATTGAAAAAATTGCCCAGAAAACAGGAATGGATACCACAAAAATTACGGAACAGCTTCAAAAGTTGCAACAAGCCGGTATTGTGTCTTATACGAGTGAAAGTACTGATGCTGAAATTGTTTTTAAAGTGCCAAGGGATGATGATCGTACTATCAATTCAGTTGCTAAAAATTTGAAAGAATATACCAATAATAAGACTGATTTACAGCAAGCTATGTTCCGTTATATACTTGATGACACCATCTGCAAAAGTGTGCAGTTATTAACGTATTTTGGCGAAAAGAAAGCAGAAGCGTGTGGAATTTGTTCCGTGTGTGTTTCAAAAAATCCTTCTATTTCGGTGGATATGAAGGAAATAGAAAATAAAATAATCGCTTTGTTAAAACAGAGCCCTCAATCATTTACCGAATTAGTTTTGGAATTACCTTTTGAAGAAAAAGATATATCGGAATGTCTTTATAATTTTTTAGATACTAATGTGTTGAAAATAAATGAGTTTAATAAGTATGTTTTAGCATAATTAAGAAAATAAAAAAGCAACCTTTTTAGGTTGCTTTTCTTTTGAGCGGGAGACGAGGTTCGAACTCGCGACATTCAGCTTGGAAGGCTGACGCTCTACCAACTGAGCTACTCCCGCCTATCCTTGTTTTTACGGGTGCAAATATACTACAATTACATATAAAGTTCCAAATATTTTTGTGTTTTTTTTCATTTTTTTGATTGAAAAAGCGTAATTATTTGTTATTGTGAAAATTGCAAAATAACATTTTTATGATTTTTATTCACTTACCTTTTTCACCCTTCACCACTTCACCTTTCCCTAAACAATTTCAGCCACCACAAAAGTGCTTCCGCCAACGAAAATAAAATCCGAAGGTAAACTGTGTTTTTTTGCAGCTGTTAGTGCTTCATTAACAGATGTATAGGCTTTTCCGATTAATCCTTTTCGGGAAGCCATTTCAGTTAAAATTTCAACATCTAATCCACGGGGAATATTGGGTTTACAAAAATAATAGTGTGCCTTTTTGGGGAACATATCCAGCACGGTTTCAACATCTTTTTCCTTTACAAAACCTAAAACAAGATGCAGATTGTCATATGATTGCTTTGAAATTTGCTCAATGACGTACGCTAATCCGGCTTCGTTATGCCCCGTATCGCAAATGATTTTCGGATTTTCCGACAGGGTTTGCCATCGCCCTTTCAGTCCCGTATTTTTCACTACATTTAGCAATCCGTTTTTGATGTTTTCATCGGAAATTTCCCAAAAATCATTCCGCAGAAAATCCAATACGGCAAGTACGCCTTTTATGTTTTTTTGTTGGTAAAGTCCTTGTAAATCAGTGTTTAAATCCGTTGTGATGGAAGAAGCGAAAATGATGGGAGCGTTTTCCTTTTTTGCTTTTTCAACAAATACGGAAGCTGTTTCTTCATTGCGTTCACTGATGACTACGGGCGTATTTTTTTTGATAATTCCGGCTTTTTCAACGGCAATTTTAGCAAGCGTATTGCCCAAAATATCGGTGTGGTCTTTGGAAATATTGGTGATGAGCGAAACTTCGGGATTTATGATATTGGTGGAATCAAACCGCCCGCCCAAACCAACTTCAATCACGGCGATATCTACTTGTTCCTTAGCGAAATAATCAAAAGCCAAACCAACGGTCATTTCAAAAAAAGAAAGATGATTTTCTTCAAAAAACGATTTGTGTTTTTTTACAAAATCAATTACTTCATTTTCAGTTATTTCTATTCCGTTTATTTTGATGCGTTCCCGAAAATCCTTTAAGTGTGGTGATGTGTACAATCCCACTTTGTAGCCCGCTTCTTGCAGAACGGAAGCCAACATATGGCTTGACGAACCTTTTCCGTTGGTGCCGGCAATATGCAGCGATTTGAATTTGGTATGCGGATTTCCTAAAAACGAAACAAGTTTTTGAATGTTGTCTAATTTGTGGTTCAGTGCTTTTTTGCCTTGGTTTTGGAACATCGGCAAACGACCGAACAGCCACGAGAGTGTTTCTTGGTAATTCATTATAAATAGTAGCTTGATACAAAATGAGATAACTTAAAAATTTTGTGAACAATTTTTAAATTATCTCATCCTTATGTGTGTAAAAAAGAATTTTATTCGCCTAATTTAAAGTTAATTACAATAAATCCAACTTGGCGGGCAGGCGCATTTGAATCGGCATTCCATTTGTGTTTGAAAGCCGTTTTTCGGGCGGCATCCAACAGACAGGGTTCACGACTGGTAGAGCCTTTTACTCCCGGGGTAGCTTTTACAACCTTTCCGTCTCTATCTACCTCAATTTGAACCACAATCGTCCCTGATTCGTTGCATTCTTGTGGTACATATCCTTCGACTTGAATGCTTCTTCCTTTGAGTCCCCAGCCTTTGCCTCCTGTTCCGGAACCTCCCGAACCGTAGTAACTGTTTGCATAAGGATTGCCGTCGGGGCTTCCTTTGTAACCGGCTATGTTGTCATCACCCTGCCCTCCTGAGGCGTTTCCTCCGGCATTGGCAGCCCCCAAAATGCTTGATAGCGCATCGGTGGTTTCTTTTGAAGGTTTGGGCTCTTCTTTTGGTTTTTCGGTAACTTCTTTTTTAGTGTTTTCTTTGGGTTTCTCCTTTTTCGGGCTTTCCTTTTTCTTTTCCTGTTTTTTGGGCTCTGTTGGCACAGCTATCTCTTCGTCGTTATCCTGCGCTAAAAGATTCTCTTTGGGTTCTTCCGATGAGGTTTCTTCCGGCTTGGTAACAGTTTCGGGCGGAGCGGTTTGTGGCTTTGAAGCGCTTGGTGGCGGAGTTCTTTCGCCCATTCCTTGTAAATCAACGCCGTAAATCACATCTATTCCGTTTTCAGGGGGCGGGTCTAAGTATTTTAGTCCGGCAAAAAAAAGTAAAAACGTAACAATCCCCATTATTAAAATGGTGATGGTAAGTGATTTGCGTTTATGTGCTGTGTCAATTAAACTCATAAAAAAATTATTTTGGACGTACTGCCAAAATCACTTTGTACTGATTTTGATTGGCGATGTCCATTACGGTTACGGCTTTTTCAATCGGTACGCTTTCTTCCACCCGTAAGATGATGGTGGGTTTGTCCACGCCCTGTAAAGCCGTTCGCAATTCTTGTTCCAAATTAGCAACGTCAATGGGTTTTTTATCAATAAAATAGTTTAAATCTTTATTGATGCTCACGGAAACGTTCTGTGTGTTGGTTGATTTTCCTTTGGCTTTGGGCAAAAGTAAATCAAGTGCATTGGGGCTGTTTGCCGTAATCATAAAGAAAACCAACAACAAAAACACGATGTCGGTCATTGACGACATACTGAACTCGGGGCTGACTTTATTTCTACCTCTTATTTTCATTTTTGTATTTTTTAGTGAGGTTTTGTTATACCGGCTCGTTCAATAGGTCTAAAAATTCAACGGCGTTGGCTTCCATTTGGTGAACGATTTTATCGGTTTGTACCACCAAGTGGTTATAGCCGATGTAGGCAATAATCCCTACGATAAGTCCTGCCACGGTGGTGGACATTGCCGTGTAAATACCGCCTGCTAAGGCACCCATTTCGGCTTGACCTCCGGCAGAAGCCATTTCGTGGAACGATACAATCATACCCACAACCGTACCCAAAAAGCCAATCATCGGTCCGGCTCCGGCAATGGTTGCCAAAATGGCGGTGTTTTTCTCCAATTTGTAAACTTCAAGCGTTCCGGCGTTTTCAATGGCTTTGTTAATGTCTTCAAGTGGTTTGCCAATGCGTGAAATTCCTTTTTCAATAAGGCGTGCTACCGGTGTGTTTGATTGAACGCAGAACATTCGGGCAGCGTCCAATTTTCCGGCTGAAATTCCGTCGCGAATTTTCATCATAAAGTTTTTATCGATTTTCGATGCCGATTTAATGGCAAACAATCGCTCAAAATAGATGAATAAGGCAACTGCCAACATCACAAAAAGTACGGCTATGATAACGGTACTGGCAGTGCCGCCATTGAGTATCATATCCATAACCGACAGTGTTTTTTCTTCAATAACAGCGGTTTCACTTGTAACGTTTGCCGTTTCAATAGGTGCTTGTAATACTAACATAGTAATCTTTGTTTTTTCTTAACATCAGGCAAAACTAAATAATTAATTCTAATTCTGCACGCTTTTTATTATTTTTTTATGTTTTTATTATTTAATTTTAAGAAATCAGTTTGCTTAATGAGTTGTTATTGAACTGATTGTTGTTTTTGATGATTTTTTAGTTGCATCAAAGAATTTATTGATTTTTTATCAAAAAAAGACGGATAACACGGCAAAAGCAACCTCTATTTTTGCCGTGTTATCCTTATTTTTGATTGGAATAAGATAAATTACACATTAAAACGGAAGTGCATCACGTCGCCGTCTTTCACGATGTATTCCTTGCCTTCCACACGCATTTTGCCGGCTTCTTTCACTTTGGCTTCGCTTCCGTAGGTAACAAAATCGTCGTAGGCGATTACTTCGGCACGAATGAATCCTTTTTCAAAATCGGAATGGATAACGCCCGCCGCTTTGGGTGCGGTGTCGCCTTGATGAATCGTCCACGCACGGACTTCCTTCACGCCTGCCGTAAAATATGTCTGTAAATTAAGCAGTTTGTACGCCGCCCGAATCAGTTTGGAAGCTCCCGGCTCGTCCAACCCGATGTCTTCTAAAAACATTTGTCGCTCTTCGTAGCTTTCCAATTCGGTGATGTCGGCTTCGGTGGCGACCGCCAAAACAATCACTTCGGCGTTTTCGTCCTTCACGGCTTCTTTCACTTGCTCCACGTATTTGTTGCCGTTTTTGGCAGAAGCCTCATCAACATTACACACATATAATATAGGCTTGGCGGTAAGCAGTTGGAACGAATCCATCAAATCCTGTTCATCATCAGCGATTTGTACGGCTCTTGCCGAGTTGCCCGATTCCAACGTGGTTTTAATTCGGTTTAAGAGTTCTTGTTCTTTGGCAGCTTTTTTATCGCCCGCTTTGGCGGCTCGGTTTACTTTATCGAGGCGTTTTTCAACGGTTTCGAGGTCTTTGAGTTGCAGTTCCACGTCGATGGTTCCTTTGTCGCGAATGGGATTTACGCTTCCGTCCACGTGCACGATGTTGTCGTTTTCAAAGCAGCGAAGCACGTGAATGATGGCGTTGCACTCGCGAATGTTACCGAGAAACTGATTGCCCAATCCTTCGCCTTTGCTGGCTCCTTTTACCAATCCGGCAATATCCACGATTTCAACGGTGGCGGGCAGTACGCGCTCGGGTTTTACCAATTCTTCGAGCTTTTCCAATCGGGGGTCGGGAACGTTCACCACGCCCAAGTTCGGTTCGATGGTACAAAACGGAAAGTTCGCACTCTGTGCCTTTGCGTTTGACAAACAATTAAATAAGGTGGATTTCCCCACGTTGGGAAGCCCTACAATTCCTGCTTTCATATTACTTTTTTAGGTGTTTTACAGCCCGAAAATGATTTAATGCCTTCATTTTAAGCCGTATTTCGTTTTATTAAAATCCGTGCAAAAGTACGAAAAAAAATCAGTTTACAAAATTATAAAAATTAGCGTTGATACCATATATTATATAGGTGTTTTATTGCGAGTTGTCAGGTTGGTTGTTCAAAACTTTCAAAAAGGTATTTTTGGGTTATTTGCTGTTTTGTAATGGTTTGAAAAATAGTTTGTTGTGATTCTTACGTATGAACTAAACAGCTTGTCGCTAACGGAGTTTGAGTCGGTTGGAAGGTGTGTTGCCGAGTCACTTGTCGGTTGATGTGTCGGACGCAAACAAACGCAAAAGAGCCCGCTTTTCTTCGGGTTTATTCTAACTAATTGATACGACCATACTTGCTTAAATTGTTAAAATCTTTGTTGAAAAGTTATTTAAAAAGGTATGTAAGAAATGAAAATTATAAACGTATCTTTGCGCGACAAGAAAAGGATAAAATACCTACTACCTCTTTATCTGTATATCCTAATTGATTGTTTGATAATGAATTATCGCCCTGATGTTTTGCGTTAAAGTTTTAGGGCTTTTGAATTTTTGTGTATAAATGAAAAAAGAAATCGTACTGATTACCGGAGCTAACGGTATGGTGGCACGCAGGCTTTCATCGGTGTTGGCGGAGCGCTATACACTGCGGTTTCTCACGCGCGAACCGCTTGCGTCAAACGAATTTCTTTGGGATATTGATAAACGATACGTCGCTGCTGAGGCACTCGAAGGGGTTAATCACCTTATCCATTTGGCGGGGGTATCGGTGGCGCAAAAGCGATGGAGCCGAAAGCAAAAGCAAAAAATTTGCGATAGTAGGGTGCAATCAGCAGCATTGTTGTTGCAATGTTTGAAAGAGCGGGGCGTGATGTTGCAAACCTTTATAAGTGCTTCGGCGGTGGGGTACTACGGAACTCAAACCACCGAACGCATCTTTACCGAAACCGACCCGCACGGGGCAGACTTTTTAAGCGACGTATGTGTGCAGTGGGAGCAGGCGGCAGAAGCCTTTGAAGCGGTGAGCCGGCGTGTGGTTATTATGCGGTTGGGAACGGTGCTCAGTGGCGAGGCGGGTGCACTACCGCAAATGGCAGCTACTGTGCGCTACGGATTCGGAGCGGCGCTTGCAACGGGCAAGCAATACGTAACGTGGGTTGATGTTGATGATGTATGTCGGTTTGTACAGTTTGCCCTTTCAACTGATATTAGCGGGGCGTTCAATGTGGTGGCTTCCGAAGCGGTAACCAATGCCGAACTAATGAAAGCCATTGCCAACGCGTTGCAACAAAAGTTGTGGTTGCCCAATGTTCCTGCTTATATAATAAGGTGTATGTTCGGTGAAATGGCGGTGCTGCTGCTTGAAGGAAGCCGTGTGTCCAACGAAAAGACAAAGGCGGCGGGGTTCGCTTTTCGGTATGAATCCTTGTCAGAAGCCCTGCAAAAAGCCTTGTCCAAATGAGGTGTTTAGGTAAAACATCCGTTGTATTGCAAATGCTCATCGGTTTGAAATAATAAAAACAATATAAATTATGAAAGTATCAACACAGATTCAAAAAGAAATTGACGCGGTGAGCCTGCCCGATTTCCGCTTAGGGGCATACATTTATATGGGTATGGGGTTGGTAAACGGTCATCGGGTTTGCATTTCAGTAGCCTACAAAATTGATTATTGCATCAAAAAGGCTGAACAATTTGTGCAGGCAGACCCTAACGTAACCTTTACGCATATTAATAAAGTAAAAGTAGGCGAGTTGGAGGCTTGTCAGCGGTTTTTGGTGGAAACGGATTGATTTTTCAAATAAAATAGACGTTTTAAAAAGGTAGCCTAACCGTATGACTTTTGAAATACAAAAAGAATGTTCTTGAAATTTTTAGGTAGGAAAGGATAAAATAGACAAAGCGTTTGTTTTTAATGGTTTGTCTGGATAGATAAAATTAACGGGCAGACACTAAAAAATCGCACGTACAAGTTTTAAAACTGCGACGTATCATTTCAGAAAATGCGAGGTATGATTTTGCAAATTGCGACGTCACATTTTTATGGATGACAAGAAGAAATTTTTTAAAAGAAAAGTGTGGGGTATTGAATTGATACGTTTCCGTAGGGGCGAATTGCAATTCGCCCAAAATATTCGGTGCGTTTCCATTGTGGTAAATTACCATTTTCCTAAAACATTCGGTACGTTTCCATTGTGGTAAATTACCGTTTGTTCAAAATATTTGGCGCGTCTCCGTAGGGGCGAATTGCAATTCGCCCGAAACATTTGATATGTCTCCGTTGGGATAAATCGCCATTCGCCCAAAATATTCAGTACGTCGAGTTTAATTGTAAAATACGTTTGGTAAACTAAAAAGATACATATATTTCTTCTTTCTTGAAGGAAGAAACTGATAAAAACAACCGTAAGAAATACATAAATAATTATATAAAACGATAACATTAACACTAAAAAACAAGTCAATATGAACGAAGAAACCAACATATGGTGGCTTAACGAAGAGTCAGAACAGATACTCAATCGCGGTTATTTGTTAAAGGGAGAAACGGTAGAGGGTGCTATCGATCGCATTACCCACGCGGCTGCTCGTCGCCTTTACAAACCCGAATTGCAACCGGCGTTCAAAGAGATGATTACCAAAGGCTGGATTAGTTTCTCTTCCCCGATATGGGCGAATATGGGAACCGAACGCGGCTTGCCCATTTCTTGCTTTAATGTTCACGTGCCCGACAGCATCGAAGGTATCACACACAAAATGGGCGAAGTGATAATGCAAACCAAGATTGGTGGCGGAACATCAGGATATTTCGGGGAACTGCGCAGTCGCGGTTCGGCGGTTACCGATAACGGAAAGTCAAGCGGAGCGGTGAGTTTTATGAAATTGTTCGATTCGGCTATGGACGTTGTCTCGCAAGGGGGCGTGCGTCGTGGCGCATTTGCGGCTTACTTGGATATTGACCATCCCGATGCTGAGGAGTTCCTTCAAATAAAAGACGTAGGTTTCCCCATTCAAAATCTCTTCTTTGGTTTGTGCGTTCCCGACTACTGGATGCAGGAAATGATTGATGGCGATTTGGACAAACGCAGGCTCTGGGCACGCGTTTTGGAAAGCCGTCAGCAGAAAGGGCTGCCGTACATTTTCTTCACCGATAACGTGAATCGCAATCGTCCGCAGGTGTATAAAGACCTAAATATGCCGATTCGTGCCAGCAATCTGTGTAGTGAAATTATGCTGCCGTCCTGTGAAGATGAGTCGTTTATCTGTTGTCTTTCATCAATGAACTTGGAGCTTTTTGATGAATGGAAAGACACGAAGGCGGTAAAGTTAGCCGTATTTTTCTTAGACGCCGTGCTCTCTGAGTTTATTGAAAAGACGAAAGATAACTACTACCTGCAATCGGCCCGCAACTTCGCTATTCGCCATCGGGCATTAGGCTTGGGTGTTTTGGGGTATCATTCCTATTTACAGAAGAATATGATACCGTTCGAGAGCTTCGAAGCCACGCAGTTTAATGCGCGCGCGTTCCGTCACATTCAGGAAGAAGCCGAAAAGGCTTCGCAAGAACTGGCGCACATTTACGGGGAACCCGAGGTGTTAAAAGGATACGGCAGACGCAACACCACCACAATGGCGATTGCGCCAACAACATCAAGCTCAGCCATTTTGGGGCAAGTCTCGCCGGGCATTGAGCCGTATGCGAGTAACTATTATAAGGTAGGCTTAGCCAAAGGGAACTTTATGCGTAAGAACAAATACCTAACGCGCCTGTTGGAAGAAAAAGGAATCAACAACGAAGATACGTGGCGCAGCATACGCCTTAATGACGGTTCGGTGCAGCATTTGCCGGAACTCACCCAGCAAGAGAAAAACGTGTTCAAGACCTTTAAAGAAATCTCACCGATGGAAATCGTAACGCAGGCGGCGCAACGGCAGGTGTACATCGACCAAGCGCAGAGCCTGAACCTGAACATTCCGTCCATTATGCCTATTAAAGACGTGAACAAAGTAGTCATTGAGGCGTGGAAGTTAGGCGTAAAAACCTTGTACTATCAGCGCAGCCAGTCCGTTGCCAAAGAGATGATTATGAATTTCGTAAATTGCAGCAGTTGCGAAGCGTAGTTTATAAACAGAAAAAGGAGGTTTGCAATGGTGTAAATCTCCTTTTTTTATAAACGAATTTAAACGTGTGGTTTTATTGTTTTTATAGTATGGCATTCCAAAACCCGACCGGACAATTCTTTCTTTAAAAAGTCCGAATTGAAGTGAAATTAGCTATGTTTTGAACGAAAATTAGCTATATTTCGTAAAAAAAATAGCTATGTTTGATACGAAAAATAGTTACTTTAAAAATGTTTTTTAGCTGAAAAACTGAAATTGTATTCCTTTTTTAAGCGTAAAAAGAAGGATTGTTAGCGTTGGGTATTAAATTGTTTTAAAGCCATAAATACAACAAATTACGCTAAATGTAGGGTATGTATATAATTATGTAACGTATTTATTATCAGCTTTGTTTTTGCGAAGTGCATAAAAAAACAATAATTTTTGTGCGTTGTTATGAATATTTTTCGTACATTAGCCCGTTGATTTATTAAACATAAGAATATAGTAAAATTTAATTATGACAGAAGGAGAAAAACTCATTCCGGTTGATATTGGTGATGAGATGAAATCCGCTTACATTGATTATTCAATGTCGGTAATTGTTTCGCGGGCGTTGCCCGATGTTCGCGATGGTTTAAAACCGGTGCATCGCCGTGTGCTTTTCGGGATGTACGAGCTGGGCGTTTTAAGTAACAGAGCTTATAAAAAATCCGCGAGAATCGTGGGGGAAGTGCTGGGTAAATACCACCCGCACGGTGACTCGTCAGTGTACGATACGATGGTTCGTATGGCACAAGAGTGGAATATGCGTTATATGTTGGTTGATGGGCAAGGAAACTTCGGTTCAATTGATGGGGACTCGCCTGCGGCAATGCGTTACACCGAAGCCCGTATGCGTAAAATATCGGAAGATATGCTTGCCGACATCGAAAAAGAAACTGTTGATCATCAACTGAACTTTGACGATACCTTGCAGGAACCCACCGTGTTACCAACCCGAATTCCGAGTTTGCTCGTGAACGGTTCGTCGGGGATTGCCGTGGGTATGGCAACCAATATGGCTCCGCACAATCTCAGCGAAGTGGTGGACGGTACAATAGCCTATATTGATAATCCTGATATCGAAATTGATGACCTTATTAAATATGTAAAAGCGCCCGACTTCCCAACAGGGGGAATCATTTACGGATACGAAGGCGTTCGTGAGGCTTTCAAAACCGGACGCGGACGCGTGGTAATGCGTGCAAAAGCCGATATCCAAGAGGTTAAAGGCAAAGAATGCATCGTGGTTACTGAAATTCCGTATCAGGTGAATAAGGCTTTGATGGTAAAACAAACTGCCGACCTTATAAAAGACGGAAAACTCGACGGAATTACCGAAATTCGTGATGAATCATCAGGGCGTGGCGGTATGCGTATCGTTTACGTGCTTAAACGCGATGCCGTTCCGAATGTGGTTTTGAACAATTTGTTCAAACACACGGCGTTGCAATCATCGTTCAGTGTCAATAACATTGCATTGGTAAACGGTCGTCCGCAGTTGTTGAATTTGAAAGAGTTGATTCATTATTTTGTGGAGCATCGTTATGATGTGGTGTATCGCCGTACGGAATTTGAACTTCGCAAAGCCAAAGAAAGAGCCCATATTTTAGAAGGATTAATCATCGCTTCGGATAATATTGATGAAGTAATTGCCATTATTCGCTCGTCAGAAAGCCCCGATGAGGCACGTGAGCGATTGATGAAACGTTTTGAACTTTCTGAAATTCAGTCACGAGCCATTGTTGAGATGCGTTTGCGTCAGCTTACGGGTCTTGAACAAGATAAATTGCGTGCCGAATATGAAGAAATCAAAAAATTAATCACCGATTTGGAAGATATTTTGGCTCGTAAAGAACGTCGTACCGAAATAATTAAGGAAGAATTGCTTGAAGTGAAAGAAAAGTACGGTGATTCGCGTCGTTCACAAATTGAATACGCCGGCGGGGAGTTCAGTGTGGAAGATATGATTCCTGATGAAACGATGGTTATCACTATTTCGCACGCGGGTTACATCAAACGTACCTCACTTGCCGAGTACAAAACGCAAAACCGAGGCGGCGTAGGTCAGAAGGCATCAACCACGCGTGACCAAGACTTTTTGGAGCATCTGTTTGTGAGTTCAAACCACCAATATATGCTTTTCTTCACGCAAAAAGGAAAATGTTTCTGGATGCGGGTTTACGAAATTCCCGAAGGAAGCAAAACTTCAAAAGGGCGTGCCATTCAGAACCTTATCAATATTGAACAAGACGATAAAGTGAAGGCTTTTGTGAGTGTTCAAAATCTGAAAGATGAAGAATATATCAATAATAACTATTTGATAATGACCACCAAGCAAGGGATTGTTAAAAAAACCTTGTTGGAGCAATATTCTCGTCCGCGTCAAAACGGAATTAACGCCATCACCATTAAAGAAGGCGACGAATTGCTTGAAGCGAAACTTACTTCGGGTAACAGCCAATTGATGTTGGCGGTGAAATCGGGGCGTGCCATTCGTTTTGCCGAAGATAAAGTGCGTGCCGTTGGGCGTAATTCGCAAGGTGTTCGTGGTATTGATTTAGATACTGAAAATGATGAAGTTGTCGGGATGATTGCCATTGAAAATCCGCAGGAAGAAACCGTGCTTGTGGTTTCGGAAAACGGATACGGAAAACGCTCCTACATCGATGAACCGGAAACGGGCGAGGCAGTTTACCGAATTACCAATCGTGGCGGAAAAGGTGTGAAGACCATTTCCATCACCGAAAAAACCGGAAATTTGGTAGCCATCAAGAGTGTGCTTCCGGGCGAAGATTTGATGATTATCAACAAATCAGGAATTGCCATTCGCTTGCCGATAGACGATTTACGCATTATGGGTCGTGCCACACAAGGGGTTCGTTTGATAAACATCAAAGGAAATGACTCCATTGCGGCGGTTGCCAAAGTAATGAAAGAAGAGGAGGACGAAGCCGGCGTTTCTGACGAAAATACCGAAACAAATACAGAAGTTGAAGGATAAAATCATATAAACTTTGCCGAAAAACATTTTTTGGCAAAGTTTATGCTTGCTTTGGCTTGTGATAAAATATAAAATAATTTCAAAAACAAAACAGATGAAAAAATCATTAGTAGTTGCATCAGCGCTGTTGGTATCGGCTGTTGCATTCGGACAAAAAAAGGAATTAAGAGAAGTTGAAAAACAAATCAAAAAAGGGGATTTAACGGCTGCCAAATCGGCTTTGGAACAAATCAAAGGAGTGGCGACAGCAAGCAAAGAGTTTGCGCCTCAGTATTACTTTTTGGAAGGGCAAATGAACTTGGCAAATGCTAAGAAAAACGTAAATGTGAGTACTTCGCTTCAAAGTGCGTCGATGGCTTTTTCAAAAGTAAGAGAATTGGAGGGCGAAAAAGGAAAATATGCAACGCAAATGTTGCCTTTTGTTGATGAAGCTACTGCCATTGCCGTAAAACAAGCGCAAGAGTCGTATGAGCGCAAGGATTTTAAAAAAGCAACGATGGCTTTTGAGCAAGTGTATCGCTTGAATCCGAAAGATACCGTGTTTTTGTACAACGCAGCCGTGGTTGCCGTGCAAGACAAAAATTATGACACGGCTTTGAAACATTACAAAGAGCTGAAAGACATCAATTATGACGGAACAGAAATGGTGTACTACGCAAAAGAAAAGCAAACCGGCAAAGAAGAGGCTTTTGGTAGTAAAAATCAGCGTGATTTGATGGTTAAAGGTGGTACGCACGTGAGTCCGCGAAATGAAAAAACGCCTTCAAAACGTGCTGAAATTGTTAAAAACGTTGCTTATATTTACGTGGAGCAAGGCAAAAATGACGAAGCATTGGCTGCTTTTGCCGAAGCGCGTAAAAACTATCCAAACGATGCCAATTTAATTGTGCAAGAGGCTTCTATTCATTTGCAATTGGATAACAAAGATAAATTCAAAGAGTTAATGCAAGAGGCATCAAAATTAGAACCTCAAAATGCAGATTTGCAGTACAATATCGGGGTGATTAATATGCAACAGGGCAACATTCTTGAAGCGCGTAAAGCCTTTGAACAAGCTATTAAAATCCGTCCTGATTATGCCGATGCAGCACTCAATATTTCAACAACTTACATCAATGAAGGAAACGCATTGGTTGAGCAAATGAATACCTTGGGCAATTCAAAAGCTGACACGATGAAATATGAAGAATTGAGAGAGCAAAAAGACGGATTCTTCAAAAAAGGGGCTGAGGTTTTGGAAAATTATCTAAAAACACAAGGTAAGAACGAAACGATTTTGGAACAGCTTAAAAATATTTACGGAGCTTTGGGCGATAGCGCTAACTTCCAAAGAGTAAAGGGCTTACTAGGTCAATAATCTTAATTAAGTGATGTTTTTGGTGAAAAGCGTGAGGCGTGTTGCTTCACGCTTTTTGTTTTACTGTCACAAGCCGATTTAAACTTTTCTGTGGCTAATTTTTCTACTTTCGACTTTTAGTTCTATCTTTGCCACCGACTTTTTTAAAACAAAAAAATGCAGATAGAAGTACTAAAATCAAAAATCCATCGGGTTACCGTTACGGGGGCAGATCTGAATTACGTGGGCAGCATCACCATCGACGAAGATTTGCTTAACGCCGCCAATATGATTGAAGGCGAGAAAGTTGCCATCGTGAATGTAAACAACGGCGAACGTTTGGAAACTTACATCATAAAAGGAAAACGAGGTTCGGGCGATATTGTCCTGAATGGGCCCGCAGCCCGAAAGGTGCAAAAAGGCGATGTTATCATCATTATTTCTTACGGAATTATGGATTTTGAAAAAGCAAAACAATTCAAACCTTCCATCGTTTTTCCGGACGAGAAAACAAATAAAATTCAATAATCCTCCTGCATAATTTAAATACGCCCAAGGCGTTTTATCCGGTAAAATGAAATACGTAAAAATTATTATTCCGCTGTGTTTAGGTCTTTTTTTATGCGCATTTGCATATAATCAATTCTCGGAAGAGCAACTATCTCAAATAAAAGAAGAATTTGTTGGCGCTAACTATTTTTATGTTGGTTTGTCAATGTTTTTTGGTTTTTTGAGTAATCTTTCACGTGGATTGCGCTGGCAGCTACTGCTTTCGCCTTTGGGCTATCGTACAAAATCGTACAATCGGGTTATGGCAGTGTTTGTCGGATATTTGGTGAACGTTACCATACCGCGCTCGGGCGAAATTTCACGTGCTTTGGTGGTAAATCGGTATGACGGAGTTCCGTTTGATAAAGCCTTCGGGACAATCATATCTGAGCGTGTGGTTGATTTTATACTGCTGATGCTTTTCACGGCAACGGTTTTCATAATTCAATTTGATTTGATAAGTGCGTTTCTTCTCTCAAAGATTCCGTTTCAAAAATTATTGCTGTTGGCAACTTTCGCACTTGTTGCGGTAGCTGTCTTTTTTTGGTGGTTATATAAATCGAAAAGCCCGATAGCTGCAAAAATCAGTAAGTTTGTTGTCGGCTTGAAAGAGGGAATATTATCGATTGCCAAACTAAAACAAAATCGGAATGCCTTTATTGCGCACACTATTTTTATATGGGCGATGTACGTTTTGATGTTTTACATTCCGTTTTTTGCACTTGAACAAACCGTTGGGGTATCTTTCGCAACGGTACTTACGGCTTTCGTGGTGGGAGGTTTTGCTATCACGTTTACTAACGGAGGTTTCGGGTCGTATCCGTTTTTTATCGCTGAAATACTTTTAATTTTCGGCATTCCGTTGGTAATAGGAACGGCTTTCGGGTGGATTGTCTGGATTTCACAATTTGTTATGATGCTCTTTTTCGGGACTCTTTCGTTTATTTTGTTGCCTATATTAAACCGAAAGAAAGCATAATTTGTTTTTCCGATAGCTTGATAAAGCTAATTTTTATCTCATTTTAAACAAAAATATGTTATGAATAAACAAAAACTACTTGTCGGGGCTTTATTGTTATCTTGTTTTTGGGCTTGTTCACCTGTCGGAACAGATGCGATAGCTCTCGGCGATGAAAATCCATCTGTAAATGCACCGTTATATGATGTCGGGACGATAATTAATGAACCTTTACGCATAAATTATGCTAACGGAAACAAAAAAATAACTATTTATGGTGAAATTATAGCTCCGAAAGGTTATGAAAAACAACCCTTGCCTTTGGTGATATTAGCAACAGGATTTGGCGGAAGTCTCGACTTTGTTGCTTCACAATATGCAGAAGCTATTGCAAAAGAAGGATTTATTACGTATAGTTTCGATTTTTATGGTGGAAATGTAGGAAGCCGAAGTGGTGGTACAATGCAAGAAATGTCAGTTTTTACACAGACTGATGACCTTGTGGCGGTGCTGAATCATTTAAGCGGACTTCCGTTTGTGGATAAAAATGCCGTTTTTCTGTTAGGATACAGCCAAGGCGGACTTGTTTCGGCAATTGCGGCAGCTGAAAATACTAAAAAGGTAAAAGGAGCGGTGTTGCTCAATGCTGCGTTTAGTCTTCCCGATTTTGCAAGATATCTTTTCAAATCAGTAGATGATATTCCGCAAACAATTTCTTTTGAAGGGCATACATTGGGCAAGGTGTATTTTGAACGATTACTTTCTTATGATATTTACGCACAATTGCCGGCATTTAAAAATGAAGTGTTGCTTATTCACGCACAAAATGATGAACTTATTCCGCTTTTGTATGCGGAAAAGGCACATCAAATCTATCCTAAATCGGAATTAAGAATAATTAAAGGCGCAACACATCTATTTTCAGAACAAGAAAATACAACTCTTTTTCCTTTTATAAAATCATATTTAAAACGAAATACAACTAAATGAACACTTCTGTGATGTGTTTGTGTTTTCCGTAAAACATAAAATATTTCCATAGCTATTAAATTAATAGATTATTGACTCTTTTTGTAGTTTTTTGCAAAAAGAGTTTTTTTATTTATAACTATCGGAGTTTATTTTTGATGTATATTTATATTCCCGATAACTTTATATTTATTAACTTTGTAAAATTTTTAACCTTTTATAAAGTTTTTTTATGAAAGTATAGTGTCGGGAATATGCCGAAAACCATCGGGGAATGTCCGAAAGCTATCGGGAGGTATTTTGTTGATGTTATTGTACTATAACTTTGTCAAAGATTTAAACTTTGATAAAGGTTTTAAGTATTAGTTATGATTGTAATAGTTAGTGAAATTAGGTATTTTTTTCAGAAAATAAAAAATATTTTAAAGAATAGTTTGTGATTAAAAATAATTTTATATCTTTGCAATGAAGTAACTAATTTTAGAAATAAAAAGCTATGTCAAAAACAAAAAAAAGTTATGCAGAAACAATTTCATTAACTCAAGAAATGATTTCAGGTTTGAAATTACATCAGGAAGCTGTTGCTAAACGTGGTTTAACAGAGGAGTTTATTTTGGAACTTGATAAAGCACGTCAGGAAGCTGTCGCACTTAATGATGAACAAGCAAAGGTAAAAGCGCAACTTAAAGCAAAAACAGAGGCTTTAAACAGCAAGATGGACGATATTTATAAAAAGCTGGGGGAAGCTAAAAAAGTAGTAAAATTGGCTATGCCACAATCACAATGGATTTCTTGCGGGATTAAAGATAAACGCTAATAAAATCCGCGTATAAAAAACTGTTTTTTCTGTACTGCCTTTGGTAATATTATAGCATATTACCAAAGGTTTTATGCTATTTTTTAGTCTGCCTATGCTTTGAAAACTTCCCCGATAAGTATTTCTTTTCCGCCGATAGATTGGGTGAAAATCAAGTAATCACTGCCACCTTCTTTCAGTTTATACTTCTTTTTTACTTCATCAACGGACAAAGGATAGTTTTTAGTAATTAGGTTGTATTTTCCTCCTTTTTCAATGTTCTTTGCTGAAATGGAGTTGACTCTTACTATCCGACCAGGGAAGTTAGCTTTCAACTCATCGGACGTATATAGATGCGTATTGATGTCTAATTTCTCCAACCTGAACGCAGCTGCGATTAAGTTAAACGCACCTGACTTTAACAAGGCGTTATTTGGGATATATAAAAAGGTTTTAGGCGCAGAAAAGGCCGCTTTTGAGGTGTCAATTGCTTCAATTGGGAATGAAAATTCGGTATCATCGGTGTCTAAATTCACACATTGGCAAGTGATATTTCCGGTTGCGTTTTGGCTGTTCTGAACAACGAAAAGCTCTTTTACATCATTCTTAACGGCGATGACAGCTATGTGTTCAATGTTCGCAAGTGCGGACAAAAGATACTTTATATCGATTAAAGGTGAGAGTTTAAGCAACACTTTGTCTGTAATTTGCCACAGTTTTTCCTGAATAAGGAGTAAGTTAGGCGATAAATCGTCTAATAAAAACTTTTTTTGGTTATTTGAGTCCCGACGTGCCGGGTCAATAAAAACAACATCGAATTTTTGTTGGTTTGCTTCGAGAAAAGCCTCGATAGTTGTTTGATGTATGTGCGCAGTTCGCTTTAAAACTCCCCAATTATGGGCAACTAAGTTGCATAATGTCGGATTTTGTTCCACTAAATGGACTTCTTTAAAGTTTTGTGAAAGGAAAAAAGCATCAACTCCTAAGCCGCAAGTGAGGTCTAAGAATGTGTTTCCGCTTAATCCGGCAGCTTTAAATTCAGCTGTTTGCTGTGATGAGGCTTGTTCCAAATTCAGTTGCGGAGGAAAGATAATGTTTGCTGCAGTTAAGAAAGGGAATTTCTTTTGTGCTACTTTTCTTCCGACAATTTGCTCGGCTAAATCCTTATTTGAAACAGAATCAAAAATAGGTTTTTTTAGCACTAAATCAGTAACCTTGATATTTAAATTAGCAAGGATAAAATCTTGGATAGCTTTGTCTAAAATCATATCAGTTGTTTTGTTTGCGTTTATATATTTATTTTTAGTTGCGAATACTATCGCTTTAAATGATATGGCAAAATTAATAAAAAAATGAATTATAAAAGCATTATTCTCAAAATATTATTGATTAATGCTATATTTTTTGGTACTAATTAGCTATTATTTGATAAATAAAATTAAAAATGGGTTGTGTAATTTTGTTTATTTTAGTATATTTGCATAGTTATTTTTAAAATAAGGAATTAATGTAAATTTGTTTAGAGATGAAAAAAATATATTTTGTACTATTTTTTGTATTAATAATACTGTCGGGTTGTAAAAGTAAGCTGTCGGATACTTCCCGAAAACAGGAAATTTTTAAAAACTATGTTTCGGAAATAAAAAATCAGATAGAAAATCTGAAAAATAATGATAAAACTGAAAAAAGTATTGTTTTAAAGAAAGGGATTTATCATTTTTATCCCGATGGTAGCTTTGAAAAAGAGCTATATATATCGAATCACGACCAAGATAATCCTAAAAAAGTAGGTTTTTATCTTGAAAATTTAAAAAATGTAGTGATTGATGGGAATGGAAGTGAGTTAATTTTTCACGGAACAATGATTCCATTTGTATTGAAGAATTGTCAGAATGTAATCTTAAAGAATTTTTCAATAGATTTTCATACGCCCCATTTGCGACAACTTGAAATTATAGAAGTGGATAAAGAAAAAGATATTTCGGTAGTGGAAATATATCCCAAAGACCATTATAAAATAGAAAATGATAAGTTGTATATACAGGTTGATGATTATAAATATGTTCCGCAATGGGTGATGGCTTTCAGGGAAGATAAAAGATTAACATATCAACGTGCCGATGTTGATTTTGAAACTAAAAAAGTGCGTGAGCTACGTCCGAATGTATTGGAGATAGAAGGATGGAGTCAGCATAAACATACGGCAAAAGGAGAGCGATTTGTATTACGGAATTATCATCGTCCTACGCCTTCAATCGTAGTTGATTATTGTAAAGATACATATATCGAAAACGTAAAAATACATTACGCTTATGGTATGGGATTATTGGCACAACTTTCTGAAAATATAACACTTAATAAATTTGCTGTCTGCTTAAATCCGAATGATGCGCGCTATTTCACTACTCAAGCCGATGCTACGCATTTTTCGGCTTGCAAAGGATTGATACTCTCGGAAAATGGTTTGTATGAAGCGATGGGTGATGATGCCATTAATGTGCACGGAACTTATTTGAAAATAATTGAGCGCATTAATGAAAATACCATCCGCGCGCAGTATATGCACCCACAAGCGTGGGGATTTTTGTGGGGTGAAGTAGGGGACGAGGTGCAGTTTCTTTCGGCAAAAACAATGGAGCTTACTGATGGGAAAATCTATAAGATAAAAGCTATCCGATCGGTGGATAAGCCTTCAGAATTTGGTGCGAAGACCTTTGATATTGAGTTAAATGAGAATATCCCACAAGAAATTACTTCTGACAAGCAGTATTCTATTGAAAACTTGACGTGGACACCCGAAGTTATCTTTAAAAATAATATAATCCGGAATAATCGGGCTCGCGGAGCCCTATTTAGTACGCCCCGAAAGGTGGTTTGTGAAGGAAACTTGTTTGACCATACGCACGGAACGGCAATTTTGCTTTGCGGCGACAGTAATGGTTGGTATGAAACGGGCGCTTGCCGTGATGTTATCATCAAAAATAATCATTTTGTGAATGCTTTAACGGCAAACTATCAATTTACAAATGCAATCATATCAATTTATCCTGAAATTCCTGATTTGGAATCACAAAAGCAGTATTTTCATTCTAACATTATGATTGAAGATAATATTTTTGAGTTGTTTGATGAACCGATTTTGTATGCTAAATCGGTAAATAATCTTACCTTTAAACATAATAAGATAATAAAGAACACAGACTTTAATCCTTTTCATTGGAATAAGCATAAATTCTTCTTTGAACGTGTAAAAAATGTGATTGTTAAAGATAATTTATTTAAAAAAGAGTTATCGGGAGAAAAAAATAAGTTATCGGGAGTAAAAA
>NZ_JAUNKD010000055.1 GCF_030532915.1 Capnocytophaga sp.
ATATTTTACGGGGTTTTCTTTGTCGGGTTGTATAAAAGGCTTATATTTGTACAAGCAAAAGCATAAAATCACGGCAGTTTTTGTACATAATTGCACACTTTTGTACAATTTAAATTGCTTGCATTTTCGGGCTTTTTTGTTGTAACTTCTTAATTTTCAATGTTTTTTAGGCTTTTTTGTACTTGTATGTTTTGTAGGTTTCTTTATCCCCTATACATAAAATAAACTATTTTTGTCCTCTAACTAAAAAAACGCTCTATAAATGAAAAAAGTCCACGAGATTATAACGGAAAACCTTGCGTTTGAAAAGGAAATTATTCTTGAAAGAGGTAAATTTCTTAAAACGGCAGGAAGTATTGATACGCATATTTATTTGGTGGAGGAGGGAAGTCTGAAAATTGGAATTTATACCGAAAAAGAAGATAAAATTTTGCGATTCGGATATAAAAACGACATCATTACCGCTTTGGACTCGTTTTTGACGGGTAAAAAATCGGAAATGTACATTCAAGCCATTAAAAAATTGCGGTTAAAGGTGATTTCAAAGTTAGTTTTGATGGAATTTGTGCAAAAATCAGTTGGAAATGGACAAATTTATACCCGAATTTTAGAAAAATTACTCGTGGAACAGCTCGAACGCGAAAAAGACTTGTTACTTTCATCGCCCAAAGAACGCTATGAGCGGGTGCTTAAACGCAATCCGAAGTTGTTTCAGAAAATTCCCAATCGGCACATTGCCAATTATTTGAATATGACCGAAGAAATGCTTTCTCGACTGAAAAAATCTTGATTTTAGTCAAGATTTATTATTGAATTTCTTCCGAATTTTGCCAAAAAAAGAGATGAATACCAGCGAATTAATATTTCAACTTCAAAAAATAACTATTGAAAATCAGGATTTTGTCAAAGAACTTTTGCAAAAATCAGAACAAGAATTGAACCACCGAAAAAACGAAAATTCGTGGAGCGTTTTGGAATGTATCGAACATTTGAATTTGTACGGTGATTTTTATCTTTCGGAAATAAAATTAGCTTTGCAAAAGGCTTCAAAACCAACGAAATCGACTTTTAAAAGCGGATTTTTAGGTGGTTATTTCGTTCGAATGATTCAGCCAAAAGCCAAGAAAAACAAAATGAAAACCATCTCGTCAATGAATCCGATAGGAAAACAGTTGAATAAGAGCTGTTTAGAAAAGTTCATCGACCAACAAACAGAACTTTTAGATTTATTGCAACAAGCTCATAATGTGGATTTAACGAAAGTAAAAACCAAAACTAGCATTTCTAAATTTATCAAACTTCGTTTGGGTGATACACTTCAATTTGTGGTTTTTCACAACCAACGGCATATTCTCCAAGTAAGAGCATTATTACGATAACCCAGAATTTTTGCGGATTTTTCCTATTTTTGCCTTGTAACCTTTTAATGATAAGCAATGAAAATTTCTGTTGGTTTATTGCTCAAGGCTCATCAGTAAATCCCTTTCAACTTACGATGATTGTTGGTGAAGGCATTCAAATCAATTGCGACCAAGACGAAAATATTATTGTATATTTCAAGTATAAAAGAATTGATTATGAGGGAGATAAATAAAATTATTTCTTGATTTAAAACTATAAAATAGATTTTATTCTTTCAAAAATTAAATTGTTGTCCGTTGCTTTTTTTGATGTTTTCGGCTTTTTATCGTACTTTTGCCTTTAAAAAAGATTATATGACAAATAACGAACAAGTTAAGGATTTAGTGAATCGCCTGGGTGCGTTAAGGAGGTATCTTTGACGTAGATGCCAAACGTATCGAAATTACAAATGAAGAAGAAAAAACATTCGCTCCTGATTTTTGGAACAACGCCAAAGAGGCTGAAAAAATCATAAAAGAACTCCGCAGCAAGAAAAAATGGGTGGAGGATTATGAGGAAGCCGAAAAATTGGTTTCGGATTTGGAGGTGCTGATGGAGTTTCTAAAAGAAGAAGCCGCTACGCCCGACGAGGTGGACGAGCAGTACCAAAAAGCATTGCAACATATTGAAAACCTTGAATTTAGGAATATGCTTTCTGATGAAGGGGATAGTATGAGTGCCGTGCTTCAAATTACGGCAGGAGCAGGAGGTACTGAAAGTTGCGATTGGGCTTCAATGCTTTTGCGAATGTACACAATGTGGTGTAACAACCAGAAATACAGCGTGAAAACACTCAACTTTCAAGAGGGCGACGTGGCGGGAGTCAAAACCGTAACCATTGAAATTGAGGGCGAGTACGCTTTTGGTTACCTTAAAGGAGAAAACGGCGTACATCGTTTGGTGCGTATTTCGCCTTTCGACAGCAACGCCAAACGCCATACGTCGTTCGTTTCGGTGTATGTGTATCCCCTTGCCGATGACACCATTGAAATTGAGATAAATCCGTCTGACATCACTTTTGAAACGATGCGTTCCAGTGGTGCGGGAGGGCAGAACGTCAATAAGGTGGAAACGGCGGTGCGTCTTCGTCACCACCCAACGGGAATTATCATTGAAAACTCCGAAACGCGAAGCCAGCTCGACAATAAAAATAAAGCCTTACAGCTTTTAAAATCACAGCTTTACGAAATCGAACTTAAAAAACGTCAGGCAAAACGCGATGAAATCGAAGCCGGAAAAATGAAAATTGAATGGGGTTCGCAAATCCGCAATTACGTGATGCATCCGTATAAATTGGTGAAAGACGTCAGAACTTCGCACGAATCAACCGATGTGGATAGCGTGATGAATGGCGAAATTGACGACTTCCTGAAAGCCTATTTGATGCTGATGGGGCAATCCGAAACCGAAAAATAACACAAAATGCGCAAGTTTTATCTGATAATCGTTTTTACAATCGCTGTTTTTCAGTGGGCTGTGGCGCAAAATGGTTATTTACGAGGGCGTGTGCTTGTAAACGATTCCGTGCCGTTGCCGAGGGTTCATATCCAAAATACAACAAACGGATTGCAAACCACCACGAACGAATCCGGATATTTTACCATCAAGGCAGCTGTCGGGCATACATTGCAATTAACGTATGTAGGAATGAAAAAAATGTTGCGAAGGGTAATAAAGTCCGATTTTGATTTTGCGGGAGTGGTTTTGCAAATGAAAGAAGAAATAACGGAGTTAGAGGCGGTTGAAGTGTCGAAATATCAAAAAGTAACAGCGCAAGAGTTGGGTGTCATAACGCACAAACCCATAGAGCGTACCTTTGCCGAAAAACGGCTTTATGCTAGCAAAGACGGTATTCTCGGGCTTGTCAATGTCATAACGGGGCGTACAAAAATGCTTAAAAAAGTTGTGGAAAATGAAGAAAATTTGTTCGTAGTGGCTTATATTCAAGAAAATACGGCTGATTTTTTGGAAAAAGAACTCAACTTAACTGATGATGAAATTCAGTTTTTGGCTTACTACGTAATGGAAGATGCTGAAATTCGGGCTTTGGTAAAGTTGAAAAATACAGGAAATTTGCAATTTACATTGCTTGAAACGTGGCGTAAAATACAAAAAGAATTGTCAGAAAATGAATAAGTTATCGTTGTTTTTTGTGTTTATATTATTTGTAGGAAAAGCAGTGGCTCAAAAACCTTCGATAGTGGAAGGCAAGGTGCTTTATGAACTTGATAAGATGCCGCTCAAAGGGGTGCATATCCAAAATATTGAAACTTCTCATTATGCCATAACGGACGATAATGGGAAGTTTTCTGTTAAAGCAGAAAAAGGTAACACCTTGAAATTTACCTATGTAGGGAAACGAACCTTACACCGAATTGTAACGCAAGCCGATTTAGAAGAAGGTACGCTTCTGATTTTAAAAATGGAAGATGAGACCACGCATTTAGGTGAGGTGGAAGTTGCCAATCAAAGAGTAACCGCACAGAGTTTGGGCATTTTGCAACACAAACCCATAGAACGCACCTTTGACGAAAAAAGAGAGTATGCCAATACAAAAATCCTCCCTAAAAGTTGGTGGCCTATTTTGCTCGGGAGTATGCCTATTAATTTCAATGCTTTGATTTACACCATAAGCGGAAAGAAAAAAATGTACAAAAAAGCCGTTCAGAATGAAAAAAATACTAAGGTTGCCACTTATGTAAAAGAACATTTTACTGAATTTTTGCAAAAAAGCCTCAAACTCACCGAAGAAGAAATTGATGTTTTGGCCTATTTTGTAATGGAAAAACCTGAATTTCACACAGCCGTAGCGGCAAAAGACAATCAACCTTTGGAATTTATGCTCACTGATGCTTGGCTGGAAATCCAAAAAATGACACAGAAATAAAAAAATAAAACAAAACGGCTTTTTGTTACCGAAATTTTGTATCTTTGCTTATCATTGACACAAATTACAAAATTTAATATATAAATTGTATGTTAGAAAAAAGCATTCAAACGGCAAAGTCTTGGCTTTCTGATGTTTTTGATTCAGAAACGAAAAGCAAAGTGCAGGAACTCCTTGACGGAAATCTTGACGAATTAAAAGAATCGTTCTACAAAAATCTTGAATTTGGAACCGGCGGAATGCGGGGCATTATGGGTATCGGAACCAACCGAATCAACAAATACACGCTCGGCAAAAATACGCAGGGGCTTAGTAATTACCTCAAAAAATCGTTCCCAAATGAGCAACCCAAAGTGGCAATTGCTCACGATTGTCGTAACAATTCAAAGCAATTGGCAAAGGTGGTAGCCGACGTTTTTTCGGCAAACGGAATTAAAGTGTATCTGTTCTCGGATTTGCGTCCCACGCCGGAACTCTCATTTGCAGTACGTTACTTGGGTTGCCAATGCGGAATTGTTCTGACGGCATCGCACAATCCGCCTGAGTATAACGGATACAAAGTGTATTGGCAAGACGGCGGGCAGCTCGTACCTCCGCAAGATGCTGATATTATGAAAGCTATCGAAGCGATTGATTTTAAGGATATTAATTTCAAAGCAGATGAAAAGCTGATTGAATACGTTGATAGCGAGATAGATAACGCTTTTGCAGAAGCCTCTATCAAAAACGGAAGTTTTAACGCTCCTGAAAAAGAAAATCTGAAAGTGGTGTTTACTTCCCTACACGGAACCTCCATCACAATGGTTCCGGAAGTGTTGAAACGAGCCGGTTATACCAATGTGCATATCGTTGAGGAACAGGCAGTTCCCGACGGAAATTTCCCAACGGTAAAATCACCCAATCCCGAAGAACCCGAAGCCTTGACAATGGCTCTGAAAAAAGCCGACGAAATCGGGGCTGATATCGTTATCGGAACTGACCCCGACTGCGACCGTGTGGGCGTTGCCGTTCGTGATTTAAGCGGAAAAATGGTGCTGCTCAACGGAAACCAAACAATGGTTATGATGACGCTTTTCTTGTTGCAAAAACACAAAGCCAAAGGATTGAAAGGCAATGAGTTCGTGGGTTCAACCATCGTTTCAACACCGATGATGAACGATGTGGCTACGGCTTTCGGAGTGGAATGCAAAGTGGGGTTGACAGGCTTCAAATGGATTGCCAAAATGATTCGTGATTTTTCTGACCAAACCTTTATTGGTGGTGGTGAGGAAAGCTTCGGTTATATGGTGGGCGATTTTGTACGCGATAAAGATGCCGTTACCGCTACGTTATTGGCTTGCGAAATTGCTGCAACTGCCAAAGCCTCAGGAAGTTCGTTCTATAAAGAATTGTTGCAAGCCTATGTGGATTATGGTTTCTATAAAGAATATTTGATTTCATTGGTTCGCAAAGGAATTTCAGGTTCGGAAGAAATTGCCCAAATGATGAAAAATTTGCGTGAGAATCCGTTGAAAGAAATTGCAGGTGAGAAAGTTACGATGGTGGAAGACTATCAAACGTCAAAAGCTCACAACCTGCTTACGGGTGAAGTTGAAGAAATTGATATTCCGAAATCAAACGTATTGATTTATTACACTGAAAACGGAACCAAAATTGCGGCTCGCCCCAGCGGAACCGAACCTAAAATTAAGTTCTATTTCAGCGTGAACACTTCGCTTGAAAGCATCGAAAAATTCAGTCAAACCGAAAAAGTGCTTGACGACAAAATCAAAGCCATCGTGGCGGATATGAAACTTTCGTAAAAACGTTAAAAATAGCAATGAAAAAGGCAACATTTTGGATGTTGCCTTTTTTCGTTTATCTTACAAAAACGAGTTCGTTTTTCTTTACGGAATCTTTTTCGCTGAAACTATATCCTTCATAATCAAATCCTTTCAAATCTTCAAAAGTTTGAATGTCATTTTTTATGATGTATCTGACCATCAATCCACGTGCTTTTTTGGCATAAAAACTGATGATTTTCAATTGGTCGTTTTTCCAATCTTTAAAAACGGGCGTGATGATGGTGGCTTTCAGTTTTTTGGTGTCAATCGCTTTGAAATATTCGTTGCTTGCTAAGTTTATAAATAATTCATTTTCTGATAGTTCACTGTTTAAAGTCGCAGTTATTTTTTCTTTCCAAAAATCGTATAAATCCTTGCTTTTCCCGATGCTGATTTTTGTTCCCATTTCCAAGCGGTACGGCTGAATCAAATCCAGCGGTTTTAACAATCCGTATTGTCCCGAGAGGATTCTAAGGGAGTTTTGCAGATGCTCAACTTCTTTATTATCAAGGGAATGTACGTCCAATCCGTCATATACATCGCCATCAAAAACATAGGCGGCTTGTTTGGCATTTTCGGTTGAAAACGGAAGCGAAAAGGCTTGGTTTCGTTGCCAGTTAAGGTCGGCAAGTTTTTCCGAAATATGCATTAAATCAGCCAATTGTGCAGGCGATAATTTTTTTAATTCGGAATTAATCGTTGCCATTTCTTGCTGAAAAACAAGCTGTGTGTGGTTTTTTACGGGTATATTTCTGTCAAAATTTAATGATTTCGCAGGTGAAATAACTATTTTCATAAGTAATCGTATTAAAGAAACATTTGCTATAATTGAAAAAATCGAGGCGAAATTAGGTGTTTTTTCGTCAAAAACCTAAAAAAATATGTTTTTTTATTGCAAATTACCGATGTGTTTGGAGAGCGTATGTTGCAAAGATATAGCATAAAAAATAAAAAAAGGGATATTATAATTTGTGGTTTTCAAAAAATGTTGTACATTTGCCCCACTTTTTAAGTAGAGAAAATTAAGTATCATTTTATTTTAAATAAGATTTTTAAAGATTTAGGACAATGAAAAGAACATTTCAACCATCAAAAAGAAAGAGAAGAAATAAGCACGGTTTCAGAGAGCGTATGGCTACTGCAAACGGACGTAAAGTATTAGCGAGAAGAAGAGCAAAAGGAAGAAAAAAATTAACAGTTTCTTCTGAACCAAGACACAAAAAATAATGTCGATGGTGGTGTTTTATAATATATAAGGGTGTTATCTTTTTTAGGTAACACCTTTTTTTTAAATTTTTGTTTTACAAATTGCATAAAATAATTCCGAACAGATGAAAAAAAGTATCGCATTTTTGGTAGCAATTGCCATATCGGTAATGACATTAACGGGCTGTTCCAAGAAACACACAGACCCCAATAATCCACCCAAACCACAGGTGGAAGAACCGAAACCTCAGCCCGAATCCGTTGTAACCAAAGAAGAAATTTCGGCTTTTTTTACCGAAAAATTAAACGGAAAAACAACTGATTTTAAACCCAATCAGTCCCTCACCACAGCCCAAATTGCCGAAGCCCAACAAATGGTGTGGCAAGTTTGGAAGCAAGCTAATCAACAATTTTCCGAAGAAAAGTTAATCGCCTTAACATCTCATAGTGGCAGAAAATCAGGTAGTTGGCAGTTGCCTGCCACGTTGGAAGCCAATGCCGTGATGCCTTATTACTACGGAAGTAAAAACAGCAAGCCCGCCGATGGGTATCCGTTATTTTTGTATTTGCACGGCTCGGGCGATAAAAATTCGGAATGGGAATCGGGTTGGCAAATTGCGAATATTCACAATGTTCCGGCGGTGTATTTTATTCCGCAAATTCCCAATACGGGTGAGTTGTATCGTTGGTATCAAAAATCAAAACAATTTGCTTGGGAAAAATTGTTGCGTTTGGCGTTTCTTTCGGGTGACGTGAATGCCAATCGGGTGTATTTTTACGGCGTCTCGGAAGGTGGTTACGGAAGCCAACGTTTGGCGTCGTTCTATGCTGACTATCTGGCAGGAGCCGGTCCGATGGCAGGTGGTGAACCGCTGATAAACGCTCCGGTTGAAAATTGCAGAAATATTGGTTTTGAGTTTATTACAGGTGAAAATGATTTTATGTTTCACCGAAATACGCTTACTCGTTACACCAAAGAGGCGTTTGAAAAATTCAGACAAACTGACCCCGAAGGCTTTGCCCACAACGTGGAGTTGGAAAAATACTCGGGGCACGGAGTGGCATACAGCAAAATGGTGCCACGGCTTGAAAAATACACCCGGAATCCGCACCCGAAACGAGTGGTTTGGGAAGATTTTCCGATGCACGATGCCTATCGCACCGGATTTTATAACCTGACCGTACAGGAGCGTGCTGCTGAGCGTACGCGTTACACGATGGATATTGTGGGCAATCGCGTACATATTTCCGTTGATGAAGTAACTTATCAGGGAACGGAAACCAGTCCGCAATGGAAATTCTTTTTGAAATACGACAAGACGTTCAAACCCGTGCAAAAAGGAAAATTTACTATTTATTTTAATGATAAGTTGCTGAATTTGAATGAAGAAGTGGTTATAATTGTAAACGGAAAAGAAATGTTTAAAGGAATGCTCAAAGCCGATGTACAACACATCGTGAAGAGTTGTGCTACCTTTTTTGACCCCGAACGACTTTTCCCCACAGCGGTGGAAATTTCGTTCTAAATTCCTGTGGAATTGCTAAAAACAACGAAAATGTATGATGCTGTTCAAAAAAACAAAACTTATCCTGAAAAGCAATGGCATAACTAAATTTATTTGATATTTTTGTGCCGAGAAAAATAAATTCGAAATAAAATTAAACCCACAGATATAAACATATCAACTCCAAAAGAATTTTTGGAAAAAACACTAAAAACATAAAAAAATGCCAAAACGTAAAGACCTCAATTGTGTATTGTTAATCGGTTCGGGACCCATCATTATCGGGCAGGCGTGCGAGTTCGACTATTCGGGTTCGCAGTCGTTGCGTTCGCTGCGTGAAGACGGCATCGAAACTGTGCTTATCAACAGCAACCCCGCCACCATTATGACCGACCCGTCAATGGCTGACCACGTCTATTTAAAGCCACTGACCACAAAATCCATTGTTGAAATCCTGAAAAAACACCCCAATATCGATGCCGTGCTTCCCACAATGGGCGGACAAACAGCCCTGAACCTCTGCATCGAAGCTGCCGAAAAAGGCATTTGGAAAGACTTCGGGGTGGAAATCATCGGGGTGGACATCGACGCTATTCAAATCACCGAAGACCGCGAGAAATTCCGTGTGCTTTTAGACCAAATCGGCATTTCGATGGCGCCGTCCGAAACCGCTAATTCCTTCCTTCGTGGGAAAGAAATCGCTCAGAAATTCGGCTTTCCGTTGGTGATTCGTCCGTCCTTTACTTTGGGCGGAACGGGGGCTTCTGTCGTGTATAAAAAAGAAGATTTTGATGGTCTTTTAACACGCGGCTTAGAGGCTTCACCTATTCACGAGGTACTGATAGACAAGGCGTTAATGGGTTGGAAGGAATACGAGTTGGAACTCCTTCGCGATAAAAACGACAACGTGGTTATCATTTGTACCATCGAAAATATGGACCCGATGGGAATTCATACGGGTGACTCGATAACCGTTGCTCCGGCGATGACCCTTTCCGACCGTACCTTCCAGCGAATGCGTGATATGGCTATCAAAATGATGCGAAGCATTGGTGATTTTGCGGGTGGTTGTAACGTGCAATTTGCCGTTTCGCCCGATGAAAAAGAAGATATTATCGCCATTGAAATTAATCCGAGGGTGTCGCGTTCGTCTGCATTAGCCTCAAAAGCAACAGGTTACCCCATTGCTAAAATCGCTACGAAATTGGCAATCGGCTATAATTTGGACGAACTCAGCAACCAAATTACCAAATCCACTTCGGCACTTTTTGAACCTACGTTAGATTACGTGATTGTAAAAATTCCGCGTTGGAACTTTGATAAATTTGAAGGTTCGGACAGAACTATCGGTCTGCAAATGAAGTCCGTAGGGGAGGTAATGGGCATCGGTCGGTCGTTCCAAGAGGCTCTTCATAAAGCTACGCAATCGCTTGAAATTAAGCGTAATGGACTCGGAGCTGACGGCAAAGGCTACAAAAATTACGAACAAATCATCGAAAAATTGACCAACCCGAGTTGGGACAGAGTTTTCGTGATTTACGATGCCATTGCAATGGGAATTCCGCTTTCGAGAATCCACGAAATCACCAAAATAGATATGTGGTTTTTAAAGCAATATGAGGAATTGTACGCTTTGGAAAAAGAAATTTCTTCCTATAAAATAGAATCCCTTCCGAAAGATTTACTGCTCGAAGCCAAGCAAAAAGGATTCGCCGACCGACAAATCGCCCATATGGTAGGTTGTTGGGAGAGTGAGGTTTATAAAAAACGTGAAGAACTGGGAATCAAGCGTGTATATAAATTGGTAGATACGTGTGCAGCGGAATTTAAAGCCCAAACGCCGTATTATTACTCTACATTTGAAGCTCCGATTCGCGATGCCAACGGAACGCTTTTCACGGCGAATGACAGCATCGTTTCCGACAAGAAAAAAGTAGTGGTGTTGGGTTCAGGACCTAACCGCATCGGACAGGGAATTGAGTTCGATTACTGCTGTGTTCACGGGGTGTTGTCGGCTGCCGAGTGCGGTTACGAAACCATTATGATTAACTGCAACCCCGAGACGGTTTCCACGGATTTTGACACGGCGGACAAACTCTACTTCGAGCCTGTTTTTTGGGA
>NZ_JAUNKD010000056.1 GCF_030532915.1 Capnocytophaga sp.
ATATAAAATAGATTTGTAAATCTAAAAAATGCTGTTGTAAGAGTAAAATATATTTTTGTAAGCATATAAAATGGATTTGTAAATCTAAAAAATACTTTTGTAAGCAATAAAATTGTAAAAATACATATAAAAAATAGCTTAACAGGAAAAAATTAAGCATTATTCAGTGTGAATTGCCATAAAAGTCATTATAATTATAGAAATGGCTAAAAAACTGAAAAGAAATATCATAAATCTAAGGTTTCGGAAAAACTAAAAATAGGGTGAATTACTTTGTGATGATAAAACTCGGGAAAAAATGTTGCTTATTTATTTGCTGATAAGCCATAAAAGCCTTATTTTTGTGGAGTTAAATCTCAAAAAAGAACGATTATGTTTAAGAATTTTCTATCGGGTGTTTTTGGCAGTGCCAGTCAGGTGTCACAGGAGGAATTGAATCGTGAATATGGGCAACTTCTTGTTGAAGGAGAGCGTATTGAGCTGGGTTTTGTGCTGATTCGCGATATGTTTATCTTCACGAACAAACGATTAATATTGGTTGATAAGCAGGGTTTTACCGGAAAGAAAGTGGAATATATGTCTGTTGCCTATAAAAGTATTTCTCGGTTCAGTATTGAAACGGCAGGGAGCTTTGATTTAGACGCCGAGCTGAAAATTTGGGTGTCGGGAGAGCATCAACCAAGCATTCAGAAGCAGTTTAATAAATCCGTGAATGTTTATGAGGTGCAGCGCATTCTTGCCAGCTATATTCTGTAAGTTGTTACGCAGTTAAATTATTTTTTATATACAGTTAGCCATAGCGCAAGCAAACGCCCTCGTAGCAAAAAATAAATTTTTATTTTTTTGTAGTTTTCGTAAAAAGTTGTATCTTTGTAAACTATTATTTTTTTAGAACAGCATAAATAAAAATGAGTGAAGAATTAAACAAAAGTCAATATTCAGCCGATAATATCCAGTCACTGGAAGGAATGGAACACGTGCGTATGCGTCCGTCAATGTACATCGGCGATGTGGGACCACGAGGGTTGCATCATTTGGTGTATGAAGTGTTGGATAACTCTATTGATGAGGCACTTGCAGGATATTGCGACACAATTTCGGTAACGATTAACGAAAATAATTCCATTACGGTGGAAGATAACGGGCGCGGAATTCCCGTGGATATTCACAAAAAAGAAGGCGTTTCGGCTTTGGAAGTGGTAATGACCAAAATCGGTGCCGGAGGTAAGTTCGACAAGGGCTCGTACAAAGTTTCGGGCGGTTTGCACGGGGTGGGAGTTTCGTGCGTGAACGCTCTTTCGGTGCATTTAACGGCAACGGTTTGTCGCGACGGAAAAATGTACCAACAGGAATATTCTCGCGGAAAGGCACTTTATCCCGTAAAACAAGTGGGCGATACTGACAAGCGGGGAACTACCGTAACGTTTCAGCCCGATGAAGAAATCTTTCAACAAACGCTTGAATATAAATACGATACACTGGCTGCCCGTATCCGTGAATTGGCATTTTTGAATAAAGGAATTACCATCAACTTAACCGATTTACGAAATAAAGACGAAAAAGGCAACTATATCTCCGAGAAATTTTATTCCGAAAACGGACTTACCGAATTCGTAAAATATTTGGATGCCAGCCGCCCGTCAATTATCAATAACGTAATTGCGATGGAAGGCGAAAAATCGGGTATTCCGGTGGAAGTTGCGATGATTTACAACGATTCGTTTAATGAAAATTTATATTCATACGTAAATAACATCAACACTTCGGAAGGTGGAACGCACTTGCAAGGTTTTCGTATGGGGCTTACGCGTACGCTGAAATCGTATGCCGATAAAACGGGATTGCTTGAAAAAGCCAGCAAGGACAAAAAGAACCCGATTGAAATTGTGGGCGACGACTTCCGTGAAGGATTAACAGCAATCATTTCGGTAAAAGTAGCTGAGCCTCAGTTTGAAGGGCAGACCAAAACCAAGTTAGGGAATCGTGAGGTTACGGCAGCGGTTTCGCAAGCCGTTTCGGATATGCTCGAAGCCTATTTGGAGGAAAATCCCGCTGATGCCAAAGCTATTGTTGAAAAAGTGATTTTGGCGGCGCAGGCGCGTCAGGCAGCAAAAAAAGCCCGTGAACAAGTGCAACGCAAAACGGTAATGAGCAGTGGTGGATTGCCCGGAAAATTATCCGATTGCTCTGAACAAGACCCTGAAAAATGTGAGTTGTTCCTTGTGGAGGGAGACTCGGCGGGCGGAACCGCCAAAAGCGGGCGTGACAAAAACTATCAAGCCATTCTTCCCCTAAAAGGAAAAATATTGAATGTTGAGAAAACCACTTTTGTAAAAGTGCTTGACAATGAAGAGATAAGCAATATTTACAGTGCTTTGGGCGTGTATTACGACCCTGAAATCAAGGCGCTTAATTTGGAAAAATTGCGTTATCATAAAGTAGTGATAATGTGTGATGCCGACGTGGATGGTTCGCATATTACGACTCTTATTTTGACGTTTTTCTTCCGCTATATGCGTGAACTTATTGAAAGCGGTTATGTGTACATTGCCACGCCACCACTTTATTTGGTTAAAAAAGGAAGCAAAAAAGAGTATGCTTGGAATGACAAACAACGCGATAAGTTGAGTGAAGATTTCGGTGGCGGAACAACCATTCAGCGTTACAAAGGTTTGGGTGAGATGAATGCTGACCAGCTTTGGGAAACCACAATGAATCCGGAGCATAGAACGCTTCGTCAAGTAACGATTGATAACGCTAGCGAGGCTGACCGTATCTTCTCGATGTTGATGGGCGATGAGGTGCCGCCGCGTCGTGAGTTTATCGAAAAGAATGCAAAATATGCTAAGATAGATGCGTAGGGTTTTTAAATTAATTTTTCATATTGAAAAATCCGTCATACAGAATTTGTATGACGGATTTTGTTTTTAGAGACAACGCCTTGTGGCTCAATTATGTTTTTAGGAAGCCTGACAGTACGCCAACACAAAATCATCTAAATTCATAAACGAAACATTGTAAAACGTTTCTCCGATTTTGATTTTTGTTTGGGTGTCATTCGGGAAAAAATCCTTCACCAGCACCTGACTCACCGTGATGTTCGGATCACCGTGTGCCTTAAATCCGGCTTCTTTGGCTGACCAAATCATTGTTAGTTTTTGAAGTACATTGCGCGCCGAGAAAGAAGTGTCACGATAGTCCCACTGTGTGAACTTTTCGGCAACATCCACAATTTTCTTTCTCTTCTTTTCAATGTCCACCCCAACAGGTTTTTCACTAACGACAACCACAACCATATTAAACGAATGGCTGATGGAAATGTGCTTACCATCTTTTAAAAATGGCTTTCCTTTTTCATCGTAAAATAAATCTTTGCCGGCATAGCCCAAAGATTTTAAAATGCAACGTGTAGCTAAAAAGTTTTTTTTGTCACTTTCTGTTTTAATGGCGTCGTATTTTACTTGATGAACCCCTTCCAAACTGACTTCTTGTTCCAAAAAGTCAAGTGATTCGGTTACCTTCCAAACATAAAGACAAGTTGTCTCATCTACGTTAATGGTTTCAAATAACGGCATAATAATCATCTCTCTTTTTTCAAGCGCAAAGCTATTGATTTTTTTGCTTTTAGGCAACTGAATTTTAATTTTTAGCTATTATATAATATTTTTCAAATACGTTTTAACAAAAAAATATTGTTAAAAAATAAGCTCAAAATATGAATAGTTATCTTTTTTTTAGCTATTTATAGAAGTTTATTTATTTAATAATTGTTAAAATAGAGATAGTCTTATTTAACATTTGCTAATAGATGATTCCGTAAAGAATTAACAAAAAATATAGAAATCTATAACGTAAAAACGGGCATATTTTTAGTTTATTATTGCAATTTGAATCTATTTTTTAGGATTAAATCAAAGAATTTTTTCAGAAACGAGCGTATTAAAAATGAAGAAATCCTTATGAGACCAACATAAGGATTTCTAACATAAATGGAAATAATATGGCTTATTTATACATCACTTTTTTTACGGCTTTTACCACATCGTTGGCGTTAGGCAACCATTCTTCCAATAATGAAGGAGAATAAGGAGCCGGTACGTCGGCTGTGGTAATCCGCTGAATAGGAGCATCTAAGTAATCAAATGCATTTTCCTGAACTTGGTAAGTAATTTCCGACGCTACGCTGGCAAAAGGCCACGCTTCTTCCAAAATAACCAAACGATTGGTTTTTCGTACGGATTTTAAAATGGTTTCGCTGTCCATCGGGCGAACGGTACGCAAGTCAATAATTTCACACTCAATGCCTTCTTTTGCCAAAATATCGGCAGCGGCATAGGCTTCTTTAATGATTTTTCCGAACGAAACGATGGTGACGTCTTTTCCTTCGCGTTTCACATCGGCAACTCCCAACGGAAGCGTGTACTCACCCTCAGGTACTTCGCCTTTATCGCCATACATTTGCTCCGATTCCATAAAAATAACGGGGTCGTTATCGCGAATGGCCGATTTTAGCAAACCTTTTGCGTCATAAGGGTTTGAAGGTACAACCACTTTCAGCCCCGGGCAGTTGGCAAACCAGTTTTCAAAGGCTTGTGAGTGCGTGGCGGCAAGCTGTCCGGCAGAAGCCGTAGGACCTCGAAAAACAATTGGGATATTGATTTGCCCGCCTGACATTTGGCGTATTTTGGCTGCGTTGTTGATAATTTGGTCAATCCCTACTAATGAAAAGTTAAAGGTCATAAACTCAACAATGGGGCGGTTTCCGTTCATTGCGGCACCTACCGAAATTCCGGCAAATCCAAGCTCGGCAATCGGGGTGTCAAGCACGCGTTTAGGTCCGAACTCGTCCAACATTCCTTTTGAGGCTTTGTACGCTCCGTTGTATTCGGCTACTTCCTCGCCCATTAGGTAAATCGATTCGTCGCGACGCATTTCCTCGCTCATTGCCTCACAAATGGCTTCTCTGAATTGTATCGTTCTCATTTCTATGAAAATATTTTTTTATCTTTACTAAAATTAAACCACAAAAATACATATAATTATTGAATTTCATATTTTTTTCAGGCATATAATGATAAAGTATTTCTGCTTATTTCTGTAATTATCTGATAATAAATGAAATAATAAAATGTTTTTTTAAAAAAATTAATTTTTGAGCGTTTGATTTTTCATTTGTTCATCCTTTTCACTACTTTTGCCCTGTTATGCAGAAAAACATCAACATACTCAATAAAAAAGCCAAGTTTGAATACGAGATTTTGGATAAATATCTCGCCGGAATTGTGCTGGTTGGTACCGAAATAAAGTCCATTCGCTTGGGGAAAGCCTCCATTGCCGAAAGTTTTTGCGAATTTAACGAAAAAAGCGAACTTTTTGTGATTAATATGACCATTGAAGAGTACGCCTACGGGACTTATTACAACCACAAACCCAAAAGCGAGCGCAAACTGTTGTTGCAACGGCGGGAACTTAAAAAACTTCATAAAGAAGTGAAAACTACCGGATTAACTATCGTTCCGCTGCGGTTGTTCATCAACGAAAAAGGCTTGGCAAAATTGGAAATCGCTTTGGTACGAGGTAAAAAATTGTACGACAAGCGCGAAACCATCAAAGAACGAGATAATAAACGCAACTTGGACAGAATCAAAAAATTACGATAGTTTAAAAATTGCGTAACTTTTTTGAGGTTTTGCCCGTTATGAGCTTTTTGATAATTTTTTTTCCAAAACAGAATGCAAATTTTCAAGATGGTACAACACTCCGGCGTTCAGCTCTTGCTCAGAAAAAAGCTGATTTTCAATGCCTTTTCGGAATGCCTTCAAAACGGACACGTCATTGAGCCAGCGGGTTACTTCATCGTTTAAAGTGGGGTGATTTTCAGCATAATTGCAGTAAAAAACGGAGTTGTTGCTCACGAAAATTCCGTTGTGTAACTCCCAAAAATGCCAGATAGCGGTAAGTTCGGAGGCTTTTTGCGTCCAAATCCGCAGTAACGGCTGAATGTCTAAACCGCTCAACCCGAAACAAATAAGCCAATTAACAGCGCTTACAAAATCAATATGCTCTCTGTCGAGTTCGTCCTCAAAAAAAGTTTCGGCATAGGCTTGCAAAAATCGTATTTCGCTTTCCTTCCAATGATTTTTGGCATCAAATCGGCATTTTGAGAGTGATAATTCTTCCGAAATGTACAAAATGTGCCGATGTGCCAGCAATTCCAGCATTCGCGGCAAAAAATACCGCATTTCATTAACGGACATTTTTTCCGAATCCACTTCACTTACGTACGAAGCTATCAACTCCAACGGAATTTTCCGCAACGGTGTGGTTGTGAGTAGTTTTACTTCGTTTTCGGATAGAAAACCGGTGTCGATGGATAGTTTTTGTCCGATTTTGTAGTCGGAAAAAAGGGTGTAACCGACTTCAATACGTTCGGCAAGTTCGGAAGAAACGGAATATTTCATTTTTTAATTACAAAATTTAGTTTTTTATTGAAAGAAACCACAAAAGTAAAGCTAAAAAGACAGAAAGCGCCAGAATTATTGTAAAAATACTTTCTTTTCGGCGTTCTTTTTTGAGTTTTTGCCTAATTTCAGTCTTGATTTTGTCGATTTCTGCTTCATTGAGGTCGTTTTTGGTAAATAAAAGGGGTGAATCGGTTGTTTTTAAGATGATTTGTTTCCCCTTTTGGGTGAATTTCTCCCGATGTCCCTTTTTTAGGGCTGCATTGGCATTGATGCGCTTTATTATCTCCAAGGCGTGTCCTCCAAAACTCATAAAATTAAGCGTTTGCAATTCATTTCAGTAGCAAAAATAGGTTATTTTCTTTTAAAAAACGAATTTTTTGGAGCGATTGCATTAAAAATTTAGGAAAAACGGGTGAAAATCAAGACGAAAAATATTCCGAAACTTTTGTTTGTATATAAAATATGACAAAAGTCACTATATCGTTGTAAGTGTTAAAATAGTGATAAATTTAAAATGTAAAACCTGTTTTGTTAAATATTCCGTATCTTTGCACCGAATTTAATAAAAATATGAGAATTATGGTAAAGAAATTTATTTTGGGATTATCAATAGTAGGATTGGTAGCCTGTGGTTCTGACAGTAAGGATGATACACTTGTTATGCCCCCTGTGCAAGAAAATCTTGAAAAAGATAAGATTGTTAAAATTGAGGAATATTTTGAGAATCAACTTGAAAGAGTAATTGAACTTGCGTATGATACGAACAAACGGCTGAATAAAGTAACGGAAAACAGACCGCAAAAAAATCAAAAAATAGAAACAGAAATTGCTTATCCGCAAAACAAGGTTTTGATAACCTACAAAGAAAATCAGGTTGTAACCAATTTGGCAAAGCCTACGCTGTTTGAGGTTGATTTAGATACCCAGCAACGGGTTGTGCAACTTAAAAAAACGCGTTCTTTTAAAAACAGCACTCGAGATGAAGTAACTACTGAAACGGGATTTGTTTATGATGCAACGAGCAGACAAATAAAAAGCAAAACAAGTTTCTTCCCCGAAGTGTTGACAAGTTGGAACGGCAACACCCTTGTCAAAATAGAAAGCAAAAACAGCAAGGGAGAAACAGAAGTAACACAAACCTATGATTATATGGACACAAAGAACACCGTGTATCCGGATTTAAACTTTTTTCTAACAAGATTTACATCGGATACTGAAATAAAATTCCTATTCACTAAATCGTTAGGGTTGCGTTCAGAACACTATCTTCAAAAGTACACGTATATGAGGGGTACCAGTAAATCAGAGCGAAATATTTCGTATGAGTTTGACCAAAAATTGCGTCCGACTTCTGTTACGGTGGATATACAAGAAGATGTTCCTTCTAAATATACCTATAAAATTTTCTATGCAGAATAAAATTTTTTAGGTGGATAAACCCCGACGAGCATTCATAAGTCCGAAACAAAACAACAACGGCAGAAAATAGAGGTTTTCTGCCGTTGTTGTTTTGTTTTTTGGGAAAAACGGATGGTTTTAATGCAAAACAAAAACATTTTTGTCCATACACGTGTGTTTCTATTGTAGGGGCGAATTGCAATTCGCCCAAAACGTATATTTTCAATATAAATCAAAATATTTTTCACCTGCCACACAAATTTTTTCATAACGGGCGAAATATATTTCGCCCCTACAACATGGATTTACATAATGGGCAAATTGCAATTTGCCCAAAAATGAATGTTTTCAATGTGGGTGTATTGTATATGCCTAAAACATTTATATTTCAATTAATTATATTAAAAAAAAGGTAGCGAACATCCGTTTGCTACCTTTTTAGGTTTCTTTTTTAGGTAAGAAGAAATAGTTATATCGCTTTATTAGAATTTGTAACCAATTCCTGCTGAAAGGCTTCGTGTGGCAGCCGGCATAATGCCTCCCCACGAAGCGTGACGGAAGGTGAAGTACTTGTGGTTAAATAAATTCAATCCGTTGAGGCTAAAATTCCAATTGTTTAACTGATAATTCAGTGTGGCATTAAAGAGTTGGTAACGCGGAATAACCCCTACATTGCCGTTTGCCGAAGCAATTTCTGTATTTTTAGCATCAGAGAATTGGGTGCTAACAAAATTAGCATACGCATTGGCTATCAACGTTCCGTTACCTAATGGCAAGTGATATTTTATGCCTGCCGTCGTTACGTATCGAGGTGCATACGGCACGCGGTTGCCTTTGTGCTGTCCTTCTTCAATAGTAGCTCGTTGAATGGCACCGCTTGCATAGAGTTTTAACCCTTTAATCGGGTAGAGGCTTCCGTTGAGTTCAATTCCGCGGTGCAGGGTTTTTCCGCCGTTGTTCAAAAGTCCGCCTTCTCTGAAAATTTTATTGTTGAAATCAAGCAAGTAAGCCGTGACTTCCATTTCAAACCAATGTGCGGGTTGCAATCGAATACCGATTTCATAATTATTTGATTTTTCAGCATCTAAATCGCCTTTGGTTTCAAGTGCATCGCGATAACGGGGCATTTGGTATCCTTTGGAATAAACGGCATAGATTCGGTATTTGTCTGAAAACTTGTAGAATAAGCCGAGTGAGTAGATGAAAGCATTTTCTTTTTTATTATCAGTCCAATTTCCGTTTACATAATTCTTTTGTGCATAGCTGCCGTGAGTGTAACGCAAAGCCGGGTTGATGTAGAACTTATCGGTCAGGTGTAATTCATCAAAAATATAGGCTTCTATCACTGAAATAGAGTTTGTTACATTTGATGATGAACTTCCTGTTTTTTGTCCGAACTGTGTTATATCTTTGTTTTGTACAGTATTGTTCATTGTCATATCGCCGTGCAAACGAATACCGGTCAGCAATTTGTTTTTCTTCCCAAACAAAGAATTTGTTCGCTCATAATCAGAGAAAAGCCCGATAACAGGCACATCACGAAGCACGCCTTGAAAGGCACGTTTTGAGGTGTCGGCATTTCGATTGTCAAACCACCAATCACGTTTGAAATAACCACCGTAAAGTGCAGTAGTTAGGTTGTTTGTTTCATCGAAATGTCTTTTGTAAGAGACTGAACCACTAAACCGCATTATTTGCATAAAATCGTGTGGATTTACGGATTGCGTAGGGTCGGTGTCCCATTGTGCTTGTGAGAGTCCGCCGGGGGTTTGTGAGTCTTCCTCAAAGGCATTAAAGAAGAAATTAAGTTCATCTTTTTCAGAAAGTTTTCCGCCCAAGTTAAGTGTCAAGTCATTGGTGTAAAACTTGCTGCGCGAGTTTCTAAACCCGTCGCCTTGTCGGCGATGTAATCCCGCATAATAGTTAAAATTTCCGTTGGCATTGGTTCCTGCGGTTTCTATGCCTAAATTTAATTGATTATGGTTTCCGTATCGAAGAGAAAGATTTGTGTAAGGCGTTAAACTTCCTTTTTTGGTAATGATATTAACCACCCCACCGATACTTCCGCTTCCGTACAAGGCGGGTGAAGCTCCTTTAATAACTTCCACACTTTCAACAGCTCCGATGGGCATCATATAATATCCTCCCATATCGGAATAACTTTGCCCGATAGGGATTTTTCCGTCGATAACCACAAGGGTACTGCTGTTTCGGTTGGGTTCAAGTCCGCGAAGCCCGATACCGGGTCGCAATCCGCGTCCATCTTCATCGGTATAGTTAGCACCGGGAATAAGCCGAATGGCATCGCCCACGGTAGGTAAGGCGAGTTCTTTGATTTGAGAAGATGAAACGATATTAACCGTTCCGGCAAAGTTTTTCACCTCCCGCTTGGCTCCGGTTGAGGTGATGGTTACCTCGCTGAGCTCTTGGGTGTCGGGGGTCATTGTAACGGAAATATTTTTTTGTCCCTGTACTAAAATTTCACGTGTTTTATATCCTAAATGTTTAAATATCAATACGGATTCGGCGGGTATTTCAATTGAAAAACGCCCTTGCAGGTCGGTTTGTGTACCTTTGTGCGTTTTTCCTTTGAGCACCACGGCAACTCCCACCATCGGATTTCCGTTTTCATCGGTTACCTCACCGCTAACGCGAATTTCATCGGATTGTATGCAGATATTCGTTTTGTTCGCTAAGGGCAAGGCATTCACCGTTGCAGCAAACCCCATTGTGAAACTACTTGCCGTAAGTGTGCCAAGTAGTATTTTTGTAGTAATTGACTTACGTTTCATAGGTAATTATTTATGTTAAAAGTTTTGATGCTGCAAAAGTATTACTTTCCATATAAAACACAAAATTTATTTAGACTTTTTTTAAATAAATA
>NZ_JAUNKD010000057.1 GCF_030532915.1 Capnocytophaga sp.
AGCAAGCCAATCCAAATGCCCATTGTGCCCAACGAAGTTTTGAGACCTAAAAAATATGAAACGGGAAACGAGACCACCCAGTAGGCAACAAAGGTGATGTACATCGGGGCTTTTACGTCTTGCAATCCGCGTAATGCGCCTAATGCTGTAACTTGCAGTCCATCAGATATTTGAAATATGGCGGCAACGAGCAGTAACTGTGCGGCTTCATCAACTACCAGCAGGTTATTGGCTATTTTTTCAACGTCATTCATATCCAAATAAAGTGAAGGCAACACATATCGGAATGTGGCAAGCAAAATGGCAAAAAAGGTTTGCGTAAAAAACACCAACAGAAATACAGAAATGCCTACTTTCCTCAAATTCAGATAGTTTTTAGAACCCAACTGATTGCCAACCCGAATCATAGCCGTTACGCCCAATCCGTTGGCAACCATAAACGTAATTGTAGCTAAATTTAATGCTATTTGATTGGCAGACAGATGGTTTTCACCCAAAATGCCACTGAGCCAAATGGCGGTTGTGAAAATTCCCACTTCAAAAATCATTTGTAATCCCGACGGAATGCCCAGCGCAATGATTTTTCTCATTTTATGTTTTTCGAGCTTACGCCAATTGAAATTTACGACCAATTCGCGGGTTTGTTGCAGTTTTCGTAACATCCACCACAATAAAAAGGGCATTGCAAAGCGCGAAACCAACGTTCCGATGCCCGCACCGATGATTCCCAATTTTGGAAAACCGAAACTTCCATAAATAAATAAATAATTGAGAACTACGTTAATAACATTTCCGATGAGGGTTACGTACATCGATTGTTTGGTGAGCGAGAGTCCGTCAGCGAATTGTTTTAAGGTCATATAAAACCCCAACGGAATCAGTGAAAAAGCCACCAAATTGGTGTACGGAATGGCAAGTTTTACGACATTTTCGGGCTGACTGGTAAGGCGCATCAATGGTTCGGCAAAGAGCATTAATGCAAAAAGTATAATTGATAATGAGGTGTTTAATATAAATCCGTGTTTTAAAATCGATTTGGCTTCGGAAGGATTTTTTTCCCCGTCAGCTTTTGCAACCAAAGGCGTGAGTGCCACCGAAAAACCAATTCCGAACGACATCGCTATAAAAACCGCACTATTACCCAGCGCCACGGCAGCCAGTTCCGTAACGCCCACTTTTCCAACCATAATATTGTCCACCAACCCAACGATGGCGTGTCCCAACATCCCGAAAATAACCGGATAGGCAATTTTTAAATTTTGTTTAAATTCGTTTGTATATGTACTGATTTTTTGTAAAAACACAATTGTTATTTTATTGAAATGATTAATTAGAGTCCGTTTGGTTTTATTTTTTGTGAAAATAATTCTTATTTATGTAAAAAATATATATTAATTGATTGAAATATTTTGTTTTAATCAAGGTACAACTATTATTTTATGAAAATGGTTAATTTGAGTTTGATTAGTTTTATTTTTTGTGAAAATAATTCTTATTTATATAAAAAATATATCTTAATTGATAGAAATATGTTGTTTTTCTTAAAGCACAACTCTATTTTTCAAAAATAGAGTTGTTGGAGCTTTTGAACAGTTGTTTGTTGAATGATATACAACAAAAAACCTTTTCAATTCAAAAAAACTGAAAAGGAATTTTGATATGAATGCGTGTGTTTTCGAATTATGACTGCATTTCATTCACGGCTTTTTTGAGCTGAAGCAAAGCTTTTTCAACCACTGATTTTGGGCAAGCCAAATTGATGCGCATAAAGCCTTCCCCTTCTTTGCCATACATAGCTCCGTCGTTGAGTGCTAAATGTGCTTTATCAACGCAGAGATTAACTATTTCATTTTGAGATAGATTTAGCTGACGGAAATCAATGAAAATCAGGTATGAAGCCTGCGGAACGATAACGTTTAGTTTCGGGATGTGCGTTTTTATGAAATCAACGGTAAAATTGATGTTTCCCTGAATGTAATCAAGCAATTGCGCAAGCCACGCTTCGCCGTGTGTATAGGCGGCAATAACGGTTTGAAAGGCAAATACGTTTCCGTCGGCAAGGAGCATATTGCTCTCAACATATTGTTGGAATGTTTGTCGCAATTTTGGGTTTTCAATTACGGCATAAGAGGTGGCAAATCCCGCCAGATTGAAAGCCTTGCTGGGTGAGGCAAAGGTGATGCAATTGTTGCGAGCTTCATCGCTTACGCCGGCAAACGGAATGTGCCGGAGTGGGGGAAGGGTAAGGTCGGCGTGAATTTCGTCAGAAACGATAATTACGTTGTTTTTGTGACAGATATGCGCCACTTTTTGGAGTTCTTCACGCGTCCAAACACGTCCGCCGGGGTTATGCGGATGGCAAAACAAAAATAGTTTACATCCTTTAATATCTTGTTCTAGTTTTTCAAAATTGATTTGATACTGGCCGTCTTTGAGTTCTAATGGGCTGTTTACCAAGGTTCTGTTGTTGTTTACAACTGCTAACGAAAACGGAAAATACACCGGTTGCTGAATCAGTACCTTGTCGCCTTTTTCGGTAAATGCCTGTACAGCCATTGCCAGAGCAGGTACCACACCCGGCGTAAAGGAAATCATTTCGGGGGTAATTTCCCAGCCGAAGCGGCGTTTTTGCCAGTCAATAATGGCTTGATACCAAGCCTTTGGTTTTGCCGTGTAGCCGAAAATTTCACATTCCATACGTTTTTTGATGGCATTCACCACAAACGGAGGCGTTTTAAAATCCATATCGGCAACCCACATCGGCATTAAATCGGTTCTTCCCCAACGCGGTTCAAGCGCTTCTAATTTAAGTGCATCGCTATTACAACGATTATTGATTTCATCAAAATTATAGTTCATAACGGTTATTTGGATAAAAATTGTAACTGGTAATTTCACTAAACAAGCGCAAAAGTAAGAAAATTAAAATAGACTACAAAAAGAAAACGAAATTTTATGTTTTCTGAAAAAATAGTGCCAAAAATAACGGCAAATTGTAGTGCTTGAATGAAATAATTATCGTACATTTGTCCTTGTTTTTGCACACGAGTAATTAATTAAAAAACATAATATAAAAATGTACAAAATTGTATTGTTACGCCACGGGCTTAGTGAATGGAACAAATTAAATTTATTTACCGGTTGGGAAGATGTTGATTTAACCGAGCAAGGCATTGAAGAGGCACGTGAAGCCGGTCGAATCCTTAAAAAAGAAGGATTTAAGTTTGATGTGGCTTTTACTTCGGTTTTGAAACGAGCCATCAAAACGTTGAATTACGCATTAGATGAAATGGGCGATTTGTGGGTGCCAACCAACAAAAGCTGGCGACTAAACGAAAAAAGTTACGGAGCTTTGCAAGGGCTGAACAAAGCCGAAACTGCCGAAAAATACGGTGAAGACCAAGTGCTTTTGTGGAGACGCTCGTACGATGTGAAACCGCCGCTTATTGAAGAAACCGACAAGCGACACCCGGCACACGACCGCCGTTACAGCAACCTAAAAGCCGAAGAAAAAACAGGAGGTGAAAGTTTGAAAGATACTTACGACCGTATGTTGCCTTTCTGGTTCAGTGATATTGCTCCGGCAATTAAAGACGGAAAAAGCGTGATTATCGCCGCTCACGGAAACAGTTTGCGTTCATTGGTTCAGTACTTGGACGGACTTAGTGAAGCTGAAATTTTGAAACTCAATATCCCTACCGGAGTGCCTTTGGTTTACGAATTAGATGCTGATTTAAAACCAATTAAGAGTTATTATTTAGGTGACCAAGAAGCCATTGCAGCTGCTATTAACAGTGTTGCCAATCAAGGAAAATCAAAATAATTGATATGATTTTTAGAGAAAAACCCTTCAAAATGAAGGGTTTTTTTTAATCATTTCTTGCAACTGAAAAACGAAACAGCCTCAATGCTAAAACTACTCCTTACCGTTGTTTTTGTTTGTCAAAGCGTTTATGTCGCCAATCATAAAGGTGTGTTTGCCTTTTTCGGCTATTTTGGAAATGGTTTCCAGCATTTGGAAAAACTTGATGTTGTCATCGTTTTTCATCAGTTCGGAGGCGTTTTTCAAGGCTCGGGCGGTGGCTACGGCAGTGCGGGCGTTCTCCAAATCCGCTTTTGAGCGTATCTTGGCTTCGAGGTGTTTGGCAAATAAATCCTGAATGGATTTCGGGAAGGTAATGTCTCTTACCTGAATGCTTTCTATCTGAATACCAAAGGTTTCTGCTTCTTTTTGTAATTCCTCAGGTTTTAGGTTTGACCATTCGCTTCGTTTTTCGTTCAGATTTTCGCTTTCTATTTCAGAAATAATTCTTCTGAAATAAATCTGAACCATATTTTGAAGTTTATTTTCAATGCTTCCTAAAATGTAAGGGAGTTCTAAATCAGTGTTTTCCAGTAGTTTAAGTCCGTCCGCCACTCGGTAAGTGATGTTGAACGAAAACCGCAATGCAATATTGTCTTTGGTCAGGATTTCTTGATTGGTAACGCTGATTAATTGGATATTTTTTGGAAGGATGTACAATTTGGTTTTGTTTTTCCAGTCCGAAATTTCGTAAAACCCTGATTCTAACTGTTTTTCAAAAATATTATTTCTGAATAAAAATCCCGTTTTATATGGAGGGACTTCATAATTTTTTGTAAATATGCCCATTTTTTTATTGATTTTAAAATTAGAAAGGAGCGGTGTTACAAAACATAAAGGGAAAACAAATTAAGCTAAAATGCTGAATTTTAGCGGTATCCTTTATTTTGCAAACTTTATTTTTGCTGAGCAAAAGCTCTTGCCACTCCTTTTGCAACCAAGCCTGTTGTTATGACAGTTGGGATTCGAACCCTGATACACTGGAATATAACCTTGCAAAATGCTCCGCAATGCCCTATTTTGGTTATATCCGTTTTGTTTAAATAGGTGGCGGTTGTGGCAAAAGTACGAAAAAAAATAATAGTTTTTGTTATTTATATTGTTTCTAAAATAAAGTTTCCGTACTTAATTTTTAATTTTTAATTTTTAATTTTGTACGCAATTAAACAACTTTCGTAACTACTGAAAATTAAAAACGCTTAAAAAATGAAAAAAATCATTTTCCTTTTAGTTTGTTTTGTTTCTGTAAATCTATTTTCGCAAACTTTTTATTCCGTTTCGGGTCGTGTAGTTGATGATGATAATCAAGCTGTTCCGTATGCTATTATTTCTGTAATGGCTTCTGACAAAAATGAAGTAATTTCACAAACAACCACCGATTCAGAAGGTAATTTCATTCTGAAAGTAAACCAAAACAACCTAAAACTAATCATTTTCGCCGTAGGATTTGAATCGCACGAACAAAAATTATCTCTTTCAGACAAAAACACAACGCTTTCTTTCATAAAACTAAATCCTTCCATTACAGAATTAAGCTCAGTAACCGTATCAGCAGACCGAATTAAGCCAGCCGTTCGTTTAGAAGCGGGAAAAATAATCTTCTCACCACAACAAAGCAGCATTACCTCCGGAGGGAACGCCCTCGAAGCTCTCAAAAAAACACCCGGTATATTAATGGATAACAATAATGCTATTTCAATTTTCGGCAAGAAAGGAACGGCAGTTTTTATCAATGGAAAATCCACCTATATGCAAACCGAAGAATTGGCTAATCTGCTCAAAACCATTTCCGCTTCACAAATTAAGAATATTGAAGTGCTATTAAATCCGTCGGCTGAATACGATGCAGAAGGAGGAGCAGGAATAATTAATATTGTGCTAAACAAACATACTTTTGAAGGCACTTACGTTTCAGCAGGTAGTGGCATTTCCTACTGGAATCATTTACGAAACTCAACTGACATATCCGTGCAACATAACACAGAGAAATTAAACATAAACACCTCATACAATCATAATTTTGGTAATATCGACTACGATTATGGCTCAGACAGGCACTTAGATGACAATTTTTATATCAGTTCTTCTCAAGACACTGACAAACGTAAGGCAATCTCAGCTCATTTCAGCTTAGATTATTCTCCTTCTGATAAAAATACAATTGGTTTCAGTCTAAAAGGAAATACAATTTACGGAAAAGGAATCATAAATACTCAAAACGATATATTTGACAAGGATTTCAAACATCAAAAAGTCCTAATCGGGAAAAGCGATTATATCAAACAAAGAGCCGCTCGCTACGGAATGAATACCTTTTATGCTTATCAGCCTTCTGAAAATGAAAAATATAACCTTGATATAGATTATATTTTCTTTGACGGCTTATCGGGAGTACATCAACCCAATTGGCATAAAGATTCGGCAGGAAATTATATTCCTGATGATGCTTTTTTATCAGATAGCGACCGAAAAGTACATATTTTTGCTACTTCTTTAAATCAAAAATTCCCATTATGGAAAGGAAATTGGAGTTCAGGAATTAAATTCTCGCAAGTTGTTTCTAATAATAGTTCTGATTTCTTTACGATATATCCAACAGGAAATTTGATTAATCCAAATCGTTCTAATACATTCAAATACAGTGAGCGTTTGCTATCGGCTTATATTCAATATGCACTTCCGATAAACGAAAAGCTATCAATAGAAGGTGGTTTGCGTAGTGAATATACTTTTTCAGTCGGAAAATTATTTCCAAGAGAAGGAAGTAATCAGAAATATCAAGAAAATAAACGAAATTACATCAATTTCTTTCCTTCTGTAAATCTTACCTATCAGAAAAGCGAAAACACAACTTACGGATTGAGTTACAGTAGCCGAATTGCCCGCCCTGCATACCAAGATTTGAGTCCTTTTATTTTAGCTCTCGACGGACTTTCGGACTGGGTAGGAAATCCATTTTTAGAACCTCAGAAAATATATAAAGTTAGTGCATCTGCAACTTGGGGCAAGACAAACGTATTACTTTCTTATGCATACACAAGTGATTTCAGCGGGCAAATTACTGAAAAACGCGAAAATGAACGTGTAATTATGATTCCTCGTAACATTGGTCATCAGAATTATTTTTCGGCAGGCATTTTGCAAGAAATTCAGTGGGCATCTTGGTTTAAAACACATATTAATCCGACCGTTTATTACAATGAAAATATATTTCAGATAGAAAACTATATTGCATATAGCCCCAAAAAATGGACTTTCTCCATCAATTCACAAAACCGGATTGAACTTCCTTACAAAATCACCGGAGAAGTTTCCTTTGATTATACCACAAAACAAATTGTCAATGCCAATGAAGTCACTAAACCTTCCGGAGGAATTGACATCGGATTGCAGCGTAATTTTTGGGAGAATCAACTCAATGTTTCCCTATCACTGACGGATATTTTCCATACACGCCGTTGGGACTCCGAAAGTCATTTACCTAATTTGGATAATTACATTTGGGGACACGCCGAATCGCGACAAATAAAGTTCTATTTGACGTACAAACTCGGGAAACAAAGTTCCAAAACGCCACATCAAAGCAGTTTAGACGAAGCTGAGCGGTTGTAGTGATTTGTAAAAATCGTTTTTTTTCAAAAAAAAAAAAATCGGCTCCGTTTAGAACCGATTTTTTGTATGAATTTTAAAGAATTATTCCACGATGGTCATTTCATCAACGATATGTTTAGCTCCTGAAAACGTGTCGATTACCCAAAGTACATAACGAATATCCACATTGATGGTTCGTTGTAGTTTTTTGTCGAAAATCACATCGCCGGCCATTGCTTCGATGTTTCCGTCAAAAGCCAGTCCGATGAGTTCACCTTTTCCGTTCATTACCGGCGAACCTGAATTTCCGCCCGTGATGTCGTTGTCACTTAGGAAATTAACGTGTAATTTGCCGTCTTTTTTGTCTGCATATCTGCCGAAATCTTTGTTGGCAAGCATTGTCAGCATACGTTCGGGCATATCAAACTCGGGGTCGTTAGCTTTGAATTTGGCGGCTAACGTTTGATGCGTGGTGTAGTAATTTTTCGTAACGTCGGCGTTGTGTTTGTCGGCAGGCAAGGATTTTACTTTTCCGTACGTCAATCGCAAGGTTGAATTGGCATCAGGATACAAAACGGTGCTTATTTTTGAAGCTCGCATTCCTTTTACAAAAGCCCGATATGCCTTATCGTAAGCATCTTGCAAGGCGATTTGCTCTTCCGTATCTTCGTTGTATTTTGCTATTAATGATTTAGATAGTGCAATCAAACGGTCATTGGCTAATTTGTCGGCTTCGGGTTTATCCAAAAACGCTTTTACTTTTTCTTTGCTTGTCAAAACGCTTTTTTCAAAGGCTTCGTTTACAAATTTTTTGAAATCACCATTGTATTCCTTGTTGATTTTTGCCACTTCATCGGCTACATTTTTCCCTTTGCGGGCGTAAAGTGAAAGTACATCGGCAAGTACTTCTTTTTCAATAGGAATATACATTTGGTCGTAGAGCGAAAGCCCTTGTTCAATTTGTGCAGCCATTGTGTATTGCTCTAATCCTGAAATGCTTACATAACGCTGCAATTGTGAGGATAATCCGTAAGGAAGCGTTGCGAAATACGAACTTCTGAGCAGTGAAATCAAATAATTATCGTCAGCAGATTTTTCGTTCGTTTTTTCAAAATACGTAGCCATTGTGTTTAAAACGTTGCCGTATTCGGCTTTGTTTTCTTTTTTGCTTGCCCATTTGGCAAATTTTTTCTCCGTTTTTCGCTTTACATCAGCGGTTTTGTGAGCCGTTAAAGCGTCAATCATTCCTTGTCGGTTTTTCCAGTAATTAGCTATTTGTGAGTACTTTGAAGCATATTTTAGGCGAACGGCATCGTCTTTGTCCATATATTTTTTCATCGCGTCCATCGCCGTTTTTGAGCCTTCCACCCAAGCCGGATAAGCATATTTTACTTTTTGATTAACCCAATACGATGATTCCCAGCGGTTTGTACGACCCGGATAACCCAAAATCATCGCAAAATCGTTCTCTTGAACGCCTTTTAAACTTACGTTCAAATATTTTTTGGTTTTCATCGGAATGTTGCTTTCGGCATAATCAGCAGCGTTTCCGTCTTTGTCGGTATACACACGGAAGAGCGAAAAATCACCCGTTTGGCGAGGCCATTCCCAGTTATCGGTATCGCCTCCGAATTTCCCTACGCTTTCAGGTGGCGTTCCTACCAAACGAACATCTTTAAAATCTTGATAAACAAAGTAATAGTATTCATTTCCTTGGAAGAAAGGACGCACCGAAACCACATATTTTCCGCCTCCGTCATTTTCTTTCTGAATTTTAGCCATTTCACGGTTTAGAGCCGCTTCACGCTCTTTTTCAGTCATTTGGTCATTCACAACCGAAAGCATTCGCTGGGTTACATTGTCCATACGAACAAAAAAACGCACGAAAAGCGATTGCGGTTTTAGCTCGTCTTTGTGTGTTTTTGCCCAAAATCCGTCACGTAAATAGTTGTTTTCAGGCGAAGAAACCTCGGCAATTTGCCCGTATCCGCAGTGGTGGTTGGTCAGAACCAAGCCGTCTTTTGAAATGATACTTGCCGTACAACCGCCGTTAAACTGCACGATGGCGTCTTTCAAACTGTTGTTGTTGATGCTGTAAATTTCTTGGGCGGTGAGTTGCAAGCCCATTTTTTGCATATCACGCTGATTGAGGCGTTCTATGAACATTAAAAACCACATTCCTTCATCGGCGCGAACCACGGGTGTTAAAACCAGTGCGGCGATGAGTGTCAAAAACATTTTTTTCATCATACGATAGTTAATTTTTTTGAGGCTAAAAGTAAACAATTATCACAAGTAAAAATTTTATTTAATAGTTTTTAACGTTTTTGAGTGACGAAAAACAGGAAAAATAGCTGCTCCAAAGATAGCTGTGGTGCTAATTCCCCCTTTGAATGGGGTAGGGGGATGTAAATCCTAAGAAAATATCCTTCGTCCTTCCTTACATACCCTGCTTTCGCACCCACATACTCAGCTCTCGCTGATTATCTTCTCTAAAAGAGGATTTTGTAAAATGATAATTTGAAATGAGTTGGCTGTATAAAATTTCGGTTTCCCGAAAAATCCGAAAAACCGAAATTTTGTAAATAGTTTATATAACTAACCCATTTTAAATTGTTGCTATTTTCAAGAGTGATTTTCGACCTTGGAGACAAAGTCCGTACTGCGGAGTATGTGTCGTTAAAAAAATCAATGAATGGAGCGTGGAAAATATCCACTGTCCGAAGCGACCGCAGGGAGCAAGTTTGGATATTTTCAGCGTAATTCATCTGATTTTTAGCTGAGTATCCAAAGTCTTGAATTTTTGGTTCTTTTGTTTCAAGACAAAAGAACAGATATAAAAAGACAAACTATATACTAATGATTATTTGATTTTAGAAGCACTTGAATCCAGTAATTTAGCACTTTCCACCAAGCGGATGAACTCTTTTCGATAGCCTTCCGTATCTTTTCCG
>NZ_JAUNKD010000017.1 GCF_030532915.1 Capnocytophaga sp.
CGCTGATTTTCAAGAGCATTTTTTCAAACACTTCGGCAGCTTGTGTTTTTTTGGCACTGGCAAAACTCATCAGCGACACCGCCAGCACGCCCACCGGTTAGCGTAAATTGCCCTTCGTTGTCAAAAGCGCCTTTGAGTCCGTCAAGCATCGCATCAACAATTTTTTTAAGTCCGTCTACAAATTCAAAGAAGCCTTTAAGCGAACTTTCACTGCATTCGTTGCCCGAATGGGTGTTGTACTCGTTCATATAATGCGCATAACCCAAATCAACTTCTTTCAGAAGCGTGTTCAAATCATTGATAGCCAACACTTCCGTTTTATTTTTAAAGTGGGTTTCAATGCGTTTTAAATAGGCATTAAAATCAGGCTGAAATCGTTTTTTTAGATGCTCGTTGATGTAATCGGTATTGTAATAAGCACTTCGGCAAGGGTCATACGAAATAGATACTATCCACGAAACCAGTGCCGTAGCCGCTACCAACGCCGCCCCGACTATCTGACCGACACCCGGAAAGCAACTGGCAATCGCTGCTGCCGTGTTACCCACGGTGTTAATCGTACCGGTAACGCTCTGTTTGCCCATTTCAGTGCCTACCTGCGCGTTGTACTTGGCGGTGTTGTAACCCTCATTAACTAAGGTGTTTACAATGTCGGTTGCCGATTGTGGGCTTGCCAATCCCGAAAATTTCGGTTTTGCGGTTTTTGCGGAAATAAAAACGTCATCGGTTTTTAAAAACGGAAGTTCGGCAAATTGCCCTATCGTACCGTCAATGGTGTAATAACCGTCTTTTAATTTATTGGTTTTCTGATTTTTAGGAACGATAACGTACACGTGCGTATAGGCATCGGCATACATTCCGCGTTGGCGTATGCGCCTCATATAGTGCGAAATACCCGCATTTTGCAGAATAGTACTGGCAAAAATGGAATAGCTTTTGCAATCAATCCCTTCATTGCGAGATGCCCAGCTGCAAGCCGGTGAACGTAATTTTTGTACTTCGCCGTCCAACTTGTATTGCAAATGGTTGAACAAAAACGAATGAATATTCGCACAAAAACGCGCCAGTGAGGTTTCATTTTGTAAAAGAACTTGTGTAAGTCGCTCGGTGTGATGGCGGTATTTTAAGGCGGTTTCTTTCATTTTTTGAATGGAAAATGACGTGTCGCCTTTGCCTAACCGCACCGATGAACAATCGGACGAAGGCATATAACCGTCGTATCGCGCACCGGACAAAATCGGGCGATACAAGGCTTGATTAATGCTTTCATAACTGCTCATTTTTTGCGATTTTTTACCCTGCAAAGGAAAGAAGAAAAGCAAGGGGGGTAGGTCAAAAAGGGTCATTTTAGGTCAAAAAGGGTCAAAAAAGGGCATTTTTAAACATTTTGAACAAAAAAAATAACCGCCCGAAAGGGGCGGTTGCGTGGGGAAGGGAGTGTTTTTATTTTTTCTTTTTGCGGAATATTAAACAAGCTCAAAATGAAACCAAAAATTGCACTAATTAGTCTGTGCTTTGTGTTGCTTTTTTGGGGAGGGTGCGATAATGCTCCTCCCCAAAAATCAACCCTAATAAAACAATAAAACCATTCTTCTTTGAAACAGGTTATTGCACCACAATTTTTACAACTTTCTCTTCTGCTTTGGTGTTTACTATCCGTAAAAAATGTTCTCCCTTTGGTGCAAATACGTTCATTTCGTGAAAATTTTCAGTTACACCCAAAAATGTATCGTTCAGATACCAAAAAACCTCCCCTGCACCATTTACTGCCTTTGCCACAAAGGGTTGCAATGCTCCGCCGAAGTTCTTTGCCGTATAAATAACCGTATTATGCTTGGGGTAAATAAAATCAAGGGTTTTAGCATCTTCCGATTTAAAGCAGTCAGCACGAAAGGGTGGTAATTGCCGATAGGTTATGTGGTTGCTTTTATAATACCATTCCATTACGGGCGGTAAAACGAACCACGACCTTGAAACAATATTAGCCGGCGACTCACAAAGGGTATTCACCTGAAAAGTTTCGGTTTTATCGAGATGGACGACCTTATGATACGGGCAAAGGGCATTTTCTTTGGACGTAACGGTCGCAAACTTTACTTTTTTGGTGCAATCTGGTTTGGCTAAGAACCCCGTTGTTTGGCAGAGCGTTATCTCACACAAATCTTCATACGGCTTAGCAAACCAAGAGGTTTTCGGCAGGACAGAAAACACGTTGAACAACACCGGCGCGGCATACGAAGCTCCCGTTAGCGTCGGGCGACCTTCACCCGTGGCATTTCCTACCCAGACACCCACCACAAACTCCGGCGTAGCGCCTATCGCCCACGCATCTTTATTCCCGAAGCTGGTTCCGGTTTTCCAAGCGATTTTACGGGACGATTCATAATAACGCCACGCCGCATCAGCCGTGGGGCGGTTCACTTCCTTCATTGCTTCAAACATTTCCCAAAGAGCGCCTGCCCGAAGCATCGGAACTTCGGAAGTAAATGAACCAAAATCAGGCTCTTGCTCGCTTGCATCAAGCCGTAGATTCTGAAATTCATTTTGCCGATACGATTGTTTGCCTGAAAATACGTTTAATTTCGACGCCAGATTAGTGTAAGCGCGTGTCATATCCCATAAATTACTCTCCGCCCCACCTAAAATAATGGATAATCCGTAATGGTCGGGGTGTTTTTTTATGTCGGAAAGACGTAATTGCTGTAAAATATCATAAAATCGATATGTACCGAACTTTTGCAACAGCCAAACAAACGGAACATTCAGTGATTTTGCCAAAGCCTCACCCGCTGGAACTGCCCCTTCAAAGTTATTGATGAAATTTTTGGGCGTATATCCTGAGAATTGCGTCGGTATATCGGGAATTAATTGCTCTGAAAGCAACTCGCCTTCGTGCAACATCGCAGCAAAGAGCAGTGGCTTTAAGACACTTCCGGTACTTCGCGGAGCGTGAATGATATTTACGTCCTTTTGATGTTGCACATCGGTAGGTGTGTTGCCCACATACGCCAAAACATTACGCGTTTTCACATCAACGACCAATACCGCCATATTATGAACTTCCGACTGCGAATAATGACTGTAATATCCGGCAACGATTTGATTCACCTTTTCTTGCAAAGCAACTGAAATCCCGGTACGAATGCGTTTTCCTGATTTTGTTTTAGAAAGATAATCAAGCAGATGTGGCGCAAGCTGTGGCAGGTTATGAGGTTTCTGCGGCAAGGGTTCAGCTAATGCCAATTCGTATGTTTCGACATCAATAATCGATTCTTGATGCAATTTTTTCAGTAATTTATCCCGTTTCTGCTTTAAAACTGCTTGATTTTTACCCGGAAAGATAAGACTCGGCGCATTAGGAAGCACTGCCAGCGTAGCGCTCTGCCCCCACGAAAGTTGGTGTGGTGCCACACCAAAATAACGCCACGCAGCCATATCCAGCCCCACTACATTTCCTCCAAAAGGAGCGTGGGAAGCATACAGCGACAAAATTTTATTCTTTGAATATCTAAACTCCAAGCGCGTTGCCAGCACCATTTCAATTATTTTCTCAAAGTACGTACGCTGTTGGTTTTCGCGCGATAAGCGTATCACCTGCTGGGTTAGCGTGCTTCCACCACGAACCACTTTTCCGCTACCAATGTTTTTCAGCAAGGCTTTCCCTACCGAAATTGGGTTCACGCCCCAATGATACTCAAAATAAGCGTCTTCAAACTGCATCAACGACACCTTAAACCGATACGGAACGCTATCAATTTCCGGAAAACGCCATTGCTGGTCGGTTGCAATCTTCGCTCCTAAGATGTTTCCTTCCGTACTTTCAACAACTGTGGCATAATGCTTCGGAAACAACTGTGCAGGAAGCGAAAAATAATACCAAACCAAAGCCACAAGCACGCTTATAGCCATTACAGGTCGTTTTTGCACCCATTTTTTAAGTCTGCTTACAATCTTATACATATAAAAGGTATAAACGAAGTTATTTTATCGTAATCTAATCATCATATAACACAAACCTTTGTCAATTTTTTTAGAAATTTGACAAAGATGGTAATTTACATCCCCCCTACCCCCCCTTCAAAGGGAGATTTTGGAGCGAAACATTTCAGCTACTACCTTTCAGAAGGGATTTTTCACACAAAACCTTTGTCAAAGTTCTCAAACTTTGACAAAGGTAGTAATTTACATCCCCCCTACCCCATTCAAAGAGGGATTTTGGAGCAAAGTATTTCATATACTACCTTTCAGAAGGGACTTTTCACACAAAACCTTTGTCAAAGTTCTGAAACTTTGACAAAGGTAGTAACTTACATCCCCCCCTACCCCCCTTCAAAGGGGGATTTTGGAGCGAAACATTTTAGCTGCTACCTTTCAGAAGGGATTTTTCACACAAAACCTTTGTCAAAGTTCTGAAACTTTGACAAAGGTAGTGAAAAACAGCATTACTACTTTCTTTAAAAGAAAAAAATAGTCGCTTACGACAACATTGCGCGCTTTACTTCCTCATTAATGGCATTTGCTAAATTACGGTACTTTTCTTCACCTTTTAAAAAGCTCAATGCCGAAATGGATTTGGCTAATTTGTCAAAAACAGCCTGCATTTGTGCGCGCGTTTCCTGAACCTTGCCCGATTCGTGTTGTGATTGTTCAAGTGTTCGGCTACTATGCAATGAATCAAAGCGTTCGTTGGCTGTTTTGAGCGGTGTGAGCCATTGTTTCATCTGCAAAGCCATTACGGCAGCTTGATTTTCGGAAGTTTCAAAGTCTGCAAGTATGTTTCGGATAATCGCAGTTTGGTCGCGATACGGTCGACGTGTAATCCCCTTTCCATAGGAATCAAAAATAGCTACAATACGTTGCGCCGCCTTTTTTCTGTCCGCATCAGGGAAATTCAAGAACGAACGGACGTATTGTATCAATCCGGAGAAGATACTATCGCGCTCTGCGTCCAATTCCGATAAAGTTTCTGTGTACTGATTCTTACCGAGGGGTTTCAATGCCTCTTCAAGCGCCTTAAAATGGTCGTCAAAGGTTATTTTCACCTCTGAAAGCCCCAAGTCAGCAAGGTCTGCTTCATTTTCCAAAAATGTTTTCACATTTTTCATCGTCTGTGCAAAGGTCATCAAACGAAATGATGACAAGTTTGTTCTCTTTATCATATTTTTAATTGTTTTTTATTAATTCCACATTTGTTTTGTTGTTTTATATCGTAAGGACACCTCCCTACTCCCTTTAAATGGAGATTTTTTTGCACAAAACCTTTGTCAAAGTTTTGAACTTTGACAAAGGTAGCAAGTTAAACTCCTTACCCCCCTTCAAAAGGAGAATTTTTGACAAGAATATCCTACTACCCTCTTTAAAATAGGTTTTTTTATCCAAATCTTTGTCAAAGTTTTGAAAATTTGACAAAGATAATGACTAAAACAAGCTATTTAACACTTCAAACAAGCAATTATATCATTAAAAAAGTACACTACACATCTGCAACAGTATTTTTCAATACTAAAAAAGTGCATTTCATCTTTAAAACAGCCTTTTTTATTGATACAAAAGCTCGTTACATTGATGTAGCAGCCTTTTTTAATATTAAAACTACTTATTACAAGATTGAAATAATCTTTTTTCAGCAAAAATATCCCCCTACCCCCTTCAAAGGGGGATTTTTTTGCACAAAACCTTTGTCAAAGTTTTGAACTTTGACAAAGGTAGTAAATTATACACCTATACTCCCTTCAAAGGGGAGGTTTAAAACAAAATTATACCCTACAATCTTTAAAAAGAACTTTCTTTGATTTATTGCCCAAATATACGTATTATTTTTATAAAAAACAAGTCCTAAAAAACTCCTTATTACCTTAAAAGCTAAAAACTTAACATTTCTCACGGCTTTTTACCTATATACAGCAACTAATTTAACGAATTTATAACAAAATAATAAGCCATTTTTAACATTATATGATTATCATTTAGCTGAAAACAATTTTGTTTTTTGGTGTTTTTTACTACAAAAAAGCATATACAATTCGAGTAGAAGTTTTATCAGCATTTTCACAATGTTGTTTATCTGCTTTACATTAAAATAGCCCTAAAATAAAAGTCTTCACCAAAGTAATACGAAAAACTTTGGCAAAGACTCTACGCAGAAAGATGGCAAAACTTGCCTTTACTTATTTTGAAAGATGTTACAACAAAGCAACGCTTCTTTCTTTATTTAAAATCATTTGTTTAATGCTTGAAATGGCGTATTCCGGTGAAAATCATTGCCATTTGATGTGCGTTGCAATAGTCAATACTCAATTGGTCTTTCACTGAACCTCCGGGCTGAATAACCGAAGTGATGCCGGCATTGCCTGCAATTTCAACGCAGTCCGGAAACGGAAAAAAAGCATCGCTCGCCATTACGGCGCCGTTTAAATCAAACTCACACGACCGCGCTTTTTCGATGGCTTGCCTTAGCGCATCAACACGGCTTGTCTGACCCGTGCCGCTTGCCAAAAGTTGCTTATTTTTAGCCAAAACAATGGTGTTTGATTTGGTATGTTTGCAAATTTTCGATGCGAAGAACAGGTCATCAAGCGTTTGCTGGTCAGGACGCTCCTCTGTAACGTACTGCACATCGGCAAGAGTATCGGTTTTGAGGTCTTTATCTTGCAGGAGGTATCCGTTTAGGCAACTTCGCACCTGACTTTGCGGCAGCTGCACATTTTTCTGTACCAAAATGATACGGTTCTTTTTCTGCATCAAAATTTCAAGCGCTCCATCGCTGTATGAAGGCGCAATGATGACTTCAAAGAAGAGCGAATTGATGTCACCCGCCGTAGCCGAATCAATTTTCGTGTTTGAAATCAAGATACCGCCAAACGCCGACACGGGGTCGCCGGCAAGTGCTGCCCCGTAAGCCTCGCGGATACTTTTGCGCGTTGCCACACCACAGGCGTTGTTGTGTTTGAGAATGGCAAAAGTTGGGTCTTCGTTTTTAAACTCTGCAATGAGGTTTACCGCAGCATCAACGTCAAGCAGATTGTTATAGGAGAGTTCTTTTCCGTGTAATTTATCGAAAAGCGCCTCGAAATTGCCGTAAAAATAGCCTTTTTGGTGCGGATTTTCGCCGTAGCGGAGAGTTTGTCCGTTTGGTTCGCTGATTTTTAGTGTCGGGATGGCTTCGGTTTGATTGAAATAGTTAAAAATCGCCGTATCATAGTGTGATGACATTTTGAAAGCCTGCGCTGCGAAGTATTTGCGCTGTTCGAGGGTTGTTTTGGCTTGATTCTTCACTAAAATATCCAATAATTGCGGATATTGCTCCACTGACGAAACGCATAGAACATCTTTGAAGTTTTTTGCCGCCGCACGAATGAGCGAGATGCCTCCGATGTCAATTTTTTCAATAATCTCACTTTCGGTAGCGCCACTTGCCACTGTTTTTTCAAAAGGATACAAATCAACGATAACAATATCCAATTGCGGAATGGCATACTGAATCATTTCGGCAACATCACTGTCATTATCCTGCCGATTTAAAATGCCACCGAAGATTTTCGGGTGTAACGTTTTAACGCGCCCGCCAAAGATGGACGGATATTCGGTAACGGTTTCAACCGGAATTACTTCGACTCCCAAACTTTTAATAAAAGCTTCGGTACCTCCTGTGGAGTAGATAGTTATCCCTAAACTATTCATTTTATGAATAATAGGTTCCAATCCTGTTTTATCGAAAACAGAAATTAATGCAGATTTGGCTTGTTTTGTAAGTTCCATTAAAAAAAAGTCTTATATTTGAGCCACAAAAATAAGTTTTTTTGTCTGAAAATAAAACGTATTGAGCAAAAATTATGTTTATATATCTTCAACTTTTAAAAGAGAGCCTAAACTTTGCCATAAAATCGCTTCGCGACAATAAGTTGCGTACGTTTTTATCGTTATTGGGCGTTACGGTCGGGATTTTTTCGATTATTTCGGTACTTTCAGCAGTGGATTCACTCAACCGCACCATACAGGAAAACCTGACGAGCTTGGACAAGAATACGTTCTACGTTTCGAAGTATTCTTTTGGTCCGACTGACGTACCGAGCTGGCAACGTGAGCGTTTTCCGCAGGTCACGTACCAAGAGTACGAATTTATCAATCGGGAAGTGCCCAACATCGCTGCGGCTTCGTATATTATCTTTGGGGTAAATTCTTCCATCAAATACGAAGGCAAAACCATTGAAAATGTACCCGTAAGCGCCGCTACTTTCGAGATTTTTGACATTGAAGACATCAAAATAGAAAAAGGGCGACTCATATCGGCTGCCGAATCAAACGCCGGAGCGCCCGTGATTGTTTTGGGGCATCAGGTTGCCGCACAGCTTTTTGACTCGGAGCATCCTATCGGGAAGGAAGTGCGTTTCTTTGGTAGAAGGATGACCGTTATCGGTGTGATGAAGAAATACGGCACAATGGGGGGTGATGCCGACGATAAAGTGTTCGTGCTTGCCACTTTTATGCGGAATTTTATGAATACCGGAGCGCAAGGCGTGCCTGCCGGCATTGCCATCAAACCCAAAAAGGACATCAATATGAAGGAATTTGAAAATAACCTCACGCAACGTTTGCGCAAACATCGCGGAGTGAAATCAAACGAACCGGATAACTTCTTCATCAACAAAGTGTCAGCTTTTACCGAAATGATAGACCAAACCATCGGGATGATGAACCTTGTCGGCTGGATTGTGGGCGGTTTTTCAATTTTGGTGGGCGGTTTTGGCATTGCTAACATAATGTTTGTCAGCGTAAAGGAGCGTACTAGCCTCATCGGGATTCAAAAATCGTTGGGAGCGAAGAATCAATTTATTTTATTTCAGTTTTTATTTGAATCGGTGCTCTTGGCGCTCATCGGCGGGCTTTTCGGGTTGTTACTGGTTTGGGTCGGCACGCAATTGGCATCAGACCTCACAGATGATTTTACGTTTGTACTCTCGCTTGCAAATATCTTCATCGGGGTGGGCGTTTCATTTGTTATCGGATTGCTTTCAGGCATCATTCCGGCACTGACCGCCTCACGGCTAAACCCCGTTGAAGCAATTCGGTCGGGACAATAATATTTTGCTTTGTAAACTACCTTCAAAGGGCAATATAAAAAACATAAAAATACGGTGGAATTACCGCATTTTTATGTTTTTTTGAAGTTAAAAATAATTTTCAGCTATCTTTTATCCAACACAAACCAAACATCAGGATTTTTGGCACTTGTCAGCTTTACACTGGTTGGATTAGCAGGATCATTGGGCTCTATTTTATAAGGAGCATTATTTACAAAAAAGTCACGAAGCGGCGCCAAATGCGAAAAAGCACCCCAATTTTTTCCTGCTTTGAGTAACGACATACCCAACTCGCCTTGCTTTTTACCTCCAGTGAAATTCAACTCAAATATCGTTTCATACCCTCTGTTAGGGTCTGATTTTAAAGTGGAAAAGAAACGAATTCCCTTGTAAGCACCTCCAAAATCAATGACTCTTAATAAATCAACATCAATTCTATAAGCAGCCATTTTTTGGTTGTTAAGCAAATCCATCTGGTCAAACAGCGCTGTGAAAGCATCGGAACTTTTCGCGGGGTTTTTCAGTTCGGTTTGCCAAGTTGAATTTACCATATCAAGCGGAGCGGGATAGAGCAAGCCTAATGTTGTTTTTCCGTCCTGACTTGTGAGCGAGTTGGTGTCTTTATTTAACATTAACTCTTGAAACGTGGTTCCGTTTATAGTAATCGGCTCATAAAAGCGAATACCTTTATCGGTGTACAGATAGGTCGTTGCAATTGATTTTGTTTCTTGATTTTCATCAAGATATGTAAAAACTATGTTTGCAGGTCGGGTAAATTTAATTTCCTTTCCATTTACCAAAAACTCAGCAAACCCTCTGGCTTTCACATACGCATTAAGTTCACTAACTTTATTAATAAAGGTTTCGGGACTTTCAGTAAGTTTTACCAAACGCATCACGCTGTGATATTTCTTTCCTTTAAGAAGAATTACATCGTCGGTAATAGACACTAATGAAAATTCAAAATCAGCTAATTGCCCATTGTAAGCACCTGAACTAGGCTCGGCAAAACTATGCAACAACGGGTTGTATTCGTCAAAAGAAAGTGTTACCCCACCATTGGGCTTTACCGAATAGGCGGAAGCTATTGCTAAACCTGCATATACATCAAGCATTGCAGTTACTTGTGTTTCGGTAAACTTCAAGGTATACATATGCCCTTGTGCCAAGCGTTCTTTCCCGCCGGGGTAGTATTCAAAAGCCCAGCCGTTAGCCGAAGCTGTCAGTTTTTTTTGCAAATCGGCAATGGACTTTTGCATTCTTTCAGAAGCAGTACCATCAAACAGTTCTTCTTCAAACTTATTACTACACGCCCCTACTACGAGAAAGGCAATGGTAAGTGCCAAAAATTGAGTTATTTTTTTCATTTTTGATTCCTTTTAGTTAATGTTATCCAAATCAATATTTTGCAAATTATTGGCTCGTGTTTGTACCTCTGTTCTTAGGGCATCTAAATCGATTTTCCAAGCGTTTTGCAAATAGTTTTTAACGATTTCAATCTTTTGATTGATGATAGGTGCTCCGGTGGTTCCGGCGGCCGTCAATGCTTTTTGCCACTGAACGTCGGAATAAGTGATGTAGTGAGCGATAAGCTCCACGAAATCCTCATTGGGGTCTTTCATTGAATATCGGCTGATAAAACCTTTTTGGTAAGCGTTCGTTTCCGTATTATCATTATTGCTCCAAGAATCACCGATATATTCTTTTGAGGTAACTAAACGAAACTCAACCGGATAATCGATGGTTTGATGCAAAATGTGCGAAAACTCGTGAAAAATAGTTCTAAAATAATAGTTATACAAAAACTCGATGTTAGCAGGATTACTAAAATTGGTTTCCAATGAATTCATTCCGTATAGGGTTATTTTCAAACCGCCTTCGGCTGTTCCCAGCACGATGGTTCCGTTATTTCTGTACGCATACGACCCCACAAGCATAATCATCTTCGGGAAATATTTTTGCAGAAATCCTTTGGGAGCAACGGCATCGTAGGCATCTAAGCAAAGGTATTTCACCAAGTTTGCCATTTTTACTGAATTTTCATACGAAGCCGGCACGAGGGTATAATCCATATCACTTTCCACATCTTCCCATCGGTAAAGGTAGGAAATGTTGTACGGTTTGACAAATATTTTTTCGAGATATTTATCAAACGTGGTACTTTTGGGTGTGCCAAAATCAATCACTGTTCTGTCGGTATCGGGAGCATCTTCTTTTGAACAAGCGATACCTCCTAATACGGTCAGCAATAACAATGAAACACTGTAAATCAATATTTTATTTAATTTCTTCATTTTATCTCATTTTTAAGTTAATTATCTTGGATTAGGTGTCAGCCCCGCATCAATCACATCTTGTGGCAACTGGAACGTTTTTCGTAAATCATTCACTTGCAATTGTCCGGCAACTGTTCGAGTTCCGTCTAAATTATGTACAATTCGCGGCACTTCAATATCGTAGCGACGAATGTCAAACCAACGTAAACCTTCGTGCAAGGTTAAAATACGACGGTAGTGTAATGCACACTGAATGAGTGCTTCTTGCGTACCGGCTTCGAGTGCAAATTTCGGACTTAACTTTTTCTTGGCAGTGGGTGTATCTGCGGTGGAGTACGCCAACCCGTTAAAGAAAGTCTCTATATCGGCTTGTGAAATATCCTGACCGCTTCGCAAATAATTTTTGCTCCACGTATTTAGGTCTTCCACCCCTTTGGCATAATTTTTCATCATAATGTATGCCTCGGCACGTGTGATTAAGGTTTCTTCGGTTGAAAACAGCACACCAACGGTTCTGCTATACCCTATTTGGGCTATCAAATCAGTGTACTGAAAAATATACGGAATTTTGTAAGACAAAGTTTTATCCAAATTAGTCCCCGAATACACCGAAGGTTTGAATTTGAAAGTGCTAGTTCCGGTTGTTCCCCACGGACCGGGAGCAAACAAGGTTTCACGATCAGCCAAATTTCTGCCGTGAGAAAAACGCGACCCGAAAAAATAAGCCCCAAACGTAAGCCCCATATTGGAGTAGCTGGTTTGCAACAGCAAATTGGCTCTACGTTCCACATTGATATACTCATTAGGTACCGTAAGGCGAGGTGTTTCGGGCAACTCATCTAAAATTTTCCAATCTCTAAGTGAATGCGATGCATCATCACCCAAAACCACACTGGCGTATTCCACCGCTTTTTGCCATCTTTCGTAGTACAGATTAAAACGGGCTGCAAAGGCATAAGCTGCCGAACGATTAAAATGATATTTTGGCACCGTGTAAATTTTATCATTTACCAAAGGCAATCCCAACTCAATATCGGCATTGATTTTTTCATACACCTCTTTTACCGTACCTCGCTCATACTTAGGACTTAATGTAATTTCAGGTTTTTCCATATACGGAATTCCTAAATCAGAGGCACTGGTTTGGCTGTTGTAATGTTTTGAAAACAAATTCACTAACACAAAATGGTTATAAGCCCGTGCGATAAGTGCCTCGCCACGAAGTGCGTTAAGTTCCTGCGGATACCCCAAAGCCTCCAATGCGGCAAGTGCTTCATTGGCGTTAGAAATCGCTTTGTAAGACGTTTCCCAATATTTTTTTAAATCATCGGAGTATTCTTCTGTGATAGGTTCCCAGTAGGCTACTTGCCGATAAAACTCAGTTGAATTTGGATTTGATTCGCCATAATCATCAATGTTATCAGAAGCCAATTCGGCAGCCAAAGCATAAGTCTGGTCGGGGTAAGCCGAAACCAATATCTTCTTAATCTTATCTTCATTATCTAAAGTAGTACGGTTATCGGGCAGTTCATCTAAAAAATCATTACACGAAGTGGCAAGCAACACTGCCACTCCCCCCAATATATATCTAAATCTATTTTTCATATTCTGTTTTTTAAATTCCAATTTTTAAAGATAATGTTATTTGTTTTGACATAGGCGTTGCCACCCCTCCGGAGTTAAAGAACTCGGGATCTTGTCCGTTGAGTTTTTTATCGGCATAAAGCAAGAACAGATTCGTCGCCTGCAACTTCAAACCTAAATTTTTAAGCTTAAATTTCTCAACAAGTTCTTTGTCAAAATCATAACCCAACGAAATTTCTTTAAGGCGAATAAAATCTCCTTTGGCAATACGTGCCGAAGAATAATTATACGCGTTGTAGGCACGACTTAATCTACTATCATCCTTGTCCATTCTGCGAGTGGCAATCACCGGAATATCGGTATGGTTTTCATCTCCCGCCACTACCCAACGGTTTGCAAACTCACGTGGCATTGCATCTAAATCAGAATATTCTTTTGAGAATATAGGATTTAAACGTACTACGTTACCAAACGAATAGGTGATGAAGACGTTTAATTTCAACCCTTTGTATCTAAACAAGTTACTCAAACCACCGGTATCGGTAGGGTCAACAGAACCGGAATATACCAAATGATTGATTTTTTTACGTTCTTGAAAGTTAAGGTCTGTGCTTGTAAGCTCGCCCTTTTCGTTAATAAAGGTTGGCACGCCGCTTGAATTAAGCCCTCTGTAATCAAATGAGAACAATGAACGCGCCGGATATCCCTCGCGGGCAAAACCTTCACTTTTAACCAAATCAATTACACGGGTAAAGTTATCCAACCGAACAATTTCATTGTTCGCTTTGGCGTAAGTAAAGTTGGTTTCCCAAGAGAAATTGTCAGTTTTAACATTCACCGTGTTGATTGAAAGCTCAAGACCGCTTGATTTCATTTTGGCTACGTTTCCGTATTTTTGAATTTCACCACCCAAACCTTGCGTAGTAGTAATTCCGATTAGGTCATAATTATTGCGGGTGTAATAATCAGCCCCTACATTGATTCTTCCGTTAAGGAAACCTACGTCAATCCCCACGTTAACTTCTTTTTTCTTTTCGTAGGTAAGTTCGCTATTTTGCAATGAATAAACATACAAAGCGGTTTCTTGGGTGCTGGTGCTGGGACGCCACGGATTGGTACTGCGGATATCTACCAAACTGTTGGTTACCCACGACGGACCGCGGTCAGCCGTTAAACTATATGAACCTTTCAACGTTAAGTGCGAAACATATTTCTGTTTTGAGAAGAAATCTTCTTCGTGTACATTCCAAGCTCCTGAAATATTCCAAGTAGGCAACCAACGAGCTGAACGTGAGCGACCCAATTTGTTTGTCCCTTCATATCGCAAGGTTCCGTTGATGGTGTATCGATGTTTCCAAGAATAAGTACCATTGGCAAAAAACGCCATATTTCGGTAGCGTGTATTGCTGATTGAATAATACAAATCATTCTCTTCTATACCGCGTTTGAAAGCGTTTAAAACATAGAAAGGCTGTTCTCCTAGTGCATATTGCAACCCGTAACCTCTCATTTTATTGTTGTTACGGTCAGTACTGTTTGACTCTGCCCCCAAGTTGAGGTTTACCGTATGATCATTGTTGATAATGTCTTTATACGCCAATGATGAACGAAAATCATACCCAAGTAAGTTATAATTGGTGCGGCGGTAAATTCCCCCTTGTGGCAAAATGCTTTCAGGCAAAGCGTGCGGGTTGTCACGGTCTTTATAGAGCAACGGATTACGGTCTCTGATAGTAGCTGTTTCCATAGCTCGGTAAGCGTTTGCCTGATTAGAAAATTCAGTAGCGTGGTGGTCAATATTCGTGTTTTGATATTTGATAGCCACCATATTAGAGAAATTTATTTTTGGAGAAATTTTCCACTGTAACTCACCTTGAAAACGCAAATCCACTACGTTTAAATCCATATAGTTATTATCCAATTCGTGGAAGATATTGAACGGTGCATAGTTACGTTTGTAAAATTCATCAGTTCGCAGGGTACGCGATGAATTGATGGCAAATGAATACGGATTGATATCAAAATCACGTTTTACCTCTCCGCTAACGGCATCGGTGCTTTGTGAGAGTGTTCCGGGTGCACGCTGTTTTCGGTATGAAGCATTTGTGATAATATTCAACGACAAACTTTCAGATAGTTTAAAGTTTGAATTAAAATTCCCCGTGTAGCGGTTCACCTTGCTTTGCACCGTCCAGCCGGGGTCAACCAAGGCACTGAGCGACCCATAGTAGGTTGATTTTTCGGTACCGCTTGACATACTAACTGAATGATTTTGCATCACATTGGTTGAAAAAAGCGCATTGAACCAGTTGGTGTTACGCAATTCGGCCTCACGTAAATAAGCCGCTTTTGCCTCAGGTGTATTTTCCAACTTGAATTGCCCAGTAGCCGGATCAATTTCGCTTAGCAGTTTGTACATCTGTCCGTAAACCCCACTCTCTTTGGCAGTTGCCACATCGGCATAATTAAGCCAACCTCCGTTTCGCATTTCTTCGTAAACCGACATTTGCTCTTGCGAGTTCATAATATTAAAATCGGTATATGAAGGAATGAATCGGAAAGTTGATTCGTTACTATAATTAAACGTGCTCACGCCGGCTTTTCCTCTTTTGGTAGTAATGACAATTACCCCTGCCATTGCTCTTGCTCCATAAATGGACGTAGCTGAACCGTCTTTAAGCACTTCAAAACTCTCAATATCATCGGCATTAAGCCCCGCAATGGCAGAACTAATTAGGGTAGTGGCATCTCCTGATGAAAGGGCATCAGCCCCGAGTTCTACTACATCTTCAATGATAATCCCATCAACTACCCAAAGGGGTTTTTGATTTCCGTAGATGGAAGTTGCCCCACGCACTCTGATTTTTGGAGCAGCCCCGAAAGTGCCCGACACGTTTTGCACGGTAACCCCAGCTGAACGCCCTTCCAAAGCACGACTCACATCGGGCACACCTGCCAAACGGGTGGTTTCGGCAACGATTTTGTCGGCAGCTCCGGTAAACAAACGGCGGTCGGTGGTGGTAATACCGGTAACCACTACCTGCTCCAATTCTTCAGCAGATTCCTTCAAAACCACATCAATTTTGCTTAAAGTTCCTACTTTTTTATCAACGGTTATCATTCCGATGTACGAAAATTGAAGCGTTTTTCCAACGGAAGCCTTAATGGTGTATTTTCCGTCAAAATCAGTTTGCGTTCCTTTTTGTTCCCCCTTGATGATTACAGTCACACCGGGCAACGGAATGCCACCTTCATCTTTCACGGTTCCCGTAATTGTTTTTTCTTGTGCAAAGGTAAACCCAAATGCCAAGAAAAAAAGCAATACTAAACAAATGGTTCTCTCTCTCATACGTTGTCTACTTTTATTGTTAGTTGAGGCAAAATTATAAAAACATCTAAATAAAACAAATTTACGAAGAATAAAAAACCATTCATCTACCTTTAAGCAGAAAAAACCTACAAAAATAGTGTATCGTTTATCATTTTGTTAATAAAATATTAAAATCATATTTTTTTAACAACAAAAATACGAATAATTCATTTTCACAACCCTTCTAAAAAACAGCAGCTATAAAAAGACCTCTTAACCCTTAACTTTATAAAACACTGTTTACAAACAACTTAACACAAAAACAAAGAAACAATGGTTTTCAAAAAATAATTTCAATTTCGATAATGTTTAACCTTTTTTAACTAATTTCATTAACTAAAAAACAATCACTCACTTGACAATTTACCCAAAACACATCAAATAAAAGTTAAGTCTTTAATCATCAAAAATTGATTTAACTTTTTGCAACAACATCACCGTTTTATTCACATTAAACTTTTGCATTAAGTTTTTACGATGCGAATCAACCGTTAGCGGACTAATATTCATTTTTTCGGCTATTTGCGTGGAAGACAACCCTTCGGCAAGATACCTCAACACTTCCTTTTCACGGCGGGTAATCATCGGAATTTCTTCAAAATCGTGCCGTGAAGGTGTTAAAAGCTCAACAATCTGTTGGTTTAAATACGTTTTTCCTTCGTAAACGGTTAAAATAGCTTCTTCTATCTCGGTCATCGGGCTGCTTTTAAGCAAATATCCCGCCACGCCATCGCCAAGCATTTGCCCAATAACAATAGGGTCATCTACGTTGCTGAGCCCTAAAATTTTCAGCCCCGCATAGCGGCGTTTTAGGTCTAAACAAATCTCCGAAGCCTTTCCGTCGGGCAAATGAATGTCAAGCAACAACACATCGGCTATGACATTTTTAAGAACCTCAGTGAGTTGCGCTATGGTTGAAGCAGTTGCCACAACTTCCATCTCGGGATGTGATGTTATGAAACTTTGCAAACCTTGATTGATAACTGGGTGGTCATCGCAAATAATAATTCGTATCATAGTTCTTCTATTTTGCATTCGATTGTGATGGTAGTGCCTTCACCTTGTCGGGAATCGATTTCCATTGTTCCACCTAAATAATTCACCCGTTTTTCGATGTTATTAAGCCCCATATTGCGTGCCACACCTTTCACATCAAAACCTTTTCCGTTGTCTTCAATTTCAATCAACAGCAGTGCATCTTTAAAGGTGCATTGTAAAAGTATTAACGAGGCTTCGGAATGTTTCACGGCATTGGTAAGCAATTCTTGCACAATCCGATAGGTTGAAAGTTGCCATTTAGGGTTTCGCAAATCATTGAGCCCTGCGGTGTAGAGTTTAATTTGCTGTTTTTCGGTTTGTAACGACTGGCAAAAATCGGAAATAGCCACACACAACCCGTACTTTTGCAATGCCGGCGGCACCAAATTATGTGCCGTGTTACGCAACTCAACAATGGCAATATCCAACTGGCGAACAATATCCGAGAGGTTTACCTTTTCATTGCGATTTTGCGCCAAAACCTCAACATTCATTTTGATGCCCGTAATGCGCCCGCCCAGTCCGTCGTGGAGTTCTTGCGCCAATCGGTTGCGTTCTTGTTGCTCGCCTTCCATCAGGGCGTGCGTAATTTCAATTTCCTGCTGTTGTTTGTGTAGCAACATATCTTTTTTGTGGCGTTTTTTGCGAGCGTTCCAAGCATATACCAGCCAAGCCGAAAGTATCAAAACGATAAAAATTCCGCTGAGGAGCAAAATCCGATTGAGTTTATTTTGATTTTCAAGTTTTAAAATGGCTTTTTCTTTTTCTGCCGTACGATATTGAAGCTCCATATCGGCAAGCATTTTCTTGTCGTTTTGCGCAATCAAACTATCGCGGAGCTGACGATGACGCACCATTAAGCCGTATGCCGCTTCGTGGTTGCCCAATTTCGATTCAATATCAGCAAGTTCGTACATAAAAACAAGTTCGTTTTTTGTGATGGCACGGGCTGTTCCGCGTTCGGAGAGTTTTTGTAATTCCGTTTTAGCTTGCTGATAATCACCTAATACCTTCAACGCCTGCACTTTTTGGTAATGTAACACGTCATAATCCCATTTCATATTATTTTCTTGGGCAAAACGGGTTCCTTTTTCAATACTTTCCAAGGCTTGGTCGTTTTTTCCGACAAGTAAAAAATAATGGGCTTCATTGCGGAAAAACAATGCCGTGAGTTTGCTCTGCGGATATTGCTTCCAGAGATTGAGCGTTTCTCGGTACAGTGACGTTGCTTTTTCGGTGTCTTTTCGGTTTAAGTGAAGCTCCAACATATTGAGGTATGTCCACAACAGGGCTTCATTTTTGCGTCCTGTATTTTCAGCTTGTGAAAGCGATTTTCGGTAGTATTCAAGCGCTTTATCCCACTCTTTATTATTGGCAAAAATCATCCCGACATCAGTGAAATAGCCCATCAAAAGGTCGCTATCGCCCGATTTTTCGGCAAACGGAATGCAATAGTCCAAGGTTATGTTCAAAAAGCGGTCTTCCCTGCCGTTGTACTGTTCCAACGTGCCGTAATTGTGCCAAAGCCTTGCTCGGTACCGATATGCCTCGGGGGTGGTGTGCCATTTGAGGTAATCTTCGGCTTTTTGGTATAATTTTTGACTTTTTTGGTGATTATAATCGAAATAAATGCCGGCTTCAGTAAAATAATAAACGCCTTCAAAAAAGGTTTTTCCTTTAACAATCGGAAGGGCTTTTCGCAGCGTTTGCAAGGCTTGAAGCGTATCGGTATATGACAGATAATCAGCTAATTCCATCAACGCATAAAAACGTTCCGTATCAGAGGAAGCGTTTTTTACGGCATCGCGCAACACATCGGTTTGCTGGGCGTTTCCTATCTGAAACCACCAGCCCAAGCACAAAAACACTATGAAAACGACTTTTTTCAACACGGTTTAATTTCGGTTTTAGGAGGTAAAAGTAGTAATAAAAACCGATTTTGAAAAAAAACGAACAAAAAAACACAAAAATACTTGACTTATAACAAAAAAAAGTATCTCTTTGCAAAGAGAAATTCACTTTTAGTCTAACTTTCAAAATAAAGAATATGATAGGAATTGGACAATTACTAAATTTCGCAATTTGGCAATTACTAAACATCGTAATTGTTATCGGGATAGTGTATTTATTATACCTCGTTATCCGTTATTTTATGAGAAAGAAATAATATCGTTTGCAACAGTAACAAAAAGGCTACCGGTGAGTAGCCTTTTTTAGTACTGGTTTTCAACTAAAAAAACAACACTACAAAAAATAAACCTTTTCTTCCCGCTTACATTTCTCAGCTTCAAACGTAACTTTTATCATTTATTAACAAACATTAACGCATAAAATCCCTAAAAGAGGGGATTGTTTTCAAGTAAGTAACCACCGTATCTTTGCAACAGCGGATTACCCATAATTGGCTGCTTTTGTTTTTCTTGCACAGAAAAGTGAAAAAGAACAATTATTTATTTGTTTTCCAATTATTTACAAAAATCCGTTGCAATAATGGCGAATTCACTTTAAAACAATAAAAAATGAAAAATGTACTCACAATCCAAAAAATTGCGTTGCTGATGTTACTAACATTTGGTATTACGGCTTGCGGAAAAGACAGTTCCGACAGCACCGACCCTTTTGAAGGTAATTGGCGTTTGGTGGCTTTAGTTCAAGGAGGGCAAATTGTTGATATTACCTCCAATAACATTCCTTGTTTTAAAAACAGCAAACTCACGGTAACAAGCTCTGATTTTAACTTATTCTTTGTTGCGCCCGAATCCCTAACGCCTAACAGTCAATGCCAAAGCGTAACCGAAGTCGGCACGTGGACAAAACGCGATGGCGATTATTACATCACGCAAAACGGACAAGAAGCCAAGTTCCCAATCGTGTTTACCGATGATAACACCACGCTCCGATTCACATACGGTCAAGGTGCCAACGCTTTTGATTTGGTTTTCAAAAAAATAAACACCACATCAGCAAGCAACAACACCAATGCCACCAAACCCGGAACAGGCGTGTATGCCGGGATTTGGTTTATCGGTTCATCGCGCTATGACTTAGCCATTTACCTGCGTGATGACGGCACATACACCGAGGGCTTGCACCAAAACGATTGGAAAACCCGAATAGACGGAAATTATACCATTCAAGGCAACAAACTCACCACCACCAACAAAGCCGGAGAAAAGTCGTATTATGAATATCACGACAATTACAGTTATATGCTTGCCGACGGAGCGTATTTTATGTTCAAGGTTGATTTTGTGAATCAAATTCCGCCCAGCGGATACAAATTTCAAAACATTGCCGTGCTTGATGCAGCAGGCAATTTTTCCGCTTCGGGGGTAAGCGGTTATTTGTATTTTGACGGTAACGGCAAGTTTTCCAACGACAGAAGTGCTTTTTCACAAACCTCAGGAAGCAACATCGGTTCGGCGAGTTATTCGGGGCAGAAATACGTAGGCACTTACACCATTTCTAACGGAAATTTAACCCTTCAATACGCCAACGGCTCAACAAGCACCCATAGTTTCTTCTACGGAAAACCTTCTAAAAAAGGCGATGATGCCACCATCGTAGTTGATGGATATACCTATTTCCAACAATCTTAATTTTCTCATTTTAAACAAAATTCATTATGAAAAATCAGATTAAAACAATTCTTGTAGGGCTCTTTTTGGCAAGTGGTTTCTCTTGCGGAAAAAGCGACGGCGATTCCGGCGGAAGCGCTTCACTTGCCCACCTTCCCGGAACAATTTATGCCGAATTTGCCTCCGATGGGGTTCGGTCATACCAATTTCAAAGCGGAAAATTGACCAAAATCACCAAAACCGGACGCGGACCCGGCGTAACGGGCTATGACATCACGCACGGAAGCGGGGAGATTTGCCTTTCCATCGGGACAAGTCGGACATTTGACTCGTATCAAGACAAACAAACCTTCCTGCTTCGTCCTTTTGACGGCAACTATACGTGGTACAGCACTATTTCTGACCCCAATGGCATTCCTTCTCAGGGGAATACCTTCAAGTTTAACTTCCAATACTCGGGAGATAACTTCTATCGGGAAGCTGACATTCGTCTTTCCCCCAACAAACGCTATCTGGCAGTAGATTGTAACTATTGGGAAGACCGAGGAACGCTTCTGTTTGACACACAAAGCGGAAAACTCCTCGCAGAATTCTATTCTTCCAAAGAAGATTTGGATTATCAATCCACACCTGTTTGGACAAACAACAATGAACTCTTTTTTGCCATTCGCGGAACGCTTTATCGCTGGAAAGAAAGCTACGGAAAGCAATTAGAAGCGGTTCTGAAACTCAACAATGGCAATGGTGCGGGCTATGTTACGGTGAATCCGCAGGGGACAAAGGTTGCCTTCCGGCATCAAAAGCATTTGTACCTACAAAATTTAGACGGAAGCGGTTTACATCAAATAACTACCAGCCCTCCTTCGGGTAGTTCCAAAGTAGATGGCGAATATCAACCCGTATTTTCGCCTGATGGTCAATTTTTAGCCTTTGTCGGCTCGCCCAGTATCGGTCAGGCTTGGACGGATTACGACCCGCTCCAACCACGTTTGCCTCACGTAACCGTTGTTGGCGGTGGTTACGGCTATATTTTCATCATTCCCGTTGATGGAAAGCTCTATGACCTGAAAGACCCCACCAGCGGTGCCATTCTCCTAAAAGACGACAGCAATTTTTCCGTTCCAAGCTATTTTAGTAATATGATATGGCGGTAATTTCAGAATAATTTCGGAAAAGTTTTAAGATTTTATCAATAATATTTAAACCTTTGTCAAAGTTTTAGAACTTTGACAAAGGTAAAAATCTAAAAAACCAATATTTTTTAAAACAAAATCGTATGAAAAAGCTATTTTTACAAGCAAATTTGCTAATGCTTATCATTCTTTTGAGTTCGTGCAGCAAAAATAGTGATGATAACACTATCAATCACGGACTTTCAGGCACATTATACTTTGAATTTGGCGGAAAAGCCAGTTCTTACCGCTTACAAACAGATACTTACACCGAAGGTCTCTCAAAAATGGGCACTTATTCCTCCATTTATGATGATTTTGACGTTTCGTGGGACAATCAAAAGATACTTTTCACCCAAGAAGCACATACAAACAACCGATTTTTCACCTATCAACGATTAGAACACTTTCTAAACTATACCGAACACACAAATACGGCAAATAATTTATTCAAATTCCGCATACAATGGAATAGCATCAATGAGGTTTCGGCTTATATCTCACCGAACGAGCAATTTATCGCCATTGCAGCACAAACTGCCATCGGTATGCCTATTTTGGTTGTATCGACAGACCCCAATGATGCTGATATTATCAAATTGATGCCACAGAATGGAAGTCTGCCCCATTATGGAAGCCCCATATGGACACAGAACAATCATTTGTACTACCGAATGGGAACTTTTCTCTGCAAAAGCACTCCTGATGACAAATATAAATCAGTACAACCCCTTTTTGAGGTAGGCAGTGCCACCAATGTAAGCATTTCACCCGATGGGACAAAGGTAGTTTTCCGAAAGAATAAACATTTATGGCTTTGCAACAGTGACGGTAGCGGACTTACACAAATCACGACCAGCGAGACCTCTGACAAGAAGCAATATGACGGGGAAAGTAACCCGACGTTTTCACCCGATGGCAACTATATTGCTTTCCAGAGCGAAAATGTACGGGGCGCATCGTGGAGTGATACAGGCATTGGCGGAAGCGGAACAAGTGTAACCGGAAGTAGTTTCGGATATCTTACCATTATTCCGGCTGACGGCAAACTTTATAACCTCGACACCAAAAACAATGGAGCTATTTACTTAAAGAAAGAAAATGGCGCTTTTGGGATTCCTACTGAAAGCAACATTATTTGGCGATAAGGCACTTATATTTTGATTCCTTTATCAAAGTTTTGAAACTTTGACAAAGATAAAACAGATTTTACCAATAAGAAATAAATTTTGACCTACAAGAAACACAAATCTTTGTCAAAGTTTTGGAACTTTGACAAAGATAAAATAGATTTTACTAAAAATAAATGAATTTTGACCAACAAGAAATGATATTTTACTTACAAGAAATGAATTTTGACTAACAAGAAACACTTTTTGACCATAAAGAAATCAATAATTACCGCAATGAAATGGATTTTGACCGGTCATATATGATTTCTTTATGGTACTAATCCATATAATTCCTGAAAAAACAGAAATATTTTTGGTAAAATAAAAAGAATTAGAGGTAACGAATGAAATATATTCCTTAATAATACAGATAATAGCAGTCAAATTCATTATATAATCGGTAAATATTCATTTATCATTGGTAATTTATAAGATAATTTCGGTAAAAATCATTATATAAGCAGTCAATATTCATTTATGATTGGTAATTTACAAGATAATTTGAGTCATAATTCATTTAAAAGCAGTAAGTATAGATTTAAAACAAGTCAAAATAATTTAAAAATACGTTTGCATTATGAAAAACAAGATTTTTTTACTTTTAGTTTCAGTTCTGTTTGTATCCTGTATGGGATGTAGCAAGAGCGACGGTTCCGAAGGCGGTAACTTGCACGGGCTTTCCGGAACATTATTCATCGAATTTGCTGGCGATGTGTCAGTTTACAATTTATCGGCAAACAAATTCACTGAAAACGTAACACAAGTAAGTTCCAGTGCGCTATTGGAAACCTACGATGTGTCGTGGGACGCTTCCAAAGTGCTCTTTACCTTAGACGTTTCAGGTTTTAATCACAAACGCATTGTTTATCGTGACATCAAAGCATCCGTTGCTCCTTTAGATGTGAAAAATGATGGTAACAATATCTACGATTTTGAATATGAGTGGGGAGATGTCAGGTCTTTAAGAGCGTTTATCTCTCCTAATGAGAAATATATCGCATTGCAAGGGCAAGGATATTCAGATATGCCGTTGATAATCATTGAATCGAATAAAGATAAAGAAATTGCGCGTTGTGAGCCTAATAATGTGCGTTATCACGATTGGGGAAAACCCTTTTGGACACTTGATAACGTGCTATACGTACAAATAGCTGATGTGATGTATCGAATGGCGCCAACAAACAACTATCAACCCGAAGCAATATTCAAAACAGGTGATGCAGGCGTGTTTCGCATCAATCCGCAGGGAACAAAATTTGTGTTCCGAAAGGATAAACACCTGTGGTTATGCAATGTTGATGGAAGTAATCCGGTTCAAATCACCACAAGTAAAACCTATGACTGGGCAGATTGGGATGGTGAGGGTCTTCCGGTATTTTCTCCCGACGGAAAGTACATTGCTTTTACCGCCAGAGGTTCTCGCGGAATGGCTTGGAGTGATCACGACTATCCGGACGGCTCTTGGGTCGGTGCAGTAGGCGGAAAGTTCGGTTACTTGGCTGTTATTCCCGCCGACGGAAAGCTTTATAATCTTGATGATAAAAATAGTGATGTTATTTCACTTACTAAAAACGGTAGTAGAGGAATTCCGTGCAACGGGCATTTAGTTTGGCGTTAGTAAAATGAGTATAACTTAGGTAAGAATAGTAATAATTGCGGTAATTGTTAATTTCCGAAAGAAACTTTAACAAATATTAGCAGTCAAAATCCCTAAAAAAGGGGATTGAATCGTATTTACCAAAGGTTTACCTTTGTCCTGAACGAAAGTTGAAAAAATCAATGAAACCTACTTGCCTATATTGCTTTCATTTTATAACATAAAAGCCGGTAGAATGATTCTCTGTAAAAAAATTGTTGTTAATCAGCTGGTGTATTGGTTTTTAACACGGCTAAAATGCAAAGTCATAGGCAAGTTTCATTGATTAATTAAAGTGATTTACTAAATATGTAATCCAAAAAAAGAAAACAATATGAAAAAAATTTACAAAATTCTAGTAGTTGCCCTTATCAACGCGGTGTTGATAGGTTGCTCAAAAGGTGATGACGTTGAAATTTCGTCCGTAAAAGGAACATTTGACGTTCAGTTCCAAACCGATTTAAAAAACACGATTTACACTTCGGCAATTTTCGGTTTAGCGGAAGTAGAACGCCAAACCCAACAGGCAATTGACTTTTTCTATCTTCATTTTGATGCCGAATCAAATGGTACGATTGAAGTTATCATTGAAGAAAGTGCTTTAAACTTCAAAACGGAAGTTACCCAAAAGGTAAATGCAGGCAAAAATACGTTCATGCCTAAAATAAAATGGAAATATGATGCTTTGAAACAGATGAGCCAACCGGGCTATGCCGATATTAGTTTTATCTGTAAGAACACTGCCGGCGAAAAGTTAGGCAATAAAGATTTAAAAGTGCGTTATACGTCCATCAATGAGTGCGTGCTTGCCGCCCAACTGGACGGGACTACCTACCCGCTGTTCTTTATGATGGGCGCTTACGTCAATGAAGACAGCCCCGTGGTGGATACCTTTTTAAAAGACGTACTAACCACCACCGACCTGAATGCCTTTACGGGCTATCAGGGGCAAGATGAAACCTCAATTGCTCAAAACGTGCTTCGGCAAGTGCAGGCTATGTTCCTTACCTTACGTGCCAAAGGCATCAAATACAGCAGCATTACCGATACGAGTAACAACTCGTCAAACCCGAAAGTAGCGAGCCAATACATTCGTTTTGCCGACGAAGTAATGAACAACACCCAAGCCAATTGCGCCGACGGAACCGCCTTTTTGTGCAGTGCCTTACGCAAAGTGGGCATCGAAACGTTTATGGTTTTCGAACCCGGTCACGTTTACTTGGGTTACTATGCAACACCCGGCAAGAAGAATCCGTTTTTGCTTGAAACCACGCTCATCGGCACTAATGTTTCGTTCGCACAAGCCACTGACGTAAACGTAAACCGATTTAACCAAAACATTGCCAAATACAATGACAATAATTTTATGGATATGTATTTCTTAATACACATCAATGATATACGTTCATTAATTAAGCCCATCGGGAGATAGGCTCCGTTTTTTCTCATACCCAAAACTAACTTTGGGTGCAATCATCTCTAATAAGATTCCGAATATTTGAATTTTTTTCATAATTTTGGGGTCTTATTTTTTTGATAATCGAAAGATGGAGCAAAAACCGACAAATACTGCCAAGCAATGGAAACAACGCCTTCAATTTGAATTGCAAGGAGCAGATTATAATTCGCTAATATTCAATTCACACGAAGATATTCAAATTCTCCCTTTTTACACATCACAAAACGAATCGATTCATTATCCGATAAATACAACTCCGCAGGTGTTATTGCCTCTTTATGCCTCAAATGCCGAGCAAACCCTTAACCGCATTGATTTTTGGTTGCGTAAAAGCGTTGTGAATTTCTGCATAAGTATTCATCCTGAAATTGAAAATATTGAACTTTTATTTAATAATCTACCCGCCAAGGGCAATTATATCTTTCTATTTTCAAAACAGTTACCAGCCTCCGTCCGGCATTCCAACTGCGTTTTTTTACCTGATGATGTCATCGCCAGCTTTTTGAAAACAGGAAAGTGGACAAAAAATGCCGTTGATGACTTAAAAAAACACCGTGAGCAATGCCTAACACACGGAAAACCAAGTTTGTTGGTCGATTCGAGTCTGTATCAAAACGCCGGATGCAGTATCATTCAGCAAATTGCTTACACAATGGCACATACAGTAAGCTATCTTGAAGAAATTCAGTTTGATACAAATACAAAAAAAGTAAAATTATACGTACAAACGGCTGTTGGGAGTCATTTTTTGCTTGAAACCTGCAAACTGAGAGCTCTTCGGCAGGTGATGGACAGTGTTCTTGCTGTTTTTCCGTTCCAAATTGATGTTTTTTTCATTGCCGAGCCTTCACACAGAGGGTTATCACTCTTAAAAACAAAGCATAATGAAAATTACATCGATTTGGCGTACGAAAGTGCCATCATCGGAGGGAGTGATTTTATACTGCCGAAAAATGAAAGTTGCTACAAGAAAAATACAACTGAAAATCAACACCTTCACATTGAAAAAATAAATAAAATTTTACCCTTTCGGAAGGCTTGTTTTTTGAATGAAATGCCTTGCTTTGAAACGATTACTTATGAAATTGCTAAAAAATCATTGCTGGCTTTTCAACACATTGAAAAAACCGGCGGACTTTTGCAACACGCTCATAATCACATATTACAGAAAAAAATAAAAGAAAAAGCAAAACAGCAAGTCATCGAATTTAACAACCAACTACCCGAGGAACCTTTTACCAACGACCTATTTGCCTTAAAAAACGAATGGGAATTGTATCCGTTTGTTAAACAGAAACACGAAAAAACACACATCGAACCTTTGATAATCAAACGACTATGGGAAAACATCGAGAAGAAAAAATAAGCAAATTCAACTATCAAAACATACAACTAAAAGGCAATATTGCCCCGAAAAACGAAACGGAACACATTGCTGGATTTCCGCCCTACGCACGTGGTTATCAGGCTATGGGACACTTAAAACATCCCATCACACACCAACCGGTTTGTTTTTGGAACGCCAGTCCGAAACCTATCCCCAACGATTCCAAAATCGAAATTTTATTTGAAAACAGTACGGATTTGCTTGAATCTTCTTTTGAAAACAAATCGATTATCGTGCGTTCGGTTGCTGTGTTGGAAGAAATTTCGGCATATTTGAACCATATAAGGCGTTTGTATTTACTTTTTGACAATGATGAACATCTTTTAGCGTTACATTCAAACAATTTTACGAATAAAACTTTTGAAAAAGTCTGTTTTTTGGTATGCTTTACTGAGAATACGTTTAAATGTATGCAAAATGTGAGAAAACTACGCGTTTTTTGCAGTGATTTGATGCAAAAAAAAGGAATTTTACACCCAATCCCGATTGCTGCTTACATCAATACTATAATCGAGCAGTTATACGCATCGGCTATTCAAAGTGATTTGCTGTTATACGACTTTGACAATCCACTGATTACTGACCCTACCAATCAGATGCTTCTTGATAATTCGGGAATTTTAAAAACCATCGACCCGTTTTGGAAATAAAAAAGGCTCTCAAATGAGAGCCTTTTTTTGTTTATTTCAAACTTATGATAATAAATTCACTTCGACGGTTAGCTTGATGCTCTACCGGCGTACAATTTACACCGTTTGAACAGTGGTTGGTAAGCTGAGTTTCGCCGTATCCTTTGCCGGTAATTCGGCTTGGGTCAATACCATTGTCAATAATCCATTTCACGGTTGATTTGGCACGTCGGTCAGACAATGCTAAGTTGTAACTATCTGAACCTCGGCTATCAGTGTGTGAACGCACATCGATTTTCATATTCGGATATTCGTTCATAACCTCTAAGATTTTTGCCAATTGTACCGAAGCATCGTAACGGATATTCGATTTGTCAAAATCAAAGTAAATATTTTCAATTTTAAATGTTTTTGCCAAATCATCACCTTCCATCACTTTAATCACACGCGGTTTAAGCAAAATTTCATAGTAAATTTCCTTGCCCTTTGCTTCAACTTTAACCTCGGCTGTTTCGTAACCTTCTTTTTCGCCTTTCAAATAAAAATGTGCATCTTGGCAATTGATAAGCTCATCGGCAAAGAGGAATTTTCCTTCCGTATCGCTGTTATCGGCTTTGATTTTTTCCATTGTTTTGTTTGACAAAGTAACCATCGCATCCGGAATAATCTCTTGTGTTTCAGAATCTTTCACAATTCCTTTCAAGATGCGGTTACACGAAAAATTCAACGGAATACGCTCGTAAAATCCGTAGATATCGTCTCTACCCTTACCACCGGGGCGGTTTGAGGTTAAGAACCCAATACGGGTTTCTTTATCAATTACAAAACAAAAATCATCGTCGGCACTGTTACCCGGCGCACCGATGTTTATCGCTCGTGATGTAGTTCCGTTTTCGTAAAATTTAACGGCATAAATATCCAATCCGCCTAAACCGGGATACCCGTCGGAAGAATAGTACAGCACGTTGTCTTTTGAAACAAACGGAAACGATTCACGCCCGCTGGTATTAACAACGTCCCCTAAATTTTCGGGCTTGCCATAGCCTCCATTAGGAAGGATTTCAACACGAAAAATATCAGAACCTCCAAGCGTTCCGGGCATATTTGAAGCAAAATACAAATACTTTTCATCGGGGCTCAACGCCGGATGCGCCACGCTGTAGGTATTGCTGTTGAAAGGCATTTCAACCACATTGCCCCAATTTCCTTTGTCGTCTTTGGTTGCGCGCAATATTTTTAACAAAATGGTGTTTTGCGAGTCCATACCCACTTTTTTGTCCACGTAGTTGTTACGCGTGAAGTAAACGGTTTTTCCGTCTTGGGTAAACACGGCGGTTGATTCGTTAAACTTGGTGTTTAATTTTGAAGAAAACAATGTTTTTTTAGACAAAAAGATGCTGTCGCGGTTTGCTTCGTACAAATCATAAAAACTCTGCCCTGTCCATTTTGAGGTGGGTTTAAGCCAACTTGAATTACTGGCAGCAAAAAGTACTTTATCACCGTAAAACGCCGTTCCATACTCAGAATGCTCCGTATTAACACCTGTTTGGCGAAGCTCAAAACGATTTGAATTTTCTTTGATTTCTTCTTGATAATCTTTGTGTTCTTCAAACAACGAAGCACGTGAATCATTAGCTCCGGTGAGTTCGACAAACTTGGTCATCATTTGGTCTGATTCGGCATATTTCCCAACCGATTTAAGCGATAAGGCATATCGGTAATAGTACTCGGGTTGCACTTGATACTCTTTGTTTTCAAAGAGTTTTTGATACCAAGTAAATGCCTTGTCATACTCTGCATTAAAATAATACGAATCACCCAAACGTTCAAGTAATTCTTGATTTACGAATCCTTTTTTGGCAATGCTTTCGTAAATCTTAATTGCATCTACATAGGCAAAATTCTTGTACATTTCGTTGGCTTTCTGTAATTGTTTTTCTTGTGAAAAAGCCAGCAACACGTTGCCCAACAACGCTACTACAAGTATGTATATTCTTTGATTTTTCATTCCTATCCGTTTTTGATAATCATTTTAACAAAGATGAAAGCTGTTAGAAAAATCGTGGTGAAACCACTTTTTTGTACATTTTCATCAGTTCGTATCGCAAATAAATTTCGTGCGACCCGGAATTGTAACGCGACAATTCAGTAGTTTCAAAGTCATATCCGTAGCCGATAAACCAACGGTCATTGATTTGGAAACCTGCCATAGCACTCACTGCTGCCGACCAGCGCCAAGCCGCACCCAGTACAAATTTTTCATTAAACATAAAGTTTGCTGAAACGTCTAACTGAATCGGGGCACCATATGAAATTTTGCTAAGCACCGCCGGCTTAAACTTGGTATTAGCCGTAAGGTCAAACACATAGCCCCCTATCAAATAATAATGCTGTGAACCTTTAAGCACTGACACTTCTCTATTTTGGTCATTACGACGAAACACCTGAGTTTCCAACAAATTAGGCACTGAAAAACCTAAATAATATTTGTCGGTGTACCAGTAAAGCCCCGCCCCTACGTTAGGAGAGAACACAGAATGGTCACCCGTAAAACTGTAATCTTGACCATCATAGAGTCTCAATTTGTGGATATCCAACTGAAACAAAGCCGCCGTACCTTTCAAACCAAACGCCAATTTTGAATCGCCTAAATTAAGCGAATATGAAAAGTCAATTGAAAAGGTATTTTCTTGCTGTGGCCCGATTGATTCGTGAAATAACGAAGCTCCCAAGCCTACATTTTTTTCATTAATCGGTGTATGGAAACTCAAACTTGCTGTTTTTGGTGCTCCTTCAAGTCCTACCCATTGGGTTCGGTACAGCCCAAAGAAACTCCCCACGCCTCTTGAACCGGCATACCCCGGATTAAACATCATCGTGTTGTACATATACTGTGTGTACTGCGCCTCCTGCTGTGCAAAAGCCTGAGCACAAAACAATAGCATCAATACAAATAATACACTATTTTTTCTCATTGTTAAATATTTATATGTTTTTTGACATTGTATACTCTTCTCTTTGTGTGATATATAAAGTTGGAAAACCCAACCATTTGTTACAAATAGCTGAATTTCCCAACATTTATCTTAATGCTTGATATACAACCAACTTCCTTTTCGTTTGGTTTGGTTATTATTATCAACATACTCAATCACATAGTAATATGTTCCTTGTGGCAATTTCTCAGGTGCTTGTATGGTTACCCTTCCGTTAGAAAGACCTCTGAACGCCTTGGTGGTATTGTTATAGCCTCGTTCTTCAAAGACTTTAACACCCCATCGGTTATAGATTCGCACCGTGTTGTTCGGATACGATTCTATTCCTTTAATATAGAACACATCATTCGAACCGTCATCGTTCACTGATATAGCGTTGTAAGGCGTAATGTCTCCTCCTGCTTCTACATCAACGGTTACGGTTGCCGTTGAGCAATTTCCTGCCGCATCACAAAGCTGGTACACAAAAGTGTCAGTACCAATAAATCCTGAATTCGGCGTATAAGTTACCGTATCATCTGACGGATCATTTGGCGTACCTCCGTCATTGATTTGAACACTTCCGTTGGTTGGGTCAGTAACGATGGTTAGCGTTCCTTGCGTTGGTACGTTTTCATCATTTTCTAACACATTTACAACTGCCGGTTCGTTAATGCCGGTAGTAACCTTATCATCATTTGCTTTTGGCACGCCCAATACACGTACCACCACGTTGGCTACATTGCTGCAATTGCTTGTATTTGCCTGCTCACAAATATGATATGTTAAAGTGTAAACTCCTACCGGAACGTTCGGTTGAACTACCACCAATCCGGTTGTTGTATCAATTTCAATACCTGCCATCGGTGAAGTTGGGTTTGAAATCGTAACGTTTGCCAAGGTTGCCTGTCCGCCATAAAGCGTATCATTTTCTAAAATGGTTGTTGTTACGGTTCCGCCCACACCTTCGTAAATCGGGATAGCGGTAAAGTCATCATCTTGTGCCTTAATCGACTCGGGCGTTACTACAATCGTTGCCGTTGCCGTATCGCAATTGCTCGGATTTAGTTGCTCACAGATTCGGTACACAATGGTGTAAGTTCCTTCCGGTGTATTTGCCGGAACGGTAACATCACCCGTTGTCACATCCAAAGTTGGAACGATTGTGCTTCCGCCGATTCCAACAGCCGGTGTTACTTCACTGATAACTACGTTCGTAGTGGTTGCATCATTGCCTCCCAAAGTGTCTTTTCCGTTACCGTTATCAGAAAGAACATTGCCTACTTTGCCGTTTGAACTTGCTGAGATTTCAAAAGAGTCATCTTGAGCGTCAATTGGCTGAGCCGTTACCACCACTGTGGCAGTAGCCGTATCACAATTGGTCGGATTCAATTTTTCACAAATGCTATACACAATGGTATACGTACCTGCCGGTGTATTTGCCGGAACGGTAACAATACCTGTTGTTGGGTCAAGCGCCGGTACATTAGCACCTGTTGTGTTTGGCGCTGCAGGGGTTACAACGGCCATTGTAACGTCTGAGATTGGCACGTTGTTGCCTCCCAAAGTGTCTGCTCCGTTTGTGTTATCGTCAAGCACGTTTCCTGCTACACCGCCTGCTTGTCCGTCCATTGAGCCAAAACTATCATCTTTGGCATCAATTTGTTGAGTTGTTACGACAACAGTTATCGTAGCCGTATCGCAATTGCTCGGATTTAACTTCTCACAAATGCTATATACAATGGTGTATGTGCCTGCCGGTGTATTCGCCGGAACATTTACATTACCTGTTGTCACATCCAAGGTTGGAACGGTTGTGCTTCCGTTAATTCCGGTTGGCGGAGTTACTTCAGTGATGGTAACATCTGTGGTTGTAGCTGGATTACCTCCTAAAGTATCAGTTCCATTTCCGTTGTTACCAAGCACATTTCCTGCATTTCCGCCTGTTTTTCCATCTACTGACGGCAATGTATCGTCTTTGGCATCAATTGGTTGAGCCGTTACCACAACCGTAGCAGTAGCCGTATCACAATTATTCGGATTCAACTGCTCACAAATGCTATACACAATAGTGTACGTACCTGCCGGTGTATCTGCCGGAACGGTAACCTCACCCGTTGCTGTATTTAAAGTCGGAACTGTTGTGCTTCCGTTAATTCCGGTTGGCGGAGTTACTTCGCTAATGATGACATTTGTCGTTGTTGCCGGATTACTTCCTAAGGTATCCGCTCCGTTACCATTATCGTTAAGTACATTTCCTGCCGAGCCTCCTGCTTTTCCGTTTATCGGAGCAAAAGTATCATCTTTGGCATCAATTGGCTGGGCTGACACTACAACCGTTACCGTGGTTGACTTACAATTTGTCGGATTTAATTTCTCACAAATTTCGTAAGTTAGCGTATACGTTCCCGCAGGTGTATTAGGCGCTACGGTAATGGTTCCGTTTGTATTTGGTGTCAAATTCGTTATCGGAGGAGTTCCCCACGTTAGGGTTACATCTGTCGGATTTAACGGATTTCCGTTCAACGTGTCATTATCAAGAACATTTGGCGTATTACCTCCGGTTGTTCCGCTAATTGGTGTTGTGCTAAAATCGTCTGGGTTTGCCACTAAAGTAGCTTTATCTACCACAACCGTTGCCGTTGCCGTATCACAATTGGTCGGATTCAATTTTTCACAAATGCTATATACAATGGTGTAAGTTCCTTCCGGTGTATTTGCCGGAACGGTAACAACACCTGTTGCAGGGTCAAGCGCCGGTACATTAGCACCTGTCGTATTTGGTGTTGCAGGGGTTACAACGGTCATTGTAACATCTGAAATTGTTACATTATTGCCTCCCAAAGTATCCGCACCGTTTGTGTTATCGTCAAGCACGTTTCCTGCTACGCCGCCTGTGCTTCCTGAAACCGCACCAAAGGTATCATCTTTGGCATCAATCTTATGTGCTATCAATCGAATCGTTGACGTTTTTGTAACTACATTACCAGTATCATCTTTGGCTGTAAATGTAACGGTAACAACACTTGCTGAGCATAAATCTGCAGGCTTAACAGCATCATAATCATTGGTAACTGTGACACTACAAGTGTCAGTAGCCACAGCCTGAGTTAACCAATCTTGAATAGCTGTAGTTGCAGTTACAGATGAACATACAATTGTTAATTCAGCAGGAACTGTTAAATCAGGAGGAGTTGTATCTCCCTGAATAGTCACATTCACATTTATCGATTTAGAACACACTCGTTCTCTAAACACCTCAATATCATCAATTAATATATCATTACCATTGGTTGATGTATTATGTGAACTTATCACAAAGTACAATTCAGTGTTATTTTCTGCATTAATAGCTGGTGTTTCGAAAACTTTCCAGTACTCATCAGCCACAACCGGATCTGATATTTCTTCGCTTTCATAGAGAGGAGTTCCTGTATATTGACTATTATTATAAACAGCTAATTTAATTTTGTAGCTTTCTCCTGATACTTTTAATAAATTAAAACGTGCAAATGAGATTTTTATTTTCTCATTAGGAACTATATTTTCTATTTTTCGAGTGTAAACATTACCTATTCCACCTATTGCTCCTAAATTAACTCCCAAATACCTTCCATTAGGAAGACCTGAATGGTCAGCAGGAGGCGTGTGCCAAGCTCCGCCTTTGTGATCAAAAATACCTGAGTTTGGTTGAGCAATTGAATAAAGTCCATCGTTCATTATATCTTTGTATCCTTGACCATCTGCATAAGTATAACTACTAGCAATAGCCCCCGGGGGGATGGATGCTACCGGATTTCCTGCTCCGAAATCTTCTTTCCAATATTGCTTTTGAGCATCTGAATAACTTACTGTAAACATATAGTTTCCAGTAGGTAAATTAGTAATGGTGGTAGAACTTGCATTTCCTTGTATGTTCTGTGTACCATAGGTAATTGTCCATCCTGTCACAGGCAACCCTTCAAAAATCACGGTACCTGTGGTTGTTGCACATTCCGGATTTATAACTGTATGAGTCGGGTCGGGTAAGGTAGTCGGTTCCGAAACAATGTAAATTGGAAGTGATTCTGACGAACATCCATCTGAATTAGTTACTATAAAATTATAATTACCTGTTGATAAATTATTTATGGTATAAGTTGTTCCATTACCCGATACAGACACTGTTCCGTAAGTAATTGTCCAAGAACCCGTAGGCAAATCGGCAAGCTCTACACTTCCTAAATTCGAAGTACAGGTTGGCTGTGTAACCGTTACCAAGCGAGGTTTGGGTAGTGCTACCACTGAAACATTGACCATCAAAGCGTCACTCGGACATTTACCATTTTCTATTGTCCTCAAATAATATGCCGCCGTTGTAAGTGCATTAGTGTCATTCAGAGGTGTTGTATCTCCTGCGTTGGCATACACCAAAACATTACCTGTATATCGCGCCTTTAAATCTGCTACGGTTCCTGCCACACAGAAACTTTGTTTGGTATCTCCCACTGGTGTACTGGCTTTTTCCAAAATCAATGTTATATCTTGTGCATCACTTTCACATTCATTAGCAGCATTACGTGTATACTTATAGGTTGTACCTGAGGTCAAAACATCAGTATCATTTAGCAACTGTGTTCCGTTATAAACCTTAATAGTGATTCCCGTTCCGGATTCTAATGCTAAGATTTTGGCTTTAAGTTGCGCCACGGTTACGTTACCCGTTGTAATTTCACATAAAGAAACTTCAGATAAAGCACCTCGCGGTGTTTGGTTAGCTGAAACAACAACACTTACTGATGCCCGCAAACTCTCACAACCTCCGTTAGTTGTCGATACATAATACGTTCCGGTAGATAAAACCTGAGCTTCGACAATCGGTGTTCCTCCTTTGGCTGTGGTGTACCACTTATGTCCTGAAGCAATAGTCGGAGTTAAATCGGCTCCGGTTGCCACTTTACAGAACACCAACGGAGATACTGCCGGTGCCGCAGGAGCAGGCGTCAGGGTAACTACAACATCTTGTGTTGCCTCACAACCACCCGTACGACGTACCGTTAATGTATAGGTAAAGGTTGTATTTTGTGTAATATCGGCTCCGGTATAAACAAACGTAGGATTATTTACATCGTCTGCCGACAAGTAACTCATTGCTTGAGCGTTGGTTGAACTCCAACGATACGAAGCATACGATGGTGCTACGGCACTATACCCAAACTGTTGGCTAGCTGTTTGGCAAAGAGTTAAATCGCTTACCAAACCTGTAACTTTTGTAGGTGCCGGCACTGAAACATCTGACATATCACACAAACAATTGTTACCATCAGAAGTTATCTTCATTCGTAATCGGCAAACTTGCTCTTGTGATAATTCAATCATCCCTTGAAGTCCGGTGACTGTTGTATTGGCAGCAAAGGTTTGGTTTGCCAAAGTAATCATACCCAATGAAGCCTCATTATCATCTACCTTACCATTGTTATTGGTATCATCAAACAAAGCTATTTTCAAAGCTCCCGTGTAAGGAATTGTTGAAGTATTCTCAACATCAAACTGTATGGTAAGTTCTTCTTTGTTGTTTTTTGGTTGCGAACTCGCCACTATATTTTTAATTGACAACGATGGTCTATCGGCTTTTACTGCCACTTTTTTAACATCAGAAGTTGCCGTTGTGATATTAGTACAAGCAACACTTCCGGGGCAAGGCACTGAACCTACCGTATCAACGGTATAGTATTCAATATTAACCTCTTTTTCACAGTTGGTAGCCTTCTCACCATCGGGTTGTTTCACGGTAAATTGGTAGGTAAACCAATTATCGTTTGCCATATTTTTAGGTACTTTGATTCGGTACTCGGTTCCACCGGAAGGCAATGCTGTTCCGCTCTCACTTTCAAGCACTACTTCTGCAAGACTGAAAGTTCCTGACTGTGCTTTTGTACTGAACGTACCTGCGACCATTTTAAATCCTTGCGGGATACGTATTACGACTCTGCCTCCATCTTGCGTAGTTGTTCCGGCAGTTGCTGTAATGCTATGTTTGCCCTCGTAAACTGCCCCCGAAGCACAATTATTGGCATCACCACTACTATGTGTAAGAGTATTTATCACTTTGTAGTTTGCTTCTGCTACTCCGTCAATAGATGCCGTAATGGCATTATCACGAGTACCTTCAAGGGCACCGCCACAAGCATTTTTACCCAATACTTCCATACCGAAAGTTGAACCACCACGGAAATCACAATCAGGTTTGATATTTACGCGAACACGGACTTTTCGTTGGTTTTCATCGTTTGTTGAACGTCTTCCAAGAAGCACCTGACCGGTAGGTAACAAATCGTACACAACTGCAGTACCTTCATCACGCGAAGTTAAAACAGTCGGCGATGTGGCATTAAACGGATAGTAAATTTCTACATTGGCAACGGTAACACCAACTTCTTTTGCTATTGATATTTTAGGTTCTACAACATCACTATCTCCACCACTATTAATTTCATATTCATACCAGTTATCGGCACACATATGCAACTTGGCCCGTGTAGGATCCTGTGTGTCTGGATTAGGTGTTATAGTTCGTTTAAGTTGAATTTCACTGCCAGTATGTACTAGCGTAATACTTTTTTCAGAATCTGCCAATCTTGAATCATTTAAACTACTACAAGTTTGGCTTGACCCAGTAGGAAAACTGCTACAATTCCAACCTGAAAGCACTTTCATAGTAGCATTGGAGCAATTAGTCAAACGCACTCTTATTACATATTCCTTCCCTGTCGATGGCAATCCTGTTCCAGACAGATAAAACATTGATTCTCCTGTAATGGTTGCTACTTTACCAATTGCTTGACGTGTAGTTCCAGTGATTTCTTCCAAACTTAAAACCTCTATACCCTGTACATCAGGAATAGACAGCCAAGTGTAAGGAGCTGGTGATAAAGCACTTTTATTAGTGAGCTTCACCCTCACCTCTTGTGCCAAATTACCAACTTCTAATGTAGTATTTCCGCTGACTGATAAAGTAACACCTGGCTTGTTTTCCATCAAAACACGGAAACTTTTTGAATCGTTATATATTGGTGCGTTAGTTCCATCAGATTGTGTTATACCATAATGATAAAAATAATCATAATATTGTAGGTTATTTGTCACACGCCCTCGTTCTTCGTGAACTTCAGGTGAATCACAAGAGCCCACAACTTCTACTCGTAATTGAGCAGAATATGCATTGTGATTTACCAACAATCCGGGAGGCAACTTATAGGTTTTGGTTACGGGGTTATAAGTATTTTGAATGGTGTAGGTTACAAACCCTCCGGATTCAGTTTTTGTATAATCAGATAACGGAATGTTAACCGTGTTGTGGATTGCTACGCCATCTTTATTATATTGTGTTGCATAGAGATAGTAAGTCATAGGATTGGATACCACAAACGTTTTGGGTAAAGTAAATGACATTTGTTTCAACAAACGATCAGGACGGAACTCACCTATAAGCTTGGTATTTGATGATTGTACACGCCGTGCCATAAAGGCTATGTATCCACCTCCTATATTATTTTTTGTACAACCGCTGATTTTTTGTGAATCTCCATTTGAACCATCAAAAGGTGTTGTAAGCGAAGTGTACATCTCAGGAGTTAATGCTGCACCACAATATTGTTCTTTATTTGCAGCATCCAACATATAAAAATACGACGATTGTCCTACCAAACGTTCTTCTGAATTTACTAAATATATTTCATTAATATCACTATATCTACCCACTTGATAAGTTGCTACTACCTCAAAAAGATCTTCAGGTTGTAAGGCACTTCCATTTAAAGCGGGAGTTAAGTTCCACGTGATTTTATTTTGACGTCCAAGTCCAGATCCTGTTCCTACACCATTAATAACCACATTTGCCTCAGTTGGAGTGAGAGTACGAATAGTTCCCGAAAGAGTTCCTGACATAATTTTCACTACAATACTTTTAGGTGCCAACGAAACTCCTTTGTTGGTCGTAAAAGTATAATATAAATTACCAGTTGTACCACGTGCTTGCTTACCGCGTGCGGTAATTTCAATATCATCGTGATGTAGTGAACGTTTCAACATTAAAGGATTAACAGCTTTTAAGGAAACTTTAGTATGACGGGTTTGCATTGTGTGGTCTGTCCAACCCAATGAATTTTCGGCACGCTCACCCGAAGTTTCAATCATAATAGGTCCGTCATTACCACAATTAACCGTACAAATAACCTCTACTGGTTTACTACCACACACCAGTTTAGTAGCACATTGTGCCGATGTACCGTAATCTTCCAGTATATATATTTCATATTGAATAGCATCCGTTACACTATTACCACAATCAGCTTCAAAATCCATAGTAACATAGCCTCTCTTATTATTTTCAGGAGCTAGAATGGTTAATTGATTCCCCGCAAGAACAGAAGACACATCTGGTTGCTTTGAAGGCTCGGTAGCCGGATAACCATCGGCATTATACCACTTAATATTACTCGCTTTGACACCTGTGGGTAAGGTAATCTTGTATTGGATACGCCATTTGGCTATATTTATTCCCGTACTACCAATATCGTGTACATAAAATGCTGAAGAACCAAACAAAAAACGCCCTTCAAGAGCAGAAGCTCCTTTATGTAAGGTTCCTGGCGTAAATGAGCCATCTGTTATATGGTAATATCTTCGGAAAGATCTGTTTTCGTGATAAATAGCACCTGACAAAGGATTAGGCGCACTTCCTCCTATATGGTCGCCACACTTTGTTTGATAGGAAGCATAGCTACTGTAATCATAGTGAAAGTAGTTTGCGTGTGACCCTTGTGATAAATTTGAAGTTACACAACGATCATTTGACTCAGCTGCCGACACATTTTTAACTAAATCATATTCAAGTACAAAAGTAGCACCTGAAGGCAAATCATCAAAAACACCATCCTTATCCAAATCATCCAAACCTTCACCAACTCCATCTGGATCAGAGGTAATTTTACTAAAATCCACTTTGTATATCTTGTCTGGCCCAAGTGCATTAGGAGTTGTTATTGCGGTTAGAGGCAAAGAGGCTACCCCTACTCGGGCATTAGCAGGTTTGAAAAAGGCCTTGTCGTTATCACCTCGATTTTCTCTCAAATATAAACTCAAATCATATATAGCCGAAGCCAAAGTTGTATTTTGACCATAGTTAGTGTATGAAACACGTAAGGTTCCCATTACACCTCCTTCAGCAACACACTGACCACCTTTAACCGTATAATAGGTTTTTTTGTAATCAATATTATCGTGATTAATATTAGGTTTGCTAGTATCTCTTCTGGTAATTTCTATACTCGGAGCTCCTACTTCGGAACTTACTGTACGCAAAGCCTCATTACCTGAATTTTGATACCAAGTATCCTCTGTATCACCTTCACCCCAGTTTACTATATATTTAATTTGTGCATTTTGCACACACCTTGCAGTCACATTATATTTATGGACAAGTGCAATGGGGGTTTGCCCATTTATCAAACCTGCACCTCCATTGTAGGCACTTTTATTGATTTTAAAAATATATTTATTTCCAACATTCGAAATCTGAGGTAATGCCGTACCATTCATTGATACTTCGTTATGTGTTATATTGCTCGGGTACTCAACTACTAAATAAATATCCTGAGCCTTACCATTACCAGAATTTTGTATTGAAAAGTTACTGCTATTTTCCCCCATAACAGCCATATTATTAGCCGTTACATTTGACAAACCTAAAATCGGATAAGCATAGCTATACACTTTGGTTTTTTCTTCCTGAGTAGAGCCACTTTGAGTTATCTGCACTTTATCCTGTAAAACATATGAGGCATCACCGCTCCGAGCCTTTTGGTGTGCTTCAGGAGAAATGAGCTTATCCAACGAAAAATTCACTGTCCCGGAAGCTCCTTTAATTGTAAAGGTTACGGTCGAAGCTGTCTCGGAAATGCTCTCAATAGTTCCCGTACCTGAAGTTTTCGTTAAGGAATTCGGCTTCATCGTAATTCCTTGCGGAAAAGTAATGGTTACATTGGCATCTGCCGCTGTACCAAATTGCACTTGTACGGTTAATTTTCCTAGTTCGTAGTTGTTTTCTACCAAGCCGTAATTGTCTCCTATCGTAACGGTAACCCCATTTGGCGGAAAGGTAACTTGTGCTACCGCCAAACCGGAAACCAAGGAGAAAATTGTCATAAAAATAAAACGCAAGCATTTCATATTCACATATTTAATTATTTTTTCCATAGTGAGTTCTGTTTACTATTAAACACATTGAGACGCAAAAGTATTAATTAATACGGAATTTGCACAACATTTTGTGATTAAATTAACAGTTAAATTTAAAAAAAAATTATGACAAAAATCATAAAACCAACAATTACAACGTTTTAGTAAAAAACGTCCCTTCACTTTTTTTCAAAAAAAAATACTCTAAGATTTCACAATCTTAGAGTATTTTTTAAGCGAATCACAATTCTTTAAAATGATTTCAGAATATCACAACGCTTTTTTTCAGTTTAAATTCCTACTTTGCCATTTTAAGAACATTGCAATTTCATCAATTATTACAAACAACTTATAAACTTTTGATAATCAGTTTTGAATTTTTGATTCAGCTTGAAAAAACAAGCATAAAATTCTGTTTGCCAACAAATTATGCTTCGCCTTTCAAACCAAACAACGGAATGGTATGTTGTTCATTATCCGTAATTGTTCCGTGCGATTGCTCAAAACGCTGAATGTTTTCACCCAAGGCATTGAGCAGACGTTTGGCGTGTTGCGGCGTTAAAATAACGCGACTACGCACCCTCGCCTTCGGCACACCCGGCATAACATTCACAAAATCAACCACAAATTCAGTAGGTGAATGATTAATGATTGCTAAGTTTGAGTACACCCCATCGGCTGTTTTTTCATCTAATTCGATACTCAATTGCCCATCGTTTTCGTGCAAATCGTTCATAAATTACTTCGTTTTTTTCTTTTCGACCGCTTCCATTTCGGCTTTTGAGCCTACCAAAATTTTCTCGTAACGTTTCAAGCCCGTTCCCGCCGGAATTCTGTGACCAACGATTACGTTTTCTTTTAGTCCGTCGAGTCTGTCCACTTTTCCGTTTACAGCCGCTTCGTTCAATACTTTGGTTGTTTCTTGGAACGATGCCGCCGAGATGAACGACTTGGTTTGTAACGAAGCCCGTGTAATACCTTGAAGTACAGGCATTGCCGTTGCAGGAATTACATCGCGGGCAATAACTAAATTCTTATCGGCACGTCTGAGCAATGAATTTTCATCACGCAACTGACGAAGCGAAACAATTTGTCCGGCTTTCAAGGTTTCAGAATCTCCTACATCTTCAACGATTTTCTTACCGAACAACTTATCGTTTTCGTCAATAAAATCATCTTTGTGAACTAACTGACCTTCAAGGAATAAAGTATCACCCGGATCTTGAATTTCAACCTTACGCATCATCTGACGTACAATCACCTCAAAATGCTTGTCGTTAATTTTCACCCCTTGCAAACGATATACCTCTTGCACCTCGTTCACCAAATATTGCTGAACAGCCGAAGGTCCTTTGATGTTCAAAATATCGTCAGGCGTTACCGAACCATCGGAAAGCGGTTTTCCGGCACGCACGTAATCGTTTTCTTGCACCAAAATCTGGCTTGAAAGTTTCACCAAATATTTACGCTCTTCGCCCAAACGCGAGGTAACGATAACTTCCTTATTACCACGTTTGATTTTTCCGAATGAAACCACCCCGTCAATTTCCGAAACGATGGCAGGGTTCGACGGATTTCGTGCTTCGAAAAGCTCAGTAACCCGCGGTAACCCTCCGGTAATATCTCCGGATTTTGCCGAGTTACGCGGAATTTTCACCAACACTTTGCCTTCTTCAATCTTGCTGGCATTCTCCACCATAATGTGAGCGCCCACCGGCAAGGTGTATGAACGCAAAGTTTCTCCGGCTTTGTCCTGAATCAATAAGGTAGGAATCAGCTTTTTATTACGCGACTCCACGATTACTTTCTCTTGGAAACCGGTTTGCTCGTCGATTTCAATTTGGTACGTAACTCCTTGTTCAATACCTTCGTAAGCGATTTTTCCTGAGAATTCAGAAATAATAACCGCGTTATACGGATCCCATTGGAATAACAATTTTCCTTTGGAAATTTCTTCTTTATCTTTTACAAAAATAGTTGCCCCGTACGGAATATCGTGCGTTTGAAGTACCAATCCGGTGCGTGGGTCAAGGATTTTCAACTCGGAAGAACGAACCACTACACTAATCGGGTTGCCTTCGTTGTCTTTTCCTTTTACCGTACGCAAATCGTCGATTTCAAGTACCCCGTCAAAACGTGCTTCGGCTTTGTTTTCTTCGGAAACGTTCCCCGCAACCCCTCCGGCGTGGAAGGTACGAAGCGTAAGCTGTGTTCCCGGCTCACCGATAGATTGTGCTGCCACAACACCCACAGCCTCACCGGTTTGTACCATTTTTCCGGTAGAAAGATTTCGTCCGTAACACTTGGCACAAATTCCGTGTTTCGCCTCACAGGTAAGTGCCGAACGCACTTCAACCATTTCGATAGGAGCTTCGGTGATTTTCGCCACCACTTTCTCGGTAATTTCCTCTCCGGATTTCACCAATAATTCTTCGGTTAGCGGATTGTAAACATCGTGCAACGATACGCGTCCTAAAATACGCTCGCCCAGTGTTTCAACCACTTCTTCGTTTTTCTTCAAGGCACGCACTTCCACACCGCGAAGCGTTCCGCAATCTTCGGTATTGATGATTACGTCTTGCGAAACATCTACCAAACGACGGGTCAAATATCCGGCATCAGCCGTTTTCAAAGCCGTATCCGCCAAACCTTTACGAGCACCGTGCGTTGAAATGAAGTATTCCAAGATGGACAAACCTTCTTTAAAGTTCGACAAAATCGGGTTTTCGATAATCTCGCCCCCGCCTACGGTCGATTTTTTCGGCTTTGCCATCAATCCACGCATACCCGTTAGCTGACGAATCTGCTCTTTTGAACCCCGCGCTCCGGAATCCAACATCATATACACGGAGTTGAACCCTTGCTGGTCGTTACTGATTCGCTTCATTGCCAATTCGGTAAGCTGGGCGTTGGTCGATGTCCAAACGTCAATTACCTGATTGTAACGCTCGTTATTGGTAATCAGACCCATATTATAGTTCATCATAATTCCGTCAACCAAACCGTTGGCTTCGGCAATCATATCGGCTTTTTCTTGCGGAATGATAATATCGCCCAAACTGAACGACAATCCGCCTTGGAAAGCGAATTTATATCCCATATTTTTAATCTTATCCAAGAAATCTGCCGTAACAGGAATGCTTGTTGATTTCAAAATATGCCCGATGATGTCACGCAATGATTTTTTGGTAAGCACCTCGTTGATATAGCCCGCTTCTGCCGGAACTACTTCGTTGAAAAGCACCCGTCCTGTGGTGGTTTCCAACACTTTATATATTGTATTGCCTTCTTCATCTAAATCGCGAACACGCACTTTGATAAAGGCATTCAAACTCAATTTTTTCTCGTTGTAAGCGATATTTACTTCTTCTGCCGAATAGAAAGTCATTCCCTCGCCTTTAATCGGATACTCGGGCGTTGAACGTCTGCCTTTGGTCATATAGTAAAGCCCAAGCACCATATCCTGTGAAGGTACGGTAATTGGCGAACCGTTGGCAGGGTTCAAGATGTTATGCGATGCCAACATCAAAAGTTGTGCCTCCAAAATGGCTTCCGGACCTAAGGGCAAGTGTACCGCCATCTGGTCACCGTCAAAGTCGGCATTAAACGCCGTACACACCAACGGGTGCAACTGAATTGCCTTACCTTCAATAAGTTTCGGCTGGAAGGCTTGAATACCCAAACGGTGCAACGTGGGGGCACGGTTCAAAAGCACCGGATGCCCTTTAATTACGTTTTCTAAAATATCCCAAACAACGGGCTCTTTTTTATCGATGATTTTTTTGGCAGATTTTACCGTTTTCACGATACCACGCTCAATTAACTTACGGATAACGAACGGTTTGTAAAGTTCTGCCGCCATATTTTTCGGAAGTCCGCACTCGTATAATTTAAGTTCAGGACCTACCACGATTACCGAACGTGCCGAGTAATCCACCCGTTTTCCGAGTAGGTTTTGACGGAAACGTCCTTGTTTTCCTTTAAGTGAATCGGAAAGCGATTTGAGCGGACGATTCGATTCGGTTTTTACCGCCGATGATTTACGCGTATTGTCAAACAACGAATCCACAGATTCTTGCAACATCCGTTTTTCATTTCGCAAAATTACTTCGGGGGCTTTGATTTCCATCAATCGCTTCAAACGATTGTTACGGATAATCACACGACGATACAAATCGTTCAAATCGGACGTAGCAAAACGCCCACCATCTAACGGCACTAACGGACGCAATTCAGGCGGAATCACGGGGATTACCTTCATTATCATCCATTCGGGTTTATTTTCGCGATTGTTTTTCGCCTCGCGGAATGCTTCAACCACTTGTAAACGTTTGAGAGCCTCCGTTTTACGTTGTTTTGAACTTTCGTTATTGGCTTTATGACGCAAATCGTACGAAAGCTCGTCCAAATCCAAACGTTGTAGCAAATCTAACAAACACTCTGCTCCCATTTTCGCCACGAACTTGTTGGGGTCGGTATCTTCTAAATACTGATTTTCTACAGGAAGCGACTCCATTATGTTCAGATATTCTTCTTCGGTAAGGAAATCCAACGGCTGAATATCTTCTCCGTCAGGTCCTTTGGCTATACCCGGCTGAATCACCACGTAACGCTCGTAGTAGATAATCATATCTAACTTTTTGGAAGGCAATCCCAACAAATAGCCTATTTTGTTAGGCAACGAACGGAAGTACCAAATGTGAGCGATTGGCACCACCAAATTGATATGCCCCACGCGGTCACGACGTACTTTTTTCTCGGTTACTTCCACCCCGCAACGGTCGCACACAATTCCCTTATAACGAATGCGTTTGTACTTTCCGCAGGCACATTCGTAATCCTTCACAGGACCGAAAATACGCTCGCAGAAAAGCCCGTCACGTTCGGGTTTGTGCGTACGATAGTTGATGGTTTCAGGTTTTAGCACCTCTCCGCGGGAAGCTGCTAAAATAGACTCCGGCGAAGCCAACCCGATAGAAATCTTATCGAATTTTGAAACAGTTGTATTTTTATCTCTTGCCATACTATATGGTTGTAAAAATTTTTTTATTTTTATTTCTTAAACCGAAAATTTATTTGCTAATTTTCTTTACTTAAATTCTTGTGTTACCTCTTCCCATTGCTCAAAATCAAGGGGTTGGTTATTATAAAAAGTGACGAACAGCGGCGTTGTTTCTTCAGCTGCGTCCCAGAAACTTCTGAAATGCCGAAAACCGCTACTCGTATGCAAGCGTACTTCCAACACAAAAGTATCGCCTTGTTCTGCCATTTGCATATAATCAGGTGATTTATCGTCTGTTAGCACAATAAAATCCTCCTCATAAATACCTTCTTGCAAAAAATCTTTTAAGGCTTCGAGCGAAATAGGCTCTTCATTGCGATATGCTGTGTCAATGCGTTTCATTGTTTTTGTTTTAGGTAAAAAATACTTTTTGAAATATCTTACTTACAGGAACTTGCAAATTCGGAAATTTTTCCGATTCAATATTTTGCCCTTCGGTAAAAGGTTTTAATCCTCTATAACGCCCATTTTCGAGCACGTACACCAGTACGCATTTTTCTACCGGAAAAACAACCCAATATTCAAAAACTCCGACTTCTTCATAAATCTGGAATTTACCATCCATTTCTTTTTTAGAATTTCCAGGAGAAAGAATCTCAACAACCAAATCCGGAGCTCCGTGACAACCTTTTTCATCTAATTTTTCAGGGTCGCAAATCACACAAATATCAGGCTGAACCACAGTTGTTTCTTCACCTTTTACGTCTTTTAAAATTACATCAAAAGGAGCAAAAAACAACTCGCATCGTTGGTGATAAAAAAACTTATCTAACTCTCTGTTGATATTCCTCAAAATACGTTGATGAGATGAGGCAGGAGCAGGACTCATCTGAAAAATTTTACCCCGCAACAACTCAACACGCTCTTTGAATTTCCACAGTAAATAATCCGCATAATGATACGTCTTATTTACATCTATTTGATTTATGCTTGTGATTTCCATACCTTATATGTTAAAATATCGAATTCGAAATATCACATTTCCGATAACTCTTCCTGAACTTTTTTAGGCAACCCTTTTACGACCAAATCATACGAATTTACAATCCACGTTTTCAAAAGTTTATGCGGAATTTTCCCGTCAATGCGAATGCTATTCCAATGTTTTTTGTTCATATGCCAACCTGCGGTAACTTCTGCGTATTGCTCCCGAAGTTCAACCGCCTCGTCGGGGTCGCATTTGAGGTTGATAAACTCATTCTTTACAATATTCACCAAACAGAACATTTTTCCTTTGACAGAAAAAACCAAAATTTCATCATCAAACGGAAAGCCTTCTTCCGCTGCTTTTAGTGAGAGACAAAATTCGCGTAATTCTCCAATGTTCATCACAAAATCAAGTTATTGGTTCCGTAAAACTCTCCAAAAAATTACAAAATCTTCAAGTTTTCAATCTTCATAATGCCCGTAAGCAGAAAGAATTTCCACTTGTTTGTCTTCTTCAAAAACTTCGTAAATAAGCCGATGTTTTTTATCAATTCTTCGTGAATAAACTTGCCTTTGCTCAAAACCTTTGAGTGCTTCCACCTGACCTGTTCCAGTTGTAGGAGTTTGTTCAATTTCTTCCAAGAAAGTAAAGATTTTAGCAAGCAACTTTACTTGTCCTGATTTTCTGTGTTTTTGAATGTCTTTTTCCCACTTTTGAGAAAAAACAAGTTGATACACAACCATCACCCTAACAACATTTTTTGTAGTTCATCTTTACTAATTTTCCTTTTCGGACTTTTTGAAGCCTCTTCAATCATCTGATAAAATTCTTTTTTTGACATTTTTGTATCGTCTTGAATTTTTTCAACTTTTATCTTTTTGGCTTTTATTTTTTTCAAAAAAATCTCAAAGAAAGACAAATCTGACTCTTTAATTTCTACGGTAACTCTTGCTGTGCTCATTGGTTTATTGTTTTTACTCTTAATTGACAATCATCGTGTTTTATGAAACGAATTATGCACAACTTGCAAAAAATCAGCAAACTCTGCCAAAGCCTTACGCCTTGGCAAAGTTTCTGAATTTGAGCTTTTTATTCTTCCAAACGAATATCCAAACCAAGCCCTTTGAGTTCGTGCATTAATACGTTGAACGACTCCGGTAAGCCCGGTTCAGGCATCGCCTCACCTTTTACGATTGCCTCGTAAGTTTTAGCACGACCGATAACGTCATCGGATTTTACCGTCAAGATTTCACGCAAGGTGCTGGACGCTCCGTACGCCTCCAACGCCCAAACCTCCATCTCTCCGAAACGCTGACCACCGAACTGTGCCTTACCTCCAAGCGGCTGCTGTGTGATAAGCGAGTACGGTCCGATAGAACGCGCGTGCATCTTGTCGTCAATCATATGCCCGAGTTTAATCATATAGATAACTCCCACAGTTGCAGGCTGGTCAAAACGCTCGCCGGTACCTCCGTCATACAAGTACGTATGTCCGAAACGCGGCACGCCTGCCTTGTCGGTCAGTTCGTTGATTTGCTCCAACGAAGCTCCGTCGAAAATCGGCGTAGCATATTTCTGACCTAATTTTTGACCTGCCCAACCGAGAACTGTTTCGTAAATCTGCCCGATGTTCATACGCGAAGGTACCCCAAGCGGGTTCAGCACGATGTCCACCGGCGTTCCGTCTTCCAAGAAAGGCATATCCTCATCGCGAACAATTCGGGCTACGATACCTTTATTTCCGTGACGACCCGCCATTTTATCACCCACTTTCAACTTACGTTTTTTGGCGATATACACTTTGGCAAGTTTCAAAATACCCGCAGGCAACTCGTCACCCACCGAAATGGTGAATTTATCACGACGCAATGCCCCTTGCAGGTCGTTTAATTTAATTTTATAATTATGTAACAAGTCATCAATCAGGGCGTTAGTTTCTTTTTCATCTGTCCAACCACCCGATACCAAATGTGCGTAATCCTCGATAAGTTCAAGCATTTTAACGGTGAACTTACGCCCTTTGGCAATGATTTCTTCTCCTAAATCGTTGTGAACCCCTTGTGAGGATTTTCCGTCAAGCAAGGTAAATAATTTTTTGATCAATTTCCCTTTAAGCTCCTGGAAATTAGCCTCATACTGAGCTTCCACAACCGCTATATCTTCTTTATCTTTTCCGCGTTTGCGTTTGTCTTTAATAACGCGCGAGAACAATTTTTTGTCGATAACCACCCCGTGAAGCGACGGCGATGCTTTGAGCGATGCGTCTTTCACATCCCCGGCTTTGTCACCGAAGATAGCACGCAATAATTTTTCTTCTGGCGTTGGGTCTGATTCCCCTTTCGGTGTGATTTTTCCGATGAGAATATCACCGGGACGCACTTCCGCACCGATGCGAATCATTCCGTTTTCATCCAAATCTTTGGTGGCATCTTCCGAAACATTCGGGATATCGTTGGTTAGTTCCTCCGCTCCGAGTTTGGTATCGCGCACCTCCAACGAATATTCATCAATATGAATCGAAGTAAAAATATCTTCACGCACCACGCGCTCCGAAATTACAATCGCATCTTCAAAGTTATACCCTTTCCAAGGCATAAACGCCACTTTCATATTTCGACCCAAAGCCAACTCGCCCTGTTGCGTAGCATATCCTTCACAAAGCACTTGTCCTTTGGTTACGCGGTCACCCTTACGAACAATCGGTTTTAGGTTGATACACGTTCCTTGGTTGGTTTTTTGGAATTTGATAAGGTCGTAAACTGTTTCATCTTCGTCAAAACTTACCAATTTTTGGTTTTCGGTTCGGTCGTAAGTGATGATAATTTTATCAGCATCAACGTATTCCACCGTTCCGTCACCTTCGGCATTCATCAGCACACGGGCATCAGAAGCCACACGGCGTTCCAAACCTGTCCCTACAATCGGAGCTTCGGGTTTCAATAACGGCACTGCCTGACGCATCATATTCGAGCCCATCAAAGCACGGTTCGCGTCATCGTGCTCCAAGAAAGGAATAAGCGAAGCCGAAATGGAGGCAATCTGGTTAGGAGCAACGTCAATGAACTCAACTTGGTTCGGCTCAATTACCGGAAAATCTCCGTCTTCTTTCACCACCACACGCTCTTCGGTAATGTTTCCTTTTTCATCAAGACTGATATTTGCCATACCGATTTTCAGACCTTCCTCTTCTTCGGCACTCAAATACGTCATATTTTTCAAATCCACTTTCCCGTCGGTAACTTTATGGTAAGGCGTTTCAATGAAACCCATTCCGTTTACTTTCGAGAATACCGCCAAAGAAGAAATCAAACCGATGTTCGGTCCCTCAGGGGTTTCAATAGGACACAAACGTCCGTAATGCGTATAGTGAACGTCGCGCACCTCAAATCCGGCACGCTCTCTGGACAAACCTCCGGGTCCTAATGCCGATAATCTTCGCTTGTGCGTAATCTCGGCAAGCGGATTGGTTTGATCCATAAATTGCGATAACTGATTCGTTCCGAAAAACGAATTAATCACCGATGAAAGCGTTTTAGCATTAATCAAATCAATTGGCGTAAACACCTCATTATCACGAACATTCATTCGCTCACGAATGGTACGCGCCATACGCGAAAGTCCCACACCAAACTGTGCCGAAAGCTGCTCACCCACCGTACGTACCCGACGGTTTGACAAGTGGTCGATATCATCAACTTCGGCTTTTGAGTTGATAAGCTCAATCAAATATTTAACGATGGTGATAATATCCTCTTTGGTAAGCACTTGCTTTTCCATCGGGATATCCAAACTCAATTTTTTATTGATTCGGTAACGCCCTACATCACCCAAATTATAACGTTGGTCAGAGAAGAACAATTTATCGATGATGCCGCGTGCGGTTTCCTCATCGGGTGGTTCGGCATTACGCAACTGGCGATAAATATGCTCCACCGCCTCTTTTTCAGAGTTGGTTGGGTCTTTCTGCAACGTATTATGAATAATGGTGTAGTCGGTTGCTTGACTATCTTCTTTATGCAGAAGGATGGTTTTAACGTCGGCTTCGAGAATTTCTTCAATATTATCTTTGTCAAGGGTGGTGTCCCTGTCTAAAATAATCTCGTTACGTTCGATGGAAACTACCTCGCCGGTGTCTTCATCTACGAAATCTTCGTGCCAAGTGTTCAGCACACGAGCCGCCAAACGACGCCCGATGTACTTTTTCAAACCGGTTTTTGAAACTTTGATTTCTTCTGCTAAATCAAAGATTTCCAATATATCTTTATCCCGCTCAAAACCAATCGCACGGAAAAGTGTTGTTACGGGAAGTTTTTTCTTTCTGTCAATGTACGCATACATCACATTGTTGATGTCTGTTGCGAATTCAATCCACGAACCTTTAAAAGGAATAATTCTCGCGGAATAGAGTTTTGTTCCGTTGGCGTGGAACGACTGCCCAAAGAAAACACCAGGCGAACGATGCAATTGCGAAACAATCACACGCTCAGCACCATTGATAACGAACGTACCACTGGCAGTCATATAAGGCACCGTACCCAAATACACGTCTTGCACGATAGTTTCAAAGTCTTCGTGCTCAGGGTCAGTGCAATACAGCTTCAATCTTGCTTTGAGTGGCACGCTATACGTAAGTCCGCGTTCGATACACTCTTGAATGGTGTAACGGGGCGGGTCGATGAAATAGTCGAGAAACTCAAGCACAAACTGATTACGAGTATCTGTTATCGGAAAATTTTCCTTAAATGTGTTGTACAAACCTTCATTGCCTCTTTCATCGGATTTGGTTTCCAACTGAAAGAAATCTTGAAACGATTTGATTTGAATATCCAAAAAATCGGGATAATCAGGGGTGTGTTTTACGGAAGCAAAATTTACTCTTGCGGTCTGATTCGTAAGCATTTACTTTATAGTTTAATTTTTAAGTCAAAAGTCAACCCAACTTGTGAAATTCAGCGGTGAAAATCAAAAAAGCGGTTAGTTGCCAGTCGTTAATCAAAAATCTTCTCAAAAAAAATGAAAAGCAGTTCAGATGTAATTTTCTGAAAATTCGTTGGTAAAAACGAAGTTCAAAACTAACAAGAAGAAAAAAAACAAAGTGTTGATAATCAAACACTCAAATAATATTTTCTTATAACTTATTAATAAGGAACGATATTATACGCAAAATGGTTTAGGTCTATTTCTTGTCAGAATAGACCTAAACCTTATATGTCAAGCTTTGTAAAATTATTTCAATTCTACTTCAGCTCCTGCTTCTTCTAAAGATTTTTTAAGACCTTCAGCCTCGTCTTTAGATACTCCTTCTTTAATTTTTGAAGGCGCTCCGTCAACTACTTCTTTTGCTTCTTTAAGACCAAGACCTGTTAACTCTTTAACCAATTTAACCACAGCTAATTTGTTAGCTCCTGCTGATTTCAAGAATACATCGAATTCAGTTTTTTCAGCAGCGGCTTCGCCACCACCTGCCGGACCTGCTGCTACTGCTACTGCTGCTGCAGCCGGCTCAATCCCGTACTCGTCTTTCAAAATTTGAGCAAGCTCATTAACTTCTTTAACTGTTAAGTTTACTAATTGTTCTGCGAAATTTTTTAAATCTGCCATTTCTATCGTTTTTTTTAGTTTGTTTATTAATTAAATTTGTGCGTTTTCTGTTTATTTTTCAGATAAAGTTTTGATGATTCCTGCCAGTTTTCCACCTCCTGATTTAAGAGCTGAAACAACGTTTTTAGCAGGCGATTGCAACAATCCGATGATTTCGCCGATAAGCTCTTCTCTTGATTTGATTGATGCCAAGGTTTCCAACTGATCAGCTCCAACGAAGATAGCTTCTTCAATGAAAGCGCCTTTCAAAACCAATTTATCTGATTTTTTTCTGAATTCCTTGATGAGTTTTGCAGGAGCATTTCCTACTTCTGAAAACATCAAAGTACTGTTTCCTTTAAGAACTGACGGTAAATCACCAAATTCTTTCTCAGAAGCCTCCATTGCTTTTGCAAGCAAGGTATTTTTAACAACTGCCAATTTTATGTTTGCCTTAAAACAAGCTCTACGCAAGTTTGTTGTTTCTTCGGCATTCAAACCAGTTAGGTCCGTTACATAAATAATGTTATTTTCAGCTAACTGTGCAGTCAAATTTTCTATCACTAATGATTTTTCTTCTCTTGTCATAATTTTCTTTTTAAACTACCAATTAAACTGATTTTGTATCCACGGGCACACTGGGGCTCATTGTAGTTGATACATAGATTGATTTCACGTATTGCCCTTTTGCAGCAGTGGGTTTTAGCTTTATCAATGTCTGGATAAGCTCGCTCGCGTTATCAACGATTTGCTCTTTGGTGAACGAAATTTTGCCGATAGCTGCGTGAACGATACCTGTTTTATCAACACGGAAATCAATTTTACCTGATTTCACCTCTTGAACAGCCTTACCAACTTCCATCGTTACCGTACCTGTTTTGGGGTTGGGCATCAAACCACGAGGTCCTAAAATACGCCCGAGTGGTCCTAATTTACCCATAACACTTGGCATTGTAACAATCACGTCAACGTCTGTCCAACCATCTTTAATTTTTTGTAGATACTCGTCTAACCCTACGTAGTCAGCTCCGGCAGCTTTCGCCTCAGCTTCTTTATCGGGAGTAACTAACGCAAGTACTTTCACGTCTTTTCCGGTTCCGTGCGGCAAGGTCACTACCCCACGCACCATTTGGTTTGCTTTACGAGGGTCTACTCCCAAACGCACCGCAATATCCACCGAAGCGTCAAATTTCGTATACGTAATTTCTTTTAATAATGCAGAAGCCTCACTTAGCGAGTACAACTTATTGTAATCAACCTTTGATAAAGCCTCTTTGTGTTTCTTTGTCAATTTTGCCATAATTTTTCAGATTAAAAAGGTTTATCACCGGTTACTGTTATACCCATTGAACGCGCCGTACCGGCAACCATTTTCATTGCTGATTCGATGGTAAATGCATTCAAATCAGGCATTTTGTCCTCAGCAATTGCTTTTACTTGCTCCCAAGTAATGCTTGCTACTTTTTTACGGTTGGGTTGCCCTGAACCTCCTTTAACCTTAGCGGCTTCCAACAGCTGAACTGCAGCAGGTGCGGTTTTAATAACAAAATCAAATGATTTGTCTTTGTAAACTGTGATAACAACCGGAATTACCTTCCCTTGTTTGTCCTGTGTACGAGCATTGAACTGCTTACAGAACTCCATAATGTTAACACCGGCAGCACCTAATGCGGGTCCAATTGGCGGCGACGGATTCGCTTGACCTCCCCGAGCTTGTAGTTTAACTACTTTACTAATTTCTTTTGCCATTGTTTATTATTAATTATTAACTTAATTGAACACTAAACTCAAAAAAGCCAAAAGACCTTATCACATTTTGGCAAGGGCTTCCGACTTTCAGACCTTATTGCTCTTTTTATACTTTTTCTACTTGCATATAACTCAATTCCAATGGCGTTTTCCTTCCAAAAATCTTAACCATTACTTCAAGTTTACGCTTCTCTTCGTTCACTTTTTCGATAGTTCCGTTAAATCCATTGAAAGGACCATCAACAACGCGAACAGTTTCACCAATTTCAAACGGAATTGCTACGGTTTCTACATTTTCAGCGAGTTCATCAACTTGCCCTAACATCCGATTTACATCCGACTTACGAAGCGGAAGCGGATCACCGCCCTTAACTTCACTTAAAAAACCTACAACTCCCGGAATTGATTTGATAATGTGTATAACCTCCCCGCCAAGGTTCGCTTTTACCATTACGTACCCCGGCATATGAACTTTCTCCTTGTTTACTTTTTTCCCGTTACGAATTTGAACAACTTTTTCAGTAGGCACCAAAACCTCCTCTACATAGTCGGCATATCCCAACCGAGAGGTTTCATTTTCTATATAGTTTTTTACCTTATTTTCTTGCCCCGTAACGGCTTTAACAACGTACCACTTCTTCTCTAATACTCCTGACATTATCAATATTTGTTACTTCACAAAGTTAAAATACAGAGCCATTATCCATTCAAAGAAAGAATCCATACCCCAAATAACAAGCGAAAAAAGAATTGAAAAAACCACTACAATAACCATCTCACGCTGTGCTTCAGCTAAGGTTGGCCAAGTAACGTGATTTTTCAGTTCTTCATAAGATTCTTTAATATAATTTACCATCACATTATCTTTTTTGCACGGGTGGAGGGATTCGAACCCCCATCAACGGTTTTGGAGACCGCTATTCTACCCTTGAACTACACCCGTCTTTCAGAAAGAAGTTTTGAGACAAACTCAAAACTTCTTTTCTTTATATAATTTTAAACCGACTTAGTTTGCAAAATTAGTCAAGAATTTCAGTTACCTGACCTGCACCTACGGTACGACCTCCTTCACGGATAGCAAAACGAAGACCTACGTTAAGCGCAATTGGTTGCAACAACTCAACAGTGATAGTCAAGTTATCACCAGGCATAACCATCTCAACTCCGTCAGGTAATGAAATTGTACCTGTTACGTCAGTTGTACGTACATAGAATTGAGGACGGTATTTATCTTTAAACGGAGTATGACGTCCACCCTCTTCTTTGCTTAGTATATACACCTCAGCTTTGAATTTAGCGTGTGGCTTCACTGAACCCGGTTTACAGATAACCATACCACGTTTGATGTCTTTTTTATCAATACCACGAAGCAATAGACCTACGTTATCTCCAGCCTCTCCACGGTCAAGGATTTTACGGAACATCTCAACCCCTGTAATAGTAGAAGTCAATTTCTCAGCTCCCATACCGATAATCTCAACAGGCTCACCGGTTTTAGCAACCCCTGTTTCGATACGCCCTGTTGCCACGGTTCCACGACCTGTAATAGTAAATACGTCTTCGATTGGCATCAAGAAAGGTTTGTCGATATCACGTGTTGGTAACTCAATCCAGCTATCAACAGCATCCATCAATTTCATTACAGTATCAACCCATTTAGGCTCTCCATTCAATGCTCCCAAAGCAGAACCTTGAACAATAGGTCCGTTATCTCCGTCATAGTCATATGAACTTAAAAGCTCTCTCATTTCAAGCTCAACAAGCTCCAACAATTCAGGGTCATCAACCATATCCACTTTGTTCATAAACACAACGATACGAGGAATACCTACCTGACGCCCTAAAAGGATGTGCTCACGAGTTTGAGGCATCGGACCGTCAGTTGCAGCAACCACAAGGATAGCGCCGTCCATCTGAGCAGCACCGGTAATCATATTCTTAACGTAATCGGCGTGACCAGGACAGTCAACGTGCGCGTAGTGACGAGTAGCTGTTTGATACTCTACGTGTGAAGTGTTGATAGTAATACCACGCTCTTTTTCCTCAGGAGCGTTATCAATTGAATCAAAACTTCTTTGCTCTGAAAGACCAGCATCAGCCAATACTTTTGTAATAGCCGCAGTTAAAGTTGTTTTACCGTGGTCTACGTGTCCAATAGTACCAATATTTAAGTGGGGTTTGGAACGATCAAATGTTTCTTTTGCCATTTTAAATAAATTTTTAAATCTTAGTTATATAATATAGTGTTTAACGTATACAAAACAAGAGCCAATGACGAGATTTGAACTCGTGACCTCTTCCTTACCAAGGAAGCGCTCTACCCCTGAGCTACACCGGCTTATTTTTTTAGTAATCTTAAACTTGCAGAGCGGGAGACGAGGTTCGAACTCGCGACATTCAGCTTGGAAGGCTGACGCTCTACCAACTGAGCTACTCCCGCTTTTTTTGGTGGGAAGAGCAGGATTCGAACCTGCGAAGACATAGTCAGCAGATTTACAGTCTG
>NZ_JAUNKD010000018.1:0-6295 GCF_030532915.1 Capnocytophaga sp.
ATAATACAAAAACCTTTGGCAAAGCCCCAAACTTTGCCAAAGGTTTTTACACGCGGTCCTCACCATTCACCAACCGCTATTTTCCAATTTGTTCCATTGCTTTTTCTTCCTGACGGATACGAATGGCTAAAATTACGGCATAGATGGGGAGCATCACGGCAAGGGTGGTATAGGCATTGCATAAAAGCGCCATTCCCACCAGTTCAGGCAGTATGTTTAGGAAATAATTGGGGTGTTTTATCCACTTGAATAAGAAAGAATTATTAATTTTATGGTCGGGCAAGATATAGATTTTTAGCGTCCAGACATCTCGAAGTTCGTAAATTACGTAAAACAGCATCGCATAGGCAAAAATCAGTAAGCCGATACCCACTTTTGATACGGTATTCAGCGTTTGTTCTTTATAAATAGCTTCAAACAAGCACAAAAAATAAAAGGCGATGTGTGCCAGTGTCAGCAACATCGAATTGAATTTCCCGTACTGAATGCCGCCTTGTTGCTTAATCCGTTTCTCGTTTTTTATAGAAAAGGCAAGCGATACCAAGCGTAAAGCAAAAAAACAACTAAAAATAAGAATGATTTCTTTCATAAAAATTAAGATTAAAAATTAAACATATAACTAAAAAAATACCAAAGCTAAGGGCTTTGGTATGTAAAATTATTGGTGTTATTCCTCCATAACGGACTGAATAGCAGTAATTAACACGGTGTTATAAATATCCGGAATGGTTGCCCCTCGGCTCAGGTCATTCACCGGTTTTTTAAGTCCTTGCAACATAGGTCCGATAGCCAAGGCGCCCGTTTCACGCTGCACGGCTTTGTAGGTATTGTTTCCGGTATTGAGGTCAGGGAAAATCAACACATTAGCTTGCCCTGCCACTTTTGAGTTCGGCATTTTGCTCTTACCGACTTTGGGGTCAACGGCGGCATCATACTGAATAGGACCTTCTACCAGTAAATCAGGGTATTGTGACTTTACGATTTCGGTTGCCGTACGCACTTTGTCCACATCGGCACCGCTTCCGGAACTTCCCGAAGAGTATGAAAGCAACGCCACGCGAGGCTCAATACCGAAGGCTTTGGCTGATTCAGCCGACGAGATGGCAATTTCGGCCAGTTGTTCCGCCGTAGGGTTCGGAACGATGGCGCAGTCGCCGTAAACCAGCACGCGGTCGTTCAATAGCATAAAGAACACTGATGAAACCGTGTTTACATTCGGTTTGGTTTTCACGAATTGCAACGACGGGCGAATGGTGTGTGCCGTGGTATTCACCGCCCCTGAAACCATTCCGTCAGCATCGCCCAAGAACACCATCATCGTACCGAAATACGATACGTCGAGCATTAAATCACGCGCTTGTGAAAGTTCCATTCCTTTTGATTTACGGAGTTCGTATAACTTTTCGGCATACGATTGATATTTGGGGCTTTCGATAGGGTTCACGATTGAAATGCGGTTTTCGTCCCACCGCAAACCGAGTTCGTTCACGCGGGCAGCTATCTTTTCGGGTTCGCCCAAAATGGTCAAATACACCAATTCGTCGGCTGCCAGTTGTGAAGCCGCCGTGAGGATACGGTCGTCCGTTCCTTCCGGTAAAACAATGTGTTTCTGTGCCTTGCGGGCGCTTTGCACCATATTATATTGGAACATTCGCGGGGTGATGGTATCGGATTTAAACGATGAAATGCGGTCGTTTAATGCATCAACATCGGCATATTTTTCAAAAAGTTGAATGCAGAGTTTAATTTTTTCGGCGCTTTCAGGATAAATTTTTGATTTGATGTTGCCGATGCGGTTGGCAGTTTCAAAGGTTCCGTACTTGGAAAGCATCAGCGGAATCATTTTCTGGGTTCCGTCTAATATTTTGATGATGGATTTTTCAGGTGTAAGCGCCCCCGAAAGCACAATGCCTGCCACCCGCGGATAGTTGGAAGAAATGTGTGCCGCCAAAGTACCGACAATCAGGTCGGAACGGTCAGCCGGAATTACCGCCAAACAGCTCTCTGACAGGTAGTTCAAAAAGTTGTGCAGTTGCATTCCGCCCACGATGGTTTTCTTGGTAATCATATTCACATCATCGCCCTTGTACAAGAAACGCGCCCCCAATTGGTCGGCAACTTCCTTAACCGTCGGGCGACTCAAATCATCTTCTCGCGGAATGAGCGTAAAGTGAATATCCTTAAATTCACGCTGTAAACGTTCTTTGGCTTGCTCGCTATAATCTTTTGATTTATTGACGAATACACCTAAAATTTGAACCTCTTGCTCCAAAAGGGCGTTCACTTCAATCTGCACGTGATTAACAAGTTCTTCTTCCGATGAAAAGTTGTCTTTCAGCACCACCAATGCCGGAATGTTCAAACTTTGCGCCAATGAAGCATTGAAATTGATGTCAAAAATATTACTTTCTTCCAATAAATCAGTTCCTTCCACCAAAACAAAATCGTACTTGCTTTCCAAAGCCTTGTAGCGTTTGATGATGGTGTCATACACTTCACCTATTTTCCCTTTATTTTTAAGGGTAGCCACCTCATTTCTACTGAAAACGTATGCGTCATCATATTCCATATCTAACTGAAAATGTGAAAGAACGGTGGTTATGTGATTGTCCTTCTGCGTGGTGCTTTCCAAAATAGGTTTGAAATATCCCACTTTGGTGGTGTTGCGCATCACCATCTGCATCACTCCCAAGGTTACCAACGATTTTCCGCTGTACGTGTCGGGCGTGATAATGTAAACTGATTTATTCATAAAACGGATACTTATTTTATTGGATTGAATGTGATTGTGAAAATTATTTGATTAATTACGCGTGAAATTCCTTCTTAAAAGGGAAGAAATTGCGTGCAAAGTTATGTATTTTAGCAAAAAAAGACAAAAAAATAAATTGATAAAATCGAATTATTTTTATAAAAACGGATTTGCTCCGAGTTTAAGGGAACAAATCCGTTTATGTCAATGGTATTTAAATGAATTAATTAATACGCCTTTGCGAATAAAACCCGCCGGGTGGAAGGTTTTCCGGAGAAAATACAAACGCCTGCTTCGTTTTTGGCATCTAACGGAATGCAACGAATGGTGGCTTTGGTTTCTTCCTGAATGCGGGCTTCGGTTTCGGGAGTTCCGTCCCAGTGAGCCGAAATAAATCCGCCTTTGCTTTCCAACACCGATTTGAACTCGTCATACGAATTGACTTCCGTGATGTGCGAGTTGCGATACTCCAAGGCTTTTTTATAGATATTTTCTTGAATATCAGCAAGTAATTTTTCGATGTATTCGATAATGCCGTCGCCCGAAACGGTTTCTTTGGTAAGCGTATCGCGACGAGCCACTTCAAAAGTGTTGTTCTCCAAATCGCGTTGCCCCACCGCCAAACGCACCGGCACGCCTTTAAGTTCGTATTCGTTGAATTTGAAACCGGGTTTTTGGGTGTCACGGTCATCGAATTTTACTGAAATTCCGTGTTTTTTGAGTTTATCCATCAGCGGAAGTATGCGTTGTCGGACGGCTTCCAGTTGTTCTTCGCCTTTGTAAATCGGAATAATAACCACTTGAATAGGAGCTAATTTCGGTGGAAGTACCAATCCGTTATCATCGCTGTGCGTCATAATGAGTGCTCCCATCAATCGGGTGGAAACGCCCCACGAAGTAGCCCAAACATAGTCGAGCGTTCCTTCTTTGGAAGCGAATTTCACGTCGAAAGCTTTGGCGAAATTTTGCCCCAAAAAGTGCGAAGTTCCTGCCTGTAAGGCTTTTCCGTCTTGCATAAGAGCTTCGATGCAGTAGGTTTCGTCGGCTCCGGCAAAGCGTTCAGATTCGGTTTTAAATCCTTTGATAACCGGCACGCACATAAAATTTTCGGCAAAATCGGCATATACGTGCATCATTTTTTCAGCTTCTTCAATGGCTTCGGCTTTGGTGGCGTGGGCGGTATGTCCTTCCTGCCAAAGAAATTCGGCGGTACGCAAAAACAGACGCGTACGCATTTCCCAACGCACCACGTTTGCCCATTGGTTGATGAGAATCGGCAGGTCGCGGTAGGACTGAATCCAGTTTTTGTACGTATTCCAGATGATGGCTTCGGAAGTGGGTCGAACCACCAATTCTTCTTCAAGTTTGGCATCGGGGTCTACCATTAATTTCCCTTTTTCATTGGGGTCGGTTTTGAGGCGGTAATGCGTTACCACGGCACATTCTTTGGCGAAACCTTCGGCGTTTTTCTCTTCGGCTTCAAAAAAACTACGCGGCACGAAAAGCGGGAAATAGGCATTTACGTGTCCGGTTTCTTTGAACATTCGGTCAAGTTCGGCTTGCATTTTTTCCCAAATGGCGTATCCGTACGGTTTGATGACCATACAGCCCCGCACCCCCGAGTTTTCGGCAAGTTCGGCTTTTACCACCAGTTCGTTATACCATTTTGAATAATCTTCGCTGCGTTTGGTTAAATTTTTACTCATATTTATTATCGGTACGATTCTGTTAAAAGCGCAAAATTACAAAAAGAATTTTACATTTTCAGAATTCTGCCTTACATATGACATATTTATGCGGATTTTCCTGTGCTATCTTATCCAAATGAAACATATTTTTGTGGTACTTTATGTAGGTTGTGCAAAAAATGACTTAAAAAAATGATTTTATAAAATATTGAATATAAATCATATGAAAAATAAGTTAAAGAAAAAGTGAAAAAAAATCCATTATTTTTTGCATAGAAAAAAAAAACATTCTATATTTGCACCCGCAAAAGAGAAACAAAAACGTTCATAAATAAAAGTTTTTCAGGAGAGGTGCCGGAGTGGTAACGGAGCAGATTGCTAATCTGTCATCGGGTAACCGATGCCTGGGTTCGAGTCCCAGTCTCTCCGCATCATCTTTGTGAAATTCGGGGCGTAGCGTAGTCCGGTCATCGCGCCTGGTTTGGGACCAGGAGGTCGCAGGTTCGAATCCTGCCGCCCCGACAAAAAAATATATTTCAAAAATGTTTCAGTGTTGCATTTTGAAATATATTTTTTAGTTAATAGAGGTCACGTAGCTCAGCTGGATAGAGCATCTGCCTTCTAAGCAGACGGTCACAGGTTCGAATCCTGTCGTGATCACGAGAATTTGTTTCATTTTGTATTAAAATTTATGTTCGAAGTAGTGCAGGCTTGTCCTGCACTACTTTTTTTGTGTTGCTTCAAGTTTAATTTTTCCCAAGAATAAACCCAATTCCGGTAAGAAAACCGTTAATTCTTTGTATTTTTGCCAAAAAGAAAATTATGAATCTTGGCATATCTTTGCTACAATCGTTTTGTAATTTTTATTGATTTAACACCAATTTTATACTTACTAAAATATTTGAAATCAATGATTTATTCGAATTAAAGCGAACCTGCTTTCGGTTGAAGATCAGGTAGAACTACAAAAACAATTACAAGAGGCATTTTTACGACTTGCCCCACCAAGAACAAAAACAGAAAATCGCTGAATATTTTTTGACCGCCCTAAATGCTTTCGCCCAAAAACAAAAGAAAATCCAATACAATTTTGATTTGATGATAGCTGATTTTGAGCGAATTATACAATCGTGGCAAAACAAAAAATTATAAAAGAAAAATCCATTTTTTAAAAACATAAAACAATGAAAACAAGTATTTTAGAAAGATTACATTGGTTTAAAAACCGAATAGATGAATTGGGCGGATTTACGCAGGATTTTATCGTCAAGGAACCTGCCACGGAGGAGGAAATCGCCCAAGTGGAAGCCCGGTTAGGCATAAAAATTCCTGCCGATTTTAGAAATGCCCTGCTCAATATTTCGTCGCATCTTGAATTTTATTGGAACATTTTCCCCGAGGAAACCCAAGTGCTTGAATTGCCTGATGAATTGGCGGAAATTTTTTCGGGCGAGTTACATTTTGGGCTGGATTTATTGCTTGATTTGGAGGAAGATAGAAAAGACTGGATTTCAGAATGTTACCCTGATTACAACGACCCTTACGATAAGATTTATCACAACAAATTGGCGTTTCAAAAGGTGGGCAACGGCGATTTTTTGACAATCGATTTGGAGGCGGAAACTTACGGAAACATCGTTTATTTGAGCCACGACGGCAGCGAGTTGCACGGCTATGTGATGGCAAATTCGTTCACGCGATTTTTGGACGAATACACCCGATTGGGCTGTGTGGGCAGTGAAGATTGGCAGTGGGAAACTTTTACCAACAACCAAAGCACAACCATTGATAGTCAGTGTGATAACGCCAAACTTTGGCTTAAAACCATCGGACGAACGGAAAAATAAATCGGAAA
>NZ_JAUNKD010000018.1:6395-57294 GCF_030532915.1 Capnocytophaga sp.
ATAACGCCAAACTTTGGCTTAAAACCATCGGACGAACGGAAAAATAAATCGGAAATATCATTAAATCAAAACCTATTGATTTTTAGTAATTTAAAACAAACTTTTTTCGCAATGAAAAAACGAAATCCTTTGGAAGTTTTATTGTTTGAAAGCACCTTGACCGATTTTGATTTTTCGGAATTTAATCAACGACTTGAAATTTCTTTTTTGGCAACTTGGGAAATAGTTGATAATGAGATATTTCCTTCGTATATTCATAAAAAACTGATACTAAACGAGGTATGCGAATTTCAGTTTTCAGCCCCCAATTCGGATACTAAATTGCCATCGTTTGCGTTATCAAATCGGGGCGTGATTGTCGTGGAAGCGAGCGTTTTACAGACCCAAAGCAAGACCCATTTACGCCTTGATTTGGAAGGAAATCATCACCTTGAAATTAGTTGCAATTCACTGGAAATCAACGAAATAAACAAAAAATAATTATGCAATATATTGATTTAAATACACTTAGCCCTGATACGATTAACCAAACCGAGCCGCTTTATGTCAGTTTGAAAAAACACATCGACGCTGAAAAATTACGCCTTGTCAATGCCAAAGCGGCGGCAGGGAGTGAGGTTTTTGTGCTGATTTTTTTATCGGCGGAGGTGAAAATGTCCGTTTTGGCTGAATTGCCAAACGTTCGGCATATTTCGGTGTCACCAAATTATGAAAATCCGTTGGAAAGTTTGACGGAACTCGCCGATTTTGATTTAAAATCGTTAAAATTAGGGCAATTTGTCAAAAAAAACGCTATCTTTCAACCCAATTTCAGCAAGAAATATTGAAAATTTTGAGTTTTTGGAAGGTTTAGGCAATAAATCACAGCACGATTTTATCAATTTGCAACAAAATTTGAAAAAATTACATCTAAAATCGCTGGATTTGGCGTTGATTGCCCTGAATTTGCATCTGACCGATTTGTACATTCACAGCACTTTAAAGTCGGAAAATTTGCTGGGCGAGAAATTTCCGAATTTGGAGCGATTGCATTTACACGGCTTGTCAAAATTAGTAAATCATTCATTTATAGAGAGTTTGGAACATTTGACGAGCGTAAATATCAGTTACAACAGCCATTTGGAAAGTTTTCCGAAGTTGAAAAATCCTGAAAAAATCACGCAAATAATGATGTATACCTGTCCGAATTTTTGCGATGTGGCGAGTTTGCTTCGCTATGAAAATTTGGAAACTTTGGTGCTGACAAGCCACGATAAACCACTGAAAATGAGTGCAGATGATTTTACCAAACTCAAACAATTGCCCAAACTCAAAACCGTTTATACAGCTTGGGGCAGAAAACCCAAAGCCGAACTGGACAAAATTGAGCAACTTTACGCCGAAACCAATTGGATAAATTCTTCGTTAGAAATATGATATATAGCTTTGATTGTCAGGATATAAGAATTGAAAAATACAGCTCGGTGAAGTTTGCCGCCGAGGTATTTCCGCTGGAACAAAATTGTGATTTTTTGGAACTTTATAAAATCCACCAGCACAACGAATTACGATTTTTTTACAATGACGGTTCGCGACGGGTGGTGTATGCTCCGGCTTTTGATACGCTCTTTGTGGACAGCCAAAGTCAAATCGTAACTATTTGGATTTCAGAAGATAACCTAACATATGACAGCTCCAAAAACGGTTTTTCAACGGTGCAAATTCGTATCAAAAATCCGCAAGTTTTTCATCGTCTAACGGAAATTTTCGCTTTGGATAAAATGATTACTTTGGAAGATTGGCTAACGACTTAATTTTTACGATTTACTAAAATAAAGCGTAATTTATTGTCATTTTATTAGAAAAACACATAAAATTTTGAAAAGAAATAATATTCGTCTAAATTTGGCGGAAAATAATCATCTAGTAAAACAAAATCTATGAGCGATAAAAACTTGACTAACAACGAATTAACTTACCTTGAAGCCTTACAAAAATTTTGGAAAAGCGACCAAAAGAAATTACCGCCTACCAACTGCATTATTTACGCCGATGGCAGAGTTACCGTGCTGGATTTCATTGTGTTATACGACCCAAACACCCGAGAAAGTTCTGCCCGAGTATCGCCTTTGTGCGACACCACCATCGGCAGTTTGCTGAAATACAATGCGTGGGAGGATTGGACTTGGGTAGATGTATGGAATGAGTTGATTATCAGTGATAAACAAAAATTTGTCTGTGGCGATGGCAGTTACGGCAACGAGGGTTTTGTGGCGTGTGAGGACGGCGAGGGCAACTTGCTTTGGGCGTTATTTTCAGACCGAACCAATCCGATAAAATCGCTAAAAGTTGTTGAAAATCATTTGATTGGCATCACCGAACACGGAACATCACAAATTGAAATCAATTTAGACGATTTGACCGACATCAAATTTAATTTTATAACAAAAAACACCTAAAAACAATGAAAAGAAACATCATTTTAATGGCATTTTTACTGATAACCGCTTTGGTTTCGGCACAAAATCACTCGAAAAGCCTTTCTTCGGTGGAAAGTAAGCACGATTTTGAGCCGAATTTTGAGCAGGTGGTGAGGTCGGTTATTGATTCGTACAACCGAAAAGATGTTAAAAAACTCAATCAACTGATTCATAAAGAGATAGGGCTGTATTTTATGTATCTGCCTGGTTCTGTGCCTCGTTGGACGCACCAAAAGGAAATTTATTTGGACACCATTCAACGAGAAAATGTAATTTTGCCCTATTGGAACAGGGAAACACTTGCTTTTCAGAAAATTAAAGAAAATTTGCCTTTGAAAAAAGTACAAACGATAGATGTTTTGGAAGTGATTTCTTCTGAAAAAACGCCAACGGAAGGTTTGTTTTTTGTGGATAATCCTGATTTTCAGAAACAATTGTCCTTTTGCATTAAAACGGAATTGAAATATGAAATTTCGGACATCGAAACAAAACGAAAATACTTGACGGAACTCAAAAAAGTCCAAAAATTTGAGCAAAATACGCGTTGCATCGTCGCGATTTGGCAGAAAAATGACGGAGATTTTGACATTTTTATCTTTTATGTAACGAAAATGGATAAAAAATGGTACTTGACGATGATTGATTTTTCGAGTCTTCCGTAAGAAAAAAACGATTTTTATAGAAATAATTAAAAACTTAAAAACAATGAAAAGAAACATTATTTTACTGGCATTTTTACTGATAACCGCTTTGATTTCGGCACAAAATCACTCGAAAAGCCTTTCTTCGGTGGAAAGTAAGCACGATTTTGAGCAAACTTACGCTCGTTTGGTTCAAAAATTGGAAGAACTACAACTACCTGTTTTTGCGGACTTTAACCATTATGAAAACGCACAGGGGGTCGGACTGGCGATGGGCAAAAGCAGGGTCGTCGTTTTTGGAAATCCGAAAGTGGGGACGCTCCTGATGCAGGAAAATCCCGCCATTGCCCTTGATTTACCGATGAAAATCGCCGTGATTGAGGACAAAAACCAAAAAATACAGCTGATTTTCACCAACACCTCCGAACTTGCCAAGAAATATCGCATCAAAAACAAGTCTATTGCCGAAAAAATGCAGTTTTTATTGCAAAATATTGTCGATTTTGCGGCGAATTAGCGTTTTTTAGTAATAAAAATTAATTTTAATAATTAAAAACGAAAAAATATGACCGATTTTACTTACATTAAAAAGCTGTTTGGTATCGAGAAAAGCGATGGATTTTCAGCGGAAGAAATGCAAAATTTGCTTAAAATGAGTCCGATTGTGCCAAAAGTGCTGTCCGATTATTACACCGAATTGGGCAAAATTACGCCCCTCAACGCCACGCAAGATGTGTTGCTTTCGCCCGACAAGGTGGAGTGGTTAAAAAATGGCGACCATCTGATTTTTTATGCTGAAAATCAATGGACTTGCGTTTGGGCGATTCAAAAAACGGACTTGCCAAACGACAATCCGCCCGTGTATATGAGCTACGACCAAGAGGCGTGGGCAAAAGAAAATCAGACACTTAGCGATTTTTTCAACGCAATGGCGACACTCCAAGCGGTTTTGCTTTGCCTTTTTCGTCCGAGGATTTTTTGTTTGTCAGTGGCGAGGAGCTTGTCGTCATTGAGCAACATTTTCAGAAAAAGCCCTATGATTTTTCGCAGTGGCTGGGAGCGAGATTCTACGGAAACGCTGATAATGAGGTGATTGCCATTTTCAGAAACGATGGCTATTTCGATGTAATTTACGCCTCGTCAAGTGAGGAAAATTTTGCCAAAATAGATGCTCTTATCGGTCATTTGGGCAAAAAATAATCGTATTTTTGACAGAAAAATAATATATTATATTGATATTCAAAATTATAACGATATGAATAAAGGTTTTTACAAACAGGGTTCACGAGGTTTTATTGACCTGCAATTAACTGAGGCAGATATTTCAGAAATGCAAAAGTATAAGCGAATTAAATCTTTTGCAATCAGTCATTTAAAAGTTACAAATTTGGATTTTTTACTCCTTTTTCCAAACTTGGAAAGTGTGCAATTTTACGGTTGTACCATTGCTGACTATACCACCTTACGAAAAGTATCAAAACTTAAACTTCTGTTTTTCAATACAATACGAACAAGCAACGACAATTTTAATTTTTTGTCGCACGGATTTGAAAATTTGGAATGGCTTAGCATTTCCTATTGTCCTAAATTTGAGGTTTTTCCGAATTTGTCGGCGTGTAAGAATCTGAAAATGTTGGAGATTCGTAGATGTAAAAGTTTAATGGAGGTACAAAATATTCGTAAGATTCCCAATTTGGAAGGCATTAGTTTTTCGGTGTATAGTAAGCTCGAACCCTCTGATTTAGAGTTTATTATACAAATGCCTGATTTGAAATTAATTTCGTGTTATTTTCCCATAAAAAAACAAGAACAGCTTTTTAATGAGTTGTGTTTAAAGCATGGAAAAACAAAGGATTATGATTTAGTCAATGATAAAGATTCGCCTAAATTTGTACGAAAAATCTAAAAAAAATGAATTATTCTTATTATTACATTCAATCCGATGAAAATTTTAGCAAAAAGATAGAGCGAACGCAGTTGGTAGATTTTTTGCAAAGCGTCAAAGAATTGCAACAAAAAGACCATCAAACTTTTCAGAATTCAACTGATTTTCAGTGGTTTGATATGATTTTAACGGAAACGAAGGACGGCAATTTCGCCTCGTCCGATACGCCCATTGGCTGGGTTAGGCTCATTGCCGTTGTTTGTGATGAAAACGCTAATCAAAATGCTTATATACAGCTGTTTAGAAAAATCGCCGACCATTTTGGTTGGCAACTTTACAAAGAAAATGACGACCGAGAAAACGAGTTGATTTAAAAATACAACCAATTGTTTTTAAGTAAATTACAAAGAAATATGACAAACGAAAAAACACGCATAGCGACCGACATCGAAACGGATTTGTTTTACAAAATCCTCAAATTTTTGAAGGAAAACGGTTGGAAGCTCACCGCCGAGTACGACCCTGAAATTTTCGACAAAGCCATTGATTTTGACCTGTACGAACTCACCAAAGGCGAGGCATCGGTGCTGATGGTTTGGGATATTTGGTTCGGTGGTGAAATCCGTACGCAAGAAGCTGTTTTTGAAGAACTTTCCGTTGTTTTACCTTGCGAATTTTCATTCGGAAAACCCGAGCATTTCCACAAAGACAATTTGCTACAAAAATCGCCTCTGGTGGTGAGGTATTGATTTTTAAAATGAAATAAACCTATGAACATCAAAAAGTTACAACTAAAAATTTGTAAAAAATACCAATCCGAATTTGAGCAATTGCAATCCGATGAAATGGTGGCAGTGGCACTGGACACTTTGGGGCAAATGCCGATTTGTGGCGAACGCATCGTGCTGGAAGCGGGGCAAAATGTGTCGTGGTTTATCCATTGTGGGGAGCATTCTGACGCGGAGGATTTTTACAAACCTGTGCATTGGTATCACTTAATCGACTTATTACCAGAGGTTTTACCTTATTTGGGTCTGTCACAAGGCTTTCGCTTTATCATTGATAACGAGGGCTATGAAGATGTTTGGAGTGAGATTTAAAATGTTCGTGAGGCTCGACTTTGAAACTTTTAATTTGAGAGAAATAAAGTATGAAAATTTACTTTTTTAACACTGAAAAAGACGATTTTAGTCCGTAATTTTCAGATGAAACTAAAATATTTCTTGTTTTAATAGGAAATTACCCTAAATTTGCACAGGTAAAAAAGATATTAAATCATCTGTTTTAGGGTTAAGAAATTGACAGAATGAAATTATTTAAAAGAAGTCCGTTCGGACAAATATTATGGATAAAACGCTGGTTAATAAGGCTTTTTGGTTTAATTACGCACAGTCGTTATAACGGATTTAATCAGCTGAAAATAGAAGGCTCGGACGTTATCAGAGCTTTGCCTGAAACCAACGTGCTTTTCATTTCCAATCATCAGACTTATTTTGCCGATGTTGCGGCGATGTTGCACGTTTTTAACGCCAGTTTGCAAGGTAGGGTCGATACTATTAAAAATATCGGTTATTTATGGAATCCGAAGTTAAATATCTATTACATAGCGGCTTCCGAAACGATGAAATCGGGTTTGCTACCCAAAATTTTGAGTTATGTAGGGGCAGTTCCGGTCGATAGAACTTGGCGTGAAAAAGGTAAAGAAATACAACGCGAAGTAAAGCAAAGCGACGTAGAAAACATCGGCATTGCACTCAATGACGGTTGGGTCATTACCTTTCCGCAGGGAACAACCTCGCCTTGGAAACCGATTCGTAAAGGAACGGCACACTTAATCAAGCAGTATAAGCCTGTGGTTGTTCCGATTGTCATTGACGGATTCCGCCGTTCGTTCGATAAAAAAGGTATCAACATTAAAAAGAAAGGCGTACAACAATCAATGGTTATAAAACAACCCTTACAAATTGATTATGAGAATGAAAGCATCGAGCAAATCGTTGAAAAAATTGAAATGGCGATTGAGCAACACGAGTCCTTTTTAAAAGTAAAAAATGATTAAAAATTTTACCTTTGTTAGCATTTTTGAGCTTTGGCAAAGATATAAAAACAAACAACAACTTACCCCCAACTGCAATGCTGATTAAAACCCAAGCCATTGTCATTTCTTCTTTGAAATACGGCGATAACAGCCTGATTGTGCGCTGTTTTACAAAAAATTACGGCGTGCAGAGTTATCTGCTTCAAGGAGTGCTGTCTTCCCGAAAAAGCACATTGAAATCGGCTTTGTTCCAACCCTTTATGCAGTTGGAAATCGTTGCTACGCACAAAAACTCAGGCACGTTGGAACGCATCAAAGAAGCCAAAGTGCATCACGTGTATCGGTCGTTACACACCCACATTTACAAAAGTTCGGTGGCGTTATTTTTATCGGAAGTGTGTTCGCTGGTATGCACAACTGAACATCCTGAGCCTGAACTCTATAACTTTCTGTCGGAAAAACTCTGTTTTTTTGATGAAAATGATTTTATGGCTAATTTTCATCTGAAATTTTTGGTTGATTTAACCCGCTTTTTGGGTTTTTATCCCGACACTACGAATGATAACCACCTGTTTTTTAATCTGGAAGAAGGTATTTTTTCACATTTTGATGAGGTTAAATACACCATTTCAGGCACCGAATTGGTTTTATTCAAAAACATTTTAACGGCACAGTACAGTGATTTACATCATATAAAAACAACCAAAACAGAACGCAATGCCTTAATTAATAAATTATTAAAATATTATCAGTGGCATTTTCCAAGCTTTCGCAACACCAAATCGTTGGACGTGTTGCAAAGTTTATTTTAATTTTTCGGCAAAAAATATACGCAAATAATTGCCATAGTTCATTTTTAATTTTACCTTTGCGGGTTAGAAGCCTGTTTGTAAAAGAAAAATACAAATTGATATTGATTTAAAACCATATTCCAACTATGAAAATAGTCATTAAATCCGCAAAAATTTTAGATTCGTTAAGCGTTTTTCACAATAAAGTAAAGGATATCTTAATTTCGGACGGAATTATTGTAAAAATAGCAGACCAAATCGCTATTGATAATGCCGATAAAGTCATTGAAAACGTTTGTGTTTCACAAGGTTGGGCAGACAGCAGCGTTTGCTTGGGCGAACCCGGTTTTGAAGAACGTGAAACGCTCGAAAACGGAATGAAAACAGCCCAAAAAAGCGGATTTACACACGTGTTAATCAACCCTTTAACCAATCCGGTAACCGACACAAAAACAGCGGTAACTTATATCAAAAACAAAACACGCCACTTTGCCGTAACGGCGCACCCCATCGGGGCTTTAACCATTGAAAGCAAAGGGGAAGCCCTTGCCGAGTTGTTCGATATGCAAAGCGAAGGTGCCGTAGCCTTTGGCGACTATAAAAAGCCTATTACGAACAGCAACCTACTGAAAATAGCCTTGCAATACGCTCAAAATTTCGGAGGAATTGTAATTTCATTTCCGAACGACCCCAAAATTATGGGTAAAGGAGTTGTAAATGAGCATATTTCGGCTACTAAACTCGGGCTGAAAGGCATTCCGGAACTGGCTGAAACCTTGTGTATTGCGCGCGATTTGGCAATTTTGGAATATACTGGTGGCAAACTACACATTCCTACCATTTCAACGGCAAAATCGGTGGCGCTTATCGGTGAAGCCAAAGCCAAAGGATTAGACGTAACGTGCAGCGTATCAGCACATCATATTCACTTTACGGACGAGGTTTTAGACGGATTTGACACCCGTTTTAAGGTGCTTCCACCCCTACGCGATGCACAAAATGTACACGCCCTACGCGAAGGATTATGCAGCGGAATTATCGACTTTGTAACCTCTGACCATAATCCGTTAGATGTGGAACTTAAATTTAAAGAATTTGACCACGCCGCTTTTGGCACTATTGGACTAGAAACTGTTTTTGGTATTCTGAATCAGTATGTTAACACGGAGCAAGCAGTAGCATTACTGACAGGCGCACGCAAACGTTTCGGCATCAAAACACAACCGATTGCTGAAAATACCCCAGCCGATTTAACCTTGTTCACCCCCGATGACTGCTATGTTTTCAAGCAGAAACATATCTTGTCAAGCTCAAAAAACACAGCGTTTTTGGGTGAAACCCTAAAAGGAAAGGCAATAGGTATCATCGCTAATAAACAATTGATTTTAAATAATTAAAACAAATTTTAGTATGAAAACAAACAACGCACCTCACGAATTGCCATTGCACTGTATCATTCGTGAACCTTTGGTAAAAACAAAGCGTCCGCCGGTTATTTTTATGCTTCACGGCTACGGCAGTAACGAAGAAGATTTATTTTCGTTTGCCAATGAACTTCCTGCAAAATACGCTGTTGTGTCAGTGCAAGCCCCTCATAAGCTCGCCGACTTTGGGTATGCTTGGTACTCCATTGATTTTCAATCCGAACAAGGCAAATGGAGCGATGATGCGCAAGCGGTTGAATCGCGTGATTTAATTGTTGAATTTATTGACGCGACTTGTGAGCTGTACGGCTACGACACGAAGAACATTACACTAATCGGATTTAGTCAGGGGAGCATTCTCAGTATGGCTGTCGCGCTTTCTTATCCGGATAAAATACGGAATGTCATTGCATTAAGCGGCTACCTAAACACAAATATCCTCAAAGAAGATTACCGTGAAAGAACGCATTTTACCCCTAAATTTTACATATCGCACGGGCTTAGTGACCAGGTCATTCCGGTGGAATGGGCAAGGCAAACCGTGAATATTTTAAAAGAACTAAACGTAGATTACACCTATGAGGAGTTTCCTGTGGGGCACGGAGTATCTCCGCAGAATTTTTACTCATTTCGGGAGTGGCTTCCTCAACAGTAAGAGGCTTGTTTTCTCTGTTTTTCAACTAATATAGCGTGCAATGCGAGGGGTTATAAAATCAAAGTATGATATTTTAAAACAAAAGGCATACGTAATTATTTACGGAACCAACACACCGCTAGGAAAACTCTTTGACATTATTTTACTAGTGTTGATTTTTTTCAGCGTGATAATGGTAATGCTTGAAACGGTGGAAGATATTGACCATCAGGCACACGGTTTTCTCGTTTTTTTAGAATGGGTTATTACCATTTTTTTTACGTTGGAATATATTTTAAGGATTATTTCAAACAAGCGCCCACTGCAATATATTTTTAGCTTTTACGGGATAATTGACTTAATATCAATACTCCCGATGTATTTATCGTTTTTCATTCCGGGGTCAAAAGCCCTTTCGGTGGTTAGGGCATTACGCCTGCTTAGGATTTTCCGTATTCTAGACTTGGTTAGCTTTACCGATCAAGGTAACGAACTGAAAATGGCACTGCGAACCAGTCGCAATAAAATCATTGTTTTTATTTATTTTGTATTGGTGATCTGTATTTTACTGGGTTCATTAATGTATGTAATTGAGGGTCAAGAGAGTGGATTCACGAGTATTCCGCGCAGTATTTATTGGTGTATCGTAACACTTACCACCGTTGGATATGGTGACATTGCTCCCGCAACCACACTGGGGCAGATGATAGCCTCGTTTGTAATGATTTTGGGTTACGGAATCATCGCCGTGCCCACCGGAATTGTTACTGCCGAGTACTCCCGAGCCAAGTCAAAAATCAAATTGGGAACACTCCAACGCAAATCTTTCCGAATGACTGCTTTCGAAAATTCGGATTATTCTGAAAATTTGTTAAGTTGTACAAACTGTGGTTATCAAAATCACCTACAAAATGCAAAATTTTGTTGCCAATGTGGTTCATCGTTAAGAAGAAAGAAAAATGGAACAAAAACAAAACGATAACTTACTGATAACCATCGTAGGACCTACCGCAATAGGGAAAACCCGTTTGGCAATTGAACTGGCAAATTACTACCAAACCGAAATCGTTTCGTGTGATTCACGGCAATTTTTCAAAGAAATGTACATCGGTACGGCAGTACCTGAACCCGATGAACTAATGGCTGCTAAACACCATTTTGTGCAACATAAAAGCATTTTTGAACCCTATTCGGTTGGTGATTTTGAACGCGATGCCATCGCTCTTTTAGAATATCTATTTGAAAATAAGAACATTGTGATTATGGTGGGCGGTAGCGGACTTTATGCCGATGCCGTGCTTCACGGGTTGGATTCCTTTCCGGAAGTTCCCGAAAAAATACGTACCAAACTCAACGCTCTTTTTCAAGAGAAAGGTATTGAATATTTGCAAGATAAACTCAAAACGTATGACCCCGAACATTTCCAAAAGGTTGATATTCAAAACCCACAACGAATGATTCGGGCTTTAGAGGTTTGTTTGGCAAGCGGACTCCCCTACTCTTCGTTTCTGAAAAAGAATAAAGCCCAACGCCCGTTTAAAACTATTGAAATTGGATTAACGGCAAGCAGAGATATTGTTTATCAGCGCATTAACTTCCGTGTTGAACAAATGCTTGAAAAAGGATTGCTTCGTGAGGCTCAAAATTTATTTCCACACAGAAAACTAAACGCCTTACAAACAGTTGGTTACAGAGAATTATTTGATTTTTTTGAAAGAAAAACATCACTGAACTTTGCCATCGAAGAAATCAAGAAAAACACACGCCGATTTGCCAAACGCCAGTACACTTGGTTCAACAAAAACCAAAAAATCCGTTGGTTTGACTACCAAACACCTGTTCAGGAAATTATAAAAGACATAAATATTTAACATTTTTTTACATAAAAATAGAAATTAAGCGAATTTTAAAGCAAAAAATAGCCTCTAATTATTAAAGTTTTATTAAAAAAAATATCTTCATTTTTTTGTGTAGTTTTTTTAATTACTTTTGCCCCATAAAATTAAATAAAAGTTAAAAACTAAAAGTCGATTAACTATGGGATTTTTAAAAGAATTTAAAGAATTTGCCGTAAAAGGAAATGTGGTTGATATGGCAGTCGGTGTGATTATCGGTGGAGCTTTCGGGAAAATCGTAAGCTCTTTCATCGAAGATGTTGTTACACCACTTCTTCTTAACCCAGCTTTGGAGGCAGCAAACTTGAAAAACATTGAAGAACTTACCGCTTTTGGTGGTGTTAAGTACGGAATGTTCCTTTCAGCAGTGATTAACTTTGTAATTATTGCCTTCATTTTGTTTATGGTGATTAAAGGCATCAACAAAATGAAAAACGAAAAACCGGCTGAAGAGGCTCCGGCAGCTCCGGCAGGACCAACACAAGAGGAATTACTTGCTGAAATCAGAGACTTATTGAAAAAATAAGCCAAACAGACAGTAAAACTTTACAAAAACAGGTTGCTTTTTCGAGCAACCTGTTTTATTTACATCGTAAATAACTCATTTAATGTTACTTAACCAAACTTTCATTTCCTCCTCCCACCAACGCTTCCGTGCTGAGATGCTCCCCAAAGTGATGGACAATTTCGTTTAGGACGTACTCCTGTTGGGTGCTGTTAAACGCCGAAGTGGCATCGGAAATCAAGAAAGTATTGTAGCCTTTTTCGTGGGCATCACGCAGGGTGCTTTCCACGCAAACGTGGGTGGCGTAACCTGCCAAATACAGATTTTCGACCTTGTTATTCCGAAGGTAAACATCTAAGTTTGAGCCTGTAAAGCCACTGGCTCCGACCCTGCCCGTAACCACAAATTCGCCATCGATGGGTTGCACGGTTTCATAAAATCGCGACCCAAATTCGTTGATAGGAAACGTTCCTGCCTTGGGAATCGCCTCCCGAAGTCCGCTTTTTCCGTTGGCAAGTTCGGGATAGCCCTTCTCGAAACGCAATCCGCAGTGAATTAACAAAATGTCGTTTTTTCGGGCAAAATCAACCAATTTTTCAATGTTTTTGATGGATTTTTGCATCATTTCTTCGTCTTGAATCAATAATTTGCGAAGTTTTCCGTCTGGGTGCATCCACTCGTTTTGGGTTTCAATAAGCAAAATTGCCGATTTCCCTTGGGTTTGTCCCTCCGCTTGATAGCTCATAATCAGTGTCATAAAAAATACAACGTTTAAAAATAATTGTTTCATTGTTCTGAATTTTCAATTTTTGTAAATAATTTTCAAAATGCAAAATAATCATTTTATTTTGAGATAAACAACAATAATTGTAAATAATTTACAAAATATTTTTGACAAAACTGATTGTCAGATAATTATAAAAAATCAACATATTTTTTAAACGAAAAAAAATTTTCTAAAAAAACAGAAGAAATTTGGAATGCCTAAAAAATTGTATTTCAGTCAAAAAGGTGTATATTTGCCCAATAAAAACCGTTTTTGGAGCATTGATTTCTTTTTTTCAAAAAACGAAAATGATTTAAAACTATGCGAAAAATTATCCTTTTGGCAAGTGTCTTGATTTTGAGCAGTTGCCAGTTTTTTAACAAAAATAACAATGAAAATCAAGAAGTTACCGACACAGATATTCCTAGAGCGAAACTTGTTTGGCTTGATTTTATCGACCCAGCCTTAATCGAAAAGAAATTCGTAACCAACCGAAAGGGAACGACCCTCTTTCTGGGTGCTGACGAAAACACAAGGAAAATCGATACAGCACCCTACGGCACAGGCTTGGAAGTGATTGAAGAATACGAGGATTGGTACGTTGTGCAGTGGTACGTAACCGAAGAATATGAGGAAGACGGCAAGGAAATCAGCCGAATGGGCTGGGCAAAGGCTTATGTCAAGAAAACTGATGTGGGTAATTTGGAAGATATAAAACTTAAAGAGTCAGACCTTTATGCTTTATATGAAGAATTAGAAAGTCCTATTTCCGAAGAAACGGTTCGTGATATGTTTCAAATAGAACTCATCGATCAAAAAACATATAACGAAGCTAAAAAACTGCGTGTGAGCCACTTACTTCAAGATACCCTTGCCGTACGAAAACTCAACGGAGCCTTATCGCTGACTTTTGAGGATTATTCCGTTGTGGTTCTGAAAGATAACGATACGGATAACGATGAGGGCGAAGTCTACGAATATATGGGGCAAATCGAAGCCTTACAAAAATATGTCGTTTATGCAAGTTATTTTGAATCAGGAGAATACATTTTATTTGATAAAAGAAACGGCAAAAGACAGGAATTTTCAGGATTTCCGTACCTATCGCCTGACAAAAAGCAAATTTTTGTGTTCCCTATTATAATGGAAGAACAAGTGTCGGGCGTTATTTTTTACGAAGTTAATGAAAATCAAGAGATTAAAGAGCTTATTTCTGCTCCTTTTAAAAATTGGATGCCTTATTTCGATGTGTACGAGGGCTTGTTTTGGGCAACGGACGAATATTTCTATATGCCTGTAAATCACACTGCTGTGTATTGGAACGAGTACGGAAATTACAATACTCAAAACTGCCAATATCTCCGAATTAAAAAGAAATGATAATTCATTAACAATCAACTATTATACTTTTAATTAAGGAAATATTTTACTTATTTCATTGAAATGGATAAGTAATCATTGCAAAATAGTTACAAAAATGGTTATATTTGCCATTCAGAAATAAACTTCTTATAATCAACATTTTAATTGATGAAAATAGGCATTATCGGAGCAGGAATCGGCGGACTTACCACAGCCTTAGCCCTGAAAGGAAACGACCGACAAATAACAATTTACGAAAAAGCTACCCAAATTAAACCTGTGGGAGCCGGTATTGTTATGGCAAGTAACGCGATGCAAGTGTTTGATACACTGGGAATCCGAAAAGTCATCGAAAATTCGGGTCATATCGTCTCTGAAATATACATTGCTGATAATCAATTAAAAACAATATCCAAAACGAATCTTACAAATTTAGAACTAAAATACGGCGTAAAAAACATTGCTATCCACCGTGCCGATTTACAAAAAATATTAACAGAAGCTATTGGTTATGAAACCATTAAACTTTCAAAGCGTTTGTTAAAAATTGAAGATAATAACAATTATAAACTCATTTTTGAAGACGGAAATTCAGAAGTTTGCGATGTATTAATTGGAGCTGACGGCATTCATTCTGTCATTAGAAATCAATTATTTGGGGGCGGAAAAATCAGAAATACCAACCAAAAATGTTGGCGAGGATTGTGCGATTTCAAATTATCCGAAGAGTACAAACACAAAGCATTTGAACTATGGGGGAAGGGAAAACGATTTGGTTTTGTACAAGTTAGCAACCAAAAAGTATATTGGTATGCCGTGATAAACAGCCATTTACAACAAGAAAAAAACAATCTTTTACATCTGTTCAGCGATTTTCATCACGATGTTTTAACCTTGATTGAAGCGACACCAAAAGAGGCTATCATTCTAAACGATATTATTGATTTACAACCCATTAACAAATGGTGCAAAAATAAGATATGTTTAATTGGAGATGCTGCCCACGCTACCACCCCAAATATGGGACAGGGAGCTTGTCAAGCAGTAGAAGATGCGTTTGTTTTGGGAAAATTGTTCAAAGAAAGTAACAATATTGAGCAAATTTTTGCCAAATATGAGCAATTACGAATGAAAAAAGCACATTATATCGCCAATATGAGTCAAAAAATAGGGAAAATAGCTCATTTTGAAAATAATTTGGCTATGTGGTGCAGAAATCAACTGCTGAAAACAGTACCTGATTCATTCAATGAAAAACAATTGGATAAGATTTTTAACATAACTTACTGAAATTAAATGAACAAAGAGAACAACGACCTTGGTTTTGATTTTGAATTTTTAGAGAAATTGGTGGTGGGCATTGGTGAGGTGTCGCAAATCACGGGCATTCCAACGCGACAAATTCGCTATTGGGAAGACAAGGGTATCATCAAAAGTCTGACCGAAGAGGAGGGCAAAAACCGCCGATACAATTATCAGAATATCAAAAAAATGCTACTCATCAAAGAACTGATGGATGAAGGCTACACCCTTGATGCTTCCGCTGAAAAAGTACAAAAACGAATGGAGATGATCAGTCAAATGTTGGAAAAATTAAAGAAATAACGGATTGGGAATTACTATTTTTAATTAAAACTCATACGGTTACCGCAATGCAGAAACTTGTAAATCACATACAATCAACGCTTTCTGGCTGTATTATTACCGCATCGGATTTGGAAGAATTCTTCATCTTAAAGCCGGTAATGAAAGGAGCGGTTTTACTTCCTATAGGAAGCGTGTGCAAACACTATTACTTTGTAAATCAAGGTATTTTACGGATTTTCTACTTTGATGAAAACGGCGATGAACACACCAGTTGGGTGGCTTTTGAAGGCTATTTTTTCACTGAAACAGAGAGTTTTACACGCCAAACGCCCTCAAAATACGGCATCATAGCTACGGAAAACACCGAAATTTTGCAAATCAAAAAAACAGACCTTGACAAACTCCTCCATACGCAACCTTGGTTTTCCAAATATATGATAATCAACCAGCAAGAAACAATTCTGAATTTGATTAAAACCATTGAATTGTTTCAAAATCAGTCTGTGAAAGACCGTTACCAAGCCCTTTTTGAACACCCCGAGTTCATTAAAAAAGTAAAACAAAAAGACCTCGCCTCAATGCTCGGAATGAGCAAGTTTTCAATTAGTAGAGTAAAAAGGGGGCGATAATGGATTTAAACAGCAATAAAGTCCTATCAACAACATTGTTTTGTATCACACCAAACAATAGTACAAAATTCGCCCCCTCAAACACCACTTCCTTACGCTTACATATCCTAAAAATACAGTACAAATTAGGGTGCTAACTAAGCATATTATTTAATTGTGAAGCTCAATTCATTGGTATTATCCGTTCCTAAAATACCTTATCAAGAGATATTTAATACATTACAGAAAGACATTGAGTATATCATTAAAATACAAAAAAACACCTTATTTCCTGTCTAATTCTCTTTATATAAATAATTTATCATCATAAAAACGGTCATTTTCACATTGTATTACAATTATTAACGAATTTAACGTACCTTTGCCCACCAAAAACCTTGCTTATGGAACAATATTTATCGCTGCTTAATGATGCGCAAAGAGCTCCCGTACTGCAAAAAGACGGTGCGTTAATGGTCATCGCCGGTGCCGGTTCGGGCAAAACGCGCGTGCTTACCTACCGCATCGCCAATCTGATGCACCAAGGGGTTGATGCTTTCAACATTCTGGCACTGACCTTTACCAACAAAGCCGCCAACGAAATGAAAAAACGAATTGCGGAAATTGTGGGCGGTAGCGAAGCTAAAAACCTGTGGATGGGAACGTTTCATTCCGTTTTCGCAAAAATTTTACGCATCGAAGCCGATAAATTGGGTTATCCGCAAAACTTTACCATTTACGACACCCAAGATTCACAACGCCTTATCAGTGCCATCATCAAAGAAATGGCACTAGACAAGGACATCTATAAATACAAACAAATTCAGTCCCGCATTTCGTCCTTTAAAAACAGCTTAATCACCGTTCAGGCATACTTCAACGACCCCGAATTGATGGAAGCCGATGCAATGGCAAAACGCCCGCGTATGGGTGAAATTTACCAAGCCTACGTTGAACGGTGCTTCAAAGCCGGCGCAATGGACTTTGACGATTTACTACTGAAAACCAATGAATTACTAAACCTTCACCCCGATGTGTTGGCAAAATATCAAAATCGGTTTCGATACATTTTGGTTGATGAGTACCAAGACACCAATCACTCGCAATATCTTATCGTTAAGGCACTTGCCGACCGTTTTCACAACATCTGCGTGGTGGGCGACGATGCTCAAAGTATTTATGCTTTCCGCGGGGCGAATATCAACAATATTTTAAACTTCCAGCGTGATTATCCAAACGTTCAGGTGTACCGATTGGAACAAAATTATCGCTCCACCAAAAACATTGTCGAAGCCGCCAATTCGGTTATCGAACACAACAAAACCCGCTTGGATAAGGTTGTTTGGACAGCCAACGAAACGGGCGAACCCATCAAAGTACACCGCAGCCCGACCGACTCCGACGAGGGGCGTTTCGTGGCGGGTTCCATCTTTGAAACCAAAATGCAAAAACAGCTCCCCAACGGGCATTTTGCCGTGCTTTACCGAACCAATTCCCAATCACGAGCCATTGAAGATGCCTTGCGAAAACGCGATATTCCATACAGAATTTACGGCGGATTGTCTTTCTATCAACGGAAGGAAATTAAAGATATGTTGGCTTATTTACGCCTGATTATCAACCCCAATGACGAAGAAGCCCTTATCCGAATTATTAATTTTCCGGCAAGGGGAATCGGGGCAACCACCATTGAAAAACTAACTTTCACCGCCAATCATTACAAAAAATCAATCTTCGAGGTGATGTACAACATCAACCGAATCGAAGGGCTGAGCATCAGTTCGGGTATCAAACAACGCCTCACTGAATTTGTGGTGATGATTCGTAACTTTCAGGATTTCAGCAAACAAGCCAATGCTTTTGAAGTAGCCGAACAAGTTGCCCGAAAAACGGGATTATTACAAGAATTTAAGAAAGACGGCACACCCGAAGGCATCGCCAAAATGGAAAATATCGAGGAAATGCTTAACGGAATCAAGGATTTTGTGGAAGGACAGCAAGATGTTGCCGACAGCACCGCCAGCCTTTCCGAATATTTGGAAGACGTATCGCTCGCCACCGATATGGATAAAGAAATTGAGGACGATGACCGCGTGGCACTGATGACCATTCACCTTGCCAAAGGATTGGAATTTCCGCACGTGTATATCGTTGGTATGGAGGAAGATTTGTTCCCGTCGGCGATGAGCGTGCATTCGCGTTCGGAACTGGAAGAAGAACGTCGCTTGTTTTACGTTGCCCTGACCCGAGCCGAAAAGCAAGCCTACCTCACGTATGCCGAAAGTCGTTACCGTTGGGGAAAACTCACTGATGCCGAACCGAGTCGCTTTATTGATGAAATTGATTCGCAATTTTTGCAGTATTTAACCCCGCCGGTTTCTAACCCGAATTATCGTTACAAACCGCTGATTAACAGAGATATTTTCGGTGAAGTGGACAAAAGCAAATTACGCCTTCAAAAGCCGATAAGCTCCACACCACCGCCTAGCCACGCCCCTACGGGTGATGCCCTACAACGACTGCGGAAACTAAAACCCGTAAACAGCCAAAACGGCAATCAATCGGGCGTTTCTTCTTCCGTAAGTAGCTCATTACAAATTGGTTCTATTGTGGAACACGAACGCTTCGGACGCGGAAAAGTACTAAACTTGGAAGGTGCCGGCAACGACCGAAAAGCGGAAATCAATTTTGAAGTGGGCGGCATCAAAAAGATTTTACTAAAATTTGCCAAACTGACCGTCGTTTAATCGGCTTTTTTAGCAATTTCCCTAATTAAGAATATACCAAAAACAAGGCGGGCGATTCAAAAGAATCGCCCGCCTATTTTGATTTTATGAGATTTCACTTAGCGCATTAGCGTAAAATTACCGACAAACTTACGCGTGTCACGGAACTCGTTAGTTTCAATGGTGTACCAGTAATCACCCGACGGAAGCGGCGTTCCGTTGTAAGTACCGTCCCACGATTCGCCCTCGCGTAACAACTTGATAAATCGCCCGTTACGGTCATAAATCTGCGTAATCATCTTCGGATACGATTTGGTGTTTTTAGGGCTCCATCGGTCGTTATTCCCATCATTATCAGGCGTGAAGAAATTCGGTACGTTAAAATCAACAAATACTTTTTCAAGTTCCAAAATAACTTCACAGCCCAAAGCATCACGCACCTCAGCCCGCACTTGCTTCACGGTTCTTCCTTGTGCGTCCACATAGCCGGCATCTGAAAACAACATCACATAAGTAGGTGTATTTGAAGGTTTTCCGTTAAATACATATTGATAAGGTGCACGCCCTCCTGTTGCTTGAATTGCCACAACTGACGGGTCAGCGTGCGGAACTTCCGTTACCGAAAGTGGCTGTAAATGCGTTATCGAAAAGGTATCGGCAAGCGTGTACTGACAAGTTTCATAGAAAAACGTCAAGGCAATAGGCATATTTTCAGGAAGTTGGCTTGTTTCAATATATCCCGTTTTATTTTCAAACCGAACAAACGGAACGCTTTGCGATAGTTCGGTGCTGTTCACCGCATAACGCAACCTGCCAAAATCCAGATTGTTACTTTCAAACCGAATCACCGCAACGCTTGATGCCGTGTTGTTTTCACAAGCCTCTTCAACAGATACCGATGCTTTCAACGACGGAATCGTACGCAACGAAACCCGAGCAATGGCAATACAACCATTGGCATTTTCAACTCGTGCGAATAAAACGCTTTGCTGATGAGGCGGCACCTGATAAAGTGTTGTTTTTAAAACGGAATTAATACCTTGTTTCGCCTCATCTTCACTCATATAATAGCTAACCGATACGCCGGCAGTGGTCGTTACCTGGCTGTCAAGTGTATTTAAATCAAGCGGATACTGCCCGTCGGCATCATCATCACACAGGGTTAAATCCACTGCCGTTGCCACAGGACTTCCGACTTTTTCAAGCGTAAGCGAACGTACTTGTGCGCAACCTTCGGCATTGGCAAAACGCACCCAAACGACCTTCTGCCCTACCGCAAAATCGTAATCGGTAAGGTTACCCGTAATGGGCAAAAGTCCGTTTTCGGCATCGGTTTGTGAGTTGTGGAAAGTAACCGCAAGTGAACTCTGCAAAGGATGTTGCGTAAGTTGCATCGCTTGGGCTTCTTGCAACAGATTGACAGTTACCCGATTTCCGTTATTGTCAAACTCACAAATGGTTGCCCCTACCCTATCGGTAGCCTGAATATACGGATGTACCACAAGCCGAATTTCTGCCCAATCATCACAAAAACCACCGGCACTAAGTCGGGCAAACACCGTTTCGGAATAGGGATTCACATTGGTATAGATCGTCGGGTTTGGTATGGGATTTGTTTGGTTTTGCGCATCGGCATAGGTTGGGTAAAATACAAAATTAACGCCCGCTTGTGAGGAAATAACGCTCTGTGCCTGCGTTAAATCAAACTGTTGTAACCCGTTATCTGAACTGCCATCGCAAAGGGTAAGCGTGGCGGTTCGGGCTTGAATGGCGGGTTTTAAAAGTGCATCAAAATTGATAATCGCTTGTGAGGCACAACCAATACCGCCGTTGGCAACCACCCTGACAAAAACACTATGGCGAAGCTGATTCGGCACAAGAGGATTCGGGTAAAAATCGGCATACGAAAAGCCGTAATTTTCAGGTTGAGCGATGGCGTTCGTTCCGTTTTGGGCATCAGTCAGCGTGTTGTGATACGTAAAGGTGTACAACAACGCCACATTGGGTTCGTTGGTTATGATTCGCGACATATATCGGGTTAAATCTTCCGTGAACGAACCCGAAAGGTCGGTATCACAACGATTTTCAAACACGGTGTTCACTTTGGGCGACGGATAAATCGAAACCGCCAATCGCTTAATGATAAAACAGCCCGTGCTTTTGCTGACGAATTTTATCCAAACCACCGATGTCGGGATTACGTAATAATCCGTAATATCAGACGTAATTGCCACATCGTTTACCGCATCGGTGTGCGATTCGTGGTAAGTTACGGTATATTGGGTTGTATCCGAAACCATTTTTGCCGGATAGGTTGTCAGGTCAATGCGCCCGTTAAGCTGTCCGTCGGCACAAAAAGCGATACTCGTGTCAGTAACAGCAAGTTGCGGATGCTCAGTGAACGTTATTGATGAAACCGAAAAGCAGTTCGTGGCGTTATTTTCGGTTCGAACATAAAGCGTAACCGGAAAACCGGAAATGGTGTAACTCGTTCCGATGGCGTTTGTGGCAGTAAGAGCCTCGTTTTCGGTGGCAAAAAATTGGAAATTATCATTAAGGGTAAGCGCTCGCCCGATAATTTCTTCGCGATAGGCATTCAAATTCACTACTTCGGAGGTATTCCCTGCCGGATTGCGACTGCTGTTATTACAAATAACTTTTGTCAAATTCGTTACCTCAGGCGACTTCACCAAATCAAACACCACATCTTTAACATAGAAACAATCCGTACCAACGGGTGTAATGCGCACCCAAGCCGTTTGGTTTTGCGTGGCAGTTAGGGTGGTCTGTGAGGCTGTGTTTGCCAGTGCATCGGCTTGCGTGCCATACAACGCAAAATCCATCGTGGCGTTAAGCGTTGTTGGGTTATTTGCAACCAACTGATTTTTAACTTCGGAAAGAGAAACCGCCTCTTGCCCGTCGTTAGCAAAATCACACACAGCCACTTTGTTGCTTGTTATTTCGGGGAACGACACCAAATTAACAACCAAAGGCAGCACTTTCACGCAGCGCGTTTGCAAATCAAGCACACGCACATAAACCGTAGTGGAAGCCGTGGTAAGGGTCATCAAAACCGATTGTGTAGGGCTGTATGTACCGATTAAAAAGTTAGCATCATCAGCTTCGGCTGCCGCTTCGTTATTAAAAAACCGAATGGTTGAACTAACGCTCGCACCGCTTATTGCCGTGTTTAAATCTGCCGATTCGCTTCCGTCATTGAGAATATCACAGACGTTCAGGTCGGTTACTTGGGGCAAATCCACCGCTGTGGTAAAGGAAAATTGCAAATGCACAAGCACCGGACAGCCGTCAGAAAATTCCACACGTGCAAAAACCGACATTTGCCCCGCACGCACCTGCGCCTGCGTTACATCGGTTATCGGGTTGGTTTTGTTATGCGCATCGTTTTCCGAATAGTAATAACTTACCGAAGTGGTGTTTGAGCGCTGTTGCGCAGTGAGTTGTACCCGAATTTCGGTTTCGTATTTGGTCATATTAACCACTTCCTGTTTGTCGTCGTTAAAATCACAAATCGTTTGAGCAACCAACGGAACAGCAATGCGTTCCAATACAAAATGAAGGTCGTACTTATAATGACATCCTTCAACGGAAACCAAGGCATAAACCGTATTGGTATGCGTACCCGTTACGTCTATAAAAGCAGTGGTAAGAGTTTCGTTTCTGGGGCTGGAAGCCAAATACAAATCTCGGTTTACGGGCGTTAAAAAGAAACGAACCGACGGATTAGCGCCTGTATACAATTCTTCCAACATTTTTTGATACTCAGGAATGAGTTCCACCCGCTCGGTTGCGTCATTCATCGTATCGCAAATCGAAAACGTATCTTTGGGTAGCGACCTTCTTTCCGAAGCGTTCACCACAAACGACAACGAAGTTTCGATATTATTGGCATTAACGCGGTATTTTACGTACACCGTTTTGGGCGTATTGGCATCGGTAAGCTGATAATTAGTGGGCGTTGCAATCACCGAAGTCATCGCCGCATCATCATAAAAACCTAAAACGGTAACATTTGCCGGTGTAATTCCCACAGGAAGGTAATGCGGAAAATAATCTCGTTCCAGATTCACATTTAACGGGAAGGTGACATCACAAAGCGCAGGGGCACCACCGCCTCCGCCGGCGCCACCTCCACCGCCGCCTCCGCCACCTCCGGCGCCGTCACAATCGGTATCGGCAGTGAGTTTGAGTGTGGTTCGCGACGAACAAAAATTCGGATAACTTACCTCAACATACACCGTGGCGTTCATCACAATGGAGGCGTTTGCCGGATTGGTTATCTGACCGGTATAACTTGGGTATTGATAGAATTTAGCCGTAAGATCACTCGGGTTGTACGAAAGCGTTCCGGAAACCAAATCGGTTATGTACTGCGTCAGGTCGTGATTAATGGCTTGCCCTTCCAGCACGTAGCACACCAAGGCTTCGTGCGCAACGGTTTCAACGAAAGGTTTCAGCACCAAACGTATGGGGACAACCGTAGCGCAGGCAGCATCGTTAAATGCTCTGTTCCAAATCCGTACATAAAGAGTTCGCTGCATACTTGCCGGAACGGTTAATGTGTAATTCGCAACGGCAATAATGGCATTTGTGTTGTTTTGCGCATCGGTTTGGGTTTCAAAAAAAGCTTTATTGTGCAAATGACCCACCACCCCCGGAATGGTAATCGTATTGAGATCAATCACTTCCTGTCTATTATTCCCCGCATCGCAAAATTCAAACGGGGTTGTCGGGATTGTTATGTTGGGGCGTATGTTAGTGCGCAAATCAAGCTGCGAAACGGTGTAACAAATTCCGCTTCGCAGGGTGCGCACGTAAAGGGTTTGGTCGGAACTCAACGTATAATTACTCACAGCTGCAATCGGATTTTGATTGTTGTGCGCCTGCGCAGCCGTGGTATGGTACGAAAAGGTCAATGTGGTATCGCTGTTAATCGCCGTTTGAAAAGCGGTTAAATCAACCGTTTGGGTTTGCCCCGGATTAAGACAATATACGCTCTCGACATTATTCGCCGTAGGGAAATCGGTTGAGAATGAAACTTGTATGGTATCGGTTACCGTAATGGGCGTACATAAATTGTAGGTCACCCGCACTTCATAACGCGTATTGATGGTGGGTGCTTGGGTAATGCTGTTTCCTGAGCCTAATAAAACTCCGGTATCGGCGTTGTACCACTGCACGTTGATGGTGGTCGTACCTGACGGAACAAACCGCCACGCCTCTTGCGTTGCCGACCAAATACCCGTGTTGCGGTTGGGGGGCGACACGCCTTCCGTTCCCGTGCCATTGATAACCCCAATAAGCGACTGACGCCGAAGTTCTGGAAGGGCAACATCATCATTCTCGGGTTTTTCCTTAACATATACGTCAATTATGTTAGTCGTTTCATACAACACAATTTGGGTAGTACTTGTACGCTGGCTGTTGTACTGCTCAATATCATCGTAATTAATAATAAACTGACGATACGGTGCCGTGCCTTGCGTATGGACTTTCACCTTGTTTAAGTTCTTCAAATCGTGATAAACACCGAAAACGGCATTTTTGGTCAGCCCCAAATTTGGATTTTGTCCCGCGATGGTGTACGGACTGTCACCACTGCTGTTACTCGCTCCGAAACTCACCACGCCGTTATCACTTATCACTACCTCGTTAAAAGTATTTCCGTAGAAACAAAATTCAAACGGAAGTGATTGCACTTGGCTGAACACATCGTCATTCTTTCCGGTATTGCTCACGATGTTCACGGTCGTTCCTGTCGAAAAAGGCGCTACCGGCGCGTAAGGTATAGACTCCACGGCGTAACTTTGCGTTTGATGGATGATAGGATAATCCGCCGTAAGAACAACGCTTCTGTTAGGTGCAAAATTATAATCGCAATCGATGTTCACATTGGTGGTATTTCCGTTGTGATCAGAAATACGCACCGTTGGGGTTACTTGGGCGTACGTTACGAAAAAAGCCCAAAAACTCAAACAGAAAGTAATTATTTTTCTCATTTTTATTTTGTTATAAGCCCCAAAAATAGTACATTATTTCTAAAAAACAAAAATCACCCGTAATAATTCATTTTTTATTGTATCTTTGTTCAAATTTGCTGATTTTTTAGAAAGACAAAAAATACCGACAATATATTACTATCCAAATGTAAGGACGACAAATTATAAAAAATGACGATTAAAAAGTTTTTAATAAGTGTTTCGGTAGGATTATTTTTAATAGGTGGATATTTTCATATAAAGTATATAAAAGAAATTAATATTGAAGAGCAAAATTCTCCAATAGAAAACTACTTTATAATAGATAAATATTGTTCTTCATCTTATAAAGGAAGTAGTTTTGTTAAGATACACTTTAATGGACAAAAATATGATGTTGATGTGCCAGTCTCAGATTGCTCTAATATAACAGATGAATATTTTCAATCAAAACTCTACTATATAAATGGTTCAAATAAAATTATTTATAAAGATTATTCCGTTAGCAGAGGGATTTTATGCTTATGTTATACTTTTGCATTATTAATTCCATTAGTTGGGTTTAGAATATACAGAAAAGAGTTAGATAATCATTATTCGACAATGTAAGAAAGGAAACTTGGTTGATTGTTTTGAAATTTTTATATGTATATTGTAGTGCCCCAAGACAAATCTGAAACTTGTTTTTGACTACGAGTACACAAAAAATCACGCAAATGATTAAAATAAATTAATTTTTCATATATTTGTTGCTGATAACAAAAAAAGAAATAAAATGAAAAAAAATGTTTTTAAAATGTTCCTGTTAGTGGCTTTTGTAACCCTTATTTAACAAAAAAAGAAATAAAATGAAAAAAAATGTTTTTAAAATGTTCCTGTTAGTGGCTTTTGTAACCCTTATTTCTTGTGGAAAAGACAGTGATAGTATCAAACCTAATGAAAATGGTTCAACCAATAGTGTAAAACTCATCAAATCAATAAAAATCAGTGGCGGACAAGAAAAATTAAAAGATGTTGTGATAAATTACACGTATGACACTGATAATAAAATCATTAAAATAGCTAATGAATTAGATGTTTCGTACCAAAACAATAAAATTGGGATTGAAAAACTCAAAATAACAGCCACAACCAACGACAAAGGGAATGTTACTCACTTGACCAGAACCGAATCTCGGGATAAAAACTATGAATATCAATATAATACGGCTAATCAATTGATTCAAGAAACCAAAAAAGCTAATCAGGGAACGATTGATACAGATGAAGTGTATGCTTATCACTGGGAAAACGAAAATCTTGTGATTATGGGAGATAAAAACGACCCTTCCGTACGAGTTGAATACGGAAAAGATACCAATAAAAATAATTTCTCGTTGGTTTTGAGTCGGTTTTCATATCATAAAATGCTGTTTTACTTGCCTTTCCCAATGGGAAAAGCCTCAAAAATGCTTCCCGTAAAAGCCTTTTCTTCTGAATATTCTTACCATTACGAGTATACACTTGATAATGAGGGCTATGTTACCAAAATTATTGAACGTTATGAAAATACCAGAAGCAAAGAAAATTATATAACTACTTTTGAAATAAGCTATTAGCGTATAAAATTTTCAAAAAATAAAAGTTTGTCAATCGCTGAAATTGACAAACTTTTTTGTTTCTTATTTTTAAGAATTTTGGAATTATCTCGTAAAAATAATCTATTGTTTTACAATTGTTTACGAATAATAAAAAACTCTAAATACAGAAAATTGTGTTTAGAGTTTTTTGATATGTTTTTCGTAAAAAATTACGCTTTTTCGTACATCGTTTTGCGGAGTTCCTGAATGTTTTTGTCATCCATATATTCGTCAAAAGTCATATAACGGTCGATAACTCCGTTGGGCGTAAGCTCAATGATGCGGTTGGCAACGGTTTGTGCAAACTCGTGGTCGTGCGTGGTGAAGAGTACGTTACCCTTAAAATTCTTCAACGAGTTGTTAAACGCCGTGATACTTTCCAAATCCAAGTGGTTGGTAGGTTCGTTGAGCATCAGCACGTTAGCACGAAGCATCATCATACGGCTGAGCATACAACGCACTTTTTCGCCTCCCGATAAAACCGATGATTTTTTCAGAGCCTCCTCACCGCTGAACAGCATTTTCCCCAAAAACCCGCGGATGTAAACTTCCTCGCGTTCCTCTTCGGTTTTTGCCCACTGACGAAGCCAATCTACCAATGAATAATCATTGTTAAAATATTCTGAATTATCCACCGGAAGATATGATTGTGAAGTAGTTACGCCCCACTGGAATTTTCCGCTGTCGGGTTGCTGTTTTTCGTTTAATATCTGATAGAAAGCTGTCGTGGCACGCGAATCTTTTGAAATTACCGCCACTTTGTCGTCTTTCGCCAAGTTAATATCTACGTTTTGGAACAGAATTTCGCCATCGATGGAAGCCGAAAGGTTTTCCACGTGCAGAATTTGGTCGCCGGCCTCACGTTCCTTATCAAAAATAATGGCTGGATAACGACGTGATGAAGGTTTAATTTCGGCAATATTTAATTTCTCCAACATTTTTTTACGCGAGGTCGCCTGCTTTGATTTGGCTACGTTAGCACTGAATCGGGCGATAAATTCCTGTAATTCTTTGGCTTTCTCTTCGGCTTTTTTGTTCTGTTGAGCACGCTGACGGGCAGCAAGTTGGCTACTTTCATACCAGAAGGTATAGTTCCCCGAATAGTGATTGATTTTTCCGAAGTCAATATCCGAAATGTGCGTACACACGGCATCTAAAAAGTGACGGTCGTGCGAAACCACAATCACGGTGTTATCGTAATTCGCCAAGAAATTTTCAAGCCAGCCAATGGTTTCAAAATCAAGGTCGTTGGTAGGCTCGTCCATAATCAACACGTCCGGATTTCCGAACAGAGCCTGAGCCAAAAGTACCCGAACTTTGAGTTTTCCGTCCATTTCGCCCATCAGGGTGTAGTGCATTTCTTCGGAAATTCCTAAGTTGGAGAGCAGAGCCGCGGCATCGCTTTCAGCATTCCAACCGTTCATTTCGTCGAACTGTATTTGCAACTCACCAATTCGGTCGGCGTTTTCATCGGAATAATCGGCGTAAAGAGCGTCCATTTCCTTTTTTACGGCAGAAAGCACCTTGTTACCCATAATCACGGTTTCGAGTACGGTAAACTCATCGTAAGCGTAGTGGTCTTGCTCCAAAACGGACATTCGTTTGCCGGGTTCAAGAATTACGCGTCCGCCGGTGGGTTCAATTTTCCCCGAGAGGATTTTCAAAAAAGTAGATTTTCCTGCTCCGTTTGCCCCGATGATGCCGTAACAATTGCCTTGCGTGAAGGTTACGTTCACCTCATCAAACAAAACTCTTTTCCCAAACTGAACTGATAAATTTGAAACTGTTAGCATTGTCTTTAAAAAATTAAATCGGGTGCAAAGATATTATTATTAAATGAAAGACAAAAGTTTGTCATTAAAATAATTGCCTTTTCTTTTAATTATTTGATATGCAGGGTGAAAAGTTTTTGATTTTCGAGAAAACCTTCAAGAGTGTCGTTGGCTGAAACGCTTGCCACGCCCGCCGGTGTTCCGGTAAAAATCAAATCGCCTTTGCGAAGGGTAAAGAATTTGGAAGCTTCGGCAATGATTTGATTAAAATTCCAAATCATCAGTCGGGTGTTGCTTTGCTGTACTACGGACTGATTTTTTTCCAATCGGAAATCAAGCGTGTTTAAATCAGCAAATGCCGATTTATGCACAAAATTCCCCACAACAGCCGAACCGTCAAAGGCTTTGGCTTTTTCCCACGAAAGCCCTTCTTGGCGCAATTGTGCTTGCAGGTCACGCGCCGTAAAATCAATCCCCAGACCAATTTCGTCGTAGTATTTATGTGCAAATTTCTCAGCGATGTGTTTTCCGTTCTGGTTGATTTTCAGAACAATTTCCACTTCGTGATGTAAATTTTGCGTAAAATCGGGAATGTAATACGGAAGTTCGGTATTGTGAATGGCGGTATCGGGTTTCAAAAACAACACAATGCTTTTGGGTGGCGTTCCGTCAAACTCCTTGATGTGGTCGAGGTAATTTTTTCCAACGCAAATTATCTTCATAATTATCTGATAATTAAAATATTATTGTTTTTCAATTCTTTTTAAATCGTTTGTATTTTCAATGGGAAGGCTGTTGTATTCCAACGTCCAACCAACGGATTTTGTCAAGAAAACAATATGTGCCAGTTCTGAAATCAACCGATTTTCAGCATTGGATTTCAGCGTTGACTGAGCAATTTTTTTCTCCAATTCGGCATACACCCGCTTTTGAATTTTATTTACATCATCGGTCGAGAAAGGATTTACCTGACTTTGGCTGATGTCATAATATTTCAGCTTTGGGTAAATTTTAATCTCAGCTTCCGGAATATACTTGATAATCACCTTTTTACTTGTCTGGTCAATATCGTAAACAATTTTATGCAAATCATAAGCCACCGTAACATCGGCATTGACAACCGTCAAGATTTTTTTATCGAACGAAAGTAAATCCATAAAATACTTTTGGCTGTCGGTGTATGAAATCACTTCGGCAAAATGCCCCTCGGTAACAATGAGTTTGCTAACGTTGGCAATTTGGGTTTGAATCAATGCCGAATCGGCTTCCAGCGTTTCTTTTTCTTGCTTTTTGTTAATAAAATAGTTGATTGAGAGAAACAAAGCCAATGCGGTGAGCATTCCAAAAACAAACTTTTTCATAGATTTTCTTTTTTGATTTTTTTTGACGAATTGCTAACAATTACCGACTTGCTTTATTGTGTTAATTTACGTAACTTGATGGCTGTGAGCACTTTTTTTGTATATAACGGAAAATCAGCATTTAAAATCCAACCGAAATAACCGGGTTCTTCCTGCAAAATATCTTCAACCTTGCGCCCTTTGTGCTTGCCGAAAGTAAAAATCTCTTCGCCTTGGTCATTCAATGCGATAAAACCCGCAAAATCAACCGTTTGTTTTCGTGAAGTAAATTCACTGAGTTTCTTCATATTGTTTTCCAACTCGGGATAACGGTCAAGTTGTGATTTTAAAATTTCATAAGTGGCGTTGGTATCGGCAGCGGCGGAGTGTGCGTTGTCAAGCGTTTTTCCGCAGTAAAATTTGTAGGCAGCGCTGAGGGTTCGTTGTTCCATTTTATGAAAAATAGTCTGAATATCAACGGTTACGCGATTGCCTAAATCAAAATCCACTTCAGCACGAAGCATTTCTTCTGCCAAAAGCGGAATGTCAAAACGGTCGGAATTGTAGCCCGCCAAATCCGAATCTTTTATCATATTGTGAATGGTTTTGGCAAGTTCCCTAAAAGTAGGTTCGTTGGCAACGCGCTCATCAGTGATACCGTGCACATCGCTTGCCGCCTTTGGTATTGGAATTGTGGGGTTTACAAGCCACGTTTTGCTTTCACGATTTCCGTTAGGGAATACCTTTAAAACGGATATTTCAACAATGCGGTCTTTGGAGATGTCAGTTCCGGTGGTTTCCAAATCGAAAAAACAAATAGGTTTCGATAAATTTAATTCCATAAACGTATTTTATGTTTTTTTGATGTTTTTATCAGTTTAAAAAGATGAAATTGTTTTTTTGCGGATAAAAAAGCCTGTTTACAGCTGTTTTTTATTAAAAATCATCTGCAAAATCTTGTTTTCTGATAGAAAAAAGTACTTTTTTTGGGTGTTATTTTAAAAATACCATCTGTATTTTGACATAACAGATGGTATTTTTGTTAAAACTCTAATTATTTTCCGAATGTTAGTGAGCAATTACCACTTCAACACCGCGTTTTTCGAGTTCTTCACGGAATTCAGGATCGATACCTTCATCGGTGATTAACACATCGATTTTTTCCACGTAACAAATAAAACCAAATCCGCGTTTATGAACTTTTGACGAATCGGCAAGTACGATGGTTTTATCAACGCGCTCCAACATTTTTCGGTTCAGATGTGCCTCCCCGGCGTTGGTAGTACTGATTCCAAAATCAAGGTCAATACCTTCGATGCCCAAGAAAAGTGTTGTACAAGAAAATTTATTCAACGTTTCCTCAGCCATTGAACCTACGGTTGCCGTTGAATTTTTTCTAACCTCACCACCTAAGTGTATCGTACTGATATTCTGTTTTTTACAAACATCCAAAGCCACCCGCAACGATGGGGTAAGCACTGTGATGTTTTTATGGTCGGGCAGGCGTTGTGCAAAAAGATGAATGGTTGTTCCGGACGAAAGTATGATAAAATCACCGTCTTTCACAAAATCAAGTGCGCGAGCCACGATTTTTTGTTTTTCCTCCACATTAACGGTTTCTTTTTCTGAAACGGTTTGGTCAAAAACATATCTTCCGTGCTTGCTTGCCCCGCCGTGTGATCTGTGTAGGTAACCTTCTTCTTCCAACAGATTTAAATCTTTTCGGATGGTTACCACCGATACGCCTAAAGTCTCACTCAGTTTATTAACACTGATGTAGCGCGTTGTTTCTAACGCTTCTACGATTTTCATTTGTCGCTCATTAAGTGCTCTCATAAATATCTTTTTTAGGAATCTTTATTGTTATTACTCATTTAATGTTTTACTATTTAAAACTCCGAAGTGAAATGTAGCTTCACGCTCGGATATTTTTGTTTTACCATTTCGATGGAAAACGCCGAATCTGCCAAGAAAACCCGTTGCCCTTGCTTGTCGCGTGCCATATATTTTTGCTTCACGCGAAGGAAATCCTGAAACTCGGCATCTTTCGGATTTTCAGGATCTTCCACCCAACAGGCTTTATAAATCGGGAAACTCTCGTAACTACATTTTGCTCCGTATTCGTGTTCCAATCGATATTGAATTACCTCGTATTGCAACGCCCCGACCGTTCCGATTACTTTTCGTCCGTTGAAATCCAGTTTGAAAAGCTGTGCCACACCTTCGTCCATCAGCTGGTCGATGCCTTTTTCCAACTGCTTGGATTTGAGCGGGTCGGCATTATTGATATACCGAAAATGCTCGGGCGAAAACGACGGAATTCCTTTAAATTGCAGATTTTCGCCTTCGGTGAGCGTGTCTCCGATTTTGAAATTTCCCGTGTCGTGAAGCCCCACAATATCACCCGCATACGAAATATCCACCACTTCTTTCTTTTCGGCAAAAAAGGCATTCGGGCTTGAAAATTTCAGTTTTTTTCCGTGCCGAACGTGCAAATACGGCTTGTTTCGCTCAAAAGTTCCCGACACGATTTTCACAAACGCCAAGCGGTTGCGGTGGTTCGGGTCCATATTGGCGTGAATTTTAAAAACGAATCCGCTGAACGTTTTTTCATCGGGATTTACCACGCGTTCATCGCTGGCTTTGGCACGGGGCGACGGAGCGATTTCCACAAAACAATCTAATAACTCTCTCACTCCAAAATTGTTAAGTGCCGAACCGAAAAACACGGGTTGTTGCGTTCCGTTCAGATACGCATCGCGGTCAAAAGGCGGATACACCTCGTACACCAACTCCAATTCGCTACGCAAATTTTCAGCCGATTTTTCACCGATAATTTTATCAAGTTCGGGGTCGTTTACGTTGTCGAAAGCGATGGTTTCTTCGATATTCCGACGGCTGTCACCCGAAAACAGATTGATATTTTTCTCCCAAATGTTGTAAATTCCTTTAAAATCATAGCCCATTCCGATAGGGAAACTCAACGGCGTAACCGAAAGCCCGAGCTTTTGTTCCACTTCGTCCAAAAGGTCGAAAGCGTCTTTCCCCTCGCGGTCTAACTTATTGATAAACACTATCATCGGAATGTTTCGCATACGGCAAACTTCCACAAGTTTTTCGGTTTGTTCCTCAACCCCTTTGGCAACGTCAATCACCACAATGACGCTATCAACGGCAGTTAAGGTTCGGAAAGTATCCTCGGCAAAATCTTTATGCCCGGGCGTATCTAATATGTTGATTTTATAGTCTTTATAATTGAATGCCAGTACCGATGTGGCTACCGAAATTCCGCGCTGGCGTTCGATTTCCATAAAGTCGGACGTGGCTCCTTTTTTGATTTTGTTACTTTTAACGGCACCTGCCTCTTGAATCGCCCCTCCGAAAAGCAATAATTTCTCAGTAAGGGTGGTTTTCCCCGCATCGGGGTGGGCAATTACGCCGAAAGTTCTGCGTTTTTGTATTTCTTGCAGTATTGACATTTACAAATTTTCAGTTTATTGCGAAATTAAATTGCAAAGGTAACGCATTTGGTTCAGTTAAACAACATTATTGCGATTATTTTTGTAACAAAAAAAATATTGTCGGTCAAAAAAGACGGACAATATTTTCGTTTTATTACGGAAAAGTATGATTTTTAATTGATTGAAAACAACCGTGCGAAGAAATTTTTACGTTTAATATTTTCAGTGTCTTCGGTTTCGTTGAAAATAGTATCCGAAACTTCGGTTACGGGCATTATATTTTCAACTATTGCCGGTTCAAAATCAGTATCTTCATACATATATTTGGTTTTATTTCCATCGCCAACGATGTCAAAAATATAATCGATGTATGATTTCCCTTCCTTTTGCAAAAAACCTTTAAAATAACGACTGCTCAACTCGATACCACCAATAGTTTCTAATTTCAGTAGAGTTTGGTAAAGCGGTTCAATATGTTCTTTTATGATGGTTTCGTTTACAGCTCGGCGTCGGGCGGTATACGAAAGGATTTCACCCTTAGGGTCTTTATTAACATCAAAATCAGTGATAACCCAATAAAACTCACCTGATTTTGACATATTTTTTAAAATGGCGTGAAAGTTTCTGCCTGTTGAAATATTGTCCCAAAGTATTTTGAAAAGTAATTTAGGCGTATCGGGATGCCGAATGAGGCTGTGAGGTTGCCCGATTACTTCGGTCATCAAGTATCCACTGACGTTTAAAAAAGTTTGGTTTACGTAGGTTATCGTTCCGAATTTGTCGGTAGTAGAAACAATAGTTTGTGTTTTGTCCCAAATAACTTCTTGATTGATAGGCTCCGGTTTTTGAATTGATAGTTTTACCATATACAGTTAGTTAAAATTCACCGAAGCAAAAGTAGTAAATGGAAGTAAAATTGCCAAGTGTTATTTGTTAATTTTTTTAACAAAATAATTTGAAACTTGTTAATAACCTTTTGTGAAACATTAATAGTTATATAAAAATCAACTGGATAAGCAAATGAAGAAATATTTCATAAAAGTATTTATTGGCATAAAATTAACAATTCTAACATTTTCTTTTATACAAAAATGGCTTTAAACATTGGGTGTTTAAAGCCATTTTTTATGCGTGATTATATCGCTTCGTTTAAGTATGCTTTTAGCATCCAGATGTTTTTCTCTTGCTCGGTGATAAGCCCGCTTACTAAGGCGTTTGTACCCTCGTCATTTGCCTCATCAGAAGTGTCAAGCAAGGTTCGTTCAATTTTCAAAAGTTCCGAGATACTATCAACGATTAAACGTACGGTTTTATCATCGTCCGAAACGTTACGACCCACAGGTACTTTTGAGTTTTTTACGTACTCCTCAAAGGTGTGGAAAGGCGTGAAGCCCAAGGTCAAAATACGCTCGGCAATTTCATCAACCTGCATTTGAGCCGCGTTGTAAAGCTCTTCAAATTTAACGTGTAATTCAAAAAAACGCTTTCCTTTGATGTTCCAGTGAACACCTCTCAAATTTTGGTAATACGTCTGAAAATTAGCCAATAAAACATTTAACTCGTTGGCGACTTTTTCCGTTTTTGACTTGTCAAGTCCTAATGCATTATAACTCATATTGTTGTAATTTAATGGAATAAAAATTTTGATGCAAAGGTACGAATCTTATTCATTTGCACCCCTAATTAGCAATTGATTTTACTTATAATTGTATAAATTGTGGAAATAGTGTTTGAAAGAATCGCACTAAAATTTCGTTTTTTATCTAAGCCGATTTGCCGCTTAAAACAAAAAAAGCAACGCAAAAGTTTTGTAATTTTGTTGAACCATTAAAAAGACAGTTCCAATTCTTTGCAAAGGCAAAATTATGGCATTTTTTTGTACTATTGATAACACTTTAAAATAAACAATTGCGAAATCATCACAACAATCATCATTACAGCCGAATATAATTCGGTGTTCATAACAAAAACACACTATTTTTTATTTTTCTTTAAAAAATAGTATGTTTTATCAAATATTTTTTCTAATTTTACAAAATAAATTCAAGAAAATGTTTCAATTATTTGATGACGAATATTTTATGCGAAAAGCCTTGCAAGAAGCTGAAACGGCATATGATGTCGGAGAAATTCCGGTGGGAACTGTTATAGTGATCGAAAATCAGATTATCGCGAAGGCTTATAACCTAACTGAACGACTTACTGACGTAACGGCTCACGCCGAGATGCAGGCAATTACGATGGCGGCAAGTTATTTAGGTGGTAAATATTTGAAAAACTGTACATTATATGTAACTTTGGAACCTTGCGCAATGTGTGCAGGTGCATTGTATTGGAGTCAAATTTCACGAATCGTGTACGGCGCAAGTGACCCACATCGCGGTTTTAGTGCAATGAACGGAAAGCTACATCCTAAAACCGAAATAAAAACAGGGGTACTCGAAACCGAATGTGCCGAACTTTTGAAATTATTCTTTACCAATAAACGAAAAAAAATAAGTCGCATATGAATAGAAAGTTGTGTTTCAGTATCGGGATGTTTTTTTGGGGAACGGTCTTTCTGTTTTCTCAAATTTCTGATTCTCTGAACATAACAATCAAAGATACGGCACAGGTTCAAAAAGATCAAGATTTTTATGGTCGGTTGAAATCACACTTAAAAAAACATAAATTAACTAAAAATTTAGTAAGTTTTTTTTCGGATTCACCCAATCAACCGGCTACATCTAAGCAAATCAGAAAAGAATTAAATATTGATTATCAAACTTATCAAGGCAAAATCATTCGGAAAATAAACATCGTTACCTTAGACCCTTTTGGTTATGATGAAAAAGATTTATCGAAACATCCTGACAGTAAGTTAGATAGATACGGAAACGCCTTACACATAAAAACTAAATCGCGAACGATAAAAAAACAACTTCTGTTTCACGAAAATAAGCCGATGGACTCGTTATTGCTCAAAGAAACGGAACGTATTTTACGGAATCAAAATTATATCCGGCGGGTTTTAATTCGCCCCGTTGCGGTTTCGGCAGTGTCTGATTCTGTGGATGTTCAGGTAGCGGTTTTGGATAGTTGGTCAATGTTTTTTGCCAGTGACCTTGCCGGCAGTCGGGGGTGGTTACGCGTGAGTGAGCAAAATCTTTTTGGATTAGGACACGAGGCATATATGCTTTATCGTCAGTATTTTAACGGATTTAATGAAAATGGGAAAGGATTTGGCTATCGGGCAAAAAATATGTGGAATTCACAAATTAATCTCTTAACCTCATATTACACCGATTATGAAAATTTGTATTCAAAACAACTGGCAATAGAACGCCCTATGTTTTCACCCTATGCACGTTGGGCAGGACGAATAGGTTATTTTGAAGAGCGCGACAAAAAAGATATTTACCTGATAGACAGCCTATACCGACCTCCATTAAGTACAAAAATTTTTGATGGCTACGGAAGTTATATCGTGCCTACTACGCAAAAACGACCTGACAGAATTAACAATTTAATTTTTTCACTGCGATACCAAAATTTGAAGTACACTGAACTGCCTCCTGATTTTTTAAATGCAGAAAATTATTTTGCTGATCAGCAGCTCTATCTTGCAAAAATCAGCAAAAACAGCACCGGATTCGTGCAAGACAGATATATTTTCAGGCAAGGTGATATTGAGGATGTTAGCGTAGGAAACTCATTGTTTTTGGTCTCGGGGGCGCTTCGCAAACACAATGCTTTTTATCCTTATTTAGGTTTGGGATTTTCGTGGGCAAAATACAGTTCCAAAGGGTATTATTCCTTTAATTTGGAGGCAGGGTCTTTATTTGGGCAAAACAATGCAAAACAACGTGTTATACGCGGTGAAGGCATTTTCTTTTCCAATCTTTTTTCACTGAATAATTGGCATTTTAGGCAGTTTTTCAAAACCTCATTTGTGTTGGGGCTTGACAGAACTTCGCACCCCAATGACCGTGTAAGCCTTAATGAAAGAGACGGAATATTAGGATTTTACAGCCACGTTTACGGCAGCCGAAAGCTCATTTTAAGCTCGCAAACCCAAGCCTATAACCCATTTTATTGGTTAGGTTTTCGTTTCAATCCGTTTCTTAGTATTGATGTTGGCTTTTTGGGGCAAGAAAAAACGGCTTTTTTGAAAACCGATGTGTACTCTAAATTCGCTATCGGGTTTCAAATTTCAAATGATTTTTTGATGTTCCCGAGTTTTCAGTTTGCATTTTGTTATTTTCCGAGAATTCCGAGAGACGGAACGCACATTTTCAAAATAACAAACATTCAAAACGATGATTTTAGATTGCAAAGTTTTCAATATAAACCACCCAATATGGTTCATTATCGGTAATTCGAATTGATATTTTAATCTATTTATATTAAACGACTTACAACACACTTTTTCCTATTTGTTTTTTCTGAAAAATAATTTCTGACAAAAAATAAATGGCTTTGAAGAAGTTTTTTGCTAAAAAAAAGCACTTTTTTTGGAAACCTAAACAATAAATGCTTATTTTTGCCAAGATTTATGCAATGTTTTTTTCAAAAAAAACAGATAACTAATTAAGACTAATTATGACAAAAATAACCGCTGCCATCACAGCTATTGGAGGATATGTTCCTGATTTTGTGCTAACAAATCAAATGCTGGAAACAATGGTTGACACCAATGATGAGTGGATTTATACCCGCACCGGAATTAAAGAAAGACGAATTTTAAAGGAAGAAGGCAAAGGCGCTTCATATATGGGAATTAAAGCGGCGCAAGACCTTATCAAAAAAAGAGGATTAGACCCCAAAGAAATTGATTTGGTCATTTTAGCAACGGCAACACCCGATATGCCCGTGGCACTTACAGGTCCTTATGTAGCCTCAGAAATTGGTGCTGTGAACGCTTTTTCTTTTGATTTACAAGCGGCGTGTTCCAGTTTTCTGTTCGGTGTTTCGGTTGCTGCAAAATACATAGAATCAGGAAGGTATAAAAAAGTTCTGTTGGTAGGAGCTGATAAAATGTCATCAATTGTTGACTATACTGACAGAGCTACGTGCATCATTTTTGGCGATGGAGCCGGAGCGGTTTTGTTTGAGCCTAATTACGAAGGATTGGGTGTTCAGGACGAATTATTACGAAGTGACGGAATTGGCAGAAATCACCTGTATATCAAGGCAGGAGGTTCTATAAGCCCAATAACCGAGCAGGCAATTCAAAACAAGGAACAGTTTGTTTTTCAAGACGGAAAAACGGTGTTCAAGTATGCCGTTTCAGGTATGTCGGGTGTTGCGGAAGAAATTTTAAAGCGTAACGGGCTTACCAAAGACGATGTGCAGTGGTTAGCACCGCATCAAGCCAACAAACGAATTATTGATGCCACAGCGGAACGTATTGGCTTAACCGATGATAAAGTGATGGTAAACATCCACAAGTACGGGAACACAACATCAGCTACTATTCCGCTGGTAATCAATGAATATGAAAAGAAATTAAAAAAAGGAGACAATATCATTTTAGCGGCTTTCGGAGGGGGATTCACTTGGGGGGCTGTATACCTAAAATGGGCTTATTAACAAATGAAAGTATATAAATTACGATAACAACCTAATAACGAGTATTATGGATTTAAGAGACATTCAAAATTTAATTAAATTTGTTGCTAAATCAGGGGCAAGTGAGGTGAAACTTGAAATGGAAGATGTTAAGATTACAATCAAAACAAACCCCGAAGAAGGCAAAGAACAGGTTTACGTTCAGCAAATGCCTATCGCAACAATGCCTCAACTACCTGTTCAACAACCGGTTATTCCTTCGGTTCAACCCGTTGAAACAACAGAGGTAAAAGCATCTGAAAGTGCTGATGACAACAAATATATAACAATCAAATCACCTATGATAGGCACGTTCTACCGACGTCCGGCGCCTGACAAGCCTTTGTTTGTTGAAGTAGGTTCAACCATTAAAAAAGGAGACGTGATTTGCATTGTTGAAGCAATGAAACTTTTCAATGAAATTGAATCGGAGGTATCCGGTAAAATTGTTAAAGTTTTGGTGGACGACTCGTCACCGGTAGAATTTGACCAACCTCTTTTCTTGGTTGATCCGTCCTAAAAAGTGTAATTTCAGCAAATTACATAATTTAAAATTTTATTCATAATTTAACAGAAATTTATGTTTAAGAAAATATTGATAGCCAATCGTGGTGAGATTGCTTTGCGCATTATCCGCACGTGTCGCGAAATGGGAATAAAGTCCGTAGCGGTTTACTCAACTGCCGATGCCGATAGTTTACACGTCCGTTTTGCCGATGAGGCGGTTTGTATCGGGCCTCCGGCAAGCAAAGATTCATACCTTAAAATACCAAATATCATCGCAGCAGCGGAAATTACCAATGCCGATGCCATTCACCCCGGATACGGATTTTTATCCGAAAATGCTAAATTTTCAAAAATTTGTGCCGAACACGGAATTAAATTTATCGGAGCTTCGCCTGAAATGATTGAAAAAATGGGTGATAAAGCGACTGCCAAAGCCACTATGAAAGCCGCAGGAGTGCCTACCGTACCAGGCTCGGACGGACTTATAGAATCACTAACACACGCAAAAAAGGTAGCCAAAGAAATGGGGTATCCGGTAATGCTCAAAGCTACTGCCGGTGGCGGTGGACGCGGAATGCGAGCCGTTTGGAAGGAAGAAGACCTTGAAAAAGCGCTTGAAAGTGCCAAACAAGAGGCCGGAGCCGCTTTCGGGAATGACGGTATGTATATGGAAAAACTCATTGAAGAACCTCGACATATTGAAATTCAGATTGTTGGCGACCAATACGGGAAAGCCTGCCACTTATCGGAAAGAGATTGCTCCATTCAGCGTCGTCATCAAAAATTAACCGAAGAAACGCCTTCGCCTTTTATGACGGAAGATTTACGTAAACGAATGGGAGAAGCTGCCGTAAAAGCCGCTGAGTTCATCGGTTACGAAGGCGCCGGAACCGTTGAGTTTTTGGTAGATAAACACCGAAACTTCTATTTTATGGAGATGAATACCCGTATTCAAGTAGAACACCCCATTACAGAGCAAGTTATTGATTATGACTTAATTAGAGAACAGATATTGGTAGCCGCAGGTGTGCCGATTTCGGGTAAAAATTATCTTCCGAAACTTCACTCAATAGAATGCAGAATCAACGCAGAAGACCCCTATAATGATTTTCGTCCTTCACCGGGAAAAATTGCAACGCTTCACGCACCGGGCGGACACGGAGTTCGCTTGGACACCCACGTTTACAGTGGTTATGTGATTCCGCCAAACTACGATTCAATGATAGCGAAACTTATCACTACGGCACAAACCCGAGAGGAAGCCATCGCTAAAATGAAGCGTGCTTTGGAAGAATTTGTAGTTGAGGGGGTTAAAACAACCATTCCATTTCACTTACAACTAATGGACGACCCCGATTATTTGGCAGGAAATTACACCACCAAGTTTATGGAATCGTTTAAAATGAATCCACCACAGAATTAGTAAGCAATAATTTTATAGAAACACCCTGAAAAGTTGATTTTTGGGGTGTTTTTTTGTGTGGAGAAGTTTGAGGAATGTAAATTTGTACAACAAAAAAAGGCGAGTTGCCCCGCCTTAAATGTTTTCACAACGGAATAATCCTTATTGTAAATTGCCTCCAATGGCGCAAAGATACAATAAAAAAAATAATTTGCAAAATTAATTGTGAATTATCAATTCAAAATAAACACAAACATCACACATTTAACTGATTATCAAATCACTAAAAACAAGCAGTTGTATTTAAAATTTTAGAAAAAAGGGTCATGAATGGATGGTTCTTGCAATATTATCATCAAAAATCATATAGTTACAATCTAAATTGTATTCAAATATTAAATTAAAACTTGCTTATTAGAACATTTACTACTAGCAAAGCGATTAAAACAACAAGAACCGAATTTATATTAACCACAATAATAAATGGTGGTTAATTTTTTTCCAATTGTATTATTATTAAGTAAAGGCAAATAAATGAATTAATTTAAAATTTTTATATTTTATACGTAATTATTTTGTTAAAAAAGAAAAGATAAACTTTTATTTTAACTGTTTTAATAAATTTTTAATCTTCTATCAGCTTTATAATGAATAAATATATCTCGAAACAATTCGGTATATATCAAAAAAATCTGTAACTTTGTACTTGAAAAACCAACAAAACTTAAATATGAGAATAAAAATTTTACTACAGTTTATTTTTGTGTTTTTAGGAATGAGTCCTATGGTAGCACAAACATTATCTGTCAAAGGAGTTGTAACTGATGGTGGAGGCGTCCCTTTACCAGGGGCTAGTGTCGTAATTAAAGGCACTTCCAAAGGTGTCGCAACAGATTTTGACGGCAATTACGAAATACAAGCCAAGAATGGCGATGTTTTAGAATTTTCTTCAATAGGATTTACCTCACAAACAAAAAAAATAGTTACTACGGGGGGGGGTAAAACACTGATTATCAACACATCTCTTATTGAAGAAGCCAGTCAAATCGAAGAGGTTGTTGTGACAGGGTATGGAGGTATTCAGAAAAAAGCTAGTATTGTTGGCTCAATTCAAACAATCAGCCCGTCCGATTTAAAGGTACCTTCCGCTAATTTATCTACCGGATTTGCTGGGCGTATGGCAGGGGTTATTGCTTTTCAACGAGGAGGACAACCCGGCGCTGATGGTGCTAATTTCTACATACGTGGTATTGCTACAATGAGTGGTGTAACCAGTCCACTTATTATTGTTGACGGGGTTCAGGTTTCAGCGAGTGATTTGAATGCCCTTGCTCCTGAGGTAATTGATAGTTTTACCATTTTAAAAGACGCTACGGCAACCGCTATCTATGGGTCGAGAGGAGCTAACGGAGTAATGATTGTTACTACGAAATCGGGAGCTAATTTAGATAAACCGATTATAAACTTCCGTGTAGAGGGAACGATGTCGCAACCTACCACACTTCCTAAAATGGCTGATGGACCTACCTATATGAGATTGTACAATGAAGCTGCAAATAATCTCAGTTCGGGGGCTTTTCGATATACACAAGATCAAATACGCGGAACGGAACAAAACCTAAATCCGTATGTGTATCCCAATGTAAATTGGTATGATGAAATTTTCAAAAACCGCTCTTTCGGACAAAGAGTAAACTTCAATATTCGTGGTGGAGGTAAAAAATTAGATTACTTTATGAGTATCAATGCCACTCACGATGATGGAATGGTTAAAGGATTGAGCAAAGAATATTTTTCATTTGATAATAATATTAGTTTGAAAAAATATACTTTCCAAAATAATATTAATGCCCGATTAACAGAAAGCAGTAAAATTTCCTTACGTTTAAACGCTCAATTACACGATTACCGAGGTCCCATCACTAATTCAGGAAATAAGGGACAGATAAGCATTAATGAGCTATTCGGAAAGGTTGTTGAACTACCTTCGGTAGATCACCCTATCAAATTTCCTGCCAAAGAGGGTGATGAACACGTAAGATGGGGAACGAATAGTGAACGATATGTCAAAAAGAACCCAATTGCTGAATTAGTAAGTTCATATAAAGATAACTTCCAAAACACGGTAATTGCCAATTTGGAGTATGACCAAAAGTTAGATGTCCTTACACAAGGATTGCGTTTCAACGCCTTGGCATCATTTAAAAACTGGTCATCATCTTCTGTTTACAGAACAGCGCCTTACAATATGTATCTTCTAAATGGTTTTACGCTAACACCCAATGGAGAATATGATTTAGATTTGGGGTTGGTAGGAACCAATCCTGAAAACATAGTATTAACCTCATCAGCGGGTACTTCCGGAGATAGAAAAATTTATTTGCAAGGAATGTTCGATTATGCACGTACTTTCGGAGGAGTTCACGCAATCAATGCAATGGCAGTATATAACCAAGAACAATATGATTTGAATAATATTCACGCAGATAGTTCTTTCAAAATTTTGGTAAACTCTTTGCCTAAGCGTAAACAGACCATAGCAGGACGAATTTCGTACGCTTATGACAATCGATATATGATAGAGGTAAATGCCGGATACAATGGTTCTGAAAACTTTGCTCCGGGTAAACGTTGGGGTTTTTTCCCGTCAGTAGCCGTTGGATATAATTTAAGTGAAGAACCTTTCTTTGCCGAACTCAAAGATATTGTTCAAGTATTTAAAATACGAAACTCTTGGGGGCTAGTAGGTAATGACCAAATTTCCAATAATCGTTTCCTTTATCTTTCAAGTATTGATTTAGGCTCTAATGACAGAAAATTTAGAACCGGAGTTGAACAAGATTATGAACTAAAAGGTCCTAAATACAATCGTTTTCAAAACAATGACCTTACTTGGGAGGTTGGTGAAAAATTGAATTTTGGTATCGATTTAAGATTATGGAACAGCCTTGATTTTCATTTTGATATGTTCCGTGAACATCGTCGTAATATATTTGAAAAACGAGGAACAATTGCTAAATATTTGGGTTCTGACGGAACTGATGTGTATGCAAACTCCGGAGAGGTTATCAATCAAGGGGTGGATCTATCAGTTAATTACGATAAAACTATCGGAAAAGATTTCAACTTGTCATTAAAAGGAACCTTTACGTATGCCCACAACCGCATCGTAAAAACGGATTTAAAATTTGTTGATTACCCTAATTTGTCAAAAGTTGGGCACAGTATAGGAATGCCGGGGATAACCAAAAATGGAATTGATTACGGGGTGCTGATTAGCGAGGGATTATTCATCGACCAAGCAGAAGTACAAAATCGTGCACAACAGAAAATTAGTAGTAACGTAGCCGCCGGTGACCTGAAATATAGAGACATTCCTAACAAAGATGGCGTAGTTGACGGACAGATTGATGATAATGACCGTGTTTGGACAGGATATCCTACAACGCCTGAAATTATATATGGTTTAGGTATAAATGCTTCTTATAAGGGTTGGGATGCAGGAATATTTTTCCAAGGGGCTGCAAATACTTCGTTATTGATGAGTAATTTACATCCTTTCGGAACAAACAACTCTCGAAATATATTCCAGTGGATAGCCGATTCACATTGGAGTCCTGACAACCAAAATTTAAATGCGGCTTACCCTCGTTTGACAAAAGATGACCACGCAAATAATACCACGGCTTCAACGTTTTGGGTGCGAGATGCCTCTTTCTTAAAACTAAAAACGGTTGAGGTAGGGTACACCTACAAAAATATGCGTTTATTTGTAACGGGCTCTAACCTACTTACTTTCAGTAGTTTCAAACTTTGGGATCCGGAGCAAGGAGGTGGTAACGGACTTAAATATCCTACCCAACGTGTATTTACCCTTGGTTTCCAAATGACAATTAACAATAAATAAGATTTAGTATGAAAAAAATAATATATACACTCGGAACTGCATTATTGCTATCGGTTACCTCTTCGTGTAATTTTTTAGATGTTGTTCCTGACGAAGCAGCTACTGAACAACAAGCATTTGCAACGGCGCGTGCGGCAGAGCAGTATTTATACTCTTGTTATTCTTTTATGCCCAATCCTCGTGCGGGAGTGCCAAGTTCACTTGATGCTTTCACGGGTGATGAGGTAATTACAGCTTTCGAACACGAAACTTTTGCAAAATTTCCCAAAGGAAACTTTACAGCTTCTGATCCGGTAATTTCTTATTGGAATACGCTATTTGGTGGTATTAAGCAATGTTACATATTAAAGAATAATATAGATAAAGTGCCTAACTTGGAACCAAGCAAAAAAGAAGATTATAGAGCACAAGCTGACTTTTTGATTGCTTATTTCCATTATTTGCAACTTCGTTGTTACGGACCTATTATCTTGGTAAAAGAAGAACCTAAAATTGACACGCCTGCCGAGTTATATTTAGGAAGAACCCCGCTTGACGAATCAGTGGAGTGGGTAGCGGCCTTGTTTGACAATGCAGCAGGAAGATTACCTGCCAGAAGAGAAGGAACAAGTTTTGGTTTGGCAACATCAGTGGCAGCCAAAGCCTTGAAAGCCCGATTATATTTATTAGCGGCCTCTCCTCTTTTCAATGGAAATCCGGATTATGCAGGTTTCAAAAATTTGGACGGGGCATCAATGATTCCTACAAATTTTGATGCTAATAAATGGACAAAGGCAAAAATTGCTTACAAAGAAGCTATTGATTTGGCAGAAGCAAACGGATATCGTTTGTACGCCACAACCGATACGGCAGACCCTTCACAACAAGAGCCTACTAACCCAACAGAGCGTGTGTTGCGTTTTAACATTACTGACAAATTTAGTAAAGAAACTATTTGGGCTGATACACGTCAAGAGGGACCTTATGAATTGCAAAACAAAGCGCGCCCACACTGGGAAGGACGCACTTGGAATGGAGTTGCACCTACTTTGACAATGTTAGATCGTTTCTACACCAAAAATGGATTACCTTTGCAGGAAGACACCAACTTGGGATATTCTTATTCAGAACGCTTCAATGTGGTAGATATTCCGGCGGGAACAGCCTATGCCGAACCGGGGCAAAAAACATCTCAAATGAATATGGATAGAGAACCTCGTTACTATGCTTGGATTTCTTTCCATAACGGATACTACGAAACCAAAGGAACGGCAACCGACAATAACGCAAACAAAGAGGCTTACCAAGACCGTTTTAAAAGAGGAACTGATAAAGCCAAAATTTTGACTCAGTTTATGAAAAACGATAATTGTGGTAAAAAAGGACGTGTTAATAATTATTCTCCTTCGGGATTTTTGGTAAAAAAAGGTGTAATGCCTAAACTTACCCAAAACGCTAACAATTCAGGCTTGCAACACTATCCTTGGCCTGTAATTCGTTTAACAGAGTTATATTTGGGGTATGCAGAGGCTTGTATAGAGTCAGGTGATTTGGCTGAGGCTAAAAGATACATTGATCCTATACGAACACGTGCGGGCATTCCTACCGTAGATGCAGCTTGGGCTACTATAAGTGTAGTTCCTGACCAAACAAAAATGAGAGAAATTATTCGTCAAGAACGACAAATAGAGTTGTTTTTAGAAAATCAAAACTTCTGGGATATGCGTCGTTGGAAATTGGCAGGGCATTATTTCAATGTTTTACCTCGCGGATTGAATGTTGAAGCTACTTCAATTGAGGCTTTTTCAAAAGAAACTGAGTTATCAACCATCATTCGTAAGTTTGAGTCGCCTACACACTATTTATTGCCAATTCCACAAGGGGAAGTTCAGGTTAATAGAAAATTAGTTCAAAATCCTGGTTATTAATTTTTAATATATTATCGTGATGAGAAGATTATATACATTATTGACTATTATGCTCGTTGCTTCTTTAACGCTGGTTGCGTGTAAGAAAGATGAGCCAAAGATAAATCCTTCGGGAATTAAAAATTTACAATCCGAAGAACTGCCCGGACAAATTAAAATCACTTGGGAAAAGGAAGAACCTGTTACCTTTGAACATTTGAGATTCACTTACTTCGATAAACTTACTAAAAAAGAAGTATTACGTTTGGCAAGTATTTACAGTAATGAAATTATCATACCTAACACTCGAAAAAAATACGGAGAGTATGAGTTTAAAATTCAACCTGTAAGTGCTACCGGTACCGAGGGGCAAGTTTATACTTTCAAAGCAACTTCCGGTGCCGCTCCTGCCACATATCAACTGACAGAAGGAGATGATGCTGTTAAAGTAAATTTGAGTGTCGATATGTTGGAAACCAACGCACAAGAGCCTAGTGAAGGTCATATCGCCAATTTGATTGATGGAAATAATTATACATATTTCCACACAAAATGGTCTGGCTCACCAATTAATGCCCAACATTACTTTCAAATAAATTTAACCGAATCTTTGCAGGGCTTTAAGTTTAATATTTCAACAAGACATAACGGTAACGGTAGCGGAGATGTTAAACGAATGAAAGTTGAGGCAAGTAACGACGGAGAAACTTGGGTAGAAGTAGGTATTCAAACTTATGACTTGGCATCAAGAGCGGCAGATGACAGACGTAGAACATTCAACGGAAATCCTATTTTGATGAATGCAAAATATTCAAAACTGCGTTTTACACCATTAGCTCGCAGAAATGCTGACCCACTAAACAAGAGCTTTTTTGATATGGGAGAGTTCAGTTTGTTTAATGAACCCGTATTGATTACTGATCCGGAAGCCCCAGCCGAGGGAGACTAATGTTCTTGTTTGAGCAATATTTCTTTTAAGAACAACTTAGTAAATATGTAAATGATAGACTTGCTATAACGTTTCAAAACATCTTTTTAATGCTTTTTTAACCGTATAGCAAGTCTTTTTTAATAAAGAAAGTGTATGAAAAAAAAACAGCTGCTTAAAATGATTATGTTTTTTGTTGTGGTAGTATTTACCGCAATAAATTGTAAAAAAGAAGTTCAAGAGGAACCTTTTTTGCGAGTTGAAAATGTCAATTTTGGAAAAGAAGCTACTTCACGAAAGGTGATTGTAGAAACCAATGTTCAAAATTGGACGGTTACTGCCCCTACGGAAATGTGGTTGGAAGTAAAAAAAGAAGGTAATGGCATAAAGGTGAGTGTTTCCGAAAATAAAGATCTCACTCGGAGTGCCAAATTTGTTGTTCAAGGCGGCGGACTATCCAAAGAAGTAAAAGTCACCCAAATAGGAGCAGCGCCTGATATAGCTATTGATAAAGACAATTTCAAGGTAGAGAAAATCGCCAATGATATTACAATAATTATCACAGCTAATGTGTCGTATGAAATAACACTTCCTGATTGGATAACCAAAAAAGGTGAGGAAGTTTCAGGGCATACAACAAAATATATTTTCAGTATTGCTAAAAATGAAAGCGATAAGGACAGAAACGGAAAGATTGAGTTGCTTTCCAAAGGAGTAAATCCCGTAATTAGTAAAACAATACAAATCGTACAAAAAGGGCAATATACAAATGATAATGTTTCCGCCATTGAAGGTGATATCAAACTAAAAATAGCCAGTGGTTCAGCTAGTTCTTCCCATCAAGGAGAAGATATTGAAAAATCGTTTGATGGAGATATGTCCACAATCTATCACTCGCATTGGACTAATACCGGAACGAATTACTTCCCAATTACCCTCGAATATGTGTTAGAAAACGCTCAAAATGTCGATTATATGATGTATTATCCACGTACCGAAGGTTCCAATGGACATTTTAAAGAAGTGGAAATACACGTAAAAACAGAAGGTAGCGCTGATTACACAAAAATTAAAGATTTTGACTTTCGAGGTAACGGAAAAGTAACTCGTGTTACATTTAATCCAATCTCTAATGCCAAATCGTTTAAATTGGTAATCAAATCGGGAATAGGTCATCAAGAGCCTGGCTTTGCCGCAGCTGCCGAAATTGAGTTTTACAGAAAAAATACTGAAAATTTTGACCCCTCGGCAATTTTTACTGACATAACTTGTTCTGAATTAAAAGCGGGCATCACCGATGGGCAAATCCAAAATATTAGCAATCCATTCTATAAGGACATAGCTCAATATATGAAATTGGGGCAATATCCCTCTGAATTCCGTATTCAAGAATATCGTGCTTGGCCCAACCCAGATGAGTACCGCGACAGATATCGTATGCAGTATTCGTACAGTAATTTGGATAACCCCACAGGAATGAGTGCTATCGAAGGCGAAGATTTGGTCGTTTTTGTTGGGCCAACACAAGGCAGACAAATCCAGATTAAAATACAAAATTTAAATAAACCCGGTGGTGATGGCTTTAACGAAGCTTCGTATCATCCGCTGTATGAAGGTGTTAATAAATTCAAAGCTGGAAAATCCGGATTGATTTACTTGCAATACCAAACTACTGATTATCAAAATGCTCCAAAAATCAAAGTGCATTTTGCCACCGGCAAAGTAAACGGCTATTTCGATAAAACTAAACACAATGCCGCTGATTGGAATCGTTTAATCAACGCTGCTACCAACACTTATTTTGACGTAATTGGAGAAAAAGCGCATCTTTGTTTTCCGGTAGAAAGCTACAAAACCCATACCGGTTCAAGAGGAAAAGATCTTATCGACCAGTTTGATAAGCTTCTTGGACAAACTCACAAATTTATGGGGCTTACCAAAGAAAGAAATAAGGAACTTCCTAATAGATCTTATTTCCAAGTAATGTACACCAGTTTTATGTATTGCACAGCTTACCGTACTTCTTATAACGTTGGCACGATGGAAACACTTTGTAATCCTGATAAAATGGGTGCAGCAACCGATAAAACGCAAACATCTATTTGGGGTCCAGCCCACGAAATTGGACACGCGCATCAGGTAAAACCTACTTTTATGTGGATTGGTATGACCGAATGCACGGTGAATATGAATTCAATGAATATTCAAACCGCTTGGGAAATCCCTACCCGTTTGGAAACCGAATCAATGCAAGGGGAAGGAGGATACAACAACCGCTACGAAAAGGCTTACAACATAGGGATTGTTCCTAAAAAAGCCTTTGGTGATATAGGTGACGTATTCTGTAATTTAGTCCCTTTTTGGCAGTTGAATTTGTATTTTTCAAAAGCTAAAAACGACCCTGAGTTTTCTGTAAAATTATACGATAAGGTTCGTGAAGTTCCTGTGCAAAATCCTATCAATGATGGTAAGTGTCAGGTAGATTTCACCAAAATCATTTCCGAATTAACAGGAACTGATTTGACTTCATTCTTTGAAAAATGGGGATTTTATGTGCCGATAAACAAACAAATACACGATTATGATAGGAGAAATCTTATAGTAACAGATGCGTATGCCGGTCAAATTAAAAACGAAATTACGGCTTTAAAATTGCTTGAAATTACGGATAAAATAGAATATATTTGTGATAGCAACTGGACATATTTCAGAGATCAATCCCCAGTAGTGAAAGGAAATGCCACTAAAAACGGTAGCCGAGTGACTACTACGGGTTATCAGAATGTAGTTGCCTACGAGGTGTATGAAGGCAATGAATTGATTTACGTTTCTAATAAAAATTCGTTTGATATAAAACGCTCCTTCGGTGCTGACACTCGTGTTTATGCCATTGCTTACAATGGAGAACGAACAGAGGTTACGTTTTAATAAGTTTTTCATATACAAAAAAAGAAGATTATCTCAGTAGATAATCTTCTTTTTTCTTCCGATTGTCTTATCCTGAAATAGCGATACAAAAAAATTATATATCCTTAATCATTTATAAGCGATAATATTCGCCAAAACCAATCTGTCAAACAAATGCTCTCCAAAATATCGATGATTCAGCTTGTAAACAAATTCATCTATAGCTAACCCATTATAATCTGTCTATTTTTTATATCTTTG
>NZ_JAUNKD010000019.1 GCF_030532915.1 Capnocytophaga sp.
TTGCGTTGCGCGGTGTTGAGTTTGCGTTGCGCGGTGTCGATGTTGAGTTCCCCGTTGTTTATTTTATGTTTCCAAGTGTTTATGTTGCGTTGTGTTTTATCTTTGTCAAAGTTCCAAACTTTGACAAAGGTTTTTTGAGCGTTCTTGCGTATAAAAAAAATGTCCTAATCGGACATTTTTTGTTTTATGTTGTGTTCCCTGTTGTTTATGTTGCGTTGCATTTTACCTTTGGCAAAGTTCCAAAACTTTGCCAAAGGTTTTTTATACAAGAGGAAGTATTATTTTTCAAACTCGATGATTTGCAGGTTCTTTATTTCGGTAGCATCAATTTCAAACTGCAACATCGTGCGCACTTTTTGCCATCCGTATTTGCCCACCGCACCCGGATTTAGGTGCAGGAGCTTGTAATCGGGGTCGTACATCACCTTTAAAATATGCGAATGACCCGAAATAAAGATTTTGGGTGTTTTTTTCAGAATTTCACTCTTTGCCAGCGGACTATATTTCTTAGGATAACCGCCGATGTGCAACATCAGCACTTCGGTTTGCTCACATACAAAGCGATTGACTTCCGGAAATTGCCTGCGGATGTCTGCCCCGTCAATGTTTCCGTACACGCCCCGCAAGGGTTTTATCTTTTGCAATTCTTCGATGACTGCTACCGACCCGAAATCGCCGCAATGCCACACTTCATCAGCTTTTTCGGCGTGAGCAAGGATGCGCTCGTCCATATAAGCGTGTGTGTCGGAAAGTAGGAGTATTTTCTTCATTTATAGTTTATTAAATAAAACATTTTGTTCCTAAAACCAAAACCAATAGGCGATGGTTGCAATGAGCAATATGCTAAAAACATTGAGCAGTATGCCTGTCCGCACCATACTTTGCTGGCTCACCATTCCGGTTCCGTAGGCAATGGCATTTGGCGGGGTGGCAACGGGGAGCATAAAGGCACACGAAGCCCCGAGCCCGATGATTAATGACAGCCCGAGCGGATTCATATTCAATGCCTCGGCTATCGATATGAAAATTGGGACTAACAAGGCGGCGCTGGCGGTGTTTGAGGTGAACTCGGTGAGGAAAATAATAAAGGTGGCGACTAATATGCCGATTAGGTAATAATGTTTGCCCTCGATGAGTACCACGATGGCATCGACCATTGCCTTATCGGCGCCCGAGTTTTTGAGTATGGCGCTTAGGGTGAGTCCCCCGCCGAAGAGCATCAACACGCCCCAGTCGGTATTGTCCTGTACTTGTTTCCAGTCGGCAACCCCACTGATGCAAATCAGCACGGCGGCAATCATCGCCACGACCGAATCGAATTCTTTTATCGCTTCAATGTGTAAGATGCCCGTAAAGGCTTCGTTAATGTAACTCCCGAAAATCCAGCAGAGTGCCGTAGTGACGAAGATGGCTATGGTGATGTATTGTTTGGTGTTTAGTTTTTCGATTTTCTGTTTCGTATCAATTTTGATGTTCAGTTTGGGTTTGAAGATGATAAACAGCGTCAGGAACATCAAAGGCATTAAGCCTATCATTGCCGGAATGCCGTATTTGAGCCAATCGGCAAAGTTTAGATGCAATTGAGAAGCAACGATGGCGTTGGGCGGAGAACCTACAAGGGTGCCCATTCCGCCGATGTTGGCGCTATACGCAATGCCCAGAATCACAAAAGCGTATGTTCCCTTATGCGTATTGTAATCGATGGATTTTAACAAGCCGATGGCAAGCGGAATCATCATTGCCGTGGTTGCCGTGTTGCTGATGCCCATTGAAAGCAGGGCGGTTACCGAAAATAACAAGAAGATGGCGATGGTAAAGTTACCTTTTGCCAAGGTAATCACCCGATTGGCGATGTATTGGTCTAACCGTTGGACGCTCAATGCCGTTGCGATGGCAAATCCGCCGAAGAAGAGGAATATGGTGGGGTTGGCGAAGGCTTGCAGGGCGGGTTTGGTCTGTTCCAACCCGAAGAGAATGGCAAGCACCGGAACGAGCAAAGCCGTTATGGTGATGTGAATGGCTTCGGAAAGCCAAAGTATGGCAACAAACGCTAAAATAGCCAATCCTTTATTGACCTTTTCTTCATACGGAAGCAAAAAATAGAGCAAAACGGCGGTCAGTACGGCTGCCGCAATAACGAATGTTTTTTGAAGTTTTGGTTGCATATTATTTTTGGATTTAAATACGATTACAAAATTATTGAAAATAATCTTATTTTTTCGCATTTTAGCTGATTATTTTTTTTAGCATAAGAAAATTGCATTTTCAGAGGTTATTTTACGATTAAAAACGTATCTTTGCACAATTGCCGATGTGTGCCTGCCTGCTTGGCGGTATTGCATCATTAGTAATAGTGAATAAAAATGAAAATAGCAGTTATAGGAACGGGTTATGTTGGGTTGGTTTCAGGCACTTGCTTTGCCGAAGTGGGCAATCACGTAACTTGTGTGGATATTAATTCTGAAAAGATAGAAAATTTAAAACGCGGGATAATCCCTATTTATGAACCGGGACTTGAAGCGATGGTTTTGCGCAACGTGGCGAGTAAAAATTTGTTCTTTACAACGGATTTAGCCGCCGCCATTGCCGATGTGGAAGTGGTTTTCATTGCCGTAGGTACTCCGATGGGTGATGATGGTTCGGCAGATTTGCAGTACGTGCTTTCGGTTGCTCAATCCATCGGTGAGGCGATGCAAAACAATCTCATTGTGGTTAATAAATCGACCGTGCCCGTGGGTACGGTGGACAAGGTCAAAGCCGTCATTAACCGGATACTTCTAAAAAGAAACAGCCCGCTTGCATTTCACGTGGTTTCCAATCCCGAATTTTTAAAGGAAGGCAAAGCCATTCAAGATTTTATGAAACCCGACCGCGTGGTTATCGGTGCGGACAGCCAATACGCTTTGGATAAAATGAAAAGCCTTTACACATCGTTTTTTATGCAACACGAACGCTTCATTACGATGGATATACGCTCGGCGGAGATGACCAAATACGCCGCTAATGCGATGCTCGCCACCAAAATTTCGTTTATGAACGAAATTGCCAATATTTGCGAGCGCGTGGGGGCTGACGTGAACAAAGTGCGTTTGGGGGTAGGTTCCGATACGCGTATCGGTTACAGTTTTATTTATCCTGGTTGCGGTTATGGCGGTTCGTGTTTCCCCAAAGATGTGCTGGCGTTGAAAAAACTTTCGGAAGAAGTGGGCTATGACGCACAACTCATCACGGCAGTTGATAGCGTAAACCATCGGCAGAAGCGGGTTATCGCCCAAAAGGTTATAAACAAGTACGGAGATGACCTCTCGGGCAAAACCTTTGCCGTTTGGGGGCTTTCGTTTAAACCCGAAACTGACGATATGCGTGAAGCGCCTTCCATTTATGTTATAAAAGAACTTCTTAAACGCGGGGCAAGCATTCGGGCGTATGACCCCAAAGCCACGCACGAAGCAAAAACGTTTTACCTTAAAGGTCTGGACGTTACCTATTTTGAAAGTAAGTACGAAGCCCTAAAAGGAGCCGATGCGATGTTGTTACTCACCGAGTGGAAAGAGTTTCGTTCGCCCGATTTTGATGAAATAGCTAAGTTGCTCAAAGCGAAAGTCATTTTTGACGGTCGAAATCAGTACAACGCCTTCAATTTGCGCGACAAGGGTTTTGAGTACATTCAAATTGGCGTGCAATCAGAAAGTTACAACAAGTAAAATCACGATTAATCAAACAGAAAACAACAAAAACAGATGCAAAAAATATTGGTAACAGGCGGAGCGGGCTTTGTGGGTTCAAATCTTTGTAAAGCATTGGTTCAAAATCCCGAAAATCAGGTTTTTTCGTTGGATAATTATTTTACCGGAAGCCGCGAAAACCACATAAAAGGCGTGCATTACATCGAAGGAAGCACCGAGCATATTTTTGAATTGGTTGATTTTGCCCCCGACCTTATTTTTCATTTGGGCGAATACTCGCGGGTGGAACAAAGTTTTGATGATATCGATAAGGTTTTGCTTTTTAATAAGATAGGGACATCGAAGGTGCTGGAATTTTGCCGTCGTCATCGTTGTAAGTTGGTTTATGCCGGAAGCAGTACCAAGTTTGGCGATGGGGGTATCGGCAGGAATCAAAGTCCGTATGCGTGGTCAAAATCATCAAACACCGAGCTTATTAAAAATTACGGCGATTGGTATGGGCTTAATTACGCGATTGTCTATTTTTACAACGTATACGGGCAAGGTGAAATAAAGGAAGGAAAGTACGCCACGCTCATTGCACTTTTTGCCGAAAAAATGCGTCGGGGCGAAGCGCTTACCGTAGTTTCACCCGGCACGCAACAACGTAACTTTACGCATATTGACGATATCGTAAACGGATTGCTGCTCGTGGGCGAAAAGGGGCAAGGCGATGAGTATGGCATCGGTAATAAAGAAACGTACACCGTGTTGGAAATTGCCCAAATGTTTGGCGGCACTATTGAGATGCTTCCCGAGCGAAAAGGAAACCGAATGACCTCCGATGTGATTACCGAAAAAACCGAAGCCTTGGGCTGGAAAGCCGAAAAGTGCATCAAAACGTATATCAATCAGGTGCTTGACACGCTTTAAGGTTGCCGTCCGTTTGTGAACTATTGATTGTATTGTGTGTAATCCGGTGTTTTTTTTTTAATTATTTCTTCGGAATTTTAATGTAGTATATTTTTCCGGATTTGTTGTCCAATTTTCGGTCTCTCAACCACGAATTGTGAATTTTGAGTTCTTTGTACGTGATGTTGTATTGTTTGGCAAAATCAGCCAAGTTTTCAATGTTGCTGTCCACTTTTATGATGTATGTTGGCACTTCGTTGTACAGGTGTTTTTTCTCGAAGTGAAACCCGTATTGTTTGGGGTTTTTCATAATTTCTTTCACGGCCAAAATCCTGAAAACATAGCGTGAGGTCTCGGAATTGAGCCATAAATCGTAATAATTGTTGGTTTGCTGTGCAGTGGTTTGACGCGTCATTCCGGCAACTCCGGCGTTGTAGGCAGCGGCAGCCATCGTCCAACTTCCGGTGCTTTCTTTGGCTTTTTTTAGGTAATCACAAGCCGCTTGGGTAGCTTTTTCCAAGTGATAACGCTCATCAACTGTGGCACTTACTTCCAATCCGTGTTCAATGGCGGCTGTCTTCATAAATTGCCAAAAACCGCTGGCTCCCGAAGGCGAAACCACGTCAAGTAGTCCACTTTCAATCAAGGCTAAATATTTAAAATCGTCCGGAATTCCGTTGCGTTTTAAAATCGGTTCAATTATGGGAAAATATTTGTTTGACCGCTTAATTAGCAGTAAACCATTGGATTGCCAATAGGTGTTTACCAAAAATTCCCTGTCAAGTCGCTCATACACATCAGGGATTTCCAGCGGAACCCGTTCACCGGCAAAATCCATTTCGGTTGGTAAATCAACTGCGTGAACTTTGTATCCGTTCACGCGGTCAATATCCTGATTTTTAGAATAAATTCCATCGGCTGTGTCCGAGAAATCTTCTCTTTCAAAAATGTTGTTTTCTTCATTGGTGATTGCTACTGCATTAATCAAAAATCCTGATACACAGGCAACTCCCAGTCCGTAAAGTATATTTTGTATTGCTTTTTTCATTTTCTTCTATCCGTAAAATTATGTGATTGTTTGGCTGCTATAAGCTCGAAAATTAAGGTGCAAATATCTTACTATTTTTTTGATTTATAAAAAGATTTCGTTTTCTTTTTTTGCTAATAGAAAAAATAACCTTACCTTTGGAGAAAATTGTAATCAGATTATGACATATCATTCAAAAATTAAAGGCTTGGGATTTTACGTCCCTGATAATATAGTTACAAATGACGATTTATCAAAACTGATGGACACCAGTGATGAATGGATTCAGGAACGTACTGGAATTCAGCAACGTAGACACGTCATTAAAGGCGAAGATACCACCACCAGTATGGGCGTTAAGGCAAGTTTGAAAGCCATTCAAAATGCGGGAATTGACAAAGACGATATTGATTTTATCATTTTCGCTACGCTAAGCCCCGATTATTATTTTCCCGGTTGTGGTGTGCTGGTACAGAAAGAGTTAGGTTTGAAAACCGTTGGGGCTTTGGACATTCGCAACCAATGTTCCGGATTTGTTTACGCTCTTTCCATTGCCGACCAATACATAAAAACCGGAATGTACAAAAATATTTTGATTATCGGCTCGGAAACCCAATCCCCCGGTTTGGATTTTTCCACACGCGGGCGTAATGTTTCGGTGATTTTTGGCGACGGAGCGGGGGCGGCCATCGTGTCGCGGGAAACCAATCCCGAAAAAGGAATTTTATCCACCCATTTGCACAGCGAAGGTTTTCACGCCGAAGAACTCGCTCTTATCGCTCCGGGAATTGCAAAACGCTGGGTTACAGACATTGTTGCCGAAAACGACCCCGACGATGTGAGTTATTTCCCCTATATGAATGGGCAACACGTTTTTAAAAATGCGGTCGTTCGCTTTTCCGAAGTTATTCAAGAGGGATTAAAAAACAACGGATTAACACCAAAAGATATTGATATGTTAATTCCGCATCAGGCAAATTTACGTATTTCGCAATTTATTCAACAGAAATTCGGACTTTCGGATAATCAGGTTTTTAATAATATTATGAAATACGGAAATACCACGGCGGCATCAATCCCCATTGCCTTAACGGAAGCCTATTACGAAGGAAAAATCAAAGAAGGTGATTTGGTTGTTTTGGCTGCTTTTGGTAGCGGATTTACGTGGGCAAGTGCCATTATCCGATGGTAAACACCTAAAAATGAATATATTTTAACCATAAAAACAAACAATATGAAATTACTTAACAATCTTTTATTCAGGGTTTTTATAGCCATTTTAATCGGGATTGCCGTAGGGCTTTACGCTCCGCTGTGGCTGAACCGTATTTTTATGACTTTCAATAAGTTATTTGGAAGTTTTCTCGGTTTTTCAATTCCGCTCATCATTATGGGGCTTGTGATGCCTGCCATTGCCGAATTGGGTAAAAACGCAGGAAAATTGCTTTTTGCAACGGTTGTGATTGCGTATTCATTTACGCTTTTTTCAGGGTTTTCAACCTATTTTGTGGGCAGTGCCATTTTTCCTGCCTTGCTTGGCGACCATAGCGTGGCTTCCACAGAAGTGAGTGAGCGGGCATTGGAGGCATTTTTTACCATCAATATTCCGCCGATTCTTGATGTAATGAGTGCTTTGGTGTTGGCTTTTATGGTAGGTATCGGTCTTTCGTTGAAAAGTAATTCCACTTTGGGCGAAGTTCTGAAAGATTTCAGAGATATCATTACGCAAGTAATTGAAAAAGTGATTATTCCGTTGCTTCCTTTTTACATTATGAGTATTTTCTCTGAGATTGCCTATGGCGGAAAAGTAGCTTCGGTAATTGATGTTTTCTTTAAGATTATCGGTGTTATTTTTGTGATGCACTTTGCCTTGCTTATTCTGCAATTTATTTTGGCGGGATTGATTTCGGGCAAAAATCCGATAAAATCACTTATGACGATGTTGCCTGCCTATGCTACGGCTCTCGGAACACAATCATCGGCGGCTACAATTCCCGTTACGTTGCAACAAGTTATCAAATTGGGGGTGCCTGAACGAATTGCAGGTTTTGTTGTGCCGCTTTGTGCAACGATTCACCTATCGGGAAGCACGATGAAAATTACTGCCTGTGCAATGGCTTTAATGCTGATGAATGGGCAAACCGTTGATTTTGCGTCTTTTTCGGGACTTATTATGATGATGGGCATTATGATGGTAGCGGCACCGGGCGTTCCGGGTGGAGCGATTATGGCTGCTTTGGGGCTTTTGCAATCAATGTTGGGGTTTGATACGCAACAACAAGCTTTAATGATAGCCCTTTACATTGCGATGGACAGCTTTGGAACGGCGTGTAACGTAACCGGTGATGGTGCGGTATCGCTAATTGTAAATCGGCTTAATAGCCTTTTCGGGAAGAAATCCCCTTTGGGAGCGTAGTCCGATGCCTTTTAGAGCGTGTCAGTTGATGAAAAACAATCGCTTGCTTGGCTTCCTTCCGATGAAATAACAAATCGTAATGAAATTAAGTGCCTATTAATTAACGGAATAAGCCCCTGTAATTGTAGGCGCTTACCTTTTGCATAAGTTTTTCGTATGTAACTATCAATAAAAAGTACTTTTCCTTATGCAAGGTTTCAAATTAAAGCCTTATCTTTGCCCACTTTTAATATAAAACAATAATAGTAAGACTTTAAGAAGATGATTGACAAACGAATATTAGACGATGATGACATCTTTGGTGACAATCACGCCACAACATCTGCCAAAACACCCTTGCGCCCCGATGCTTTTGACAAGCCGGACGCACAAAAAATAGTTGAGATAGAGAGCCACGTGCGCCAGATTATGCTCACGTTGGGCTTAGACCTAACCGACGACAGCCTCAAAGGAACGCCTAAACGCGTGGCGAAGATGTTCGTTGAGGAAATATTTGCAGGTTTGCACCCCAACCGCCGACCTTCGGCTTCCACTTTTGACAATAGTTACCGTTACGGAGAGATGTTAGTGGAGAAGAATATCGTGGTGTATTCCACCTGTGAGCACCATTTGTTGCCCATAATCGGGAGAGCGCACGTCGGGTACATCTCTAACGGTAAGGTAATCGGGCTCTCGAAGATGAACCGCATCGTTGAGTACTATGCCAAACGACCGCAGGTGCAAGAGCGACTAACCTTGCAAATCGTGCAAGAGATGCAGCAAGCCCTCGGAACCGAGGATGTGGCGTGCGTAATTGACGCTAAACACCTCTGCGTGAACTCTCGCGGTATCAAAGATATCGAAAGCAGTACCGTTACTGCCGAGTTTGGCGGTCGATTTAAAGAATTAGCCCTTCGGAAGGAGTTTTTGGACTATATCAAATTAGAAACCAAATTTTAAGAACCAACCTTTCCGATGGAAGAAGTAACCCCCGAGAACAAAGCGAACAGGGCAAAGGTCAGCCGAGTAGCCCATTTCAACGCCGCCCATAGGCTGTACAATCCTCAATGGAGCGAGCGGGAAAACCAAAACATATTTGGGTTGTGTGCCAATCCGCATTATCACGGGCATAACTATGAACTCATCATATCGGTGGAAGGAACCATTGACCCCGAGACAGGCTTCGTGATGGATATGAAACGCTTGAAAGACCTCATTGCCGAGCATATCGAAAAGCCATTCGACCATAAAAACCTAAACTTGGAGGTTGCCGAGTTCAAAACACTTAACCCAACAGCCGAGAACATAGCCGTGGTGATATGGAACAGACTGCGCCGACACTTGCCAAACCACCTGCAACTCGAGGTAGTGGTCTATGAAACGCCCCGAAACTTCGTTACCTATACCGGAGGTTAGTTTCCCAAGGTTTTAAAAAACCGTTTCGGGAGTGTGAAGAAACAGCCGGAGACTTCGCTTCTATGCCTAAACCGGATAAAATACCTAAATTAAATATCCCTTATCAACCTTTTACAGCCTGATAAGGGATATTTTATGTTTTAAGAAGTAGCTTTGTGTCTTTGTAGCTTAGTCCGTTACGGTTACTTTGATGCTACATTCAGTTGGATTTTCATTCTCCAAGCTGTTGGAGTAGCTTGCGCGTAGGGTAAACGTGCCTGTACGGGTTGCTTTTAATACTCCGTCACGTACTTCTGCCAAATTACTTGGTTTTTCATCCCTTAAACTAAATCTGATAGTTACATACGGGCTTTGTGACTTACCATTACGTATTGTTTCAACCAGTTTATCTCCGTTGAAAGTAGTTACCTCCAATTGAAGTGACGTATTTTTCTTTATGGAAAGTTCTCCGTTGTTATCGAGATTGTTAATTTTTAGTTTGGTAACCAGCTTAATAGCCTTGATGTTGATGCTGCTTTCCGCTCCGAAGCCATCATTAGCAGTGGCAGTGATGGTTGCTTCACCTTCTTGCAGTACTTCATAGTTACCTGATTTATCAATTTTAACAACCGAAGGGTTGCTTGAACGCCACGAAAGTGTGTTATCACTAGCTCCGAACTGCGGGTTAGCCCCTGTAACATCTGCATTGAGCTTTCCTTTATGACCTACTTCCGTTTTGAAACTATCTCCGAATATGATTTGTATAGACTGCACGGGGTTTACTGCCCAAATGGTTACTTGTGCCGATACCTCACTGCCGTCGGTAGCCTTTGCCGTGATGGTAGCCTTACCGTTCGCAACGTTTGAAACGTGGATATTTCCGTCATTATCTACCCTTACAACACTTGGATTATCAGATGTCCACGTTAGTTGCTTGTTTGTGGCATTCTCAGGGTGGATTGTGTACTCCAACTTGGCACCTTTCCCGATAGGATATTTCACTTGTGAACCAAACTCAATACGGTTTACCAATACGTTTTTAGGGCTTACCGCCACGCCCAAAGCCTTTGTAGCCTTTCCGGAAGTAACTGTAACGGTTGCCGTACCGGCTGCTTTGGCATTGATAGTGAAAACGTTGTCTTGGGTACTTACCGTAACGATGTTCGTATCTGATGATGTAACTTCAAACTTGGTAACTTTTTCACCACTGACAGTAACTTGTTTGTTTTCGCCTTCAAGCATTGTAACGGGCGATTTCTCTGAAAGTTCAATGACGGGTAGCTCTTCCTCTTGGTTTTTAGGGTTTACCGACACACTCAAAGCCTTTGTAGCCTTTCCGGAAGTAACTGTAACGGTTGCCGTACCGGCTGCTTTGGCATTGATAGTGAAAACTTTATCTTTGGTACTTACCGTAACAATATTCGAATCGGATGTTGTAACTTCAATCTTCTCAACATATTGCCCGCTAACCGTAACTTCTTTGCTTTCGCCTTCAAGCATTGTAACGGGTGATTTCTCTGAAAGTTCAATAATTGATATCTTTTCAATAACAATAGGTGCATCTTTCTCTTTGGTTGAACAGGCTACGACAGCCAGAAGTAAGGCACAGAGTGCCCAGATTGCATTTTTTCTCATTTGTTTTATATTTAAGTAATCTTTATTATCCTGCTTTTGCGTGTCGGAATTCCCAAGTAGGGAAATCGCTATTTTCCTTCGTGTGGAAAAAGTGCGCAAAGGTACGAAAAATAACCGGCTTTCAGCCCTTTTAAGAAAAGTTTGTGAAACAAATAACCTTCCTTTAAGAAGCCGAAGTTACCTTTATCTGACCCACTTTTCCATCTGTGACTGCAATTTATAAGCCTCCGCTGCCGCTTTTTCAGCAAAATCACTACCCGAAGATGCAAAAAGTATGCCACGAGAGGAGTTTATCAGTAGTCCGATATCCTCATTGATGCCGTATTTGCATACCTCATCAAGGCTACCGCCCTGTGCGCCAACACCCGGAACAAGCAAAAAATGCTTCGGAATTATTTTCCGAACTGCTTGCAGATAGCTTGCCTTGGTAGCACCTACCACATACATCAGGTTTTGAGCATTCTTCCACCCCTGTGAAGTGGTCAATACCTCTTTGTAAAGCTCCCTTTGACCTTCCTGAATTAGCTTCGTTTGGAAATCAAAAGCCCCTTCATTAGAGGTAAGTGCCAGCAGTATGGTTACTTTATCAGCAAACGACAGAAAAGGTTCCACCGAGTCTTTCCCCATATAGGGCGCAACCGTAACGCTGTCAAAATTCATATCTTCAAAAAAGGCTTTTGCATACATTGAAGACGTATTTCCGATATCACCCCGCTTAGCATCGGCTATGGTGAACATATCCGGATAAGTTTCCTTAATATACCTTACGGTACGGTCAAGTGCTGTCCAGCCTTTTATTCCGTAGGCTTCATAGAATGCTGTATTGGGTTTGTAAGCCACGCAGTAGGGTGCGGTGGCATCGATAATGGCTTTGTTAAAGGCAAAGATAGGGCAATCGGCATCTAAAAGGTGCTTCGGAATTTTTTGCAAATCCACATCAAGTCCCACACATAAAAACGATTTCTTTCGGCGAATGACTTCAATTAGTTTTGAAATGGTCATAATAATACAATCTACTGGTTTAGTGCTTACTTAATTGCTCTCGGTCATTTCGTTACTACCCTCAATATCTGCTGAACTGCTTATGGATTTGTTGCTATTAGCCTGAGCTAAGCGTTGTTTATTTGCAGAAATCGTCTCGGCAATCAATCCGTTGAGTAAATCGATGAATTTTTTACTCTCGGCAGACTGTTGTAGCAGGTAAGTGGCGTATGCACACTTACTGATGTACTTATAGAGTGCATTGGCTTCACGCCGTACTTTATTGGTGTTAATTAAGGCATTGGTAAGCTTGTCTTCCCGTCTTCCAGAAACGTGCTTTTGGTAGTTTTTATTGGCTTCTTCAAGTGCCTCGATAGTCTTTTCAAAGCCGATGATGCTTGCGTAAGGCGCCAGATTAGGCTTACGGATGTCGATAAGCAAGCCGGTAATGGCATTTGTTTTCTGGCGGGTAGGGATGCTTTGAATCCCAATATAGTTTTTTAGGTTTATGTATAAGATATCGGCAGCTTCCTTACGTTTCGGGTCGATGTTGTTGCGTTCAACACGAAGAACGGACATTAGGTACACAATGTACTTGCTTCGTTCTTTGTCATAATCGGCAATCTTGGGGGTTTCGGTACTAAAACGTGTCTGTTTCGTAGCTTCGGTAAGGTCATTGAGGAAGCCTTTCATTGAAGTGATAACACTTTCCTCTACATTGATAGCCTCAGGGGTAGTTTCCTTAATCAAACCAAGTAAGGTTTCAACAAACTGAGCATACTCCAAATTGTTTAGAGAGTCTAATGTGATAGACTTGATGTTTAAGATATTTTTCATAAGAACACTTTTTTTGGGTTATTTTTAGATGACAAACGTACAAAAATAGTTTTATAATAGCAATAAGTTTAACGAAAGATTAACATTTGAGGTGTTTTGTGATGGGGAATATGCTTTTAAAAGTAACCTAATTAGGCTTTAAGTGCTTAAATGTAGTTCGATATAACTTCTAAATATACCTGTGAGTTGTTAAAATATTATTCCTATCTTTTAGGAAGGAATACTAAACTGCCTTAATGTAGTTTCCTTATTCTTAGGAAGGATACTTTTTGTTAGTAAAGTTTGAAAGATATAACTTAGGAATATAACTTTGGGTACTTAAAAGTGCTTTCTGAATATTTAGGAATGTGACTTTGTCTATATTGGCTTAGGTGACTAACTATTATGAATGTATTTTTAGATATAAAAAGCCCGCTTGCAAGGTTATTGCAAGCGGGTTCTTTTAAGTGGAATATGAGATATTAGAAAACATCACTTTCTTTGAGCTTCTCGGTGTTTTCGGCGAGTTGCAGTTCGTCAATCAAGCGCTGTACGTCGCCATTGATAACATTCTGCAAATCGTATAATGTAAGCCCGATACGATGGTCGGTAACGCGCCCTTGCGGATAATTATAGGTGCGAATCTTGGCACTGCGGTCACCGCTTGAAACCATACTCTTACGAAGCGCGGAGTCGGCTTCCATTTTTTTGGCTAATTCCATTTCGTAGAGTCGTGAACGAAGCACTTTCAGAGCTTTATCAAGGTTTTTGTGTTGTGACTTTTCGTCCTGACAGCGAACCTCGATGCCCGTAGGTATGTGCTGCAACTGTATAGCTGAATATGTGGTGTTCACGGACTGCCCTCCGGGACCTGTGGAGGTCGTTCTGATGATTTTAACGTCTGCCATATCCAGTTCCACGTCAAATTCTTCGGCTTCGGGGAGTACCATCACGGTCGCCGCCGAGGTGTGCACCCGCCCTTGGGTCTCGGTCTGCGGTACCCGCTGCACCCTGTGAACGCCTGCTTCGAACTTCAACGTGCCATAGACGTTATCTCCGGTAACCTCAAAGATGATTTCTTTGTACCCACCCGAAGTTCCTTCGTTAAAATCCATCACTGAAGTGTTCCAACCTTTTGATTGGCAGTACTTGGTGTACATTCGGTAAAGGTCGCCGGCAAAGATTGACGCCTCGTCGCCCCCTGTGCCGGCACGGATTTCCATCACGGCGTTCTTGGCATCTTCGGGGTCTTTGGGTATGAGCATAAATCGGATGTCTTCTTCGAGCTTTGGTAGCTTTTCTTTGGCTTCTTCGAGTTGCATTTTTGCCATTTCTACCATTTCGGGGTCAGACTCGCTGGCTATGATTTCTTCGGCTTCACTGATGTTTCCGGTGATGATGATGTACTCTTCCCGCTTGTCAATGAGTTCTTTTAGTTCTTTGTACTCTTTATTTAGCTGAATGTACCGCTTTTGGTCGGCAATGATGTCCGGTTGAATGATAAGGTCGGATACTTCATCAAACTTTTGTTTTACGATATTTAGTCTGTCAAGCATTTTATTGTGTTTAAATGTTTGTTATGTTTATAAAAAGTGGCGCAAAGATAACAAAAACGCATTGTAAATAACCTTTGTATTTATTGTTTTCGATGCTTAAGAGCTTTGTAGCCGGTGTTGGTTGTGTAATTACCCTGCTTTTAGCGTTTTGAAACGATCGTCGGATGTTTGTTTTGATGCCTTTTTAAGGGTTAAAGTTCTGTTCATAAGTTGGCATTTGCTTTTTCAGTGCCTTTGAATTACGCTTGTATTATTTAGGAAGCTAACTTTGTATAGGCTGAAATTGCTCTTGTGTCCTTTCGGAACGATACTTTGACTTCCTGAAATTTGATTCTAATTTTTATGAACCTACCTTTGTTGGGTTGTTAGCCCATTTTTGAATCGTTATTTTATGGATTGATAGGGTAGGGGCTTGTGTTGTTATTTACGATAGCCAAGAAATCACGCCTCGGGATGTGTTCAGCACCCAGTTTTTCGAGATAATCGCTATGCACTTGGCAGTCGATAAGCTCAAGTTGCGGGTTTTCTTGCACAAAAGAGATGAATCCGTATTGTGAAGCGTTATTTTCTTTGCTAAACATACTCTCTCCGCAAAATAGGTTGCCTACCTTTATACCGTACAAACCACCTACGAGTGTACCTTCTTTCCAAACTTCAACCGATTGGGCGTACCCCATTTGATGTAGTTCGGCATACTTTTGCATCATTTCGGGGTGTATCCACGTGCCGTCTTGGTCTTTCCGAGTGATGCGGGCGCAGTTTGTAATCACTTCCTCAAAGCATTGGTTGTACGTAACTTGGTAGGGTTTCTTACGGAACATCCTTCGCATATGTTTAGATATGTGTAGCTTCTGAGGGAACAGTACAAAGCGCGGGTCGGGTGACCACCACAAGATGGGGTCATCTTCGTTATACCACGGGAAAATGCCCTTGTGATAGGCTTCGAGCAACCTTTCAGTGGTCAACGTAAAGTTATATGCCACAATTCCTTCTGCCGAGGCAAGCTCAGGAGAAGGAAAAGGGGTTTTATCTTCTAAATAAATCAACCTTAGAATGGTAAATCGTCAAAATCTTCGTTATTTGTTTGTTGCGTAGTTTGGAAACCGCCCGCCGGAGGTGGTGCCTGTTGGTAGGCTTGCTGTGGCGGATAAGGTTGCTGATAGGGCTGCTGTGGCGGGTAGCCCTGTTGAAACTGCTGCGGAGGCATCATTTGCTGTGGCGGGTACTGTTGGAAGCCTTGCGGTTGTTGCTGGTACTGGGCTTCCAAGTCCTCAATGCGCCATCCTTGTAACGAGTTGAAGTACTTAGCCTCTCCCTGTGGGTTAATCCACTCTCTTCCACGTACATTAAAGCTTATTTTTACCAATTGCCCAATGCGGAAAGTATCAAGCAAGGCACATTTATCTTGGGTAAATTCAAAGATAATGAACTGTGGGTATTGTTCCTCAGTGGTGATGACAACCTCTCGCTTTTGAAAGCCATTCGCCCCAAAGGTTTGGATGGCAGAAATGTGTTTTATACGTCCTTGTAATTCCATATTCTTATGAGTTTTGCAAACTGAATTTCACAAAAGTAATACTTTAAATTGAAAAATCGGGTATGTTTTGGTTTAATTTTTTATATCGGTTCGGCATAAAGGTCGTAATCGGCTGCTTCAATGACTTTTACGTTAATAAATTCGCCTGTTTTAACGTAGTGTTTTTTGGCGTCGATTAGCACTTCGTTATCCACGTCGGGGGAATCATATTCGGTACGCCCGATGAAATAATTTCCTTCTTTTCGGTCGATAAGGCAACGGAAGGTTTTCCCGATTTTCTGCTGATTGAGTTCCCACGAAATTTGCGATTGAATTTCCATTATCTCGTTGGCTCGCTGTATTTTAACCTGTTCGGGAACATCATCAACCAAGTTGTAGGCGTGCGTGTTTTCTTCGTGACTATACGTGAAGCACCCCAATCGGTCGAAACGCATTTCTTTTACAAATTCTTTGAGCGTATTGAAATCTTCTTCGGTTTCCCCCGGATATCCTACAATTAATGTGGTGCGGATAGCCATTTCGGGAAGTTTTTGCTTGAATTCGTTTAGTAATTTTGTTGTTTTTTCTTTGGTCGTACCGCGTCGCATACTTTTCAAAATGGAATCGGAAATGTGTTGCAACGGAATATCCAAATAATTACAGATTTTCGGCTCTTGCTTCATCACTTCGATAACGTCCATCGGGAAGCCCGTCGGGAAGGCGTAATGCAGGCGAATCCACTCAATGCCATCCACTTTTACCAAAGCCCGCAACAAATCGGCAAGTTTTCGTTCTTTATAAAGGTCTAATCCATAATAGGTTAAGTCTTGTGCGATGAGAATCAGCTCTTTAACTCCTTTGGCAGCGAGTTTTTCGGCTTCGGTAACCAAATCTTCAATGGGCGTACTTCGGTGGCTTCCACGCATTAGCGGAATGGCACAAAAGCTGCACGGGCGGTCGCAACCTTCGGCAATTTTCAGATAGGCGTAATTCTTTGGCGTTGTGGTAAGTCGCTCACCGATAAGCTCGTGTTTGTAATCGGCTCCCAAAACTTTTAGCAAAGTGGGTAGTTCCGTAGTTCCGAAATATTGGTCCACATCGGGGATTTCTTTTTCCAAATCGGGTTTGTAACGCTCACTCAAACAGCCCATTACGTATACTTTATCCACAAGCCCTTCTTCTTTGCGTTGCACATAATCCAAAATGGTGTTGATGCTTTCTTCTTTGGCATTGTTGATAAAACCGCAAGTGTTGATAACCACAATGTTACCTTCTTTTTCGTGAACAACTTCTTTACCGCCTGCTTTGAGTTGCCCCATCAAAACCTCACTGTCATACACGTTTTTGGAACAACCCAGCGTAACTACGTTGATAACGTTTTTCTTTATCGATTTGGTTCTCATCTTTCAAACTGATTTTTCGGGGGGCAAAGGTATTTATTTTTTTTGACTTTGACGGACTTCTGTTTTAGAACAATTATAAATTAGATGTTTTTTTAACATAAGGCTCGATAGTAAATTGGAATGCCGATGTACTAATTTTGATAGGTAAGACTACAAGCTAACTTGTTTTATGTCAGTGATACATATAAATATATTGAAAATTAATGTTTTGATGAATTGAAAAAAACGTATCTTTGTCGCCTTGAAAAAATAAGATAAAACGAAATGATTTTGTCAGAAGATAAAAAAAAGGTGGCTTTTTACACATTGGGCTGCAAGCTGAATTTTTCTGAAACTTCAACCATTGCCCGAAGTTTTGAAAATGAAGGCTTTTTGCGTGTTGATTTTGAGGAAGTTGCCGATATATACGTAATCAACACCTGTTCCGTAACTGAAAATGCCGATAAGCAATTTAAGCAAATTGTGCGTAAAGCATTGAAAACAAATGAAAAAGCATTTGTGGCGGCTGTGGGTTGTTATGCACAACTTAAACCCGAAGAATTGGCTGCCGTTGATGGGGTTGATTTGGTTTTGGGGGCAAAAGAGAAGTTTGACATCACCCAATACATTGATGATTTAACGAAAAACAACGAAGGGCAAGTGCATTCGTGTGAAATTTCGGAAACTGATTTTTACGTCGGGAGTTATTCCATCGGTGACAGAACCCGTGCTTTTTTAAAGGTACAAGACGGTTGCGATTATAAATGCACTTACTGCACCATCCCGATGGCACGAGGAATTTCACGCAGTGACACCATAGCCAATGTGTTGAAAAATGCCCAAAAAATTTCAGAACAAGGCATCAAAGAAATTGTGCTAACGGGCGTAAACATAGGTGATTATGGCAAAGGTGAGTTCGGAAATAAAAAACACGACCATACTTTTTTGGAATTGGTGCAGGCGTTGGATACGGTGCAAGGCATCGAGCGCTTGCGAATTTCGTCAATAGAACCCAATCTGCTCAAAGATGAAACCATTGATTTTGTGGCAAAAAGTAAAGCGTTTGTGCCTCATTTTCACGTTCCTTTGCAAAGCGGAAGCAACGATATATTAAAGAAAATGAAACGTCGTTACTTGCGTGAATTGTATCAAAGTCGGGTGCAAAAAATTAAGGAAACAATGCCGCACGCCTGTATCGGTGCCGATGTAATTGTTGGGTTCCCCGGTGAAACAGATGCTCATTTTTTGGAAACGTATCATTTTTTAAGCGAGCTTGATGTATCTTATTTACACGTGTTTACCTATTCGGAACGCGACAATACCGAAGCCGTGTTGATGGAGGGCGTCGTGCCCGATGCCGTTCGTGCCAAACGCAGTAAAATGCTCAGAGGGCTTTCTGCCAAAAAACGAAATGCTTTCTATCAGAGTCAGTTAGGGACTGAACGTACCGTTCTTTTTGAGAGCGAAAACAAACAGGGATACATTCACGGATTTACTGAAAATTATATCAAGGTAAAAACCCCTTGGAATCCGGCGTTGGTCAATACGCTTCACAAAGTAAAACTCACCAAAATTGATTCGGACGGAATGGTGCGTTTTGAATTTTTATAGCTAACCCAAAAAGATTGTTAATTCTTCCCTCCTCACATCAAAACGAACTGACTATAATAGGGTTCATTAAGGTATTAAATAGTGTTCATTAAGGTATTTAATAGTGTTCGGAAGGGTATTTTATTATTTTATATCAATTTTTTGAGAGAAATATAGCCAATTTAAGACAGATTGTTGTATTAATTCCCTTATTTGAAGCAGAATTTTAGGTAAAAACAGATAGGTTATATAACTATTTCCTGTAAAAAGAAAGGGCATTGAATTTTGGAAATTAATTCAATGCCCTTTGTTTATGTTTGTTTCGTACCTAAAAATCAATCTGACCGAAATCGTCTCCCGAGTTGCTTGCCTGTTCTTTTGAGCAATCCGTGATGATTTCCATATTTTCAGGAGCGGGGAAAGGTGATTTTGAAACGTTTAGGTCTTTATCTTCGTAACATTTCTTCATATAATATCCCCAAATGGGAAGTGCCATTGTAGCTCCTTGCCCGTAGGCAGTTCCTCTGAAATGCACCGAACGGTCTTCACCGCCTACCCAAACGCCTGTTACCAAGTTCGGTACCATTGCCATAAACCAACCGTCGCTGTTGTTTTGCGTGGTTCCTGTTTTGCCTGCAATGGGGTTGGTGAAGGCATACGGATATCCTGTCATTACATTTTTATACAGGCTGTTATATGAATCAGCGCCTTTGGTTCTGAGCCTTGCACCCGAGCCGTATTGGGTTACGCCTTCCATCAGGTTCACCACGGCGCGAGCCACGTCGGCACTGACCACATCGTGCGTTTCGGGTGTGTTTTCAAACAAAACGGTTCCGTTTTTGTCCTCAATGCGCGTTACCAAAGTGGGTTTGACGTACACGCCTTCGTTGGCAAAAGTGCTGTAAGCGCCAACCATTTCGTAAACCGTTACGTCAGAAGTTCCCAGTGCGATAGACGGCACTTCGGGAATTTGGGAAGTAATGCCTAAATTGCGAACCATATTGATAACGGGAACCGGACCTACTTTATCCATTAAATTCACCGTGATGGAGTTCACCGAGTTTGCCAAGGCATATTTTAGTGACATTGATTTTCCGGAGAAACTTCCGTTTGAGTTTTTGGGGCACCAAGCTGTTGCGTTTCCGTATTTTTCGGCTTCAATGCAGGTTTGAATATCAGGAAGTTCATAGCAGGGCGAATAATGCAATTGGTCGATGGCGGTTGCGTAGACGAAAGGCTTGAAGGTCGAACCTGTTTGGCGCGCACCTTGAATTACTTGGTCATACTGAAAGTGTTTGTAATTAATGCCTCCTACCCAGGCTTTTATGTGTCCGGTTTGTGGTTCCATTGACATCATTCCGGTGCGTAAAAAGGCTTTGTAATACAAGATGGAATCGCGCGGAGTCATAACGGTGTCTTTTTCACCTGCCCACGAAAAGATGCGCATTTCAGTTTCTTTTGTGAATGATTCCCTGATTTCTTTTTCGGAATGCCCCGATGCTTTCATTTTCCGCCAGCGCTGCGAATTTTTCATAGCCCGCTCAATGAGTGAGGCATACTCATCTTTTGAAACTTCCAAAAACGGAAAAGTTTTATTCTTTTTGGGATTATTTTCGGCATCAAAGGCTTTTTGAAGGCGTTGCATATGCTCACGTACAGCGATTTCGGCATAGGTTTGCATTTTTGAATCAATGGTCGTGTACACTTTCATTCCGTCTAAATAAAGATTGTGTTTGCTGCCGTCGGGTTTCGGATTTTTTTCAATCCATTCCTTCATATAAGAGCGTAAATATTCTCTGAAATAAGTGGCGATGCCTTCGTTATGGCTTTCGGGTGTGAAGTTGATTTTCAGCGGAATTTGCTGTAATGAATCTTTTACTTTTTGTGAGATATAGTTGTTTTTTGCCATTTGTGCCAGCACCACGTTTCGGCGGTTGGTAACGCCCTGAGGATTGCGAACGGGGTTGTAAAGTGATGAATTTTTGAACATTCCCACCAGTACGGCGCTTTCTTCAACTGACAAATCCTGTGGTTCTTTATCGAAGTAAATACGGGCTGCCGAACGTATGCCATCAGCTTGGTAACCAAAATCATAGATGTTGAAGTACATCGTTAAGATTTCTTCTTTGGTGTATTGGGTTTCCAATCGGGTAGAGATGACCCACTCCTTAATTTTTTGGGTATAGCGTTCCAATCCGCGTGCTTTTGTTCCGTGAAATAGCTGTTTGGCAAGCTGTTGCGTGATTGTTGAGGCGCCGCCTTTGCTTCCCAGATAAGCAATGGCGCGGAGTGTACCGCGAACGTCAATGCCTGAGTGTTCATAAAAACGCTCATCTTCGGTGGCGACGAGTGCATCGACCAAATGTTTGGGTAAGTCTTTGAATTTAACCGGAGTACGGTTGTCATCTAAATAAAACTTGCCCAGTGTTTTTCCGTCGGCACTGACAATTTCGGTAGCCAAATTGGTTTCAGGGTTTTCAAGTCGTTTGAAATCAGGCATTTCTCCAAAAAATCCCCACGAGGCGAACAGAAACAGCAATACAACGAGCACAATGCCACCGGCAAACACGCGCCAAAACCATTTGGCAATCGGATTGATATTTTTATCAGTATTTGTTTTTTTTGACATAATTATATTGATTATTAGTTGATTGTTTCAATTCGTAAACCTACTTCCGTGATGCCTTCCAATTGTTCAATACCTTCATTCTCACCGATTTTACGCATAGCCTGTTCAATTCGGAGAGTGTATTTTCCTTTTGCGGGAAATGAAAATTTTTCTTTGTACCACAATTTACTTTCTTTCACGGCTGAATATCCGTAGCCAAGCCAAGTTCCGTCGGGGGTTGCCATTTCGTACTGTAATGTATCAATAATCACTTTATTGTCAGGTTGTTCCAATCGGGTGATTACAAACAGATTACTAAACGGATATGCTTCGTTGTTTCGTAACATTATAAACATATTTTTTTGTGCAAGTGAATCTTGTTCAAATTGAAAAACAACGGGTTGCGATTTATTCCAACCATCGGAAATAGAAACATATTCAGTGTATTCAACATTGGTTGAACAACTTGCAAAGAAAATGAATACTAAAAGTAATTGTACGATTCTCATTTTTTGTTATTTTTCTTTGTTGGTATTGTTGCGGTTATGGTTGGGTTTGCGTTTAAAATTGGTGTTTTTTGAGTCTTTCAACTTCTTCGGATTGTTTTGAACCTCTTTTTTGGGGTTCGGATTTGCTTTTTTGGGTTCTTTTTGAACTTTTGTGGTTGTTTGATTTTCTGTTGGTTCTTTTGGTTTTTTCGGTGTTTTTACATTTTTTTGATTGTTTGTGTTCTTAGCCGTGTTTTGCCCTTTTTGAGCGTTTGTTTTGTTGTTTTTTTGGTTTTTCTTTCTGTTTTTCTTGGGTTTATCAAATCGGGTAATGTCTTCCTCAACAACTTCCTTGATGTCACCATTTAATGAGGAGGTCATTCCCAAATTATCACTCACAATGGCATAATCTTCCAATGCGATTGTTTTTTGCGCGGCGTTTAGGGTGATGATTTCCTTAACGCTGTCCACTGAAATTTTGTACCAGTTGGTAGGGGCTTCGTCATAGGTGAACCACATCAAACGCTTGAAAATATCGATTTTTTGACAGCTTGCTTTTCCTTTGGAAGTCAGTAGTTTAATGTCGGTTTTCGGAAAATCTTTCAGGGCATCTAAGTAAGTGTCAAGTTCAAAATTGATGCAACATTTGAGCTTTCCGCACTGCCCAGCCAATTTTTGCGGATTGAGCGAAAGTTGTTGATAACGAGCCGCTGCGGTGGTTACGGTTCTAAAATCGGTAAGCCAAGTGGAGCAACACAGTTCACGTCCGCACGAACCAATTCCGCCCAGTCGGGCAGCCTCTTGTCGGAAACCAATTTGCCGCATTTCAATGCGAATGGCAAAAGCCCGCGCCATATCTTTGATTAATTGCCGGAAATCAACGCGCCCTTCGGCAGTATAGTAAAACGTAGCTTTTGAGCCATCTCCTTGAAACTCAACATCTGATATTTTCATTTCCAACCCCAAGGCAATTGCCAGCTCACGCGATTGTTTCTGTACGGATTCTTCCTTGTCTCGCGCTTCCTTCCAAACGTCAATATCCCGCTGGTTTGCTTTGCGGTAAATTTTGGGTACGTTTTCACTCTCCCAGTTGATTTTGTGTTTTTTCATTTGCAAACGAACTAACTCGCCGGTCAGGGTAATAACGCCCACATCGTGCCCCGAAGCGGCTTCGGTAGCAACCACATCACCGATTTGCAGAGGCAGTTTGTCGTGATTTCTGAAATATTCTTTTCGGCTGTTTTTAAAGCGTACTTCCACGCAATCAAATTTTTCTTGTCCGCCCGGAAGTTGTGTGTTGGCAAGCCAGTCAAAAACGGCTAATTTTCCGTTTGAACAACCGCCTGAACTGCAACCGCCTCCACAGCCGCAACCTTTTTTATCTTTTGTACTGCAATTATTGCAACTCATTTACTTTTAGTTTTTTAACAAAATCAGATGAGTAATCATCAGCATTTTGTGTATTTTGAATTCCCGTTAGTGTATTTAAACTTTTTGATATTTTTATGGCAAGTTATAAAAATTCAAACCGCAAAAATACAGATTTTTATTTTATTTTGGCGTAAACTCAATTTATAATTTTTTTTATGGCGATAAAAACCACATAATTACGTAATTATATGGTTGTGATTGTTTTTTGTGTGTTAAACAATTTTTGTTTTTAATTTCTTGTTAATTAATTAGTTATGTTTTTGTTAAAATAAAAAGAAAAAAATATGTAATTTAGATTTGCTTTAAATAGAAAGCTTTTGTACTTTTGTCGTGAATTTTAAAACATATTGATATGAAAAAAATATTTTTGATTGCCCTTATGGGGACGTTTATTGTTTCGTGCGGAAACACGGATAACAAGAAAAAAAATGGTGGTGATGCTATGACTGAGCATTCAATGACGGAGCACAACCACGAGTCGGCACCTACTTCCGATAAGATGGCGACAGGCAATGACATTGTGCTGGAAAGTACCGATCAGATGACCTATAACGTGAGTGAAATTAAAGTGAAAGGGGGCGAAAAAGTAACCCTGACTTTGAAGCACGTTGGTAAGATGCCTGTGGAGGTAATGGGGCATAATTTCGTGCTTTTAAAACAAGGCACTGACCTTGCTGCTTTTGCCGGTAAGGCAATGAACGCCAAAGAAACCGATTACGTGCCTGCGGGAAGTGATGAGGTAATTGCCCATACGAAAATGATTGGTGGCGGTGACTCAACTACCATCACATTTGATGCGCCTGAAAAAGGAACGTATGACTTTATGTGTTCATTTCCGGGGCATTACGCCATTATGAAAGGTAAGTTCATTGTTGAGTAAGAGGTTTTATTGTTTTTAACAGATATGGCTGTCTTTAGTGTGTAAAGGCAGCTTTTTTTGTGTTCTGTATTTTTTTTGTATCTTTGCAAGATGTGGAGTGCCAACCAGACAAGAGGCATTTTACCAATTGGTAGTTCCTATTAATTTTAAGAATGTATTTCTATGAAAATCAAATTGTTTTCTCTTCGGAAAAATAAACGTTACAATTACACGCCCCGTTACTACGAAGGGAAAGATGCGATGAATGCCTTTGAAATGGGGTCGAAAATTAGGCGTGACCGTGAAACGCAAACCAATCATTTTACGGTGCAATGGCAAGACATCCGTAAAGAAAGCCGCAACCGAAAAAATATGGCAATCAATAAAACGTTTTTGATTGTGTTGGTGATTTTGATTTTTTTAGTGTTGTATATATTTGATTTTGACTTATCTATATTTAAAAAATAATAAAAAAGATACCGCACCGAAATTTATTTCACAATTGCTTGGTGATATAAAAGTAGGTTTGAAAATATGACAGATATTATCCGTTTATTACCCGATCACGTTGCCAATCAAATTGCTGCCGGTGAGGTAATTCAGCGTCCGGCTTCGGCAGTGAAAGAACTGCTTGAAAACGCCATCGATGCCAAAGCAACCGAAATTAAACTCGTTATTAAAGACTCCGGAAAAACATTAGTGCAAGTTATTGATAATGGGATTGGTATGAGCATAACCGATGCGCGTTTGGCTTTCGAGCGGCACGCCACTTCAAAAATACAAAAGGCAGAAGATTTGTTTCGGCTCCAAACCAAAGGTTTTCGGGGGGAGGCATTGGCTTCTATTGCGGCAATTGCTCACGTTGAGATGATTACCAAACGTTCGGCAGATGAATTAGGCACTGAAATACGCATTGAAGGAAGCAAAGTAACTTACCAAGAGCCTTGTGTGGCTCCCAATGGTACTTCCATTGCGATGAAAAACCTGTTTTTTAACATTCCGGCAAGGCGTAATTTCTTAAAATCAGATACGGTGGAATTGCGCCACGTTTTGGACGAATTTCATCGGGTGGCACTGGCTCATCCTACCATACATTTTAGACTGTACAATAATGGAAGTGAGCTTTTTAACTTGCCATCGTCAAATTTTAGGCAACGCATCGTGCATTTGTTTGGAGGTAAAACCAATGAAAAATTAGTACCCGTTGAGGAAGAAACACCCATACTGAAAATCAGCGGTTTTGTAGTAAAACCTGAATATATTACCAAAAGCAAGAATCAGCAATTTTTGTTGGTTAATAATCGGTTTGTGAAAAATAGATACTTAAATCACGCAATAGCAAGTGCTTATGACGGACTTATAGCAAGCCTGCAACAACCCGAATATTTTATACATTTGGAGGTAAATCCGGCGACGATAGACATCAACATTCATCCTACCAAAACGGAAATTAAATTTGAGGACGAACACAGTATTTATGCGTTGTTAAAATCGGCGGTAAAGCACAGTCTTGGGCAGTTTAACGTTTCACCAACTCTTGATTTTAACCGCGATGCGTCGTTCGATATTCCGTATTCGTACAAGGATAAAGAGCCCGTTTTTCCGAAAATTGAAGTAGACCCGAATTTCAATCCGTTTGCCGAAGAAATTAAAGTAAGTGATTCAAAACCAAAAAGTTATTCAAGTTATACAAAAAAACAACCTGCTTGGGAAAGTCTCTATGCAGGGATACACACCGATGTGATTCAGATTGAAGAGCAGGTGATTGAAAGTAAAATGTTTGCTGATGAACCACAGGTTCCTCAAACGGGTAAAAAGATTCTTTTTCTTGCCAAAAAATATTTGATTACCACTTTGGGAGGCGAACTCCTTGCCATTCACATACATAGGGCGCATCAGCGGATTTTGTATGAAGAATTTTTAAAAACCTTACAATCAAGTAGTACGGTAAGTCAGCAATTGATGTTTCCGTTTGAGCTTTCTTTTTCAAAGTCTGAAATACAGGTGATTAGTAAATTAAAAGGGCTTTTTGAAGACATCGGTTTTATCATTTCAATTGAAGATGAAAAAGTTATTCTGAGTGGTGTTCCATTGCATATATCTGATAATCAGATTTCAGATGTATTTATGGAAGTGGTTCAGCAACATATTGAAAATCTGCCAAAAACTGATATTTCACAAAAAGAGGCCTTTGCCAAAAGTCTTTGTAACAACTTGGCAATCAAAACGGGGCAGGCACTCACGGAGGAAGAACAAGAAGCGTTGGTGAACAATTTGTTTGCTTGTAAAGAAAGTTTGATTTCGCCTTTTGGCAAGCGAATTTATACAACTTTTTCACTCACGGAAATGGATAAATATTTTAAATAAAAATGTTATGGAACGTATTACAAAAGTAGTTAAGCATCTGATTATCATAAATGTAATTTTCTTTTTGGCTTCGCAATTAAATGTGATTCCCAATTTGAATTTGTCAAATTTAATGGCATTGTACTATTTTGAAAATCCAAAGTTTCAATGGTGGCAGTGTGTATCGCATATGTTTATGCACGGCGGTTTTATGCACTTGTTTTTCAATATGTATGCACTTTGGGCTTTTGGCGGTCCGTTGGAAAAAATTTGGGGGCAAAACAAGTTTTTATTTTTCTATTTTTCGTGCGGAATCGGTGCGGCTTTACTGCATTCGGCAATAAATTATTATTACTTTCAGGAAGGGGTTAATGCCTTGCAAAACAATGGAATAGAACCTGAAACGATAAAAAATGTTTTAGCCCAAGGGAAATATAACACCTATTGGGAAGAAGTGATTCCCAGAAGCAAATTTACCGATATGATGTCGGCTTATTTTACACCCGTAGTTGGCGCTTCGGGGGCTATTTACGGTATTTTAGTAGCGTTTGCAATGATGTTTCCGGATGCCAAACTGATGATGATTTTCATTCCGTATCCGATAAAAGCCAAGTATTTTATTCCGATTTTGGTGGGCTTGGATTTGTTTTCGGGGGTTACGGGTTTTTCTGTTTTTGGGGGCAACATTGCTCATTTTGCACACGTAGGTGGGGCACTCATTGGGTTTGTAATGATGTGGTACTGGAAGAAAGGAACGTTCAACAATAATCGTTGGGATAGAATGTAATATTTTGATTATCAATTGAATATTAAGCCAAAATAAAACTTGTTGATAAATAAATAAGAAAAGAGCAGGAGAGGAGCTTAAAATTCCGTACTTTCGCTCTCTGAATCAAAAAATTAAAGACTAATTTTATGAATTTCTTTTCAGAGGAAGAAAATTTTTCTGTTTCAAAATTTGAATCAATGTTGCAAAAAAATCATATTCTGTTTTTTGATGTTGATGAGTTTGAGCAAATTGTGGAACATTATTTGGAGTTAGGCAAAATGAACAAAGCCAAACACGCACTGCAAATTGGTCTGAATCAGCACCCTACGGCGGTTTCGCTGAAACTTTTGCGTGTTGAGGTGCTTATCTTTGAAGATGAATTGCAGCAAGCCTCGCTCTTATTGAATGAATTGGAACTCATTGAGCCTTCAAATTCAGAAGTTTACGTGCAGCGGGCTAATCTTTATTCAAAACTTAACAACCACCAAAGAGCCATTGAGCTTCTAAAATATGCCTTACCACTGACCGATGATTTGGTTGATATTTATTCCCTCATTGCAATGGAATATCTTTTTATGGAGAATTATACCAAAGCCAAAAAATATTTCAAAAAATGCTTATCGGAAGATATTGAGGATTATATGTCATTACAGCAATTGCTTTTTTGTTATGATATTTTGGAAGAAAATGATGAAGCCATTGCTTTTTTGAACGCTTATTTGGATAAAAATCCGTATTGCGAGGTGGCTTGGTATTATTTGGGCAAGCAACATTTGGTGCGCGATGATTTTAGTGAGGCATTGCGTTGTTTTGATTTTGCCATCATCAGTGACGATACCTTCACGGGGGCTTATTTTGAAAAAGCCAAAGTGCTTGAAAAACTTGAAAAATATCAAAAAGCTATTGAAAATTACAAGATTACCTTAACGTTGGACGATGCTTCTCCGCTGGTGTATCTGCATATCGGGCGCTGTTTTGAAAAGATGAATGATGATGAAAAAGCCGAACAATATTACTATAAAGCCGTTCACGAAGACCCGCAATTGAGTAAATCGTGGATGACTTTGGCTGATTTTTATTATTTGCGCGGTAATCACACTAAGGCACTGAAACACATCAATAAGGTGTTACATATTGAGGATAACAATCCGTACTATTGGAGACGTTGCGCCGAGATTAATTTTTGTTTAAACGATTGGGAACGAGCAGAATATGCGTTCAGCCAAGCTGTTCATCACGGTGATTATTCACTCAATACATTGGCAAACTGGGCTGATTTGCTGTTGCTTATCGGTAATTATGAAAAAACCTTGCAAGTGGCTTCTGAAACAAACCGCCTTTTTGCCGATGATGTTACAACGCTTTATCGGCTTGCAATTGCCAATGCTGGAATGAAAAACTACTATAAATCAAAATATTACCTAAAAAAAGCAATAGAAAACGGCAAAGAATGGGTTGCTTTTTTTGATAAAAAATTTCCGGCTTTTTTCGGTTCAGATTTTGTAAAAGAAATATTATTGGAAGCCTAATGCGCTATTTTATTGAATTTTCATACAACGGAAAAAACTATCACGGGTGGCAAAAACAACCCAATGCGGTAAGCGTTCAAGAAGTTCTCGAACAAAAATTAACAACGCTTTTACGCACTGAAATTGAGGTAGTTGGAGCAGGACGTACCGATAGCGGAGTGCACGCACGCCAAATGTTTGCGCATTTTGATTTTTCTCAAAATATTGGTAATCAATTTGTTAATAAGCTGAATTCATTTCTGCCGAAAGATATCGCTGTGTATAAAATTCATCGGGTTACTGATGAGGCACACGCCCGATTTGATGCGTTAAAACGAACTTACGAATATCACATACTCACCCAAAAAGACGTGTTTTTAAATGAAACCGCTATGTATGTGAACCTTCCGTTGGATATTTCAAAAATGGAAGAAGCACTTTCTGTTTTGTTTAAATATACTGATTTTCAGTGTTTTTCAAAGTCAAATACGGATGTACATACCTATAATTGCAGTATTTATGAGGCTTTTTGGAAGGTGCAAAAAGGGCATATTGTGTTTACCATTTCGGCAGACCGTTTTTTGCGGAATATGGTACGTGCTATCGTTGGTACGTTACTGAATGTAGGGCTTGAAAAAATATCAATCACTGATTTTGAGGGTGTTATAAAAAGTAAAAATCGAAGCCAAGCAGGCGCTTCCGTGCCTGCGTGCGGGCTTTTTTTGGTTAAAGTCGAGTATCCCGAGCATATTTTTTTAGATTGATTTTTCAAAAATTTTCATAGCCTCGTTGTAACTACTCTCAAAAGCCAAGAGATTTAGACCAGTTTCAGCTTTCATTTTTTGGAAATATGAAAGCAGTTTTTCGGTTGGCATATTCCCGACCAGTTCGTCTTTTGCCATTGGGCAACCGCCGTATCCGCGAATGGCACCATCAAACCGAACGCACCCCGCCGTGTAGGCACTGTATACTTTTTCGTGCCAATTATGTACCGAGGTATGAAAATGAGCGCCAAACTCAATGGTTGGATATTTGGGAATCAGGTGCGTAAATATGTTTTTAATTGATTGTGAATCAGCGCTTCCGATGGTGTCTGATAATGAAATGATTTGAATGTTTTTTTCAGAGAGAAGTGCCACCCATTGTTCCACGATTTCTTCATTCCAAGGATCACCATACGGATTGCCAAATCCCATAGAAAGATACACAACTAATTCTTTCCCGGATTTTTCGGTTTTGTTTTTGATATAATCAAGCGTTTTGATGCTTTCGCTGATAGTTTTGTGCGTGTTGCGCATCTGAAAATTTTCAGAGATAGAAAATGGATATCCTAAATAGGTAATTTCTTGAAAATCAATAGCTTCATTAGCTCCCCGTTCATTGGCAACAATCGCAAGAAGTTTACTTTGGGTCTTGCTCAAATCCAATTTCTTTACTACTTGCTGTGTATCAGCCATTTGAGGAATTGCTTTGGGTGAAACAAAACTACCAAAATCAATCGTATCAAATCCCACACTTAAAAGCAATTGGATGTAATCAATTTTGTTTTGTGTTGGGACAAACGTTTTAAGCCCTTGCATCGCATCACGAGGGCATTCAATGATTTTGATATGTTTTGTTGTGTTATTCATTTATTATCAATGTGTTATGTATAAAAGTGTCGGTGATTTCCTGCATTGAATTGATGATGATGTCAGCTTTTGAAAGGTCTTGATTTCCTGAATTTGGATTTTTAAATCCAATACATTGCATAGTAGCACTTTTGGCGGCTTGTACACCGTTTTTACTGTCTTCGATGACCCAAAATTGCTCAGGTGAAGCTTGATATTTTTCGGCAACTTTCAAGAAAATTTCAGGAAAAGGTTTGCTGTATTGCACGTCATCACCGCTTATTATAACATCAAAAAAATGTGAAATTTTTAATTTGTCAATAAAAAAATCAATTAATTTTCTTGTGGAAGAAGAAGCGATTGCCAGTGAAAAATGATTTGCTTTAAGTCTGTGAATCAATTCAATAACTCCCAAAACTTCGGAAACTTCTATTTTTGGAAGTCGCTCGTAAAAATAATCGCGATGAAATTGCAGTAATTCGTCGGCTGATTCACTTCTACCTGCTTCGGTTTTTACCTTTTCCCACATCGGTACGGCAGACATTCCCGTGAGTGATTTTTCAATGTAACGCTCTGACAAATTGATTTTTAATTCGTTAAAAACTTCACAAATTATTTGTCGGTGCATCGGTTCGCTATCAACCAGCACGCCGTCCATATCAAAAATAAAATATCTTGGTTTCATTCGTTTTAATTTGCGTTGCCAAATGTATAAATTTTTTTTCAATAAAAAAAGTTGGTATTTTTGCCGTAAAAAAGAAAGTGATACGGTTTTTACGATATTTATTATTGCCTTTTTCCCTGCTTTACGGCATAATTGTTTGGTTGCGCCACAAGGCGTATGATTATGGTTGGTTTTCGTCTGTAAAATTCGATGAACCAACTATTTGTGTTGGAAATTTAAGCGTTGGCGGCACCGGAAAAACCCCAATGGTTGAGTATTTAATTCGTCATTTATTGCCCAATTACGGTGTTGGGGTTGTTAGTCGTGGCTACAAACGAAAAACAAAAGGTTTGGTGTTGGCAGATGAAAATGCAACCGTTTTTGATTTGGGTGATGAACCTTTTCAAATTTGGAAAAAATATCCTGAAATTGTGATGATAGTGAATTCCAATCGAGCCGAAGCAATCCGGAAAATACTGCAATATATTGATAAACCGAATGTTATTATTTTAGATGATGCCTTTCAACATCGAAAAGTACAGGCAAAGAAAACGATTTTACTGACCGCTTACGGAAATCTATTCACAGACGATTGGTTGCTCCCGACCGGAAATTTGCGCGATATCAAAGCAAGAGCCACTCACGCAAGTGTTATTGTTGTAACAAAATGTCCGCTTGATATTTCAAATGAAGAACGCGAGAAAATTACTGAAAAAATTCGTAAGAAATCAAATTCACAAGTGGTTTTTGCAAAAATATCGTATGCTGCCCAAGTATATTCCTTATCAAAATCGATTGATTTTAAGGAGTTTATAAAAAGGTCGTTTGTTTTGGTAACAGGCATTGCCAACCCTAAACCGCTTGTTAGGTTTTTAAAAGAACAAGAGGCTGATTTTGAGCATTTTGATTTTCCGGATCACCATCATTTTTCTTCTGAAGAGATTGAAAAGTTAAAAAAATATCTTTGTATTTTAACCACGGAGAAAGATTTTGTACGCTTGCAAAGTCATTTGCAAAACATATATTATTTACCCATTGAAACTGATTTTGTTTCAAAGCAAGACGAACAACTTTTTTGGCAAATATTAGGGGTTAAGTAGTTTATTTATAGTTTGTTATAAAAAAAATGAATATCATAAAACTCGACACGGTTGATTCCACCAATAGTTATTTGAAAAAATTAGCAAGTACGCAAGAAAACTTACCCAATTTTTTAACCGTATGGACGCCCAACCAAACCAATGGCGTGGGGCAATATGCTTCCAAATGGGAAACAGAACCCTATAAAAATCTTACATTCAGTATTTTATGTAAACATACAAATTTTGAATTACAGCACTATTTTTTATTGAATATGCTTGTTTCAATTGCTGTGGCAGAAGTGCTTCAAACACAGAATGTTCCGGAAATTAATATCAAATGGCCTAACGATATTTTGGTTTGCAAACATAAAGTGGGCGGGATTTTGATTGAAAATGTGGTGCGCAACACGCAAATTGATAAAAGTATCATCGGTATCGGATTGAATGTAAATCAAATGATTTTCAGTGGTTTACCAAAAGCATCGTCATTAAAAAAATCTACCGGAAGGGAATTTGATATTGAAGATTTGATGAAACGTATTTTAAAAGCAATTCAAATTAAATTTGCTGATGTTCAATTGATTAATTTTGAAGATGTCTATGCGGTGTACAAAAAATACCTTTTTCGTTTAAATACAATTTCTGTTTTTAGAACGACGCAAAATACTGATTTTTTGGGGATTATACGCGGTGTGTTTCCTTCGGGGGAATTGGTAGTTGAACTGGAAGATGAGGTTTTCAAGCAATTTTCATTAAAAGAAGTGCAAATGCTTTACTGACGCGTGCGGTTTTTTACACATAAATAAAAAGATGCTACCTATTTTTGGTAACATCTTTTCTGTTTAATAAAAGTTTAAATCAATTATCATTTTTTCTTGAAAATCAGGTTGAATAAAAATAAAATAACAACTGCCCCCAAAGCGCCTGTTACTACCGAGGCAATCCAACCTTCACCTACGGAAATATTTAATACAGAGCCTAATAGCCAAGAACCTACGCTACTGCCTAAAATTCCGATGATGATATTCCCGATAAGTCCCAGTCCGCTACCTTTATAGATAGTTCCTCCAAGCCAACCGGCGATAGCTCCTACAATAAGTGTTGCAATAATTCCCATATTTAAATACTTTTTTTTGTTAAACAAGGCAAAGATAGATATTATTTTTGTAATAACCAAATGATTTGCAATAAAAAACTATTTTTGCTTGAATAATCAAACTTAATTGGCAATCATTTGCTGAAAATCCGTTTCGTTAATCATCGGGATATTCAGTTTTTCGGCTTTTTCTTTTTTGCTGGGACCCATATTGTCGCCAACGATAACGTAACTCGTTTTAGATGAGATAGATGAACCTACTTTTCCGCCGTTTTGCTCAATCAGGTTTTTAAGTTCGTCACGTGAATACAACTCAAAAACGCCCGAAACCACAAAAGTGAGTCCTTTTAATTTATCAGTCTGATTTTCAGTTTCTTTTTCGGAAAGCGAAAATTGCAGTCCGTAGGCTTTTAGTCTGTTAATCAGCTCTTTATTATATGTGTTTTTAAAGAAAGAAACAACGCTTTCGGCAATGCGTCTCCCGATTTCGTCCACTTCGGTAAGTTGTTCGGTGGTGGCATTTTCCAAATTTTCGATATTTTTGTAATGCCGAGCCAGTTTTTTTGCCACGGTTTCACCCACATAACGAATGCCAAGAGCGAAAAGTAGGCGTTCAAACGGAATTTCTTTCGATTTTTCGATGCCTTTTATCATATTTTCGGCACTTTTTTCCGCCATTCGTTCCAACGGAAGCAGTTTTGAGATGGTAATTTCGTATAAATCGGCGTAATTTTGAATAATTCCGTTTTTGAAAAGCAATTCCACCGTTTCTTCGCCCAATCCTTCGATGTCCATTGCCTTTCGGGAGATAAAATGTTGTATTTTTCCGGTGATTTGCGGCGGACAACCATACGAATTGGGGCAATAATGCTGTGCTTCGCCTTCATTTCGGATTAAATCACTTCCACATTCGGGACAATTATCGATATAAATCGTTTTTTGGCTGTCCGAAGGGCGTTTTTCAAGGTCTACGCCTACAATTTTCGGAATAATTTCACCGCCTTTTTCCACAAAAACCGAATCTCCCACGCGAATATCCAGTTTTTCAATCTGGTCGGCATTGTGCAGGGAAGCCCTTTTCACGATGGTTCCGGCAAGCAAAACGGGGGAGAGATTGGCAACCGGTGTGATGGCTCCGGTACGTCCCACTTGATACGAAATGCTTTCCAAAGTGGTAGAAACCTGTTCGGCTTTGAACTTGTAAGCCATTGCCCAACGTGGTGATTTTGAGGTATATCCCAATTCTTCTTGTTGTGCAAGATTATTGACTTTAACCACCACACCATCAATTTCGTAAGGCAAATCGTGGCGATGTGTGTCCCAATAATTGATGAACTCCATCACTTCATCAGTGGATTGGCAGAGTTTGGATTCGTTCGGAACTTTAAACCCCCATTCACGTGCTTTTTGCAAACCTTCGTATTGTGTTGATAATCTGATGTTTCCGATTAGGGAATACAACAAACAATCCAGCGGACGTTTGGCAACTTCTGCCGTGTCTTGCAATTTTAGGCTGCCGCTGGCTGTATTTCGCGGATTCATATAAGGGTCTTCGCCGGCTTCGATACGTTCTTTGTTCATCTGTTCAAAGCCTTTTTTGGGCAGAATTATTTCCCCACGAATGTGAAATTTTTCAGGAAAATTGCCCCGTAATTGTAAAGGTACACTTTTGATAGTGCGTACGTTAGCTGTGATTTCATCGCCTTGAAAACCGTCTCCGCGTGTGGTTGCCTGTACTAATTTTCCGTTTTCATAGAGCAAATCCACCGAAGCTCCGTCGTATTTCAGCTCGCACGTAAAGGCAATGGCGTCGCTTCCTAAGGCTTTGATAATCCGCTTTTCCCAATCTTCCAAATCTTCCTTAGAATATGAATTATCAAGGGAATACATTCTGAATTCGTGCGTAATGGTTTTGAAATTTTTGGTGATGCTTCCGCCTACGCGAACCGTTGGTGAGTTTTCGTCAAAAAACTCGGGGTGTGCTTTTTCCAATGCTTGTAACTCACTCAATTTCATGTCAAATTCATAATCTGAAATGGTAGGAGTATCCAAGATATAATAATTGTAATTATGCTGATTGAGTTCGTTTCGCAGTTGTTTGATTTTGTTTTTAATGTCCATATCAAAAAAATGTTTTTAAGTGTAATGTGTTGTTTATATGGCTTTTATAACCAAAAAAAAGCTATCGCGGGGATAGCTCTTTTTTTGATTTAAAGGTTTGATTATTTGTTGTAAACGCTTTCTTTTTTGAAGTGTTTTGCCAACAGATAATAAACTACGGCACGGTACTTGGTTTTGTTTGATTTTCCGTAAGTTTCTAAAACAGAATCAATTGCTTTGTCCAACTCCGGCCCGTCCGTCAAGCCTAATTTTTTGATTAAAAAGTTTTGTTTCACTCGGTCTAACTCCGTTTGGTCAGAACCGGCAACCGTTGCAGCATCTTTGTTGTAAATTGAAGGGCCTAAGCCTACGGTTACTTTTTTCAAAAATTCTAAATCAGGTGTTTGTCCGCACTTTTCTTTTAAATCCTTGGCGTACAATTCGATAAGTTCATCTCTTTTACTCATATTGACTTTGTTTTTAAAATTAAAGTGTAAAACTAAATTATTTTTTTAAGAAATGGAAATAATTTAACAAAACTTTATCGTTTTCGTGTCGCGGTGTATGGATTTCCAGCAACTTCGGGCGGGAACTTTCATCAAAAAAACTGCTGAATTTTTGGCGTAAATCCTCCAAATTATCCGTTTTTTCGTATTCAAAATCATACATTTTGCAAAGATGTTCTGCCGTGAGTTGGTGTGGTGTTTCAAAAAAGGCTTCAAAATTTTTATCGGATTTGTCACCGGGTAAAATTCTGAAAATCCCGCCTCCTTGATTGTTTATAAGTAAAATACGGAAATTTTTAGGTATGTATTTGTTCCACAGAGCATTACTGTCGTAAAAAAAACTTAAATCGCCCGTAATGAGCAGGGTAGGGGATTGGCTACCAACGGCGGCACCAATGGCGGTGGATACGCTCCCGTCGATGCCGCTGGTTCCGCGATTGCAAAAAATCTTCCAAGATGGTTGAAATTCAAATAGTTGTGCGTAACGTACCGTAGAACTGTTGCTTAGTTGAACTATTTGATTTTTAGGTATTTGCTTGAAAATTTCTTTGTAAACCTTCAAATCGGAATACGGAATTTCAGAAATGTATTCCAAGTGTTTTTTGTGAATTTCTTTATTGATTTCCAGCCATTTGTGTTTGTAATCTGATTTTCGGGATTCTAAATCAGCATTCAAATTCTCAAAAAAGAAATTTATATCTGTCTGAAAATGATTAGTTAAGCAAAAATAAGAATCGTAACCTTTGTGTAAATCAACGTGATAGTGAAATTTCGGTTGGAATTTACGCAAAAATTCTTTTATTTTTTTGGATACGACTAATCCAGCGAAGGTGAGTAACAATTCGGGGCGTAGTTCTTCTTTTAAGAAATTATCTTTTTCGCTGAAAGTCAGTAATTTATCAATATAAGGAATGAAATTCTTATGATGTAAGTTGGAAGTCGTTTCCGTTAGTATCAAAACCGAAGGGTCATTGGCTAATAATTCTATATATTTATGTTCCAGGCTATTAGGAGCTAAAACGCCCACCAGAACCATTTTTTTGTCGGTTTTGTTCCAATTTTTGATAAAATCGACTTTCTTTTCAGGATTTATGTATTGTTTTTTTTCTACAATAGGTTGATTTTCAAAATGAAAAACGATATCCGTAGTCATATAAAGCGGTTCTTCAAACGGAACGTTGATATGTACGGGAGCTTGTTCTTCAATGGCGGTGTTGAGGGCTTTGTTTAGCTCGTAAAAATTGCTTTTTTCATCCGTTTCGTTGTCCGAAAGATTGGCGTTGTAGGCACTGTGATTGGCAAAAACATTCTGTTGGCGAATGGTTTGTCCGTCACCGATATCGATTTTGTTTGAAGGTCGGTCGGCTGAAATCACCACCAGCGGAATGTCGCTGTAAAAAGCCTCACTCACAGCAGGATAGTAATTGAGCAACGCTGAACCCGAAGTACAAACTACTGCCACGGGTTGCTTAATTTGCTGTGCGATGCCGAGTGCAAAAAAAGCGGCACAACGCTCATCAACAATGCTGTAACAAGAAAAAAACGAATCGTTTGAAAATCCGATGGTTAGCGGAGCATTCCGTGAACCGGGTGAAATGACGATGTGTTTAATATTCTTCGCTTTGCAAGCCTGAATCAGGTGTTGAGCGAGTTTTATGGCAGGTTGTTTCATTATTTAATTAGTTGATTTTCAGATGAAATTTCTGTGCTTTCAATTGAAGCTTCTGTAATTTGTTTCGGTTTTCGTTGAAATAAAAAGTAAAAGCAAGTGATAAACCAACTCAGCCAAAACAGATAAAAACCTGAGTGAAAGCTGAATTTCATCATTCGGTGGCTGGTGGTGGTAAAATCAATATATGTGAAATAAGTTCCTGTTATGCCGATGATAATCAATGTGATAGCGAGTGTTTTTTGAATTTTTGGACTGATTTTTCTTACGATTAGAAGCATTAAAATCAGCAAAAGTTGTGCGGCAAATAAAACCAAAGCCGTTTTCCACCACGTTTTGAAAACCAGATATTCACGGTACATCGTGCTGATACCGATACGCCCGATAAGCGACATTTTTGAAATCAAAACGCTTGAAACAACACTTGAAAGTGCCTGAAAAAGAGCTAAAATAGTAACGTTTTTCATATTTATTTTACGATTTTCCAACCCGAATTTTCGTTGTATTTCAGTTTGAATTTACGGCTTACAAAAGTCGTTTTAGGATTGGGGTCTTTCCCGAAATGATAAAAAGGCGTTTTTTCTTTATCCAAAATAACGGAACAAACAGCGGTTTTTTCGTTGCTTTTTTCGATAGTTATCTGTTTTTCATTGAGTTTGTAAATAATTGTTTTCACAACTGAACTTTTTTTGTTGTGGCTCACGATGTACGGAAGTGCCCGTTTGGTAAGCACGGGTTCAATGATGTGCAGGCTGTCTTTTGAAAACCATTTTTTTCTGACTTTTTCATTGGTGATTTCAACAAAACCGTCATCAACTAATTTTTCGATGGCTTCAATAAGTTCTTTATCTTTTGGGTTTTCAAATCGTTGTTTGTCGGTGTTGAACTTACCTGTTTCGTACAGCGGTTTTTCTTCCAAATAGGCTGAAATCAAATTTTCGGCGTCACTTACTGAAAGTTTTTGGTCTGATTTACAGCCGATAAAAAAGAAACTGATTATTAATATTGAAATGTATGCTTTCATTTTTGATTATATTTATGAAATGAGTTACTTATTTTCCGAACCAGCCCTCTCTGTCCAAACTTCGGTATTGAATTGCCTCGCCGATGTGGTGTTGTTGCACATTTTCCGATTTTTCCAAGTCGGCAATGGTGCGGGCAACTTTCAAAATGCGGTCGTAGGCACGGGCAGAAAGGTTCAGCCGTTGCATCGCATTTTTGAGAAGTTCCAATGAAACCTCGTCCAATTTGCAATATTTACGGATTTGCTTGGTGTTCATTTGGGCGTTGTAATGAATGTTCGGATATTCCTTAAAACGCTCAGTTTGAATGTTTCGGGCTTCCATCACCCGTTGGCGGATTTGATTGCTGCTTTCGGCTTTTTGCTCGCACGAAAGTTTTTCAAAAGGCACGGGATTGACTTCGATATGAATGTCGATTCGGTCTAACAAAGGTCCTGAAATTTTGCTCAAATAGCGTTGCATTTCGGCAGGTGAGGACGTTACGGGTGCGTCGGGGTCGTTGAAATAACCACTGGGGCTGGGGTTCATACTCGCCACCAACATAAACGAAGCGGGATAGGTTACCGAAAATTTGGCTCGTGAGATGGTTACTTCTCGGTCTTCCAGCGGTTGCCGCATCACTTCCAGTACGGTACGTTTAAATTCGGGCAATTCGTCAAGAAATAAAACGCCGTTATGAGCCAGTGAAATTTCGCCCGGTTGTGGATACGCACCTCCGCCCACCAGAGCTACGTCCGAAATGGTGTGATGCGGGCTTCGAAACGGGCGATGGCTCATTAGTCCGCTGTCTTTAATACGCCCCACTACGCTGTGTATTTTGGTGGTTTCCAAGGCTTCGTGTAGGGTCATCGGCGGAAGAATGCTCGGTAATCGTTTGGCTAACATTGTTTTACCCGAACCCGGTGGTCCAATCAAAATAATGTTATGCCCGCCTGCCGCCGCAATTTCCATACATCGTTTGATGGACTCTTGCCCTTTTACGTCGGCGAAATCAAATTCAGGGAAATCCAAATTTTTGAAGAATTCTTTTCGGGTATCAACTTCTGTTTTTTCAAGAGATTTTTCTCCGTTGAAAAAGTCGATAACGTCTTTAATGTTCTCAACGCCAAATACTTCCAGATTATCAACAATGGCGGCTTCTTTGGCGTTTTGTGCCGGCAGGATAAATCCTTTAAAACCTTCTTTTCGGGCTTGTATGGCAATGGGCAATGCTCCTTTTATGGGTTGCAGACTTCCGTCGAGGGAAAGCTCGCCCATAATGATATATTGCTCTAAATCATCGGATTGTATTTGTCCGTTGGCGGCTAAAATCCCGATGGCGAAACTCAAATCATAAGCCGAACCTTCTTTACGCATATCGGCAGGCGCCATATTGATGGTGATTTTTTTGCCCGGAATTTTGTAGCCGTTGTTTTGCAGGGCAGCCCCGATGCGGTAACTACTTTCTTTAATGGCACTATCAGGCAAGCCAACCAAGTGATAACCAACGCCTTTGTCGATATTCACTTCAATGGTGATGGTTGTGGCTTCCACCCCGAAAACAGCACTTCCGTATATTTTTACAAGCATTTTTGACCGAAATTTTCCTACAAAAATACTCAAAATAATCTAAAAAACAAGTTTTTGCGTGCGGAATTAATTTTTTAAAAGAATTTTTTCGATATTCGGACTGAAAATACTTTCAAAAGCCGAAACAATTCGGGAGTTGTGATTTAAGATTAATGACTTACTGATATTGTTAATGAGTAATTTACGTGATAAATCAGAAAAATTCGTGGAATGATACTGTTCGCTATCGGCGATCGTTAGTGGGGCGGTTTCGCACCATTTTTCAATGTCTTGCCCAACATCAATTCCTATAAATTTAACATTCGGGAAAAGTGTTTTGAGTTGCAAAATTCGATTGAAAATAAGGTTTGACATATCGGGTTGATTCACAGACCAGAAATAGTAAATGCTTAGTTCTTTTTTGGTAATTTTAAGTAAGGAGGTACGATTGCCGTTAAGGTCAATCAGGTCAAAATCAGGCGGAAACTTTCCGGTTTGTAAGGCAAGGGTGCTTTTGAAGAGTTCGTCCAATTCGGTTTTGTGTGCGTTATTTTGATTGTAACGGTCAAATTCTTCGATGTAACAATCACATTCTCTGTTGTTTTGAATGTTTAGTACATAGGCGTATGCGGCGTTTCGGAATAAATTATCCCTAAGATTTCCGGCTTGGAACACACTGTCAATTACGGTAATTTTTTTCAAATGAAATTGTTCGTTTTTGTTGATATCAACATTTTCACCAACTTTTATAGTATGTTTTTTAAAGGCTAAATTGTTGATAAACATAACCATATAGCTATAATATGGACGGTAATACTCTAAAAATGAATCGTTGTAATTGATGTTTTTCCGATAGTCATAAAACCCAATAGGAAGTGAATTAATTACCGAATTTCCGTTATTTCTTTGATATACAAATGGATAAGCTTCCATTTCTTTGTAGATGGGAAACGTTGAGCTCACCAAAGCAATGTTTTTTGCCTGTTTAGAGAGTTCAGGGTTGTTACTAACAAAGGTTTTGTATATTTTTATTTTTGAGTTGTAAATAGAATCCGTAAGGTCTTTATACTGATTGGGATAGAAATAATTATGTGACTTTACGATTGCTGCCTCTTGCTCGGTTTTGTTCATTTGAGCCGTCATAAAATTATTGATAACCGAGCCTTTTCCTGAAAAAGAAACACTTTGGTTAAAATTCATCGTGTTGGCAAAAACAACAACGCTATCTTTGGGCTCTAAATAAAGATATTGATAGTTGTTGTCAATTTCAAAATAATAAAGTTTGGGGTCATCAATTTTCAACTTAAACAAAGCCTTTTTGCTTGTGTTTAGTTGAGCGGTATCAATGGGTTTGTCATTGTGATAAAGTACAATGATGGAATCTTTTGCATTTGGGAAATACCCCTTAAAAAAAGTAATATCCTTATCATTATCACTGCACGATAACATAAAGACAACAGGGAGCAGTAAAAGTAGTAATCTATTCATCATTTAATCATCTCGTCTCAGCGTGCAAAGATACGAAAAACAGGTGATGAATGGATGTTAAAGTCAAGTTAAAAATGAAACGCTGATAAAATATTAATACTTTTTATGTTTTATCAGCGTTTTTTGATAAAAAGGAAGTGCCTATCTGTAATTTTTTATAAGATTTTTAACCAGTAGAATAACATTTGGCATTGCCGTGTTGGCGGCATTTAAAACTTCTTCGTGTGAAACATTTGGCGAAATTTCAGGTCCGCCCAAATCAGTAATGACCGAAAGTGCGCAGACTTCCATATTTTGGTGGCGCGCCACGATGGTTTCAGGTACGGTACTCATCCCTACAGCATCACCGCCTAAAATCCGTACCATCCCGTATTCAGCTGGTGTTTCAAACGAAGGTCCCTGCAAGCCAACGTATACTCCTTTTTGAATTTTGATGTTGTGCGATTGCGCTATTTTTTCAAGTTCGGCAATCATTGCAAGGCTATAAGGTTTGCTCATATCGGGGAAGCGAGCCCCGAAATCGTCCAAATTTTTGCCTCGAAGCGGATGCTCAGGAAACATATTAATATGGTCGCGAATAATCATAATATCGCCAATAGAAAAATTTGGGTTTACCCCTCCGGAAGCATTCGAAAGGATTAATCGTTTGATTCCCAGTTTGTGAAATACACGAATCGGGAAGGTTACCTCTTGCATTGAGTATCCTTCGTAATAATGTACACGTCCCGACATCATCAAAACATAACGATTTTCGATTTTTCCGTAGATGAGTTTGCCGGTATGCCCCGCAACGGTTGATTTTGGGAAGTTTGGAATGTGTGAATATTTAATCTCAGAGATAACTTCCACCTCATTTTGCAATTTGCTCAATCCCGAGCCCAGAATAATGGCAAATTCGGGTGTGTGTTCTGAAATGTACGACTGAATGATGCGAGCCGTTTCGTTTATTTTATTGTAAATTTCCATCGTAATACAAATTAGATTAGTTGCAAAAGTAAACAAAATTTTTTTGAAAACAAATAATTAATTCTGTTAAAAATATTATTTTTGCGAAGTTAATAAACTTCGGTGTAGGAAACCGTTATATAATGTAAGGAAAATAAATGAAAAATCTGAGAATTGTTTTTATGGGTACGCCCGATTTTGCATTGGAAAGTTTACGTCAGTTGGTTGAAAATCAGTATAATGTTGTAGGAGTTGTGACCGTGGCGGACAAACTTGCCGGTCGCGGACAAAAACTGCAAGCATCGCCCGTAAAAATTTATGCCGAAAGCAAGGGAATTCCGGTGTTGCAACCCACGAATCTGAAAGATGAAAAATTTATAAAAGCCCTAAAAGGATTGCAACCCGATTTGCAAGTTGTGGTGGCTTTCAGGATGTTACCTAAAGTGGTTTGGCAATTGCCTAAGCACGGAACTTTCAACTTGCACGCTTCTTTGTTACCTGCCTATCGCGGTTCGGCACCCATCAATTGGGCTATCATAAATGGTGAAACCCAAACGGGAGTAACTACTTTTTTTATTGATGAAAAAATTGATACGGGGGCGATTATTTTACAAACCGAAACACCCATCACAGCAAGTGAAACTGCCGGAACACTACACGATAAATTAATGATGCAAGGTGCTGATTTAGTGCTTAAAACCGTAGATTTAATAGCCGAAGGAAAAGAGCAAGTAAGCCAACAACCTGCAGAAGTGTCACTTGCCGAAGCACCTAAATTATTCAAGGAAACGTGCAAAATTCAATGGAATAGAGAAGGTCTTGCAATTGAACGATTTATTAGAGGACTCAGCCCTTATCCAACGGCTTGGACAATTTTGAAAAATCAACAAGAAATGGTAAATGTGAAGGTTTATAATGCTGTTTTTCAGCAAGAAAACCATTCGTTTGAAACCGGAACAATAAAAATCGAAAGCAAAAAAATACTTGTAGCCGTGAAAGATGGTTTCGTAACCGTTTTGGAGTTGCAATTGCCCGGTAAAAAACGAATGAAAGCGGCTGATTTACTAAACGGATTTTCGTTTGCCGAAAATGCAGCGTTTGTGTCGTAATGATTTTATGATTGGCCTTCTTTTTTGGATACGTTACGTGATTAAAAAGAAGCGTTTAGTTTACATTTAGTAAAAAATTAACATTTTATTATGAAATTAAAGAATATTATTTCTTATCTTTGTAACATCAAGATTGGACAAGGAGCTAAAACAAAGCGAAGATGAACGCATTTTTAGATTATCTTTCTGTTGAAAAGAAATATTCTGTTCATACCGTTACTGCGTACCGTATTGATATTGAAGCGTTTGAGTTGTTTCTGAAAGAAGAGTTTTCAAACGAAAAATCGCTGTCTTTGGAAACAGTTTCTCAAAACGAAATAAAAAAATGGATTGTAATGCTGTCTAAGCAATCGATTGCATTTAAGAGTATTAACAGAAAGTTATCGGCTTTGAGGGCGTATTATTCGTTCTTGAAGAAAACCAATCAGATAGATATAAGTCCGTTTGAAAAAGGGATTGCTCCTTTAAAGATTGAAAAAAAAATGAAACTTCCGTTTTCAGAAAACGAAGTGGCAAGCGTTTTATTTGGTTTTTCACAAAAAAGTTCATTCGAAGCGATTCGCAACAAAACCATAATCGAATTGTTTTATGCCACGGGTATGCGGCGTTCTGAGCTTATTTCGCTTAAAATTAGTGATTTAGATTTTTATCAAAAACAGATAAAAGTATTAGGGAAGCGAAATAAAGAGCGTTTTATCCCGATGTTGCCCGAAACGGAAGACGTTTTAAAGAGATATCTCACGGAAAGAGATACCATTATCAGTGAAGAAAATGACGACGTTCTTTTTGTAACCAAAAACGGAAAGAAAATATATGCAACGCTTGTTTACCGAGTGGTACACTCACATTTTCGGGGTGTAACTGCCAAGCAGGCTGTGAGTCCGCACGTGTTGCGACATTCATTTGCAAGTCATTTATTAGATGGTGGTGCCGATTTGAACACGGTTAAAGAATTGTTGGGGCATTCAAGTTTGGCGGCAACGCAAGTTTATACAAGCACCAGTTTAGCCGAACTCAAAAACCAGTACCAAAAGGCGCACCCTCGGGCAAAAAACCAAAACAATGCAGAAAAGTAGATTGTTAAACCTTTTAAAATTAGATTTTTATGAAAATTCACGTACATCCAGTTGATTTTACCGTTGACCAAAAATTGGTTGATTTTATTCAAAAAAAATTAGATAAATTAGAACATTTTTATGATAAAATTATCGAAGCCGATGTTCATTTAAAATTAGAAAACACAAGTTCAAAAGAAAATAAAATTGTTGAAGTAAAAGTTCACGTGCCGGGTGAGAGTTTGGTTGTGAAAAAGCAGTTTAAAACCTTTGAAGAAGGCATTGACAGTGCAATAACTCCTCTGGAACGAATGTTATTAAAATATAAAGAAAAACGTTAAAAAAAACATAAATATATTTTTTGTGTCAGAAAAAAGTATATTTTTGCCCCAACAATATATTTTTAAGTAATTTAAAGTAGTATGAAAAAACACATTTTCGCTTTGGCTTCCTTGGTTTTTGTGGGAGTACAAGCACAAGAAGAGAGCTATAACAAGTGGTCAATTGATGTAAATGGCGGTATAAACAAGCCGATAGCTGCGTTTTCGGACAATTACTCAACATCAACTCCCAACTTGTGGGGGGCAAATGCAGGTGTTCGTTATATGTTTAACAACAAATTTGGTCTTCGCTTAGGGGGTGGATATGACACTTTTAAAGATGGTAAAGGCAGCCAAAAATTTGAATCAAGTTTTTGGAATGTTAATTTACAAGCAGTTGCTAACATCGGTCGCGCTTTAAGTTTTGAAGAGTGGACAAGTGATTTAGGTTTGCTTGCACACGCCGGAGTTGGATACGGTCAGTTAAACAGCAAAGTGCTTTCGGGTGCAGACCAAGTTGCTTTCGCAGTAGCGGGATTGACACCGCAACTTCGTATTTCAAACCGAGTTACACTATTGGCAGATGCGTCTGTATACTTCAATGCAAAACAGCAACGAACTTTTGATACCTATTCAGAATCAGCCAGAAGAGGTATTCAAGGGGTGAACATCACAGGAACAATCGGTTTACAAATTGCTTTGGGCAAACACGGTAAACACGCTGATTGGCATCACGATGGTAGCCGATTTGAGAAAATTGAAGATCGTTTAGCTTCATTGGAAGGAGATTTGAGCGGTTTGCAACAAGAAGTTGCTAACAAACAAAACAAAATGATGGATGCAAACGGAAACAATGTTCCTGACGAAATTGAAAGCTACTTGAATGATAACTATGCAACCAAAGAAAACGTGAAAGCATTGGCAGAAGGTGGTGATATGGCAGCTGATTTAATCCGTAAAGGATACATCAACGCATATTTTGATTTCAATTCGTCTAAACCGCAAATTTCATCAACTTGGGCTGTTGATTTCGTAGCTAAGTTCTTGAAAGCTAACTCAAATGCTAATATTACCGTTGTAGGATTTGCAGATGAATTGGGTGGAACTACTTACAATCAATCACTTTCAACCAAACGAGCAGAAGCTGTTAAGAAATTATTGGTTGATGCCGGTGTTGATGCTTCAAGAATTTCTACCGAAGGAAGGGGCGAAGATACCTCAGTTAATAAAAATTCACCAAGAGCACGTCAAATCGCACGTAAAACTACTTTTGAATTGAAGTAAGAGTTGGTGTCATAATATTTAGATTTAAAAAAAAACCGAGAAGAATTTTCTTCTCGGTTTTTTGTTTGAATTATGTTTGCATTTATCCGCTAAAAAAGTTAATTTTGGACGCTTAATTGCTTTATCTATGAATAAATCAGTGTTACTTTTATTGTTTATTACTTTTTTTGAACAGTTAAAAGCTCAAAAACAAGATGTTACTGTTATTTTTGACAAACCTGCCAATCATTTTACACAGAGTCTTCCCATCGGGAATGGGCGTTTGGGGGCTATGATTTTTGGAAAAACCGATGTGGATAAAATAGTGCTGAATGAAATTTCTCTTTGGTCGGGCGGAAGCCAAGAAGGAGATAATCCTCAAGCACACACTCATTTGAAAGAAATACAATCGTTATTACTTGAAAGAAAAAATTTGGAAGCTCAGCAATTGCTTCAAAAACATTTCGTTGCTCAGGGAAAGGGGTCTTGCCACGGAAACGGAGCTGATTGTCATTACGGTTGTTATCAAGTTTTGGGCGAGTTGAAAATCGATTGGAAATCAACTGCTTTCGTAGAGAATTACAAGCGTGTACTTGATACGGAAAAAGCACTGGCAACCACCACTTTTACCAGAGAAGGTAATCAAATCAAACAAATGGCTTTTGCCGATTTTAAAAACGATTTGATTTGGATAAAAATTTCGGCAACCGAGCCTTTGGAACTTGACCTTGCGCTTTCTCGTGAAAAAAATGCACAAGTTTTTTACAATGAAAAAGAAATCATTTTGGAAGGTACGCTCTCTAATGAAAACAAAAGCGGAATGCGATTTGCCGCCATCGCTTCGGTTGAAACTGATGGAATGTTGGAAAGTAAAGAAACGCATTTGTCGGTCAAATCAGCCAAGCAAATAGTTATAAAAATCAGTGCTGCAACAAATTATGTTCATCAAAACGGAACACTTTCCGATGAAAATATAACTGAAAAAACACGGCGTTATTTGTCAAAATCCGCTGAAAATTTTGAAACCTCACAAGCCGAAAGCACTGAAATATATCAATCTGTTTTCAATCGAAACCGTTGGACGATGCCCGCCAATGCCGAAACTGAAAAACTCACCACTTTTGAGCGTTTGCAACGATTTTATAGCGGAGAAAACGACGCACTTTTGCCCGTGTTGTACTATAATTTCGGGCGTTATTTGCTTATTTCGTCTTCCCGAAAAGGCTTGTTACCCGCTAACTTACAGGGTTTATGGGCGGAAGAGTACCAAACGCCTTGGAATGGGGATTATCATCTGAATATCAATCTGCAAATGAATTATTGGTTGGCACAACAAACTAATCTTTCCGATTTGGCAGAACCGTTGCACCGTTTTACTAAAAATCTGATTCCCAACGGAAAAAAAACAGCAAAAGCCTATTACAATGCCGATGGTTGGGTGGCTCACGTTATCAGCAATCCTTGGTTTTTTACCTCACCCGGCGAGGGGGCAAGTTGGGGCTCTACGCTCACGGGCGGAGCTTGGCTGTGTGAACATATTTGGGAACATTACAAATTTACGCAAGATGTTGATTTTCTGAAAGAATATTATCCGGTTTTGAAAGAAGCCGCCCGCTTTTTTGAAGATATTTTGATAAAAGACCCCAAAACGGGCTACTGGGTAACGGCTCCGTCCAATTCGCCCGAAAATGCGTACGTTCTTCCTGAATTGAAAAACGGGAAAAAGCAAATCGGGTTTACCTGTATGGCACCGACTATGGATATGCAGATTGTTAGAGAATTGTTTTCCAGTGTTTTAAAATCTTCCGAAATACTAAAAATTGATAAGGATAAGCGAACTAAATGGAAAAATATCATCAAAAATACGGCACCGAATGTCATCGGGAAAAACGGAGATTTAAACGAATGGCTTGATGATTGGGACGATGCCGAACCTACGCACCGACACGTTTCACACCTTTATGGCTTATATCCGTATGACGAAATTACGCCTTGGGATACGCCTAAGCTTGCCCAAGCCGCCGAAAAAACTTTGAAAATGCGTGGCGACGGCGGAACGGGTTGGTCAAGAGCTTGGAAAATAAACTTTTGGGCAAGATTGCAAAACGGAGACCACGCTTTGACTTTGTTGCGTCAGTTGCTCTATCCCGTTTCGTCGGGAGAAACTCACGGACAAAAAGGAGGCACTTATGCGAATTTATTTTGTGCCCATCCGCCGTTTCAAATCGATGGAAATTTTGGCGGAGCTGCCGGAATATCCGAAATGCTTTTGCAAAGTCACGGCAAAGATAACGCGATTCGTTTTTTGCCCGCCCTGCCTTCGCACCCCGATTGGAAAGACGGCGAAATGCGCGGAATGAAAACCCGTAATGGATTTGAAGTGAGTTTCTTATGGAAAAATCATTCCTTGCAAAAAGCTCAAATTTTGTCGTTGCACGCCAAAGAATGCAAGGTGTTTCTTCCGGCAGGGAAACGTATTTTTCACAACGGAAAAGTGTTGGTGAAAAAACGCAAAAAAGGCGGTGTGGTTACTTTCAAAACCTCAAAAGGAAGCACGTATAGCATTGAGTAAATCGTGTAAAATATTGTTATTTCAGAAAAAAAACGTATTTTTGGGGGCAATTTAATAGCAAATAAAATTATGAGTATTGACAATGTTGCAGTTGAAAGTAGTGTACTTCCGCCGAAGGGCAAACCGAAATGGATTCGCGTGAAGCTCCCGACGGGAAAAAAATATACCGAACTCAGAAATGTAGTTGATAAATATAATCTTCATACTATCTGTACCTCAGGAAGTTGCCCTAATATGGGCGAATGTTGGGGTGAAGGTACGGCAACATTTATGATTTTGGGTAATATCTGTACGCGTTCGTGCGGATTTTGTGGCGTAAAAACAGGTCGCCCTGAATCGTTGGATTGGGAAGAACCCGAAAAAGTGGCTCGTTCCATTAAATTGATGAATATCAAGCACGCCGTAATTACTTCGGTGGATCGTGATGATTTGAAAGATATGGGAAGCATTATGTGGGCAGAAACCATTAAGGCAATCCGCCGGATGAATCCTGAAACTACACTTGAAACATTGATTCCTGATTTTCAAGGAGTTGGAAAAAATATAAATCGTATTATTGCGGTTGAGCCAGAGGTGATTTCTCATAATATGGAAACGGTTCGGCGTTTGACTCGTGAGGTGCGCATTCAAGCCAAGTACGACCGAAGTTTGCAAGTGTTGAAATATTTAAAAGAAAATGGTGCAAAACGCACAAAATCAGGGATTATGCTTGGTCTTGGCGAAACCGAAGAGGAAGTGATTGAAACCATTCACGATTTGAAAAGCGTTAATTTAGATGTGCTTACCATAGGGCAATATTTGCAACCATCAAAAAAACATTTGCCTGTAAAACAGTTTATTACGCCTGAGCAGTTCGCCAAATACAAAGAAATAGGGGAGTCGTTGGGATTCCGACACGTGGAAAGCGGTGCTTTGGTTCGTTCGTCATACCGAGCTCATAAACACGTTTTGTAAAGAAAAAATAGAATTCGTTTTTTAATAAAAATTGGTTTTTGTTCGTTCATTGGTACTCCGTCAAAGTTTTAAAACTCTGACGGAGTTTTTTTTGTCATAAATCACGTCGTTTTATCAAATAATATGAAAGATAAATGAAAATGAATGTCCAGCCGAGGGTAATGAAAATGTCTGTCCATTGTACGGCATAGTTGTAGTTGGCATTGATTCCCACCTGATTAGCGGCTTCTTTGATGGCTGACATTCTGGTAAAAGGCTGTTTGATGAGGTTTCCCATTGCTTCCAATGGTAAAAAACGGGTAAACGGTTTTAAAGCGCCGTCGTTATAGTGTGAAATTCCTAAAATAATCGCTTCAATGACGTACCAAAGAATCAAAAAACCCAGCGAAAAGGCCGATTTTCGTGTTAAAACTGAAAAAAACAAACAAATACTGAAAAAACCGACCAATTTTAAGAAATAAGCCAACAGAAATTCCGTTTGTGAAAATATAATTCCGATTTCGTTAAAGGTGGAATACATCAAGCCTAAAATCATTGAGATAACAAAAACAACAACCGTTGAAATTAAGGCAAATAAAACCACTGTGAGGAATTTTGACAAAATAAATTCTTTTTTGCTTAATCCGTCTATTAGGTTCTGTTTCAGTGTTTTATTGCTGTATTCGCTGGCAATCATCGATACGATGACCACTGCCAGAAACAATTTGAAATAATCGGCAAAAAAGGTGTTAAAATGCCAAATAAACGGAAAATCAAAAATGCCCTGTTTTGCCAAATGGAATTCAAAATCACCAAAATCAATTTTTATCATTGAAAACAATGAAAGAAAGGTGAGCAGTCCGAAATACGAAAGAATTAAAATGCGGCTGCTTCTGCTGTTCCAAATTTTGATAAGTTCTATTTGTAATAATCGTATCATAATGAATTAGTTATGTGAATTTGTTAATTTAAGGAATTGATTTTCAAGACTTTCTTTTCGTTTTACCAAATGAGAAAGTACAAAACCTTTTTCGAAAAGCAATTTATTTAATTCTGATGCTTCCAAATCTGTTTTTGGAAAGGCTCTGATGATTCCATTTTCAGAAGTAACTTTTTCAAAATCAGGGTCATTTGTTAAGAGATAACCTAAGGTTTCGTTATTTTCACAGCTCAATTCAAAAAATCCGTTGTTGGTAATCATTTCATCAACACGTCCGTTGTAGAGCATTTTTCCTTGTTGAAGTACAATTACGTGCGAACAAACTTTTTCAACTTCGTCCAGCAAATGTGAAGCTAAAAGTACAGTAACTCCTTGTGAAGCAATGTATTGAATGAGTTCTCTGATTTTGTGAATGCCTTGTGGGTCAAGTCCGTTGGTGGGTTCGTCCAGAATCAAAATTTCGGGGTCATTGAGCAAAGCCGAAGCAATCGCCAAACGCTGTTTCATTCCGAGGGAAAAAGCCTTGAATTTCCGGTCTTTATACTCCCATAAGCCTACCAATTTTAATTTTTCTTCAATTTTTTCATCGGAAATTTCTTTGATTTTGCAAACCAATTTCAAATTTTGGTAGGCAGACATATACGGATAGAAATTAGGGCGTTCAATAATTGCACCAATTCGTTTGAGAGCTTGCTGATTGCTGAGACTTCCGTTGAACCATTTGTAACTTCCTGATGTTTTGTTTATTACCCCTAAAATCATTCCCAAAGTGGTTGATTTCCCGCTTCCGTTAGGTCCGAGCAAGCCGTACACATTTCCTTTTTCAATTTGAAATGAAACGTTATTTACGGCGTTAAAAGCCCCGAATTTTTTACAGAGATTTTGAATTTCTAAAATCGTTTTCATAGATAAAATAACTAAAAAAGAGATTGTTAGAAAAATGTTTTGCTAACAATCTCAAAGAAAATAATTATTCGGCAGAACTTACAACTGCTTCTTTATCAATCTTTTTTACCAGTCCTTGCAACACTTTTCCCGGACCGACTTCAATAAATTCGCTGGCTCCGTCTTTAATCATTTGTTGCACGCTTTGTGTCCATTTTACGGGAGCGGTCAGTTGATTAATCAGATTTTTCTTGATTTCGTTCGGATTGTAAACCGCAGTTGTTGTAACATTTTGATAAACAGGACAAATTGGTTTGTTGAAAGGCGTGTTTTCAATGGCTTTTGCCAGTTCTTCTTCGGCAGGTTTCATCAAAACGGAATGAAAAGCACCGCCCACAGGCAAAATTAGCGCTCGTTTGGCTCCGGCTTCTTTCATTGCTTCACAGGCTTTCTCTACTGCCGAAAGTTCTCCGGAAATCACCAACTGACCGGGACAATTGTAGTTTGCCGGCGTTACGATTCCGTCAATTTTTTTACAAGCTTCCTCAACCACAGCGTCCTCTAAACCTAAAACGGCAGCCATTGTTCCGGGTTGTAATTCACAGGCTTTTTGCATTGCCATCGCTCGTTTGTAAACCAGTTGCAATCCGTTTTCAAAAGAGAGGGTTTTGTTGGCAACCAATGCCGAAAATTCGCCTAATGAATGTCCCGCAACCATTTGAGGCTGAAATGATTCGCCTAATGTTTTGCTTAAAATCACGGAGTGTAAAAAAATGGCGGGTTGCGTTACTTTTGTTTGCTTTAAATCATCGTCAGAGCCCTCAAACATAATTTTGGTAATGTCAAAGCCCAAAATTTGATTTGCCGCATCGAACAGTTTTTTTGCTTCATTTGATTTTTCGTACAAATCACGTCCCATACCAACAAACTGTGCCCCTTGTCCGGGGAAAATATATGCTTTCATACTTTTTTAATTAAAATTTTTATTTTACAAACCTATTCTAAATCTTGTTCAAATGCAAGTTTTTTCGTCAAAAAAAATAATTTGGTTTGCTCGCAGCTGAATTTACAGTTTTTCTGCAAATGCAAAACAGGCTAAATCATAATGATTTAACCTGTTTTTTCAATTAATTGTATAACATTTAAAATAAATCGAGCCTATTTATTTTCTTCGATAGTTGCGATACTTACGCGGTTCCATTCTGGTTCAGAGAACATATCTCCGATACCGTTTCCTTGCGCTACGATACGGTCAGCAGCAATTTTGTAACGAGCGATAAGCACTTTTTTAACTGACTCGGCACGTGCGTTAGCCAAGGCAATGTTTTTCTCTTCATTTCCTTCCGGAGAGGCATATCCTTTGATAACCACACGGCTGTTAGGATATTTTTTCAAATACGTAGCAATACGCTCAACGTTAGGTAATTGTGAAGCATCAACGGTTGATTTTCCTAAACCGAAAGTAACCACAGATTCCAAGGTGTTTTTTGTTTTTGTAACGGTTTGCACCACAGGCTGTTGGTTTTTGGCAGCTTGTAAATCACTTTCAAGTTGTGAAATGCGTTGTTTAGCGCTGTTAAGTTCACTTTCTTTGCCGTTTACCTGGCTTTGTAGGCTGCTGATATTGCTGTTAAGTTGGTCAATTTCAGCTTGGTTTCTCCCTTCAATAGTAGTGAAGTGACGTGCACCGTTGCTTCCTTTGAAGCGATACACAATTCCTAAATTCACTTGTGAATTTGAATAGTTGATGTTCAAACTGTTAGCAGCATCTGAGCTTGGGGCATCAACAAAATACAAAATTGACGGTGATAATTTGATAGCAAACGCTTTGCTTTCACCCAAATTCAAAATAAAGTTAGCTCCGAATTTGGCTGTCATCACGTTGTAATTGTTGTTATCACCCATCTCAAATTTGTGTAACCAACCCGGACCGGCAAAAGCCTCCACTTCAAATTTGCGTGGCATACCGTTATAACCTGCAAAAAGGTTGTTAAGGTTAAAAGCACCAATAAGTGCCACATTAGTTTCTTCAATCACTAATGGATTTCTTTCTGCTCCATTCCAGTTTTGGTTTAGGTAAGCATTTGCATCAAAACCTAAACGGAAAACAGGTGAAATTTGTTTGCTCAATTCCGCTCCGAAATTAAAACGAACATCCTTAATCAAATCATACCCTTTTGTAGGAAGATACCCACCGGCATTCACGCCAATTTGCCAATTGTCAAAAAATTTACTTTGGCTAAGCCCTTGTTCTTGTGCCGAAGCGGTAATTGCCGCAACAGCCATCATCGCTGATAGAATAATTTTTTTCATAAAAAAAATACTATTGTTAATAATCCGGGGCAAATATATAAAAAAAATAGTAGCGTGCGAAAAAAAACTAAAAAAATAGGCGTTTTTTTGATTTTTAATTTGTAAATTCTTGAAATTTATTTGTTTATATGAAAAATAATTTGTGTAAATAAGTTTTAATCAGCAACAAAGAGGTTTTGTTCTTCTGAAAAAATGTGTTCTTTATCAATGAAAATAGATGTAGCGGCAAGTAATTTTCAGTTTAGTTTTTAATTTACTAATTGATAAACGGTTACAAAAACAGAAAAAAACTTTCATAAATTGTACTGCTGTTTCAGATTTAATTCGTATATTTGACCTCGTTTTTAGAAAAAGATAAACAATCAATAAAACAATAAAAATGAGTACAACAATCGAAAAAAATGTACAATCCATTAAACACCAACCAGCCGGATTGTTTGAAGAAACACGTTACGAGAAGATACACAATGTTATTTTCTCTGATTCGGTAGCTGCCTCAGTGGCTGTCGCTCACGAAATTGCTCACTTAATACGCTCCAAGCAAGCCAAAGGCAAAAAATGTGTTTTGGGTTTGGCAACCGGTTCCTCTCCTATTAAAGTATATGAAGAATTAGTGCGCTTGCACAAAGAAGAAGGGCTTAGCTTTCACAATGTAATTACCTTTAACTTAGATGAATACTATCCGATGGAAAAGGAAAATGTTCAAAGTTACTGGCATTTTATGCACGAGCATTTGTTTAACCATATTGATATTCCGAAAGAAAATATCAATATCCCTGACGGAATGGTTCCGCGTGAACAATTGGTAGACTATTGTTTGAGCTATGATAAAAAAATAAAAGAATTTGGAGGTATTGACTTTCAGTTGCTTGGAATTGGTCGTACGGGGCATATCGGATTTAATGAGCCGGGTTCGCACCGCAATTCCGGAACGCGTATCATCACCCTTGACCATATCACCCGTGCCGATGCAGCCGGCGCTTTCCACGGAATTGCCAACGTACCTAAACAAGCCATTACGATGGGTGTTAGAACCGTTATGAAAGCCGACCGTGTGGTGCTTTTGGCTTGGGGTAACAGCAAAGCCAAAATCGTGAAAGAAGCCATTGAAGGCGATGTAACTTCCGAAGTGCCGGCAACTTATTTGCAAGGGCATAACAACGCCACTTTTGTGTTAGATGAGGAGGCTTCGGCACAACTTACCCGAATTAAAACACCTTGGCTTGTGGCTGATTGTCAATGGAATGAAGATTTGAAAGCCAAAGCAATCATTTGGCTTTGTGAGCATTTGGGCAAAACTATTTTGAAACTTACCGATAAGGATTACAACGAAAACGGAATGTCGAAACTGTTGGCAGAATCGGGTTCATCATACGATATGAATATCGCGATGTTCAACCGCTTGCAGCACACCATTACCGGTTGGCCCGGAGGAAAACCCAATGCAGATGATTCGCATCGCCCTGAAAGAGAGTTGCCTCACAAAAAACGCGTGATTATTTTCAGTCCGCATCCTGATGATGATGTTATTTCAATGGGCGGAACTTTTGACCGATTGGTTTCACAGGGGCACGAGGTTCACATAGCGTATCAAACTTCCGGAAATTTTGCCGTTTCAAATCACGAAGCACTCAAATTTGCCGAAGTATTTAAGCATATTACCAAAAAGAACGGGGGTGATACTCAAATGCTTAATGAGATTATTGATGCCATCAATAATAAGAAACCCAATGAAACTGATGCGCCTGCCGTACGCCTTTTAAAAGGAAGTATCCGTCGTCACGAATCATTGGCAGCTACGCGTTATGAGAGTGTTCCTGATAATCAAGTTCATTTCTTGGATATGCCTTTTTACGAAACAGGTTCGGCTAAGAAAAACCCTATTGGAGAGGCTGATATTAAGATAATTATGGATTTGATTGAGGAAGTGAAACCCCATCAAATTTACGCAGCAGGTGACCTTGCCGACCCACACGGAACACACAAAGTGTGTTTAGATGCCATTTTTGCTGCTTTGAAAAATCTCAAACATAAAGATTATATGAAAGATTGCTGGTTGTGGCTCTATCGAGGCGCTTGGCACGAGTGGGATATTCACGAAATTGAAATGGCGGTACCGATGAGTCCGGATCAAGTGCTTAAAAAACGTCAGGCTATTTTCTTCCATCAATCACAAAAGGACGGGGCGATGTTTCAAGGGGAGGATTTACGCGAGTTCTGGCAACGAGCCGAAGCTCGCAACAGCGAAACAGCCCGTCGTTACAGAGCCTTAGGTATGGCAGATTATGCTGCTATTGAGGCGTTTAAACGTTGGATTTTTTAGTGATTTTTTTTCATAGATAAAAGTTGGGTATCAAAAATGCCCAACTTTTTTGTTGTGATAAAAATAAAAAGAGG
>NZ_JAUNKD010000020.1:0-36990 GCF_030532915.1 Capnocytophaga sp.
TCATCTAATTTAGACAAAAAAGACGCAATTTTGGTTTGCTCAGCAAGGGTGGGGAAATGAATAGGTAAATTAAAAAAATCATTATCCTTAATGTTCATTCTGTCATCTCTTGCTCCATAATTTGCAATACTTTTCATATAAGTATGCCAAAATTTTGACTTAAAGAAATGATTTAAAAAATTCTTGTTTATATTATCATCAATAATTCTAAATACTGTATATAAAGGAGATACTAAACCTTCTTGCTCCAAATCATTCATATTCATAGCCCCAACTTCCGCTTGACTTGAAATTCGAGGGTTGTACACAAAATCAAAAGGTTTTATGATATAGTAACCACTAAGATTATTCACATTTGCAATATCTTTATCAAAATAATCATTTTGCATAACGATTCCTCTTGTAGCTGAGTTTGAAAAAACAACATTGACTTCATTGTTTTTATTTTTCAATAAAGATTTCTTTGCAATCTCCCCCAACATCTTCTCTTCCCACTGCTCCAAGAACTCCGGAAATCTCAAATTTGGACTATTTCTTGTCGTTTTGCCTTTCTTCATTTTTTTACCATTATTTAGGTTGTTAAGCATAAAAATTGAGGATTAAAAAACAAGTCCCAATTCTTGCATATATCCGTTAATTTCTTCGTTCAGCGTTGCTTTTTCTGCTTCCAAACGCTTGATGTTTTGCATTACTTCCTGCAAATCAATGGGTTCTTCCTCCTCAAAGGTATCTACATAACGCGGAATATTCAAATTGAAATCATTTTCGGAAATTTCCGACAAAGTGGCATTGTGGCTGTATTTTTCAATTTCAGAACGACTAAAATAAGTTTCTACAATTTTATCAATATGTTCATCAAGCAATACATTTTGGTTTTTCTGCTTGTCAAAATCCTTACTCGCATCAATAAACAACACAGAATCATCTATTTCCCTACATTTTTTAAAAACCAAAATACAGGTGGGGATACTCGTTCCGTAGAAAATATTTGCAGGAAGTCCAATCACTGCATCAAGATAATTTTTGTTGTCAATCAAATACTTACGGATAACTAATTCTGATGCACCACGAAACAGCACCCCGTGAGGCATCACCACAGCCATTGTTCCTTTTTCATCTAAATGATGAATCATATGTTGAATAAAAGCAAAATCAGCTTTACTGCTCGGAGCCAGTTTTCCGTATGGTGAAAATCGTTCATCATTCATAAACAATTCTTTGGCTGACCATTTGGCAGAAAATGGCGGATTGGCAACAATCGCTTCAAAAGTCATATTCTTGTGTTGCGGATTTTCCAACGTATCGTCTTGTTTGATATCAAAATCACTGTAACTCACTCCGTGCAGAATCATATTCATTCGCGCCAGGTTGTAAGTGGTTCGGTTCATCTCTTGTCCGTAAAAATTATACACTTTTTCGGTTTCACGAGCCACACGCAACAACAAAGAACCGCTTCCGCAAGTGGGGTCATACACCGACCGAAGTTGTTTTTTGCCTCCTGCCACAATTTTCGCCAAAATTTTGGAAACTTCTTGCGGAGTGTAAAACTCTCCTGCTTTTTTCCCTGCTCCGGAAGCAAACTGGGCAATCAAATATTCGTACGCATCACCCAGAATATCAGCATCGGTATCGGAAAGATTAAAATCAATTTCGTTTAAATGAGACAGAATTTTCGCGATGAGTTTATTTTTCTCTTCGGCAGATTTTCCCAGTTTGGAAGAATGCAAATCAAGGTCTTCAAAAAGATGTTCAAAATCATCTTGACTATCAGTGCCAAGCGTGGTTTGCTCAATGTTTTTAAGGATTCGTTCCAATTCAGGAATGATGAAATTATCCTTGCCCTCAACCTTATTTTTTCCTTTTTCGGCAATATTCACGAATAATTCCGAAGGCATCAAAAAGTAACCCAACGATTCTTGAATTTCGTCACGAATAGCATTTATGATTTCCTTTCCGTAGTCGGAATTTTCATCAATACGGGCATAATCGGCGTCTTCTCCTGAATTTTCTAAAATCTGATTTATAGCACATTCTACTTTATCCGAAAGATATTTATAGAAAATAAATCCTAAAATATAATCACGAAACTCATCGGCGTCCATTTTGCCACGTAACGTGTTGGCAATGTTCCATAACTGTTGCTCTAACTGCCTTTTCTGTTCTTCTGACATCTCTAATGTTTTAAATTGAAGATTAAAAATCGCCAAAGTTACAGAAAAACAATTTCAATTCATAAGAATTTTTAAACTATTTTTATTTTAAAATACATTTTAGTAAATAAACCACCTATTTTTAAAAATGATACATTGATAATTTGTATATAAAACAAAGCGTTTGTTGGTATAAATTAGATAAGTATATTTACTTCCGGTTTGATTTTTATGCTTTTTACTTCCCAATGCAGAAATTCTTGAAAATGTTTCCGAGTACTTCATCGTTGGTAACCTCGCCCGAGATGCTTCCTAAGTGATACAACGCTTCACGGATGTCAATCGCCAGTAAATCTCCGCTTAAATGCATCGCTAAACCTTCTTCAATCTTGGTGATTTCGTTTAAAGCGTTTACCAAAGCCTCATAATGGCGTGAGTTGCTTATAACCACATCATTTTCACTTGTTAGTAACGAATCCGAATAGGTAATTAACTCCTGTTTTAACAGTTCAATATTGCTGTTTTCTTTGGCGGAAATCCCAAGAATCGTGTCCGTGTAATGAGGTACGAGTTCCGACTTCAATTGGCGGTCAAACGCTCCAAAAGTTTTGTCCGTTAAGTCCATTTTATTATGAAGTAAGATGATTTTTAAGTCCGCTCGGTGTATTTCTTTTATAAAATCCAAAATTTCTTGTATGCTATTCTCCATTTCATTGTACAAATATAAAAGAATTTGTGCTTGAGCTATCTTTTCTTTTGCCTTCTTCACGCCGATTTCTTCAATTTTGTCCGACGTTTCGCGTATGCCCGCCGTGTCAATAAATCGGAAGGCAGTTCCACCGATGTGCAATACTTCTTCAATAGTATCACGGGTAGTTCCGGCAATGTCCGAAACGATGGCTCTTTCTTCATTCAAAAGTACATTCAATAACGTAGATTTTCCGGCATTCGGTTTGCCAATTATAGCCACCGGCACGCCGTTTTTAATTGCATTTCCTTGTGAAAACGAAGAAATCAGTTGTGTTAAATTGGTTCGTATGCGAAGAAGCAGTTCTCGGAATTGAGTTCGGTTGGCAAACTCCACATCTTCCTCAGCGAAGTCAAGTTCAAGCTCTATTAGGGAGGCAAAGTTAAGCAATTCACCTCGGAGTTTTTCTATTTCGGAGGTAAATCCACCTCGCATTTGGTTGAGTGCAATTGCGTGAGCCGCCGCACTATTCGATGCAATGAGGTCAGCGACTGCCTCTGCCTGTGATAAATCCATTTTCCCGTTGAGAAATGCTCGAAGTGTGAACTCACCAGCCTGTGCCAGTCGGCAACCTTTTGCAAGGCACACCTTTATAATTTGCTGAATGATGTAACTACTTCCGTGGCACGAAAATTCAACTGTTGGCTCTCCCGTATATGATTTATTTCCTTTGAAAATGGTTGCGAGGCACTCGTCAATAATAGTATTTCCGTCCATAAAATAACCCAAATGTACGGTGTGTGAATCGCATTCGGATAATGGTTTTTTGTGATGTGCCGTGAAAACGCTTTCTGCAATGGAAATGGCTTCACTTCCTGAAATTCGTACGATGGCTATGGCTCCGCTCCCCGAAGCTGTTGCAAGTGCTATGATGGTTTTGTTCATTTTATTTATAATTTTTATGATTAGCGATTAGTTTTTAGCAATTAGCAATCAGATTTTAGCAGTCAGTAAATAGCTTTTAGCTGATAACTATTTGATTTTATCAGTTAGTAAATAGCTTTTGATTTTTAGACAACTACTATTTGTTATATACTAATTGCTATTCATTATTTACTAATCACTATTTGCTATGTTCTAATTGCTAACTACTAATTGCTAATAACTACTTAATAGAATTAAATACATTTTATTATTTTATATTTATTGCATCGAGTGAAATTAATTTATTTCATCTATTTAAATTAATTGCGTTTAGTGAAATTAATTTATTTCATCTATTTAAATTAACTTCGTTTAGTGAAGTTGATTTATTTTGTATATTTAAATTAATTACGTCGAGTGAAAATAGTTTGTTTTATTTATTTAACTTAATTATCTTGTATGAAATAAGTTTAATTTGTTATATTATATTGATTGCATTATGTGAAGTTAAGTGAACTTCTATTTTTTGTACTAACTTCCAAAAAATGTTGCTTGTTTCCGAAGCCCTGTATCCTGACAACCAATTACTAATTACCGATTTCGGGACAAAGATATGAAAAAAAGAAATAAAAAATGGTTGTTTTGCAGGTGCGAAATTGCTCGTTTTTTGAATAAAATAGGTTCAATGCGCCGTGTTTTAAACTTTTATTATTACCTTTGTATTTTGAAAAGAAATAAAAATGCCTCATTTACGACACATTCGAAAATACTTCTACAAATATCGTTATTATCTCATTTTAGGGATTTTTATCACCATACTTGCCCGAATTTTTTCGTTATTTATGCCCGAATACGTCCAAAATTCGATTGTAGCCATTGAACAATATGCGCAATCGCCTGAAAAAGACGAAAGTCAGGTGCGGTTTCTTTTGCTGAAATATGCGGCGATTATTATCGGTACAACTTTAATCTCGGCGATATTGACTTTTTTTATGCGCCAGCTGATTATCAATATTTCACGCTATATTGAGTACGATTTAAAGAATGAAGTTTTTTTGAAGTACGAAGAGCTGTCGGTTCGTTTTTATAAACGAAATCGTACCGGCGATTTGATGAACCGCATTAGCGAGGATGTTGGCAAAGTGCGAATGTATGCCGGTCCTGCCATTATGTACAGCGTGCAGACCATTACTTTATTTGCGTGCGTGATTCCGTTGATGTTTTACACTTCGGTCGAACTGACGCTTTACACGCTTATTCCACTACCGATTTTGTCGTTATTGATTTACGTGATGAGTAGGCGTATTAATAAACAAACACTTGTAGTTCAGCAGTTTTTATCTGATTTATCAACCTTTTCACAAGAAACTTTTTCAGGAATCGGGGTTATAAAATCGTACGGAATTGAAGACCGAATTAACCACCAACTTGCCGATTTAGCCGAAGCCGGAAGGCAAAAAAACATCAAATTAGCAAAAGTGCAGGCAATCTTCTTCCCGACGATGATTTTAATGATTGGATTGAGCTTGATTTTCGTTATTTTTATGGGCGGAAGGCTTTATTATCTGGGCGAAATTACCTCTGTGGGCGTGATTGTTAAGTTTAGCATTTACGTGATGATGCTCACTTGGCCTGTGGCTACGGTGGGTTGGGTGAGTTCCATCGTGCAACAAGCCGAAGCCTCACAAAAACGGATTAACGAGTTTCTGGCGGAAGTTCCTGATATTCAAAATACGGCAACTCAAAAGCATAAAATCAACGGAAATATTCGTTTTGAAAATGTAAGTTTTACTTATCAAGATACGGGTATTGAGGCACTTAAAAATGTTTCGTTTGAAGTGAAAAAAGGACAAACCGTTGCCATTATCGGGAAAACGGGAAGCGGTAAAACAACTATTATCGATCTTATTACGCGAATGTATGATGTGTCAGGCGGGCAAATTTTAATTGATGAAAAACCCATTTCCGAGCTGAATTTACAAAGCCTTCGCGAGGCTATTTCGGTCGTGCCACAGGAGTCGTTTTTGTTTTCAGATACGATTAAAAACAACCTGCTGTTCGGAAATAAAAACGCAACCGATGCGCAAATTGTTGAAGCCACCACGCAGGCTGTGGTTCACCATAATATTATTGAATTTACACATCAGTATGATTCGGTTTTGGGTGAGCGGGGCGTTTCGCTCAGTGGCGGACAAAAACAACGAATCAGCATTGCGCGGGCATTACTTAAAGATGCTGAAATTTACTTACTTGACGATAGTTTGTCGGCTGTTGATACCGATACCGAAGAGAAAATTCTTACTAATTTGAATACGTTTTTTAAGGATAAAACGGTGGTTATTGTGAGTCATCGCGTGTCGATTGCAAAAAATGCGGATAAAATTTTGATGCTCAATGGTGGAAAATTGGTTGAGCAAGGCACACACGATGAGTTATTCAACCAAAATGGGGATTATCGTACTTTTTACGAATCACAAGTGGAGTAGGGGAAGTGTAAAAAAAAATCGATGAATTTAATTGTTAAATTCATCGATTTGTGGTGTTTGTGACCTCGACAGGATTCAAACCTGTAACCTTCTGAGCCGTAATCAGATGCGCTATTCAGTTGCGCCACGAGGCCATTTGTTTTTCAATTCGGGTGCAAAGGTACGAATTAATTTGAAACTACCAAATTTTTTGCACACTTTTTTTGAAAAAAATCATTAAAAATTTTAACTTGTTTTATAAGTATTTGATTAGTTTACTTTTACGCGCCATCCGAACGGGTCTTCCGATTGGTTGTATTGAATGTTTAATATCGTTTCTTTGATTTTTGTGGCGTATAAATCAGCCGGGCGGTTAAAGGTGTAATCCCTCCCTTGGTAGCCAAATCCTGAAATAGGACTGATAACCGCTGCCGTTCCGCTACCGAAAATCTCCTGCAACGTACCTTTTTCGGCGGCTTCTAATAATTCCTGTACTTTTATGGGGCGTACTTCGGTTTTGACGCCCAGTTTTTCTGCGACAGTCAAAACACTTTTTCGGGTTACGCCATCTAAAATACGGTCACTGGTTGGGCAGGTAATTAGCTTATTATCAATTCGGAAGAATAAATTCATTGTGCCGGCTTCTTCTAAAAATTCGTGAGTGGCATCATCTGTCCAAATTATTTGTTGATAGCCTTCTTCAATGGCTAACTGCGTGGGATAGAACTGTCCGGCATAGTTTCCGGCGGCTTTGGCAGCTCCAAAACCTCCGTTGGCGGCACGGCTGTAATAGTCGGCAATTTTTACTTTTACGTCCCCACCATAATAAGATTGTACGGGCGATGTGATAATGATAAATGAGTATTCTTTTGAAGGTGAAGCCATTACGCCCGCTGCTGTTGCAATAATGAACGGACGAATGTACAGCGAATTTCCGAGTCCTTTTTGAATCCAATCGCTATCGATTTTCAAAAGGGCTTTCAAACCTTGGTCAAACCACGTTTCCGGAAATTCGGGAATTGCCAAACGCACTGCCGATTTGTTCATTCGTTTGTAATTCTCTTCGGGTCGGAATAAAAAAATGTCGCCCTTATCGTCTTTATAGGCTTTCATTCCTTCAAAAATGGCTTGCCCGTAATGAAAAACGCTAGCCGAAGGTTCTAACGTAATGGGCGAATAGGGCTTAATTTGAGGTTGTTGCCATTTTCCGTCTTTGTATTGACAGATGAACATATGGTCAGAAAAATTTTTTCCGAATTGCAGATTTGAAAAGTCAATTTTACTGATGCGGCTTTCCTTTATTTTTTCAATTTGTAAGTTAAATTCAAGATGATTCATTTTAATTCGTTCTAATTTTTTTTTGCGAATTTATGAATTAATTTTCACATTCCCGAACTTTACGCCTTTTCTTTTTAAATAAATATATTTTCTTTTTGATAATAAGAATGTTACGTGGTTGATAAATTCTCCTGAAAAAAAATATAAAAACGAATTACACACTAATTTATTTCTAAAATTTAAAATTTTGACTTCTTTTTCATACATTTGCAAACTGTTTAAAGAAGATGTAACAATACAAAAAAGATTAATAAACATATAATAATGAACGAAATAGACTATACATTTGTACATAGAGACTTTAAAATCAATGGGTTTTCAATTGACAGAAAAGGATTGGTGGTGTTGGCAGCCGAATACCTTCGGGATGGTGAACCGTATCGAAAATCCATCGGAACTTTTTTGCTCGATTGGCTTGACAGTAAAGATTATGTAGAGGCAATTACCTCAGGTTCAACGGGAATACCGAAAGTGATTCAGCTTAAAAAACAACATATGGTCAATTCGGCTTTGGCAACGGGTGCTTATCTGCATTTAGCCCCGAAAAACACGGCGTTGTTGTGCCTGCCTGCTGATTTTATTGCCGGAAAAATGATGCTTATCCGAGCCATTGTTTTGGGGTTGCATTTGGATATTATTCAGCCTTCGTCAATGCCTTTGGCGCTGACTAACAATGATTATGATTTCTCGGCGATGATTCCGTTGCAAGCCTCTAAATCGCTTTATGATTTACATCGTGTTAAAAAATTGATTCTCGGTGGAGCTGCCATTGACCACGATTTGGAAGAAAAATTACAACACGTTTCAACCGATGTTTATTCTTCTTACGGAATGACGGAAACCATTTCACATATCGCGATGCGGCACGTGAATCACACAACACAGCACGAGGACACTTACAAGGCGCTTCCACAAGTGACTTTTTCACAAGATGAGCGACATTGTTTGGTGATAAATGCACCAAGAATATCAGACCATCAAGTTGTTACTAACGATATTGTGGAACTTGTTTCACCAACTGAATTTATTTGGTTGGGACGTTTTGACAATGTGATTAACTCGGGCGGGTTTAAGGTTTTCCCTGAAAGTGTGGAACGAAAAATTAAAAAATACATCAAAAACGATTATTTCCTTATCGGGGAAGACGATGACGAACTTGGTCAAAGAGCTGTACTTTACGTGGAAGGAGCAGAAAATGATTATCCCAACCTTGCACACGATTTGTATGTGGACAAAGAAATATTAAAATACGAAGTACCGAGAGCCATCTATTTCGTTCCAAAATTTGTATTCACCGATAATCGCAAAATCAGACGAGAAGAAACCGTTAAGCTTTATAGATAATAATTATATAATAAAAAACTCAAAATCAGTTGTTTATTGATTTTGAGTTTTCATTTTGAAAAACAATGAGTCCGTACCTAAAAAAATTCATACCTTACATCGTTCCGTACAAAAAATATGCTTTTTTGAATATTTTTTTCAATATTTTGTATGCACTTTTTAGTGCCATTTCATTCGTGGCGCTCATTCCGATGTTGGATATTTTATTCGGAAAAAAAGAAACTCAAATTCTTGAGAAGCCTGTTTTTTCAGGAAATATTTCTGATTTGGTAAACTACGGAAAAGCGCTGTTGAATTACAAAATCTCGGGCATTGTCGGGGAAGATTCTGTTTGGGCTTTAACACTGGTGATTACACTGGTGATTGTGTTGTTTTTGCTGAAAAACACTTTTAATTATATAGCCGTTTTCTTCATCACTCATTTGCGAAATGGTGTGTTGAAAGATTTGCGTAATGCCCTTTACAAAAGGATTACCAACTTGCCGCTTTCTTACTTTTCCGAACAACGCAAAGGCGATGTGATAGCGCGCGTGGCGGGCGATGTGGGAGAGGTGCAATATTCATTTCTTTCAGTTTTGGAATTAATTGTAAGAGAACCACTTACTATATTATTTTCCATCATAGCGATGTTGGGAATTAGTGTGAAATTAACGCTTTTTACCTTTGTTTTTATCCCAATATCGGGTTGGATTATCTCCAAAATCGGGAAATCGCTCAAAAAGCAATCCACCAAAGTACAGCAAGAACAGGGGCGGTTTTTGTCGTTAATTGAAGAAACTGTTAGCGGGCTTCGGGTGGTGAAAGCCTTCAATGCCGAAAAAATATTTCAAGGTAGGTTTGAGGATTCAACCTCGCGCTTTTTTAAATTGGCTAACAATCTGTCAAACAGGCAAAATTTGGCTTCTCCAATGAGTGAATTTCTCGGAATTTTGATGATTGCCGTTCTTTTGTGGTTTGGCGGAACAATGGTGTTGGTTGATAAAACCTTAGACGGCGCTGCTTTTATTGCTTTTATGGGGCTGGCTTACAATATTTTAACGCCTGCAAAAGCAATCAGTAAGGCTTCATACGATTTAAGAAGAGGAAATGCCGCAGCCGAGCGTGTTTTTGAGATTTTGGATTATGAGAATCCGATTAAAGAGAAAGAAAACGCAACGGATATTCGTGAGTTTAATTCAGCTATTTCATTGAAAAACATTACTTTTCGATATAAAGAACAAAATGTACTGACCGATTTTTCGTTGGAAATTCCCAAAGGAAAAACTGTGGCGCTAGTGGGGCAGTCAGGAAGTGGGAAAAGCACCATAGCCAATTTGCTCACCCGTTTTTACGATGTAAATCAAGGAAGTATTGAAATTGATGGAGTTGATATTAAAGATTTAAAGATCAAATCATTACGAAATCTTATTGGGATTGTTTCACAAGATTCAATTCTCTTTAACGATTCCATTAAAAACAATTTGCTTATAGGAAAGCCCGACGCCACCGATTCGCAAATTTTAGAGGCGTCACAAGTGGCAAACGCTTATGAATTTATTAAAGAATTGCCCGAAAAGTTTGAAACCAATATCGGTGATGCGGGCGGAAAACTCAGTGGCGGACAAAAACAGCGTTTGAGTATCGCCCGTGCCGTGCTTAAAAATCCACCAATTATGATTTTGGACGAAGCCACTTCGGCGCTTGATACCGAAAGTGAGCGTTTGGTGCAAAATGCCCTTGAAAATATGATGAAAAACAGAACTTCCATTGTAATAGCACATCGGCTTTCAACTATTCAAAATGCTGATTTAATTATAGTTATGCAAAAAGGACGCATTGTAGAGCAAGGCACACATCTTGAATTGTTGCAAAAAGAAGGAATGTACAAAAAATTGGTTGAAATGCAATCTTTTGATTCGTAAATTTGGAAGAAAAGGAACTCATATCACAACTTCAAAATGCAAAAACAAAATCAAAAGCATTTGAATATCTGGTAGATACATATCAAAAAAAACTCTACTGGCACATTCGGCGTATTGTCATTTCACACGATGACACCGATGATATTTTGCAAGACACGTTCATTAAAATATTTCGAAACATTGATGGTTTTCGCGCCGAAAGTTCTCTGTTTTCGTGGGTGTACCGCATTGCCACCAATCAAGCGCTTGATTTTTTGAAGAAAAGGGCATCGCAACAAAATTGTTCAATTGAAGATGTGCAATATCATCGATGTGCGAATTTGCAAGCCGATGCTTATTTTGAAGGTGACGAAATTCAAAAAAAGTTCCAAAAAGCCATTGCTTGTTTGCCTGAAAAACAGCAGTTAGTGTTCAATATGAAGTATTTTCAGGAAATGAAATATGATGAAATTGCGGAAATTTTAGGCACTTCGGTAGGGGCGTTAAAGGCTTCATACCATCACGCCGTGCAAAAAATTAAAAGTTATTTGCAGGCAAATTAAACCTTTTACTATTTTTTTCGTCTTATTGGCGTAGGGAAAAATAAAAACTAAAAATCAATGAAAAGAGATGATTTATTTGTTAAATCAGCGATGAAAGTTCCGCCTACTTATTTTGATGATTTTAAAGATAAATTACTGAAAAACATTGAAATAAGTGAGTTGCTTCCGGAAGGGGACGGCTTAAAAGTTCCGGAAGGATATTTTCAAAAATCGAAAAAATCCATCTTGGAAACCACAACCCGAAAAAGACGACCATTACCGGTGTGGCGTTATGCTGTGGCGGCAGTTTTGGCTGTTTTATTGGTTTCATCTGTTTGGGTTTATATGTTTGAAAATCAGATTGAAACAGTGCAATTTTCCGATTTAACACCTTCTGAAATTCAGCATTATTTCAATGAAACGTATTTGGAAGATAAGCCTCATTTGATTTTAGAGCAATTGCAAAACACCGATTTAACTAATTTATTGGCAATTGATAAACCAAATTTGCAATATATTGAAGCATATATGTCGGAATATGATTATCGTTTTGAAGAAAATTACTAAAAAAAGCGTATTATGAAATCGTTTTACACCATATTATTTGTTTTAGGGGTTTCTTTCCCGATTTTTTCGCAAGAAGAAGGGGCTGCCGAGCGAATAAAAACACTAAAAATAGGATATATCACTGAAAAAATCAGTTTAACTGCCGCTGAGGCGAAGAATTTTTGGCTTGTTTATGATAAATATGCCGAAATTTTGCACGATTTGCAGTGCCAAGCACGAACTTGCCGAAAAAAAGGTTGTGAAAAAAAGGAAAATCTGACCGAAAAAGAAGCGCTTGAAATTTTAAAGAAAGATAGTGAGTTGATGGACAAGATTTGGCAAGCAAATAAAGAAAGAGACAAAGAACTTTTGAAGGTGATTTCGGCTCGGAAGTTGTTATTGCTCAAAGATGCCGAAAAAGAATTTCACCGCAAATTGATGAAACAATACAAAGAAGCTAAGTGATAAAAAAATCTGAAAAAAATATTTTTTTCAGATTTTTTTGTTTTAAACAATCAAACTCAATCCGATGCGTTTGCGTTGCTCATCAACAGCAACCACTTTAACAGTGATGTGTTGGTGCATCTTCACAACGTCATTAACGTCAGATACATAGCCATCTTTGAGTTGCGAAATGTGAATAAGTCCGCTTTCTTTGATGCCGATATCAACAAAACAACCAAAAGCTGTAATGTTGTTTACGATTCCGGGTAAAATCATTCCGATTTTTACATCGTCAAAGGTTTTAACGTTAGGGTCAAATTCAAAAATTTTAGCCGATTTCCGAGGGTCTAATCCGGGTTTTTCCAGTTCTTTTATAATGTCTTTTAGGTATATAACTCCCACGTTTGCAGATGTATATTTGGTAATGTCGATTTTTGAAATAGCTTCTTTATTTCCGATGAGTTTTTCGGAGGAAATGCCTAAATCACTTGCCATTTTTTTGACAATGGGATAGGCTTCGGGATGTACTGCCGAGTTGTCCAACGGATTTTCACCATCGTGAATTCGTAAAAAAGCCACCGCTTGTTGATAGGCTTTTGCGCCCAAACGCGGTACGTTTAAAAGCGCTTCCCTGCGGGTGAAAGTTCCGTTTTCAGAGCGGTATTTTACAATGTTTTCAGCCATTTTTTCACCAATTCCGGAAACGTATGAAAGCAAGGCTTTTCCTGCTGTGTTTAAGTTTACGCCTACTGAATTCACACATCTAATTACCACATTGTCAAGCTCTTCTTTTAGTTTTGCTTGGTTTACGTCGTGTTGGTATTGCCCCACACCGATGGCTTTCGGTTCAATTTTAACCAGTTCGGCCAGCGGGTCGGCCAGTCGTCGTCCGATAGAAACCGCGCCACGCACGGTAACGTCATAGTTAGGGAACTCTTCACGAGCGATTTTCGATGCCGAATAAACCGATGCACCGGCTTCACTCACTACAAAAACCTGTACGGGACGGTCAAAAGCAATGTTTTTCACGAAAAATTCCGTTTCACGCGAAGCCGTTCCGTTTCCGATGGAAATCGCCTCAATTTTATATGAATTGACCATTGATTTGATTTTTTTCATCGCCATTGCAGTATCTTTTTGTGGCGGATGCGGAAAAATAGTTTCGTTATAAAGCAAATCGCCTTTTTCGTCCAAACAAACCACCTTGCACCCCGTTTTAAAACCAGGGTCGATAGCCAAAATGCGTTTTTCACCCAACGGAGAAGCCAGTAAAAGTTGTTTTAGGTTATCGGCAAAAATTCCAATTGCTTTATTATCAGCTTGTTCTTTGGCTTCTTGAAGCGTTTCATTGGCAATTGAAGGGGCAAGCAGACGTTTGTAACTGTCCTCAATGGTTTTTTTAAGGAAGGTAGCCGTTTCACCGCCTGATTTTACGATGTTTTTTTCCATAAAGGAAAGGGCTTCGTCTACGTCGATTTCTATTTTTAGTCGTACAAACCCTTCATTTTCAGCACGAATCATAGCTAAAATTCGATGTGAGGGCGACTTTAATAAATTTTCTTCCCAATCAAAATACATTGAAAATTTTTGAGCCTCTTCGGTTTCGGCTTTGGTTTTGACCACTTGTGAGGTGATGGTGGCTTTACGCTGGTACATTCGGCGTAAGTTCTTGCGAATGAATAAGTTTTCACTAATCCATTCGGCGATGATGTCCGAAGCCCCTTGTAAGGCTTCCGCTTCCGAAGGCACTTCTTTTGAAAGATATTTTGAGGCTAAAAATTCCAAATCAGTGGCTTTTTGAGCCATAATGATTTTAGCCAGTGGTTCCAATCCTTTTTCTTTGGCGATGTCGGCACGGGTTTTCTTTCGTTTTTTAAAAGGAAGATAAATATCTTCTAATTCATTGATAACAAAACAATCATCGATTTTAGTTTTTAGTTCGTCGGTAAGTTTATCTTGCTGTTCAATAGCCGTTATGATGGTTTCTTTTCGTTTTAAGATGTTTTCATATTCGGTTTGCCCTTTCAAAATTTGTTCGATGGCAATTTCGTCCAGATTTTGGGTTTTATCTTTGCGATAACGGGCAATAAAAGGAACGGTACAACCTTCGGCAAGCAATTGCAAGGTGTTTTCGATTTGCAATGCTTTAAGTATTGTGTTCTGATTTTGAATAAATTGAATGTTTGTCATTGGGTAAATTGCATAAAAAAAGCCATCTAAAAAAGATGGCTTTGGTTTTGAGCCGATAGAGGGATTCGAACCCACGACCCCGAGATTACAAATCACGTGCTCTGGCCAACTGAGCTATATCGGCGTTTTTGCGGGTGCAAATGTACTATCTTTTTTTTAAAATGCCAATTTTTTCAGTAAAAAAATTAGCTCAATTCATTTAATTTAGCAACAAAATATCCGGCTTTTTGTTCAAAATTCTTTCTAACTGCTTTTAAATGAGCGCCTCTGTCCTCGGTGTTTCGGTCAGTTATTTTTTCGATATATTCGTCATAACTTGCCAAAACTTCTTGAATAAGTTCTGAACCCTTACCGACATTTTCGGTGCTGTACTCCCAGTAAAGAATTGCGTCAATAATATCACCAAATACGTTGTTGATGTCTCTTTTTAAATGTTTTACGCTTGCCATAAATTTTATTTTTTTGCAAAGGTATGACAAAAAAGACGAAAAAGCAAAACTGCGGATTAATATTTTAAATATTTAATTTTCAGTTATCAAATTAATTATTATTTTTGCACCCAAAATTTTGTAATATGGCTAAAAACGTAGTAATCGTGGAGTCGCCTGCCAAGGCAAAAACCATCGAGAAATTTTTAGGAAAAGATTTTAAAGTAGTATCAAGTTACGGACATATTGTTGATTTACCTTCAAAGGAATTGGGGGTGGATATCAATAAAGACTTTAAACCCAAGTATTTGGTTTCAGCTGATAAAAAAGCCGTTGTGAAAGAATTGAAGTCGCTCACGCAAAAAGCCGAGACGGTTTGGTTGGCGAGCGATGAAGACCGCGAAGGAGAAGCCATTTCGTGGCACTTGGCGGAAACTTTAAAATTAAAACCCGAAAACACCAAACGCATCGTTTTTAACTCCATTACAAAATCCGCTATTGAAAAAGCCATTCAAAATCCGCGTGGAATTGATTATAATTTGGTGAATGCTCAACAAGCGCGCCGTGTGTTGGACAGGCTTGTGGGGTATGAGCTTTCACCGGTGCTTTGGAAAAAGGTGAAAAGCGGGCTTTCAGCAGGGAGGGTACAGTCTGTGTCTGTGCGCTTAATTGTTGAAAGAGAGCGTGAAATTCAAGAGTTTAAAACACAGTCCTCTTATAAAATTACAGCTGAATTTGCCAATTCAAAAGGTAAAGTATTTAAGGCTACACTCCCCAAAACATTCAATTCATTAGATGAAGCCAAAATGTTTTTGATGCAAAACGTGGGGGCTAACTTTAAAGTGGCTTCACTTGAAACGAAACCTGCCAAAAAATCGCCGGCACCGCCTTTTACCACTTCGACTTTGCAACAAGAAGCCTCACGAAAACTCTATTTTTCGGTGAGCAAAACAATGACGGTAGCTCAGCGTTTGTACGAATCGGGGCTTATTACCTATATGCGTACCGATAGTGTTAATCTTTCACAAGAAGCCTTAAATACAGCTAAAAATGCTATTGTGCAAATGTATGGCGAACAATACAGCCAAGTGCGTAATTTTGCCACCAAAACCAAAGGAGCGCAAGAAGCTCACGAAGCCATTCGCCCAACGGATATGACACGCGCCACGATTTCGGCAGAAAGCGACCAAGTGCGCCTTTATGAACTTATTTGGAAGCGAACCATTGCATCGCAAATGGCTGATGCACAACTTGAAAGAACCAACGTAAAAATCCAATCCGATAAACACGATGAGCTTTTTACGGCAAGTGGTGAGATGATTCGGTTTGAGGGCTTCTTGAAAGTGTATCTGGAAAGTAGCGATGAAGAAGAGGAAGAACAAGACGGAATGTTACCTACTCTGAAAAAAGGTGAAATTGTGCTTAATAATCAAATAACGGCAACACAGCGTTTTACGCGTCCGCAAGCGCGCTACACCGAGGCTTCGTTGGTTAAAAAATTGGAAGAATTGGGCATCGGGCGTCCATCAACCTATGCGCCAACCATTTCAACCATTCAAAATCGAGGCTACGTGGAACGTAGTTCGTTTGAAGGCGAAGAACGTAATTATGAGCAACTTATACTTTCCGGCGGAAAAATAAAACAAAAAACGCTCACCGAAAAAGTGGGTGCTGATAAAGGTAAATTAATCCCTACTGATATCGGGATTGTGGTAAATGATTTTTTAGTGGCTAATTTTGAGACAATTATGGACTATAACTTCACCGCCAAAGTGGAAGGAAGTTTTGACCATATTGCCGAAGGCACTGAAAATTGGACGGAAATGCTACAGCGTTTCTACACGCATTTTCACCCTGTTGTGGAAAATGTAGAGAAAAATGCGGGTAGAGAAACAGGGGAACGTATTTTAGGAACTGACCCGAAATCAGGACGACCCCTAAGCGTTCGGTTGGGGCGTTTCGGAGCAATGGCGCAAATAGGCACGAATGAAGATGACGAAAAACCGCTTTTTGCAAGCCTCCACTCGGGAATGTCCATCGAAACCATTACTTTTGAAGAGGCGCTTCAACTTTTTGAACTTCCTCGAAAACTGGGCATCGTTGACGGATTGGAAGTTGAAACAAACGTAGGCAGATTTGGTCCTTATGTGCGTTATGGTACTACATTTATTTCGCTGGAAAAAGGTGAAGATGTTTTTGGTGTAACCCTTGACAGAGCCAAAGAGCTGATAGAGAAGAAGAAAGCTGCCGATGCACCGATTGCCGTTTATCAAAATGCCGAAGTAACCAAAGGGGTGGGCAGGTTTGGTCCATTTATCAAATGGAATAACATTTTTATAAATGTCAGCAAAAAATACGATTTTGATAACCTTTCACAAAAAGACGTGGAAGAGCTTATAGAAGCCAAATTACAGAAAGAATCGGAAAAAGTTGTGAAAGAATGGAATGACGGGGCTATCCGTTTGGAAAAAGCCCGTTGGGGTCGTTACAACTTAATTCAAGGAAAAATTAAAATTGAATTACCCAAAGAGACTAATGTTGAGGCGTTTACTCTGGAAGAAGCCACCGCTTTGATTGACGAAAAAACACCAAAAAAAGCAACCGCCAAAAAAGCCACGACAAAGGCTAAAGCAACTACCAAAAGCAAAACAGCCACAAAGGCAAAAAGTAAATAAAAAAATTAGGCAGAGTTTAGCTCTGCCTAATTTTTTACAAAAAATCAAAAAAAGAAGCCTAAAAAAAACATTTTTTTCATTTTATGGCATAGAAATTTGTTTTTTTGAAAAAAAAGGCGTAATATTGCACCACTTTTTTAATTCCTTCTGTTGAAAGTATTCTCTAAAACATTTCACACAATAAAGAATCTATCAAAATTACATTCTAAAATTTATATAGAATAAACTCATTATTTTAATAACAAAAATTACCAATGTTTGACATTATTGATTTAAAATCAAAAAAGCTAACCGAATTACAGGAAATAGCGCAAGAAATGAAAGTGCCTAAATTTCGCAGTTTAAATAAAGGCGATTTGATATATCAAATACTTGACTTTCAGGCTTTAAACCCAACCGAACAACAACAAGAAAAAGAGAAAAAAAAATCTACATCTAAAAACAACTCAACAAAAACGGCTAAGAAAAAGCATTCAACTTCAAAAGCGGTAGCCCCTGAAAACAAACCACAAAAGGCAAAAACCGAGGTACCCGTTACGGAAACCAAAAAACAAGAACCGGTTAAAAATCAATCAATTAGTAAGATAGCAAAAATCGAACCGAAAACCGAAGTTTCCAAAACTGACCCAAAAGAAGCCGTATCACAAGAAAACCCCGAGCCGACTAAAGAACCAAAGCAGCCGTTTAAAAAACAGCAAAATTTTCAGCGTAAAAACAATCAGCAACAGAATCAAAATCAGCAAAATACGCAAAACCAAAACAAACAAAAAAACGGTAACGGCACATCAAATGGGCAAAATAATCATTATCAAACCAATAATACTTCTGCCGAAAATTTCGATAAAGAAAAAAGAAATCGTTATCGTTCGCCCGAATTTGAGTTTGACAGCATCGTGGAATGTGAAGGCGTGCTTGACATTATGCAAGACGGATACGGATTTTTACGCTCATCGGACTATAATTATTTAGCTTCGCCTGACGATATTTACGTTTCACAATCACAAATCAGGTTGTTTGGTTTGCAAACGGGAGATACAGTTTTGGGTGAGGTGCGTCCGCCCAAAGAAGGCGAAAAATATTTTCCGTTATTAAAAGTGTTGAGAATCAATGGTCTTGACCCGCAAGTGGTGCGTGATAGAATTTCCTTTGATCATTTAACGCCGCTTTTTCCCAATGAAAAATTTAAGTTAGCAGAAAAGGGGAGTACCATTTCCACACGAATTATTGACTTGTTTTCGCCCATTGGAAAAGGACAACGCGGAATGATTGTAGCACAACCAAAAACGGGTAAGACAATGTTACTCAAAGATATAGCTAATGCTATTTCAAAAAATCATCCTGAGGTATATTTAATGGTATTGCTCATTGATGAACGCCCCGAAGAGGTGACGGATATGCAACGCAGTGTGAAAGGTGAGATTATCGCTTCCACTTTTGATAAAGAGGCATCGGAACACGTGAAAATAGCCAATATCGTTTTGGAAAAAGCCAAACGTTTGGTGGAGTGCGGGCACGATGTGGTGATTTTATTGGATTCCATCACGCGATTGGCGCGAGCTTACAACACCGTGCAACCGGCTTCCGGAAAAGTACTCACCGGAGGGGTTGATGCCAATGCGCTTCATCGTCCGAAACGCTTTTTTGGTGCGGCGCGTAACATTGAAAACGGAGGCTCTCTTTCCATCATTGCAACGGCACTGACCGAAACGGGTTCAAAAATGGACGAGGTTATTTTTGAAGAATTTAAAGGAACCGGAAATATGGAGTTGCAGTTAGACCGCCGTATCGCCAACCGCCGTATTTTCCCTGCCATTGACTTGATTTCGTCATCAACACGCCGTGATGATTTGCTTCTTGATGAAAAAACATTGAATCGTACGTGGGTGTTACGCAAGTACTTAGCCGATATGAACCCCGTTGAAGCGATGGAATTTATGGAAAACAGAATCAAGCAAACGCGCAACAACGAAGAGTTTTTAATAACAATGAATAATTAACAAAAAAGGCTTTCCGAAAAAAATTTGGAAAGCCTTTTTTTATTTTTAATGCGATTATTTTTCATCTGCCATATCCATTTCAACTTTTAGGTTTTTGATGACAAATTCCTGACGGTCAGGAGTGTTTTTGCCCATATAAAATTCCAAAAGTTGTTCGATGTTGATACCCTTGTCAAGCATCACGGGGTCTAACCGAATGTCTTCACCGATGAAATGTTTAAATTCATCGGGCGAAATTTCCCCCAATCCCTTAAAGCGCGTGATTTCGGGTTTTCCGCTGAGTTTTTCAATTGCCTGTTGTTTTTCTTTTTCGGAATAACAATAAATGGTTTCTTTTTTATTTCGAACCCTAAAAAGCGGTGTTTGAAGGATGTACAAATGTCCTTCTTTGATAATTTCGGGGAAAAACTGCAAGAAAAACGTGATTAAAAGCAAGCGAATGTGCATTCCGTCATCATCGGCATCAGTGGCGATAACGATGTTGTTGTAACGCAAATCTTCCATTGATTCTTCGATGTTTAAGGCAGCTTGCAAGAGGTTAAATTCTTCATTTTCATACACTATTTTTTTTGATAATCCATAGGTGTTCAATGGTTTACCTTTTAGGCTAAAAACCGCTTGGGTGTTTACGTCTCTTGACTTGGTGATGGAACCCGAAGCTGAATCTCCCTCGGTGATGAAAAGTGTACTTTCAAGTGAACGTTCGTTTTTGGCATCAGTCAGGTGAATGCGGCAATCACGCAATTTCCGATTGTGGAGGCTTGCTTTTTTGGCTCGGTCGCGTGCCAATTTACGAATGCCGGCCAGTTCTTTACGCTCGCGTTCGGCTTGTTCAATTTTTCGTTTTATGCTCTCGGCAACATCCAAATTTTTATGCAAAAAATCATCTAACTGCTTGCCTACGAAGTCATTAATATAGGTTCGGACGGAAGGCATTCCGTCGCCCATTTCGGTAGAACCAAGTTTCGTTTTGGTTTGGCTTTCAAAAACGGGTTCCATTACTTTAATGGAAATCCCCGCAATGATGGATTTACGAATGTCGGAGGCATCATACGATTTGTTGTAATAATCACGAATGGTTTTTACAAACGCCTCGCGAAATGCCAGCAAATGCGTTCCGCCTTGTGTGGTGTTTTGCCCATTGACAAAGGAATAATATTCCTCGCTGTATTGCGTTCGGCTGTGAGTGATGGCAATTTCAATGTCATCGCCTTTGAGATGAATGATAGGGTAGAGGAAGTCCTCTTCGTTGTTATTGTCTTTGAGTAAATCTTTAAGTCCGTTTTCCGAATAGAATTTTTCACCGTTGTAATGAATTGTCAATCCGGGATTTAGGTAAACGTAATTTTTGAGCATTCGCTCAATATATTCATTCCGAAATTTGTAATTTTTAAAAATAGATTCATCAGGAATGAAAATCACGTTTGTACCTCTGCGTTTTGATGAAGCCTCCACGGCTGATTCTTCTATCAGAACACCTTTTTCAAAAACTGCCGATTTGGCTTGATTGTCGCGTACCGATTCCACTTTAAAGTACGTGGAAAGTGCATTCACGGCTTTGGTACCCACACCGTTAAGCCCTACCGATTTTTTGAAGGCACGCGAATCATACTTTCCGCCGGTGTTCATTTTTGAAACCACATCAACCACTTTTCCAAGCGGAATACCACGCCCGTAATCGCGAACATCTACGCGGTTTTCGTTGATTTTCACCTCAATCGTTTTTCCGGCTCCCATCACAAACTCATCGATGCAGTTATCTAAAACTTCTTTCAGAAGGATATAAATCCCGTCATCAGCCGATGAACCGTCGCCTAGCTTCCCGATGTACATACCGGGGCGCATACGGATGTGCTCACGCCAGTCTAACGATTTGATATTGTCTTCGGTATATTGCGTATGTAAATCCATAAAAGTGGTATTTGAAAAGATGTGTGCGAAGATAGTAATTTTTTTCAGAATCAAAAAATCATCGGAAAAAACAAGTTATTTTTCCGATTGATTTTTTAAATATTCAGAAAGTGTGTTAAATAGCGTTCCGTCAGCTATTTGGCTTCCTTGTTCGATGAGTTTGAAAATTTCGAATTTATAGTCGTTTGTAAACGTTTTTTGTCCGGTAAATAACTCAACCTCTGGTGATTGGATGTTGTTTTGTAACCACTCAAATCCTTCATGAGTGGTTAAATCAATTTGGTTATTATGCAGGATGATTGAAATCATTTTTGCGTTTTCTTTTTCAAAATGAAAACAATGCAACGATTGGCGGTCGATTTTATCCAAAAAACGGACTTTTTCCAAACTTTTTTCCCAGACCAAATCGCTGAAAATATCGATTTCTTGTTCGGCAACGTGTGGTTTTTCTTTTTTTAACGTATCCCACTCATCGGCAGTGATTTGTTGCGTAGCCAAAAAACGGGCAAAATCGTGGTGAAGGGCTTCTAATTGTTCTTTTGTTAATCGGGTGTATTTCATTAGGTTAGGTGTTAAAAAAATGAAAATCAACCACAATTAAGTGTGTTGATTTTCAAATATGATACAGAAAACAAAACGTTTATTGGTTTTCAGACGGAATATTTTTCAATACCTGAATGGCTTTATTGTATTGATTTTCAAAAATATAAACCTCAACTTGCATTGGTATTTCAGAGGCAAAGCCCGCCAAACGAGCCGATTCGGTGCGGTCTTTCACAATGGGTTCAATGCCAAGCTGTTCCAATTGTTCTATAATTGGTTGAGCTTTAATTGATGAGCCTTCAAAAATTTTTATTAGTTCTGACATATATTATTAATTTATAAGTTCTTACAAAAATCAAAAAAGCCCGTAGAGCAAAGCGTCAATTTTGTTTATAATGTCGCCCAAATCTTCCGGATTATTCACAAAATCAATATTATCAACGTCAATGATTAGCAATTTTCCCTTGTCGTAGCCTTCTATCCATTTTTCATACCGTAGATTAAGCCGATTGAGATAATCAATTGATATTGAGTTCTCATACTCGCGCCCCCGATTGTGAATTTGTTTTACCAAGTTTGAAATGGAACTTCGTAAATAAATCAATAAATCAGGCGGTTGTACTAATTTTTCCATCAGAAAAAAAAGCGATTTGTAATTTTCAAAATCCCTGCCGCTCATCAGCCCCATTTCGTGCAAGTTGGGCGCAAAGATGTGCGCATCTTCATAGATGGTGCGGTCTTGAATGATGTTATTTCCTTTTTCGCGAAAATCTAAAATCTGACGAAAACGGCTGTTTAAAAAATAGATTTGCAGGTTAAAACTCCAACGCTCCATTTGGTGATAAAAATCGTCCAAATACGGATTGTCAACCACATCTTCATAATGGGCTTCCCATTGGTAATGCTTGGCTAACAAGGATGTAAGTGTTGTTTTTCCTGCCCCGATGTTTCCGGCTACAGCTATATGCATTTAACTAATTTATGATAATTATTTTGAATTGTTTTCGGCTTCTTCCCGTAAACATTTAATCATTGACGTATTTTTAATTTCTTGAATAACAAATGAACTTTGAATGTTGGCAATGATTTCGAGTTTTGAAATTTTATGTACCACAAAACGTTGATATTCTTCCATATCGTTGAGTACCAGTTTCAATAAAAAGTCATAGCCACCCGCCATATATGAGGCTTCAAGAACTTCGTCAAGTGTGCTGATGTATTTTTCAAATTCTTCAAAAAGTTCACCTTGGTGGCGTAATAATTTCACTTGACAATAAGCTACTAATTTTTTACCCAGTTTTTTAGGGTCAATAACTGCTACATAATTTTCAATAATGCCCAATGTTTCCAGTTTTTTGATACGTTCGTGTACGGGGGTTATTGAAAGGTTTACTTTTTCAGATAATTTTTTGATGGATTGCTTGCTATCTCGCTGTAATTCATCTAATAACATTAAATCAATATAATCTAACGAATGCATAATTTTTATTTTTAAATTTAGATAATTGAGGGTAAAGATAGTGAAAAATTTTTTTATAAGAACCAAAAAAAAATATTTTTTTTAACAGTATTTTCTTACGGATTGATATTTTGTAATTTAGACTAAAAAGAACTATCCCCAATGGTTTCCAAATTTATTTTTTACTTCGGTTAAGATTTCTTTAATGTTTTGCTCTTTTTCTTTTGGATAAATTAATAAAACATCTTTTTTATCGACAATAATGTAATTTTGAATACCGTCAATGATTACTATTTTTTCATTTTCGGTACGCACAATGTTGTTTGCTGCATCTTTGAATAAAACTTGGGCGTTAACGGTGGCGTTTTTCTGTTCGTCTTTCGGAAGTTTTTCGTACAATGACCCCCAGGTTCCTAAATCATTCCAATCAAAATGTGCCGGAAGCACATAAATATTGGTCGAAGGCTCTAAAATGGCATAATCAACCGAAATATTTTCGGCTTTTGGGTAATTTTCACTGATAAAATCTTTTTCATTTTCAGTATTGTAGATTTCTTTTCCTTTTTCAAAAAGCTGATACAGAGCTGGTTGGTGTTTTTCAAAGGCTTTTAACACACTGCGGACGCTCCAAATAAAAATTCCGGCATTCCACAAAAAATTGCCCTGTTTCAGAAAATCTTTTGCTGTTTCATAATCGGGTTTTTCACGGAATTTGCTCACTTTTTTTATGGGCTCTGAATTTATTTTATCGTACTGAATGTACCCGTAACCCGTGTTAGGAAAGGTCGGTACGATTCCCATAGTCATCAGTATATCAGTGTTTTGTGAGGTTTCAAAGCATTTGAGGGCATTATCGGTAAAGGCTGTTTCGTTTTCAATCCAATGGTCGCTAGGCGCTACAATCATTACGGCATCGGGGTTGCGTGCAGCTATTTTCATTGCCGCATACAAAATGCAGGGAGCCGTATTTCGTATACAAGGCTCAGAAATAATGTTTTGTGATGAAATTCCCGGTAATTGGCGCTTTACCAAATCATTGTAAATTTCATTGGTAAGGATTAAAACATTCTCTTTTTGAACCAGTTTGTTTAGGCGCGAATATGTTTTTTGCAATAGCGTTTGTCCGGCGCCGAGCATATCGTGAAATTGCTTGGGGTATTCGCCCGTACTAACAGGCCAAAAACGCGAGCCAATGCCACCTGCCATAATCACCGCATAATAATTTTTATTCATAAGCAAACAAAGTTTTCGCAAAGATATGATTTTTTTCGAGAAATAAAAAAACAACTTTCCGTTTGACGTTTGGGTTTTGCCTAAAAATTAAATTGTTAATAAAATATATGTCAAAATTATTTTTGATTTTTATAATTTTTAGTATGTTTGTAAATTCTTTTCAAGAGATGCAAAGCGTGTAGTGAAAAATAGTTGAATAAGATCGTAATATATTGAAAATAATAACATTAACAACTGATTTTGGAGAACGAGATTATTCGGTTGGTGCCGTGAAGGGAGCTATTTACAGTAATGTCCCTCAGGCAAATGTTGTTGATATTTCACATTTGATTGCGCCTTTTGACATTTTTCAAACGGCTTATGTTCTCAAAAATGCGTATTGTCATTTTCCGAAAGGAAGCATTCACGTAATTGGTGTTGATGCGGAAGCTACGCCCGAAAAACGACATTTGGTAATGGAACTTGACGGACATTTTTTTATCGGCACTGACAACGGAATTTTTCATTTACTATGTGAAAATAAGCAAGATGTATCGGTTTATGAATTAAAAAATGAACATACGACCTTGTTTCCCGTTTTGGATTTTTTTCCGAAAATCATAGCGCAAATCTGTCAGGGACAGCCACTTGAAAAAATCGGACAAAAAACAGATACCTACTTGAAAACGAGTTACTTCCAACCTAAAATTTCCGAAGATAAATCATTTATTTATGGTGAAGTTATCTATATTGACCATTACGGAAATGTGGTAAGTAACATTAAACGTTCTCTTTTTGAAGAAGTTAGACAAAATCGCCCGTTTGAGGTCATTTTCAAAATGGTTTCATTCCGAAAGATTTACGATAAATATAGCGATGTAATCAATTTTAGTGTTTCGTCAGAGATGCGAAATCCCGACGGAAAACGACTTATTCTGTTCAATAGCCTTGATTTTCTGCAATGTAGCATTTATAAAAGTAATCTAAGCACAGTGGGAGGTGCATCCACCTTATTCGGAATTGAATATCTTGACAGAGTAACCGTACGTTTTGAAAATCAATAAATTAAAAGATATTTTATAATAAACATAAAAAAAACAAAATTATGACGTTAATTAAATCCATTTCAGGAATTCGCGGCACAATCGGCGGAAAACCCGACGATAACCTAACGCCCATCGATGCGGTAAAATTCGCCGCTGCCTACGGAACGTGGCTCAAATCTACTTTAAATAAAGAAAATATTCGCGTAGTGGTGGGTCGCGATGCCCGTATTTCGGGCGAGATGATTCAGAATTTGGTTGCCTATACGCTTGTGGGACTGGGAATTGAAGTAATCGATACAGGGCTTAGCACCACGCCGACGGTGGAAGTTGCCGTGCCGATGGAAAAAGCCGACGGAGGTATCATCTTGACAGCCAGCCACAATCCGAAACAATGGAACGCCTTGAAATTACTTAATAATAAAGGTGAGTTCCTAAGCGGAAAAGACGGCAAAGAAATCTTGAAAATTGCCGAAAAAAACGACTTTTCATTCGCTTTGGTGGATGAACTGGGCAAAATCATCAAAAACGACACCTATATAGATAAGCATATTGAAGCGGTTCTAAATCTGAAAGTACTTGATTTGGAAGCTATTAAAAAGAAGAGATTCAAAGTGGTGGTTGATGCGGTAAATTCTACGGGCGGAATTGCCATTCCGAGACTTTTGAAAAAATTAGGCGTGGAAGTGGTGGAACTTTACTGCGAACCGACGGGGCACTTCCCGCACAATCCCGAGCCGTTGAAAGAACATTTGGGCGATATTTCTGCCAAAGTAGTCGCTGAAAAAGCCGATTTCGGAATCGTAGTAGACCCCGATGTAGACCGATTGGCACTCATCTGTGAAGATGGCGAAATGTTCGGCGAGGAATACACGCTGGTTGCCTGTGCCGATTATATTTTGGGTAAAACCCCCGGAAATACGGCTTCCAACCTTTCATCATCGCGGGCGTTGCGTGATGTTACCGAAAAGCACGGCGGCAAGTACTTTGCATCGGCGGTGGGCGAGGTAAATGTGGTTGAAATGATGAAAAAACACAACGTAGTCATCGGAGGCGAGGGCAACGGCGGAGTTATTTATCCCGAATTACACTATGGGCGAGACGCTTTGGTGGGGGTTGCCGTGTTTTTATCGCTTTTGGCAACGAAAAATGTTTCCGTGAAGCAACTTCGAGCGAGCTATCCCGCTTATTTTATGAGCAAAAACAAAATTGAACTTACGCCCGAAGTGAATGTGGATTTGATTCTGCAAAAAATGGCTGAAAAATACGCTCACGAAAACGTAAATACCATTGACGGAGTGAAAATCGACTTTGCCGAAAGTTGGGCGCATTTGCGAAAATCTAACACCGAACCCATTATCCGCATTTACACCGAAGCCAAAAGCCAAGCACAAGCTGATGATTTGGCTATGAAAATAATTGCTGATATTCAGTCGGTTGTTTAATATTTAATCAAAAAAACTGTTTTTCATTTAATCTTGGTCAAAGTTCAAAAGCTTTGACCAAGATTAAATGAAAAATTAAATTTTGTTAAAGTTGGTGTTTTTCTGTTTTGAAATACCGATTTAATTTTTAATTTTGCCCGTTAATAACAAATTAAAGATTGCTTTATGAAAAAAATTATTTTATTTTTAGGATTGTTTACATCATTTGTAACTGCTTCGGCACAAGGTTCTTTGGAACCCGGAAATGTGCAAATCAATGCCGGATTTGGTTTTTCAAGCTGGGGCATTCCTGTTTATGTGGGGCTTGACTACGGTTTGTTGGAAGATATTACCATTGGAGGCGAAATTTCGTACCGTTCTAAATCGTACCAAAATGTAAATTATTCAAGTTTCGCTTTTGTTACCAATGGGAATTACCATTTTAACAGATTGCTTAGAATTCCTTCTGAGTTTGACGTGTATGCAGGGGCTAATATCGGGTATTATCACTGGTCCAATAACGGTGTTTTTCTGCAAGGAGTTTCTCCGTATTACAGTTCGGGATTAAATTGGGGGCTTCAAACCGGAGCACGTTATTATTTTACCGATAATTTCGGGGTAAACCTTGAACTGGGTGGCGGAAATAATTTTGCCGGAAAAATTGGAATTACCTATACATTCTGATTTTGAGATAATTATAGTTTAATAATTTCAGTAATAACACCTTATCGGAAAAAACGTAAGGTGTTATTACTGTTTTTGAGAGTAAATAATTTATTGCTTATGTATATTGAAAATGCGTATTTAGGAAAAAATCCGAAGTGGCTTTACGTTATTCCGCCTTTTGTGTTTTTTGCGATTACGGGGTTGGATTTTGTAGTTTCTAAAATGTTGAATGCCAATGTTGAACAAATGCTAGGGACTTCCATTCAAAAAAAAGGGGAACTTCAAGTATTTACCGAATTGATGCTTCCATTTTTGGTTTTTTTTGTAGTTTTATTCCTATGGGTGCGTTACATTCACGGGCAACCGATTCGGGCGTTTACCACCTCGCGTGCCAAGGTGGATTGGAAGCGATTCTTTTTTGCGTTTTTTCTGTGGGGAGGTGTTATAACTGCAATGACCATAGGGGATTATATTGCAAATCCGGAAAATTTTGTATGGAATTTCCAACCTGAAAAATTCGTTACGTTATTGCTTTTGGCAGTGTTGTTTATTCCGTTTCAAGCCGGATTTGAAGAATATTTTTTTAGAGGCTATTTGATGCAGGGATTGGGTCTTTTTGTCAAAAATCGGTGGTTACCGCTGTTTTTTACTTCTATAACCTTTGGTTTGGTGCATATTTCAAATCCTGAAGTTGCCAAACTGGGTTATTTAACATTGATTTACTATATCGGGACGGGTTTTTTTCTGGGAATCGTTACCTTGATGGACGAAGGTTTGGAGTTGGCACTGGGTTTTCATATTGCTAATAACTTGTTTTCGGCAATTTTAGTATCAACGGATTGGACGGTTTTCAGGTTGCCGGCACTTTTACGCGATGTGTCCGCTCCTTCAATGGGTGTTGAAGTGTTTTTTCCATTGCTGTTGTTTGTATTGCTGTTATTTATTTTCTCCCGAAAGTACGGCTGGACAAACTGGAAGGAAAAATTATCTGGAAAAGTACACTCCGAAAAGGAATTTTTTGAGTAAAATTAAACGCCATTAGTATCAACTAATGGCGTTTTTTAAGACGTTTATTTATGGTGATGAGGTTTAATGTATCAACTCTCTGTTTCTTTCATCGTGTGATAAACGTTTTGAACGTCTTCGTCTTCTTCTATTTTTTCGAGTAATTTTTCCACGTCGGCTTGTTCGTCGGCGGATAACTCTTTGGTTACTTGCGGAATACGGTCAAATCCGGAAGATAAAATCTCAATATTTCGCCCTTCCAATTCCTTTTGAATGGCTCCGAAACTCTCAAACGGAGCGTAAATATGAATTCCGTCTTCGTCGGCAAAAACTTCTTCAGCACCAAAGTCAATCATTTCAAGTTCAAGCTCTTCGGGGTCAATTCCTTCGGCGTTGATTCGGAAATTGCAGGTATGGTCGAACATAAATTCCACCGAGCCCGACGTTCCCAAAGTTCCGTTGCATTTATTGAAATAACTGCGGATATTTGCCACGGTTCGGTTGTTGTTGTCGGTTGCTGTTTCAATCAAAATGGCAATTCCGTGCGGGGCGTACCCTTCAAAAAGCACTTCTTTGTAGTTTGCCGTGTCTTTTTCGGAGGCTTTTTTAATGGCACGTTCTACGTTTTCTTTGGGCATATTCGCCGCCTTAGCATTCTGAATTACGGCTCTTAACCGTGAGTTCGACTCGGGGTGTGGTCCGCCTTCTTTCACCGCCATCACGATGTCTTTCCCGATTCGCGTAAAAGTTTTTGCCATTGCAGCCCAACGTTTGAATTTTCGGGCTTTTCTAAATTCAAATGCTCTTCCCATATAATTCTTAAAATCTGATTTTTAGGTTAAAAATATTTTTATTTTATTGATTTTTAGCTATTTTTCTGCGATAACGTCAATTCCGCCTTTAACGGTCTGATTGAGTTTTACGTTGATTTTTGTTCCCAACGGAAGGTATAAATCCACTCGCGAACCGAATTTGATAAATCCGGCATCGGCACCTTGCACGGCTGTATCGCCTTCTTTGGCATAATTAACGATGCGTTTTGCCAAAGCCCCTGCTATTTGTCGGTACAAAACTTTTCCAAATAATTGATTTTCAACAACTACCGTAGTTCTTTCATTTTCTTCGGATGCCTTCGGATGCCACGCAACTAAATATTTTCCGGGGTGATATTTGCTGAAAACCACTTTTCCGCCTAAGGCATAGCGAGTTACATGAACATTGATGGGCGACATAAAAATGGAAACCTGCAAACGTTTATCCTTAAAATATTCTTTTTCAAAGACTTCTTCAACCACAACTATTTTTCCGTCAACGGGAGCAATTACGTGATTATCATTCTTTTGTGTAATCCGTTTTGGATTTCGGAAGAATTGAAGTACCATAATCAAAAGAAAAATGGCAATCCCTTGTATGAGTTTCTGCAACCAAAAAATATCAATTAAAAAATGGGCTGACAAAACCACCGCCACTGTGATTGCAAATGTGATTAAAATAATCTTAAAACCTTCTTTATGAAACATATAGCATTGTTTTTATAAACAACAACCGTTGTTTTTTTGGCAAATATATGAATAAATTCTTAAATTCGTAGTGTTTTTAACCTCCGATGATAAAAATTGCAGGGCGTTTTTGAAGTGAAACAGTGGTTTTGCGCCATTGTGCGACGCTTTTTGTTTCAATTTGTTCACTTTCTAAGGTTATGTCACAAGCGATGCACAAAAGCGTTTCGGGGTGTAGCGTTTCTGTCAAATCTGCAAACATTTTGTCGTTTCGGTACGGAGTTTCTATAAAAATTTGGGTTTGATTGTTTTCTTTTGCCTTTTTTTCAAGTAATTTTATTGTTTTTTTACGCTCTGATTTTTCGATGGGAAGATAACCGTTGAAAGCAAAATTCTGCCCATTAAATCCACTTGCCATCATAGCCAACAAAATAGAGGAGGGACCAACTAACGGAACTACTTTAATCTGTTGCCGATGTGCAATTTTCACGATTTCAGCACCGGGGTCGGCAATTCCGGGACAACCAGCCTCTGAAATGATTCCCATTGAAATTCCTGATGCACAAGGTTTTAAAAAAGAAGGCAATTCCTCCGGCCAGGTGTGTTTATTAATGGTGAAAAAAACGAGCTCTTGTTGCGACTTTTCGGGTGCTATTTGTTTTATAAATTTACGAGCCGACTTTTCATTTTCAACAATGAAGTGCGTCAGTGAACGAACAACCTTTGTGATGTGTTCAGGCAAAACATTTTGGCTTGGGCTTTCGCCTAATAAATTGGGTATCAAATAAATATGAGACATAATCAAGATGAAATTCTGATTAATAATGAGTTATGCGGTAGTCTGGAGTTTTTGACTTATTTTTTCACAAGCCTCGTCAATCATACTAAAAACCGTTCTGAACCCATTTTTGTCGCCATAGTACGGGTCGGGCACTTCGCGCAGGGTGATTTTGTCGAGTGCATCTAACAAAAAGGAAACTTTTTTGCGTTGTTGCTCGTTGGCAGCCAGTTCACAAATATTGGCATAATTGCTTCTGTCCATCACAAAAATATAGTCAAACGTTTCAAAATCTTGGGCAGTAAACTGCCTGCCTTTTAGGTGTGAAATGTCAATTCCGTTTTTTTGCGCCACTTCTATGGAACGCTTGTCGGGAGCAGCTCCCACGTGGTAATTTGAAGTTCCGGCGGAATCCACCTCAAACTTTTCCGGATTTAATTTAGCCCGTAAAACGCCTTCTGCCAAGGGGGAACGACAAATATTCCCCAAACAAACCATTAGTATTTTTGTTTTCATCGGTAATTATTTTTCTTCGCAAATATAAATGGTTTTAATCAAATTGACAAATTTTTCTTTTCTACGATGATTAATTTTACAAGTTCCCAAATAAGGTTAACATTTTGTGATTGTATTGATTTTCTTTTGGTTATGAGTTTGGTTAAACAAAGAAATAATAGAATTATAAAAAATTAAGAAGCGGTATATTTTTGCTACTTAAAATATTTTTCACATAAAAGACTGAAAAATTTGGTAGTTATTAAAATTATTACTAATATTGCACGCTCTTAGAGGCATTTAGAGGGTAAAGAGATTAATTTTTAAGTTTAATCCTTTCTGATGGAAGTTTGCCTAAACCCTTGATTTTCATTAGAAATACAAATTTATTTATCAGCATATGGCTGAACAAACACAAACGCAAGAGCAGTTCTTGCAAAATTTTGATTGGACAAAATACGAAGAAGGTATTGAAGGTGTTCAAGAAGAAAAATTGAAAAAATTTGAGGAATTGGTAAAAGACAATTTCGTTGACACACAAGACAATGAAGTTGTTGAAGGAGTTGTAGTTCGATTGACTGACCGTGAGGCAATTATTGACATTAACGCTAAGTCGGAAGGGGTTATTTCATTGAACGAGTTCCGTTACAATCCCGGTTTAAAAGTAGGTGATAAAGTAGAAGTTTTGATTGACATCCGTGAGGATAGAACTGGTCAATTAGTGCTTTCACACCGAAAAGCGCGTACCATCAAAGCGTGGGATCGTGTTAATTTGGCTCACGAAAGTGGCGAAATCGTAAACGGATTTGTAAAGAGCCGAACCAAAGGTGGTATGATTGTTGATGTATTCGGTATTGAAGCGTTCTTGCCCGGCTCACAAATTGATGTGAAACCAATTCGTGACTATGAGCAATATGTAAACAAAACAATGGAGTTTAAAATCGTGAAAGTAAACCACGAGTTTAAAAATGTGGTAGTTTCACATAAGGCTCTTATTGAAGCAGATATCGAAGAACAGAAGAAAGAAATCATCGGTCAGCTTGAAAAAGGACAAGTGCTTGAAGGTATCGTTAAAAACGTAACTTCTTACGGTGTGTTTGTTGATTTAGGAGGCGTTGATGGATTGATTCATATTACCGACCTTTCTTGGTCAAGAATTAACCACCCGAGTGAAGTGGTTGAGTTAGACCAAAAATTGAATGTGGTTATCCTTGATTTTGATGATAATAAATCGCGTATTCAATTAGGATTGAAGCAGTTAAGTAAACATCCTTGGGATGCCTTGGCTGATGATTTAAAAGTTGGTGATAAAGTAAAAGGTAAAGTAGTTGTTATTGCTGACTACGGTGCTTTTGTTGAAGTAGCCGAAGGCGTTGAAGGTTTAGTTCACGTTTCTGAAATGTCGTGGAGCACACATCTTCGTTCAGCACAAGATTTCGTAAGTTTAGGTGATGAAATTGATGCTGTTGTATTGACCTTAGACCGTGATGAGCGCAAAATGTCATTGGGTATTAAACAATTAACTTCTGATCCTTGGGCTAATATTGCTGCGAAATATCCGGTAGGTTCAAAACACGTAGGAACAGTTCGTAACTTTACTAACTTCGGTGTTTTTGTTGAGTTAGAAGAAGGAATTGATGGATTAATTTATATTTCTGATCTTTCTTGGTCTAAGAAAATCAAACATCCGTCAGAATTTGTTAGCGTAGGCGACAAATTAGACGTAGTTGTTCTTGAATTGGACGTGGATGCTCGTAAACTTTCATTGGGTCATAAACAAACCACTGAAAATCCTTGGGATAAATACGAGGTTGAGTTTGGAGTAGGTACGGTTCATCACGGAACAATTTCAAAAATGGTTGACAAAGGTGCCACAGTTGAGTTCAACGAAGACATCGTAGCCTTTATCCCTACACGTCACTTGGAAAAAGAAGACGGTAAAAAATTAGGAAAAGGTGAGTCGGCTGATTTTAAAGTAATTGAGTTCAATAAAGAATTCAAACGAGTAGTGGCTTCACACACGGCAATTTTCAGAGAGGAAGAAGAGAAAAACCTTAAAGATGCCATCGTAAGTAGCTCTACTTCAACTGTCGAGAAATCAACTTTGGGTGATTTAGAAGCCCTTCAAGAGTTGAAAGACAAAATGGAAAAAGGAAAGTAATTTAGTTTTTTTCATAATTTTTTGTTTTAATGAGGAAAAGCCGTTGCTGGGAAGTGACGGCTTTTTTGCATTTTTGACAAAAAATTTTATTTTCTGTGAATTTATTACGAAGTTTGTAATTTGAAAGAAAATTACAATGTTTTCAGCAAAAACATCATAAAATTCGCCTTTATTATATAAAATGAAAAAAGTTTTAATCATAACTTATTACTGGAAACCCGCCGGAGGTCCCGGTGTGCAACGTTGGCTTAAATTTGTTAAATATTTACGGGATTTCGGTATTGAACCGATTGTGTACACGGCTGAAAATCCGATGTATCCGATGATTGACACTCAAATAGGAAACGATTTGCCCAAAGACATTCAGATAATCAAGCAACCGATATGGGAACCTTATGGTTTGGCTTCATTGTTTTCCAAGAAGAAAACTCAGAAAATCAGTTCGGGGATTATTCCGCGTAAAAAAATGACCCTAACCGAAAAAATAATGCTTTGGGTGCGTGGCAATTTTTTCATTCCGGATGCGCGAAAATTTTGGGTGAAGCCTTCGGTAAATTTTCTTTCAAAATTTATTCAAGAAAATGATATACAAACTATTATAACCACATCACCGCCTCATAGCATTCATCTTATAGGCTGTCATCTCAAAGCGAAATTTCCGCAATTGAAATGGATTACAGATTTTCGCGACCCGTGGACGAGCATCGGTTATCACAAAGACTTACGTTTGACCCAATGGGCAGCTCAAAAACACAAGTTCTTGGAAAAGAAAATATTACAAAGTTCTGATTTGGTGATTACAACCAGTTTTAAAACCCGAGACGAATTTTCAAGGCTGACCGATAAACCCATTGAGGTAATTACCAATGGTTATGACATTCATAATCAAGGAAAAGCAAAATTATCAGAAACGTTTTTGGTCGCTCACATCGGTTCATTGCTTTCGGATCGAAATCCTAAAATATTGTGGAAAGTTTTTGCTGATTTGGTCAAAGAAAATCCGAATTTTGCACGCGATTTTCAGTTGTGTTTTGCCGGAAAAATAAGCCAAGACGTGGAAGACGATATAGCCGCTTATGGTTTGGCTAATTTTGTTGTAAACAAAGGTTATGTTTCTCATAACGAAGCAATTGAATTGCAACAAACATCTCAAATTTTATTGCTAATTGAAATTGATTCAACAGAAACCCAAGGCATTATTCCCGGGAAATTATTTGAATATATGATTTCAGAACGTCCCATTTTGGCAATTGGTCCGGAAAATTGGGACGCTGCCAAAATTGTAAAAGAAACCAATACAGGGCATTTTGCAACTTATGCCGATGAACAGAAAATCAAGGAAATTATATCGCAATGGTATCTTGCATATAAGAATAAATCTTTGAAATCCAATCCAATAGGGTTGTTGCCGTACAGCCGAAAAAAATTAACCGAAAAATTAGCAACGTTGATATAAAATGACACGAATTTCTTTAAAAGAAATTAACCGATTGGCAATTCCTGCTATTATATCGGGCATCATAGAACCCGTTATTTCATTGACTGACACGGTAATAGCAGGACACATACCGCTGCACACCGAAGAGATTTTGGGAGCGGTAGGCATTGTAGGGTCGTTCATTGCGGCTATGGTTTGGATTTTTGCGCAAACGTCATACTCCATCGCTTCACAGGTGGCACAAGGTTATGGTCAAAGTCGGTTGAATCATCTTAAAAGTCTTGTAGCACAGGTATTTTGGTTCGGAGCTACGGTTTCATTGGTGGCTTCGGTAGGGAGTTTTTTGTTGGGTGCGCCTCTTTTTAGGCTTTATGGTGCCGAAGGAAAATTGCTGGATATTTGCTTGCAATATTTTAATATTCGCGTTTGGGGTTTTCCGATAACACTCTTAACGATAACTATTTACGGGGTTTTTAAAGGATTACAAAATACCTCGTGGGCAATGGTTATCAGCCTTATAGGCGGTGTTTTGAACGTACTTTTAAATCTTCTTTTCGTATTTCAATTTCAGTGGGGCGTGAAGGGGCTTGCTTGGGCTACGCTTCTTTCACAGGCGGTTATGCTTTTATTGGCTATTGTGTTTTTGTACCAAAAAACAAGGTTTAAAATATTTATTTTCAGACCAATACATCCTTCTTTTCGAAATAATTTACTGATGAGTTTCAACTTGCTGATTCGTTCGCTTTCTTTGCAAATTATGCTGTTTTTTGCTTTTCGGGTGGCAACGAGTTTGGGAGGAGCTTCCGATAATTCATTCGTGGCAACGCATACATTATTGGCTCAAATTTGGTTGTTCTCGGCATTTTTTATCGACGGATACAGTAGTGCGGGCGGGGTGCTTTCCGGAAAATTGTACGGAATGAAACAGTTTAACACCTTGGTTTTGTTGGTGAAAGATTTATTGCGAATTACTATTTTCATCGGGCTAGCATTGGTAGGTTTGTATTTTGTGCTATATTTCCCGATTGGTAAATTTTTGACCAAAAGCACTGATGTTCAGGCATTATTTTTTACTACTTTTTGGATTGTAGCGCTGATGCAACCCATCAATTCGGTAGCATTTTTGCTTGATGGTGTGTATAAAGGCATCGGTTATACAAAAATTTTGCGAAATATTTTGCTGGTCGCTACCTTTGGGGTCTTTTTGCCGTTATTGTATCTGTTTCAGCACTTTGATTTAGGACTTAAGGGCATTTGGTTTGCGTTTTTTGCGTGGATAACCTTGCGTACTTTTTTGTTGGCATTGCATTTTAGGTCGAATTTTGTAACTAAGTATACAAAAACGTTCTAATACTTTTTATAAAATATTTATTTTTTATCTATAAAATACTAATTTTTGATATCATTATACAATTTTTATAATTATAAATCCATATTTAGACCTCAATATTTTAGTTTTTTACTTATAAAATACTGATTTTTGATGCCGTTATACAATTTTTACAGTTTATAAACCCGTGTTTAGACCTCAATATTTTAATTTTTTATTTGTAAAATACTAATTTTTGACATCATTATACAACTTTTACAGTTTATAAATCCGTGTTTAGGCCTCAATATTTTAGTTTTATATTTGGAGGATACCAATTTTTGATATCGTTATACAACTTTTATAATTTATAAATATGCATTTAGACCTCAATATTTTAGTTTTTTATTTGGATGATACTAATTTTTGACAGCAT
>NZ_JAUNKD010000020.1:37090-55033 GCF_030532915.1 Capnocytophaga sp.
TTTAGACCTCAATATTTTAGTTTTTTATTTGGATGATACTAATTTTTGACAGCATTATATAACTTTTATAGTTTATAAATCTGTGTTTAGACTTCAATATTTTAGTTTTTTATTTGTAAAATACTAATTTTTTATAACAATGTATAACTTATCGAGTTGTGAATTATTGTTTTCTGTAAAAAAATACTATTTTTAATAGATAAAAATAGTGTTTTTTAGTATGATTCACATTATTTTAGCTTTAAGAAGTAATAAACCAAGGATTATTTGAATAAAAAAATGTAAGAAAATTGGCAATTTATTACCAATTTTCTTACATTTTGTGTTGAGATATGGACTAAATTAGAGTCTGTTTGCCATTTGTCGTACCATTTTTTCTTTCCATTGGGCAAAATTCCCGCTCATAATTTGCTTGCGAGCTTCACGTACAAGCCACAGATAGAAGCCTAAATTATGAATAGAGGCGATTTGTTTGCCTAAAAACTCATTGGCGGCGAACAAATGTCGCAAATATGCCTTTGTGTAATAGGTATCCACGTAGGTATGGGCATCGGGGTCAATGGGGGAGAAGTCGTTTTCCCATTTTTTATTTTTGATATTGATGACACCTTGCGCGGTGAAAAGCATTCCGTTGCGGGCATTGCGCGTAGGCATCACACAATCAAACATATCAACTCCCAAAGCGATGTTTTCCAAAATGTTTATCGGCGTGCCAACACCCATCAAATAACGGGGTTTATCTTTCGGAAGGATATCACAAACCACTTCGGTCATTGCATACATTTCTTCGGCAGGTTCACCCACTGACAGCCCGCCAATGGCGTTGCCATCGGCTCCTTTTGAGGCTATATATTCAGCTGATTGTATGCGTAAATCCTTGTAAACCGAGCCCTGCACGATGGGGAATAAACTCTGCTCGTAGCCGTATTTGGGTGGGATTTTTTCCAAATGTTTAACACAACGGTCAAGCCAGCGGTGCGTCATTTGCAATGAGCGTTTGGCGTAATTATAATCGCAAGGGTAGGGGGTACACTCGTCAAAAGCCATAATGATGTCAGCACCGATGCTTCGTTGAATTTCCATTACGTTTTCGGGTGTGAAAATATGGTATGACCCATCGATATGGCTTTTAAATTTAACGCCTTCTTCTTTAATTTTTCGGGTTGCCGATAGTGAGTAAACCTGATATCCACCGCTGTCAGTGAGTATGTTGCGTTCCCAATTCATAAATTTGTGAAGCCCGCCGGCTTGCTCTAAAATATGTGTGCTTGGGCGCAGATAGAGGTGGTAGGTGTTGCCCAGAATGATGTCGGGATTAATGTCTTCTTTGAGTTCGCGCTGATGCACGCCTTTCACGGAAGCTACCGTCCCGACGGGCATAAATATTGGCGTTTCAATAACGCCGTGTTGAGTCGTAATTTTTCCGGCGCGGGCTTTGGTGGTTGTATCGGTGTGTAATAATTCAAACTGCATTTATGATACTTCTATTTTAAGAATATGTTACAATTGGTTCAATTTTGAGGCTAAGGTTTCGATAAATTTCTCAATGGGACTTTTTATCATCATCGCTATCATCGGGTTGAAACTGCCCTCAAATAAAAATTGTACTTGTGTCTGGTTATCACCTGTTGGTGAGAGGTTTATGATTAATGAAAACGGAATTTTACCGCTCGTTGCTCCAAATATGATTTGTGAGTGAGGCAAGGCAGTTTTCTTTTCCAAAGCAATTTCAGGCATTCCTTTTAAGGCAAATACAAACGAATTTTCATTGATTATCTGAAATTTACTGATGGAGTCGGGCATTAATTTTTCAAAATTTTCCACTTTTTCCAATGCTGAAAATAAGGCTTCCTGCCTTTTGGTAACGATTACTTTTGAGCTTTCTAATTTCATTATGTATATTTTTAATTGATTTGGTTTATTGTTTCCATTGTGACGGATTTTGGCGCCATTCTTTGAGGGTATCCAATTCATTTTCATTGATGTATCCCACTTCTAAGGCTTTGGTCAATAAGTTTTCATAGTTGCTTAATGTATGCAGATTTATTTTTTCAACCGAAAAATTGGTGTGGGCAACATCAAATCCGTAAGAGAAAATAGCTATCATTCCCAGAACATTAGCTTGATTGTCTTTCAGTGCTTTAACTGCATTTAGGCTGCTCATTCCGGTGCTGATGAGGTCTTCAATAACGATGACGTTCTGTTTGGGCTGTAAAAGTCCTTCTACTTGATTTTGTCTGCCGTGTTTTTTGGGTTCGGGGCGCACGTAAATAAAAGGTAAGTTGAGCTTGTTGGCAACCAGCATTCCGATGCCGATAGCCCCCGTAGCCACGCCGGCAACCACCTCGGCAGTAGGATATTTTTCATTAATTTGTTGAGCCATTGCTGAAGCGACAAAATCTCGAACCTCTGGGTATGAGAGTATTATGCGATTGTCACAATAAATTGGCGATTTCCAACCCGAAGCCCACGTAAAAGAATTTTCAGAATTCAATTTAATTGCTTTTATTTGCAACAAAAAGTCGGCTGTTTTTTGAGCTATTGTACTATCTAAAATCATTTTATTATGTATGAAATTTTTTTTAATGATAAATCAATTATTTTGACAAATGTAGGGGAAAATATTAACAATATCAAATATTTTCGCCTAAAAGATGTTTCAATTGATTTTATCATCTCACAACTGAATAAAAAAGACGTTCAGAAACTTTATCTGTACCACCCAAAGGAAGAAAAATTACTGAAAAAATTTAAGAAAAAACTACCCGTGATTAAGGCGGGGGGCGGGATTGTCATCAATTCAAAAGGCGAAATGCTGATGATAAAAAGGCGTGGTAAATGGGATATTCCAAAAGGGAAAAAGGAAAAAGGAGAAAACATTGCCGTGTGTGCTTTGCGCGAAGTGGAAGAAGAAACCGGCGTAAGGAAATTGCGTTTGATACGTTTCAAAACTAAAACCTACCATATTTTTAAGCAAGATGGGCAATATGTTTTGAAAGAAACCTATTGGTATGATATGAAAACCAAATATAAAGGCTCGCTCAAAGCACAAAAAGAAGAAGGAATTGAGCAAGTCGGCTGGAAAAGTGAAGAAGAAGTGAAAGAACTGATAAAAAAATCATATAAAAATATTCAAAAAATATTTGAATAACCCATTTTTTGAAAAAATACGGAGGGCATCAATAAAAAAAATCCTGAAAACTACTTTTCAGGATTTTTTTTTATTAGTTTGAAAATTTTAACGTTAAATCATCTACATATTTTTTAAATTCACGGTCGGTTTCAGCCAAATTTTCAACCGTTTTACAAGCGTGAAGCACGGTGGCGTGGTCGCGTTGCCCAATTTGTGAACCGATGGTTGTCAGTGAACTTTTAGTGTATTTTTTGGCAAAAAACATCGCTAATTGCCTTGCCTGCACAATGTTGCGTTTGCGGGTTTTGGATTGCAAAGCTTCTAAATCCACTTGAAAATAATCGGCTATGATTTGCTGAATATGGTCAATGGTGATTTCTTTTCGGTGATTTTTAACCGATTTTTCAATAATGCTCTGCGCCAGCTCAATGGAATATTCCTTTCGGTTGAATGCCGCTTGTGCGATAAGCGAATTGCTAACCCCTTCTAATTCACGTACATTGGTGCGAATATTTTCAGCAAGGTAAGCAATAACTTCATCACTAACATCGGCACCGTCGTTGTAAAATTTATTTTTCAAAATTTTGTAACGCGTTTCATAATCAGGTGTTTGCAATTCTGCTGAAAGTCCCCACTTGAAACGGGAAAGCAAACGCTGCTCAATTTCCTGCATATCCACGGGGGCTTTGTCTGAGGTTAAAATTACCTGTCTGTTATTTTGATGTAAGTGATTGAAAATATGGAAAAAAGCATCTTGTGTTTTGGTTTTTCCGGCTAAAAACTGAATGTCATCAACAATCAAAATGTCAATTAACTGATAAAAGTGGATAAAATCATTTAATGTGTTCTTATCCTTCGAGGTTGTGGCACTTACAAATTGTTGCGTAAATTTTTCGGCAGAAACGTATAACACTTTCTTTTTGGGGTGTTTCTCCTTGATTTCCACCCCGATAGCGTGAGCCAAGTGTGTTTTTCCAAGTCCCACACCGCCAAAAATAAACAATGGGTTGAATGAAGTTCCGCCGGGTTTATTGGCAACGGCAATTCCGGCAGAGCGTGCTAAACGGTTTGATGCACCTTCAACAAAATTATCAAAGTTCTGATTTAGATTCAGTTGTGGGTCAATCGTGATTTCGCGAATACCCGGAATCACGAACGGATTTTTAAGTTCGGGACTTTTATTTTGAATAGGGATTGTCAGTGATTGTTTGGCAAGCTCAGGACGGTTTGTACTCGGAAACTGCTCTTTTACCGAAGTGTCAATAATATAGGTAAGTTTTGAATTTGTCCCCAATGTGAAATTCAAAGCCGACCTTAACAACGGAATGTAGTTTTCTTCAAGCCATTCGTAAAAAAAACGACTTGGCACTTTAATTTTCAAAGTGCTGTTCTCTAAATCAACAGGAATAATAGGAGCAAACCACGTATTAAACGGCTGCTCTTCAATATTGTCCTTGATAAATTCGAGGCAACTACTCCAAACTTTTTCAGCTGAATTTTTCATTGTTAAAGTTTTACACTTGATTAAATTAAAGTAAATATTCGTTATTTTTATTGCGATTTTCAGAAAAAGCCCTAATTTTGCGATACTTACACAATGGCAACAATGCCTGCTTTTGAGAAAGCAAAAATGTGAATAAATTTTCGATAAAAAAAATTGTTTACCTCTTGTTTTTTTCATTTTTTTTTTACAAGAGCGAAAAGTTAAACTTTGTTAATTAAAATAATAGTGCTGATTATGAAAGAATTGTATTTTGACCATATCGTACGAACCCGTTATGCCGAAACGGACCAAATGGGTGTTGTTTATTACGGAAATTACCCGCAGTACTTGGAATTGGGACGTGTTGAGTGGCTCAGGTGGCTTGGCGTTTCATACAAAGAAATGGAACAGGAGGGGATTATGTTGCCCGTGGTGTCCTTACAACTCAATTATAAAAAACCTGCTTTTTACGATGAACTCATCACCGTCAGAACCAAACTAAAAAACATTACATCAAGCAAAATTGAGTTTGATTATGAGCTTATTAACGAAAGTAAAGAGGTGATTTCAACAGCAAATACTACCTTGGTTTTTGTTGATAAAAAAACGTGGCGACCAACGCGTTGTCCTGAAAAAATTATCAGGCTTATTGAGGCACGAAGAAAAAATTAGCCGTTCATATCCTTGCTGGCTTCAAACAAAAATTTTTTTTCTTCGTCAGTGAGGCTTGTGTATCCGCTTGTGCTGATTTTATCTAAAATGATATTCACCTTATGTTGTTGCAGCTTTTGTTTTTCACTCAGATTGTCTTTTGGTTTGCTAGGTTTTACCGGTATTTCAGGAGTGTTATTTTTTGTTAAAACAGATTTTGTTTTCTTTCTTTTTCGTATGGGGCTTTGAGCGAGTACGCCCATAAAATAGCCTATGGCAGCGCCACCCAAATGCGCCACTTTTCCGCCGGAATTTGATGAAATTTGGCTTAAATCAAACAAAATGAGCAGCATTGCCAGAATCCATAGTTTTACCCGGACCGAAGCCAACACGTAAACCCTATAATTCGGAACGATAACACAAATGAAAAGCAACACTGCCATAATTGCCCCTGACGCGCCCAATAAAATGGAGTTGTCAAAAAGGTTTGGAAAAAGCAATTCGGTCAGTAAAAATGAAATTCCGCTGAATACAATCCCGAAGGTATAAACCCTGAAAAACTGTTTTTTGTTGAACAGATTGAAAAAAATCCGTCCCATAAAAAACAAGAAGAGCATATTCCAGAATAAATGTTGAAAACTTGCGTGAAAAAAAGCATAGGTGAAAAGTGTCCAAGGTTTTTGCAAAAAAACGTCAAAACTTTGTGGCAAACCTACCCATTCATTAATCTGATAATGAGAATATTGACCCAAAAAACCGCCAAAATAAACCAATACGAAAAGTACCGTGTTGAGCAAAATAATTTGCTCAGCGGTGTTTAAGTTTCGTATTTTGTTGATTATCAGCAATGATTTTTATCTTACGATTATTGATTTATGGCAACAACCCGAATTTCAGGATTGCCGAGTTGTTCTTTCAACAGGGTTTCAATGCCGTTTTTCAGCGTTATGGTTGAAGACGGGCAGCCACTACACGCACCCTGTAAAATCACTTTAACTTCGTGATTGTCTTTATTATACGAAATAAATTCGATATTTCCGCCATCGGAAGCCACCGCCGGTTTCACGTACTCATTAAGCACTGCCACGATTTTTTGCGAGGTAATGTCGGTAGTGATGGTAAATTGCTCTTTTTCGTATGCGTCTTTTTGTTTTTGAATTTCAGACGAAGAAACCACTACATTACCTTCTACCAGATAGTTACGGATAAATTCCCGCAAGGTCATCGTGATGTCATTCCAGTTTGAATTGGGGTGTTTGGTAATTGAAATGTAATTTTCATCAAAAAAAACTTCTTTCACAAACGGAAAACCGAGTAGCGTTTTTGCCAGTGGAGCGTTTTGAGCCTGTTCAACGGTTTTGTACTCAAAAATGCCATTAACCAATTGTTTATTAGCCACAAACTTCATTACGGTTGGGTTTGGGGTGCTCTCGGCATAAATGGTAACAGGCAATTTTTGCTTGGTTTCTTCGGTGGTAACGATATCGCTTCCTGATTTTAAATACGTTAAAATTTGTTCGGCTACTTCTTGCTGAACATCAGCCCATTCCACAATCGGGAAGCGCTTTAAGGCAATGAAGTTACTTGAAATATAAACCGTTTTTATAAAAGGAAGATAAAAAAGCTGTTGTGCCAAAGGTGAATTTTTGGCTTCATCAATATTTTTAAATTCATAACTTCCTTTTACTAAGGCTTTTGATGTTTCTAATTTGATAATATCCGGATTGTTCGTCGGTTGTATTGAAAGGGTGATATCTGTCATTTTTTATATAAATTTGGGTGCAAAACTATTCAAATTTTATGGGCTTAAAAAATTATTAACTAAATTTTTAGAACCATTTTGGGCAAACGCTTACGGATTCATCTTCTGCCAAAGAGCCCAAATCACAATTCCCGCACTAACGGAAATGTTCAATGAGTGTTTGGTTCCGTACTGCGGAATTTCGATAACGCCATCAGAGGCGGAAACCACTTCTTGCTCCACGCCTTTTACTTCATTGCCGAAAATAATGGCGTACTTTTGCTGCGGCTCGGGCTGAAATGTGTTAAGCATTACCGCTTTTTCGGCTTGTTCAATGCTTATAACTTTCACATTTTCAGCTTGCAGTCTGTGAACTACGGAGATGGTGCTTTCGGCATATTCCCAATCGACACTTTCGGTAGCGCCCAAAGCCGTTTTGTGAATTTCTTTGTTTGGAGGCGTTGCCGTGATGCCGCAAAGGAAAATTTTTTCAATCAAAAACGCGTCCGAAGTTCTGAAAACCGAACCTATGTTGTTCAAACTCCGTACATTATCCAAAATGACAATGAGCGGTGTTTTTGAGGCTGTTTTAAATGACGCTATGTCAAGACGTTGTAATTCGTTATTGGCTAATTTCCGCATTTTTTTACAATCGGTTTACTTTGTCAATTCCTTTTAAATTTTTCAAATCTTGCATTAATTGTTTTAGCGTAGCGTTGTTATTCACGGTTATGGAAACCTTTCCGTTGAACATATTTCCTTCAGTATCAATGTTTATATTGGTTAGTTTTACGAATTTATTTTCGGAAATAACACGTGAAATATCACCCACCAAACCATCACGATCCAATCCGCTGATGCACACCGCTACTTTAAACTCCTGTTCTTCTGATTTTACCCATTTGGCGGGCATAATACGATAGGCGTAGTTCGATTGCATTGAAATGGCATTCGGGCAGTTTTTTTTGTGCACCTTAACGCCTTCATTTATAGTTACAAACCCGAAAATAGGGTCGTCCGGAATGGGGGTACAACATTTGGCAAAAGTGTAATCCAATGATTCTTCTTCCTTACCAAAAACAATGCTGTCGTAATGTTCGTGTGGGTCTTGCGGAGTTTCATCAACTGCTTTTTTCGATGAAATTTTACTTTTGAAAAAGTTAAAAATCGAAGAGCGTTTTGAGGCAAAATCGCGCAACATTTGGTTGGTAATTTCGCCCGTTCCTGCTTGATAAAACACATCAAGGCTGGTTTTGGTTTTGAAATAACTAACCAATTCATTTACAACATCTTCTGTTAAAGTGACTTTAAGTTGTTTGAGTTTGCGTTGCAAGAGTTCTTTCCCTTCGGCAGCCACGATTTTCACTTCCTCTTTTAGTGCATTTTTGATTTTGCTACGCGCCTTGGCGGTGGTGGCATAGTTCAGCCAGTTTTTGTTGGGTTTGGCATTTTCGGAAGTGATGATTTCCACTTGGTCGCCACTGCGCAAAACGTGGCTCAACGGTACTAATTTGTTATTGACCTTCGCGCCGCGCGTTTTCATTCCTATGCCTGTGTGAATATAAAAAGCAAAGTCAAGTGGTGTAGCGCCTTTTGGCAATGATTTTATCTCGCCATTGGGCGTAAACACAAAAATTTCTTTGGCGTACAAATTCAGTTTGAAATCTTCAACAAAATCAACGGCATTGCCTTCACTGCTTTCCAAAACCTCTTGTAATCGGTTGAGCCATAATTCAATACCGGCTTCTTCTTGATTGCCGTGTTTGTATTTAAAATGGGCAGCATAGCCTTTTTCGGCAATTTCGTGCATACGTTCACTACGGATTTGCACTTCTACCCAGCGCCCTTTTGGTCCCATTACGGTGATGTGCAAGGCTTCGTAACCCGTTGATTTTGGTGCGGATATCCAGTCGCGAAGGCGTGTGGGATTCGGGCGAAAATGGTCTGTAACGATGGAATAAATTTTCCAAGCCAGAAATTTTTCCTCCTCAGGTTCACTTTTATAGATAATCCGTATGGCGAATTTGTCGTATATTTCTTCAAAAGTAACGCCTTGTGCCTCCATTTTTTTGTAAATGGAATAAATAGATTTGGGGCGACCTTTGATGTAATAATCGATTTTTTGCTGATTTAATGATGATTCGATTATTTTGGTAAACGACTCAATGTAAGATTTTTGCTCTTCTTTTGATTCTTCCATTTTGCTCAAAATATTGTAGTAATATTCCGAGTCTGTGTACTTCAAGCCTAAATCTTCCAGTTCGGTTTTAATGTTGTAAAGCCCGATGCGGTGAGCCAACGGGGCGTAAATATACAAGGTTTCGGAAGCGATTTTAGCTTGTTTATGTTCAGCCATCGCATCCATTGTCTGCATATTGTGCAGGCGGTCAGCAATTTTGATGATGATAACGCGCACGTCATCATTCATTGTCAGAAGTAACTTTCTAAAATTTTCGGCTTGCAATGAAATGTCATTTTCACGACTGAGATGTGAAATTTTGGTAAGCCCTTCAACAATGTGCGCCACCGTTTTGCCGAAAAGGCGTTCCATATCCTCAACGGTGTACTCGGTGTCTTCCACCACATCGTGAAGCAGGGCAGCTGCAATGGAAACAGCGTCCAGCCCAATCTGCGACGCCACGATTTTGGCAACGGCAATGGGGTGAAGGATGTAAGGTTCGCCACTTTTTCGCCGTTGTTCTTTGTGCGCATCAACAGCTGTGTCAAACGCCAAACGAATCAGTTTTTTGTCGTCTTCGGTAAGTGTTTGATAACTAATCTTTAAAAGCTCTTTGTACTCGCGTGCAATGGCTTTGTTTTCTTCTTCTAAGTCAAGTGTCCATTTCATAGGGCTAAAAGTACATTATTTTTATTGATTTACCAAATTTTTACAAATAAAATGACAAAAAGAGTATTTTTTTGTTAGAAAACGACAATCAAATCGTTTTATTTTTCTACAAAAACCACTTCAAAAATTTTGCTCCAATTTTTACCCGTGATGAAAAATGTTTTTCTGACAGGGTGATATGCAATTCCGTTAAGTACATCTAAATCAATAATTTGCTCCACTTTTTCTTTCAAGCCACGGACATCAACAATTCCTTCAATGGCGCCATTTTCGGGGTTGATAATCATAATACCGTCTTTTTGGTAGGTATTTGCATAAATTTTGCCGTTTACCCACTCCAATTCATTTGCATTAGAAAAAACTGATTTATCGGTACATAACTGTATAAAGTCTTCTTCTTGAAAGGTTTGCGAGTTTAAAATCCAGATTTTTTCGGTGCCGTCACTTTTGTATAATTGGTGTCCGTCGTGGCAAATTCCCCAGCCTTCTTTGCTGTTTTTGTAATTGAAAGTTGCTGTTTTGGTCAGATTTGTGTCATAAATCAATCCGATGTTTTCACGCCACGTTAGCTGAATGATTTTTCCGTTTAAAAAAGTAACGCCCTCACCAAAAAATTGCGGATTTAAATCAATTTTCTTGTACACTTCGCTCGTAAAAACGTTCCATTTTTTTAAGAAAGATTTTCCGTACTGGCCGGTGCTTTCTAAAAGTGTATCGCCTACGAATTCAAGTCCTTGCGTGTATGAACTTGTGTCGTGCGGATATTCATTTAAAATTTTGTATGTATAAATTTTAGGCGGATTTTGTGCCAAAATGGTAATTTCTTTTTGCAAGGTATGCACTTTTCCGCTTTGGGTTGTTACTTCGGCTTCTAAAATTTGCTTGCCTAATTTCACGTTTTTTAGCGCAAAATTTGAGGTTTCTTTTCGGATTTCAGTTTTTCCGATGCGATAGATTACTTGTGTGATTTCTTCTCCAAAATTATTTTTAGATATGTCAAAATCAACGGAATCACCAAGTTTATATTCTTTCTGCTTTGGATTGATACTAATAGAAAATTTTTCTTTTTTTTGCGTTCCTGCTCCGTTGCAAGAAAGTAATAAAAAAGCGAAAATAATTGCTAAAAAAACAGATTTCATACAAAATTATCTTTTTTGTTGGAACGAATATGTGATGCTGCCTACCTGCACACCCCGTCCGGAGGCAACGTTAAATTGCGTTTGTTGTGCATATTTGAGTGCGTTGTCAAGCATACAACCGTCAGAAGTGGTGGAATTGGCTTTGTCAATAGTAGCTTCAATGACATACCCGTTTTCATTTACCTTGATGATTACCACCACTTTACCATAGCGTTCGCAGGTAAAAATCGGGTTGGGAAGCTCACCCCGTAATGTTCTGTCTGTCAAGGAATATTTAACCAGAGCATTTTTATTGACAACGTCTTCTTGTTTTTTTAATTTTTGCTCCTTGTCAAGCATTTCAGTCGGTAACACCAAATCACTTTTTGGGCTGTTTGATGTAAGTAGTTCGCTATTAGCTTCTTGCATTTCACGTTCTTCCAAAATTTCATCAAGTGTTTTGAAAGCCTCTTCGGAGTGTTGTAATTTCATATCCGATTCATTATAAGCGCTTAACGTCACTTTATTATTTTGTGTTTTCGTAGGCTCTTCGAGTTCTTTTGGGTCGTTTTTGATGTCTTCCGGTGGAAGGTCATCAATGTGGCTCATCTCAATCATAATTTCTTTTTCCCGATTGTGAAGTTGCACGGCAAGCATCGCAATAACTAAACAAAACATAATGAACAAGGTTACGGTTATTGCTTTTTCGGCATTGGTGAATGACAGAAAAAAAGCCTCTATTTCATACCAAATTCCCGATTTTTTTCGGGTTTTCTTTTTGGTATAAACCACTCTTTTTACAGGTTGAGTGGGTGATGTTTTTTTTTCTTTTTTTGCATTTTCTTTTTCTTTGGCTTGCGCTTCAAAAAGGTCGTTTAAGGTTTTTCGCTCACTAATGACAACCTCTTTGGTGTGTCTGCCTTCATAAAGTTCATTAAGGGTTTTCATTTTTTTCTATAATTTGGAATGTTTTGTTCAATGAAATCATCGGGCGAAAGGGCGTTTTCCACTGAAAAATCGCCGATTTGGATGCGTCGTAGTGCGGTTAAATGGGCTCCGCTTTGTAAGGCTTTCCCTAAATCATTCGCCAATGACCTGATGTACGTACCTTTACTGCAAACCACCTCAAAATCAATATCCGGAAAGCGACTTGTGTCAATATCAAACCGCTTGATGGTGATGATTCGTTTGGGTACTTCAATGGTTTCCTCGCCCTCGCGTGCCAGTTCGTACAGGCGTTTTCCTTGCTTTTTGATAGCCGAGAAAACGGGCGGTGTTTGTTCAATTTCCCCGATGAATTGCTCTTTCACTTGTGCAATCAACTCGGGCGTAATGTGTGCCGTGGGGAAGGTTTGCTCAATTTCCGTTTCCAAATCGTACGAAGCGGTGGTGGCTCCGAGGCGAATGGTTCCGGTGTAGGTTTTTACGGCATCTTGAAAATCAGTGATTTTCTTGGTGAACTTCCCTGTGCAGATAACCAACAAACCCGATGCCAACGGGTCGAGCGTTCCGGCGTGACCGATTTTTACCTTTTTGAGTTTGTAATTTTTGATGATAGACCACTTGATTTTATTAACCGCCTGAAAGGAAGACCAATGCAAGGGCTTGTCAATCAGCAATATTTGTCCTTCAAGGATTTGCTCGGGGGTTAAAAAATGAGTTGTCATAGTTTTATAAATGTAAAATGGTGTCTTTTTTAAGTTCTTTTAAAATTTCCGTTGGGTTATCCATATCCAAACCGAAAATCAATTCGGTTACAAAGCCGTCCTCTTTAGTGTATTTTTTCTCCAAAGCCTCCGAATTTCGGTTGATAATGACATCGCTATCTATATTTTCAAGAATTTCGTCAATAAGCATTAAAGCCTGATTATCCGTAATTTCCTGCCAATTTTCAATAGGTTGGCTGAGCAATTCATCACAAAAATCGTTTAATGAAATCGCTTGCCAATAATTTTCCAATCGCTGTAAATCAATCTCTTGTCGGCTGATTTGCTTTATTTTATGCAGCGTTTCATCGGCAGAAGTTTTTCCGTCCTCAAAATCAATAATGGCTTGTTTAAGTTCCGATTTGCTCATAAAAACCGATTATTTATCGTCAAAACTATAATATTTTTCACCGATTTTGATACGCTCCCGTCCGTTTTCAAGTCGCCATTTGTTGGTGTCGCGAAGCGAATAGGCACAACCGCAATATTCCTGCATATAAAATTCTTCCCGCTTGCTGATTTCGAGCATACGGGCAGAACCGCCTTTTTTACGCCAGTTGTGCGTCCAGTAGGTAATACCTTCGTATTTGTCGGCGGCTCGCAAACCGCAATCGTTAATTTGGTCGAAATTTTTCCAACGCGAAATGCCCAACGAACTGGTAATCGTGTCGAAACCATTCTCATAGGCATACAAAGCGGTGCGGTCAAAACGCATATCAAAACACATTGTGCAACGAATGCCCCGCTCGGGTTCGTTTTCCATTCCTCGGGCGCGTTCATACCAGTTATCTACGTCATAATCAGCGTCAATGATAGGTACGCCCAACTTTTCGGCATAGCGGATATTTTCCTCTTTACGGATTTCGTACTCCTTTTTGGGATGAATATTCGGATTGTAGAAAAATATGGTATATTCTATTCCTGAGGCAGTTATGACTTCCATAACCTCACCCGAACAAGGGGCACAGCACGAGTGCAAAAGCAATTTTTTTCCGCCGTTGGGCAATTCTAATTTTTCTCTGATAAGTGTCATTGTTTGTTTTTCAGTTAGTAAATAATCTGCAAATAAAGCAATTTTTTTTGAACTCCGTCATATTGATTGCAAAATAATTTTTTCATATGGTTATTTTACCTACATTTGCCGGCAAAAAAAGACGTTTTTCACGTTTGTTTTTTCTTCCATTTTTTAGAAATTCAGATAAAAAAAAATAACAAATGCACAGAAATTTTTTGGATTACGTTTTGGTTTCGTTAAAAGGAATGGCAATGGGGGCAGCAGATGTGGTTCCCGGTGTTTCAGGCGGAACCATCGCTTTCATTTCCGGAATTTACGAAGAATTGATTGATTCCATCAGTAGGGTGAATTTAAATGCCTTGAAAATCCTTAAAAATGAAGGGGTTACCTCTTTTTGGAAACACATTAACGGCAATTTTTTCCTTGCTTTGTTTTCGGGTATAGGTATCAGTATTTTGTCGTTGGCAAAGGGCGTAAAATGGCTTTTGGAAAACCAGCCCATTGGCGTATGGTCGTTCTTTTTCGGGCTGATGATTGCCAGTATTTTATTTTTGGCAAAAGATGTTCAAAAATGGAATCTCGGTACTATTTTAGCCACCATTTTTTCGTGCATTGTTGCTTATACGATAACCACCGTGCCACCTTTGGGAAGCCATAGCGGACTGATATACATCTTTTTTTCAGGGGCTTTGGCGGTTTGCGCAATGATTTTGCCGGGCATCTCGGGGGCGTTTATTTTGGTGCTTCTGGGCTCATATCACACGGTGCTCGGAGCGCTGGGGCAGTGGGATTTGAAAGTTATTGCCGCTTTTATTTCGGGTGCCGTCGTGGGGTTGCTCACCTTTTCAAAGGCTCTTAAATGGCTTTTTAATCATTACCGAAACACCACCATAGCGGGGCTTACGGGATTTGTAATGGGGTCATTAAACAAGGTTTGGCCTTGGAAAGAAGTACTTCGCTGGGGCGAAAATTCACACGGTGAGCCCATTCCCGTGTGGGAAAAAAGCGTGCTTCCGACCACTTTTGAAAGCATAAACGGAGCCGACCCGCAACTACTGACTTCCGTTTTGTTGGCACTGACCGGTTTTTTCCTTTTGTACGGACTTGAAAAGTGGGCAGGAAAACTCAAACGAACCTAAAACACCCAACAAACAATATGAAACGCCTTTTTGCTCTGCTCGGGAAAAATATTTCGTATTCATTTTCAAAACAATATTTTTCCGAAAAGTTTAAAAATGAATTGATTACCGATGCTGAATATGTCAATTTTGATTTGCAGTCACTTGACGACCTGCCTTTTAAATTGCACGAAAATCCAAACCTGTGCGGAATGAACGTAACCATTCCGTATAAAAAAGCCATCATACCGATGTTGCACCAAGTTGATGAAACCGCTTTGCAAATCGGTGCGGTAAATACCATTAAATGTACGTCTTACGGAATGATAGGTTACAACACGGATTATTACGGTTTTTTACAATCGTTGCAACCTTTTTTGAAGGCGCATCACACCAAAGCACTGATTTTAGGCACCGGAGGGGCATCAAATGCGGTTGCTTTTGCCCTTCAAAAATTGGGTATAGCTTTTGTGTTGGTGTCCAGAAATCCTTCAAAGGGTCAGTTTGCATATACTGACCTTACTTCCGATATTATCACCGATTATACTCTGATTATCAATTGTACACCGTTGGGTACTTTTCCGGATGTTGATGCCTGTCCGCCCATTGCTTACGAGGCTTTGACACCGAAACACCTGCTGTATGATTTGATTTACAATCCGCAGCGAACCTTATTTCTACAAAAAGGTGAAAAACAGGGAGCTACCGGCGTGAACGGACAAAAAATGTTGGAACTGCAAGCTGAAAAGGCTTGGCAAATTTGGAACGAAAATTAAACTATGGAAATCAACTATTCTTTATCGCAAATAAATGATGTTGCGGCAAAAATCATTCCGTTACTTACTGAAAAAGTAATTGTTTTTCAAGGAAGTATGGGGATGGGAAAAACTACGTTTATCAAAGCTCTTGTACGTGCGCTCGGTGTTGATGATGCCGTGTCAAGCCCTACTTTTGGTTTGGTAAATCAGTATGAAAATGATGATGTTATCATTTATCATTTTGATTTCTACCGAATTAAACACCAAGAGGAAGCCTTTGATATTGGTTTTGAGGAATATCTTTATTCGGGCAATTGGTGTTTTATTGAATGGGCTGAACGGGTGAGCGATTATCTTCCCGATAGGTACTGTATTTTGGATTTTGAATGGACGGATACCGACTCACGTAAGCTAACAGTCAAACATTCCGTTAGTTAAAATCAATCAGCGTGCTTACCGGAAAATGGTCGGAAGGGTAAAGTCCATCGATTTTTCGGTCGATAATATGATACGAAACCGATTTCAAACCCTTTGAGATAAAAATGAAATCAATCCGACCTTCGGGTTCTTGTTCTAATTTAAACGCCGTAAACGTGCCTGAGGGGATTCCTTCATACGCAGTGTAGGTATCGGTTAATGTCTTCTTAATTGTTTTAATTCCTTCATTGTCAGGGGTGATGTTAAAGTCGCCCATTACAATTACTTCGGCATTTTCATCCTTTGTAAGTTCTTTTATTTTTTTCAGAATCAGCACGGCACTCTCTTTTTGAGCTACGATGCCTTCGTGGTCAAAATGCGTATTGAACACAAAGAATTTTTTATTTTTGTATTGCAGTTTTACCCAAGTGGTAATACGGTTGCAACACTTTCCGTCCCAACCTTTTGACGGAATGTCGGGCGTTTGCGACAACCAAAAGTGTCCGCTATCAATTCGTTTAAAAAGCACCTTATCAAAATAAAGTGCCACGTATTCGCCGGCTTCTTTGCCATCATCACGTCCCACACCAACACGCTCGTACTGTGGGAAATGTGTTTCCAGATAACGCATTTGATGATGCAGAGCTTCTTGCACACCCAAAATAGCCGGTTTTTCATCATCGAGAAGCTGTCGCAAACGTTCTTTTCGGTTGCCGTCCGTCCACGAATTTTCTTTATCTTCCTTATTATCAAGCCGAATATTAAAGGTCATCACCTTAAATGCCTGTGAATAGGCACACAAACCATAAAATAGGGCAAAAGTTAAAATAATATGTTTCATATGATTTATTTTTACTAACAGATTGATGAAAAGATTAGTTGCATAAAATTGGCACATCAATGCCACAAAATTACGAATTATTTCAAATAGTTTTATACTTTTGCCGCAAAAAAATAATGCTATGGAACTATTTCTAACTATTGTGAGTTTTCTGCTGATTCTTCTTGGAATAGTGGGGACTATTTTGCCGGGGCTTCCGGGGCTTGCCGTATCACTTTTGGGTTTGTTTTTGTATAAATTTTTTGGCATTGGGACTCACTTTTCACCCACTTACCTTTGGATTTTTTCTATGCTAACCTTGCTTTCCATCGTTTTGGGCTACTTTATCCCGATTCGTGTGGCTAAAAGGTATGGCAGTACGCGCTGGGGCAATCTTGGTGGGGTAGTGGGGATGTTGGTAGGCTTTTTTATTCCGCTTCCGTTGGGATTTTTAATCGGTATGTTCATCGGGGTTTTCATTGGCGAACTAATTGACAATAACACCGACCTTACAAAAGCCGTAAACTCGGTAAAAGGAGCACTGGTGGGCTTTCTGTTCAGCACGGCTTTCAACTTGACTGTTGGTTTTATGATGTTAATGACACTGGTTATTGATTTGATTTTCAAACTATTCTGATAGAAGGTGTTTTGAGATAATTTGAAGAGTAATTTTGGTTGGTATCTCTGTCAAAGCTTTAAACTTTGATGAAGATTTGAACATTGAAAAAAGAGAATTTAAAATAAAATTTGATTTGTCATCCATTTTTTCTGCTAATCATCAAACAACTAACCATAGGTCGTCAATAAAAGAAACCTAATGAAGTGATTCAACAAAGCCAAATTCAAAAATGGTTGAGTTTGAAGCGTTACGAACTCGTTGGTATCAGTAATGCTAACCCAAATTTGTTTTGTAACTATCACAAAATCAATAAAAAATATTTATATACACATTTAGATGAATTTGTTTACAAACTCAATCACCCTTTTTGAAAGCATTTGTTTGACAGATTGATTTTGACGAATATTACCGCTTATGAGTGATTGGGTACATTATTTTTTCGTTTTTATATGTTTTATTAAAAAAAAATAATATATTTGCAATTCCAATTGAGATAGAAAAAGCAATGAAAACTAC
>NZ_JAUNKD010000058.1 GCF_030532915.1 Capnocytophaga sp.
AGAGCATCTGCCTTACAAGCAGAGGGTCACTGGTTCGAATCCAGTAGGACCCACACATTTTTTTAGTTAAACAATTGATTTATTTTGGAGGGTTCTTAGCTCAGCTGGTTCAGAGCATCTGCCTTACAAGCAGAGGGTCACTGGTTCGAATCCAGTAGGACCCACACATTTTTTTAGTTAAACAATTGATTTATTTTGGAGGGTTCTTAGCTCAGCTGGTTCAGAGCATCTGCCTTACAAGCAGAGGGTCACTGGTTCGAATCCAGTAGGACCCACAAAAAGCCTTAAAGACTTGTCTTTAAGGCTTTTTTTATTTCTTTATTTTCGTTTAAATTGTTGAAAAACAGAAGGTTTTGGTATTTCTTAAAAATCATTCAGCTGCATAAATAATTTTAAGTTTCCTAAAAAAGATGTTTACGAAATATGCGTCCAGATGTTTTTATGTTTGAACAACTGAGCGAGTGTGTAAGCCACCGTTGCATTTTCGGGTTTTAGTAAATCGGGGTCTGATTTTAATAAGTCAATAGCTTGAAAGCGAGCTATTTTTAGTAATTCTTGGTCTTTTACGATGTCGGCAATTTTTAAATTTAACACACCGCTTTGTTGTGTTCCCATCAAATCGCCGGGACCGCGTAATTTTAAATCAACTTCGGCAATTTCAAAACCGTCATTGGTGCGTACCATCGTTTCCATTCGGGTACGGGTATCGTTGCCTAACTTATTGCCGGTCATTAATATACAATAACTTTGCTCACTGCCTCGTCCAACTCTTCCTCGTAATTGATGTAGTTGCGATAGCCCGAAACGTTCGGCACTTTCAATGATCATTACCGAAGCGTTCGGTACATTTACTCCCACTTCAATGACGGTAGTGGCGACCATTATTTGTGTTTCGCCTTTTACAAATTTTTCCATTTCGGCGTCTTTTTCGGCGGGTTTCATTCGTCCGTGAACCATTGACACCTTGTATTTCGGTAGTGGAAAGGAGGCAGAAATATATTCGTATCCTTCTGTAAGGTTTTTAAAATCAAGGGTTTCTGATTCTTCAATAAGCGGATACACCACATACGCCTGTCTGCCTTTATCAATTTCGCTTTTTACAAATTCATACACTTTGGCTCTGTGATTTTCAAACTTATGAATGGTTCGTATGGGTTTTCGCCCCGGAGGCAATTCGTCAATTACCGAAATATCCAAATCGCCGTACACGCTCATTGCCAAGGTTCGCGGAATGGGCGTGGCGGTCATCACCAAAATATGCGGCGGAATGCTGTTTTTTTGCCAAAGTTTGGAGCGTTGCGCCACTCCAAAACGATGTTGTTCATCAATAATCGCTAAACCTAAATTGCTGAAAATCACTTTGTCTTCTAAAACGGCGTGTGTGCCAATCAAAATGGAAAGTTCGCCGTTTTTTAGTTGCTTGTCTATTAGGTTACGCTCTTTTGTTTTGGTTGAACCCGTTAGCAATGCCATCTTTACGTTCATATTCTGTAACAAATCTGAAATGCCTTGATAGTGCTGATTTGCCAAAATTTCAGTGGGCGCCATCAAACAAGCCTGAAATCCATTGTCAATTGCCAAAAGCATCGTCATTAGTGCTACGATGGTTTTGCCCGAACCTACATCGCCTTGCAAAAGTCGGTTCATTTGGGCGTTACTGCCCAAATCGTTGCGGATTTCTTTAAGCACCCGTTTTTGGGCTTCGGTCAGTGAAAAAGGCAAGTGATTGTTGTAAAACGTTGTAAAATAATCCCCTACGTTATGAAACGGAAAACCTTTGATTTTCTGTTTCTGTACAATATTTTTCTTGACCAATTGTAATTGAACATAAAAAAGTTCTTCAAATTTCAGCCGAAATGTGGCTTTGGTGAGCCATTCCTGATTTTTAGGGAAGTGAATATGCGTCATCGCTTCCGATTTGGAAATCAGTCTCATAGCCGAAATCACCGAAGGAGGCAACGTTTCATAAAAGGCAGGCTTAACTGCGTCAAACACGTGCGTCATCAGTTGGCGCATTACCCGATTGGTAACGCCTCGTTTGGTCAATTTTTCAGTGGACGGGTACACCGGCTGAATGCTTCCGTTGGGGATTTTGTTAAAATCATCTAACAAATCCATTTCGGGGTGTGCCATTGAAAAAGTGCCGTTGAAGGAATTGGCTTTCCCGAAAATTACATAAGGCTGATTGATTTTGAGCGTATCACGAAGCCATTTCAGCCCTTTGAACCAAACCAGTTCCATAGTGCCGGTTTCATCAATAAAGGTCGCCACCAAGCGCTCCGTGCCTTTGGGAGCGGCTGAAACAACCGTTTTCAGATGTATGATTTTTCCGATAACTTGCACTTCCGAAAGATTGGTTTGCAGTTCGTTAATCTTGTAAAAACGCGTTCGGTCAATGTATCGAAACGGAAATAAGTTCAGCAAATCTTGAAACTGAAAAATGCCCAATTCGCTTTTTAGTAACTCGGCGCGTTGTTTCCCGACACCCGGCAGGTACTCAATTGGCGTATGTATGATTTCGGGGTTCATCACGTTAAATCGTTACACAATGTTTTTATAGTAAAAAACCACCCTGAGGCGGTTTTTGTTTTTTTAATTTGAGACGGTTGCACCTAAAATAGGACCACTGGAAGTACTTTCTTTTAGTACTTTACCGTCTTTAAGTAGTTGTAAGGTTAATTTCGAAACATCATTTCCGATACCCGAAACAGATACGGTGATGTTTCCCTGCTTTACGTCATAGGTCTTCACAAAATCTTCTTTTAAAACTTTGTTTACCGTTTCCGTGTGGGTAGTGCCGTCATAAACAGCTACAATGGCTCTTAATGTAATGTCTTCTGCTTTAAGGACTTTTATGGAATATGTTCCACTTCCTGAACTTCCGCCATCATCGCTTTTACTACAACCCACCAACCCAATAATTGCCATCACTAAAAATAAAGTTTTTTTCATCATCGTTTAAAAAATTAAATTATTTATGGTGCAAATATAGGTATTTTACTAAAAAAATTGTTCCTTTGCCGAAAAAAATATGATAAAATTAATCGTATCGGATATTGACGGAACTTTGGTGAATCATAAAAAAGAAATTCCGCCTCGTTTCTGGGATGTTTTTAAACGATTGAAAACCAAGAATATTCGTTTTTGTGTTGCCAGCGGGCGACAAATGCAGAGTTTGGAACAGCTTTTTGCTCCCATTGCTTCCGAAATCGGTTTTATTTCCGACAACGGCGCTTTAATCAAGTTTCAAGGGCGTGAATTGTTTGAAAAACCGATGAAAATCACCGAAATAGCGCCTGTTTTGGCGGTTTGTGAGCAAATTAAAAACATCGGAACGGTTGTTTGCGGAAAAAAGAAGGCGTATATCAAAACTGATTCCGAGTGTATTTTTGATGAAATCGTTCGGCATTATCCTGCACATCAGCGTGTTGATAATTTTTCAGCTGTTGATGACACGATTTTTAAAATTTCAATTTGTGATGAAAAAACGGCTAAACTCAATTCGTTCAATTATTTAAAAGAATTTTCAGCTTGTTTTAATGTGGTTATTTCGGGCGAATTATGGTTGGATGTTACCGATAAAGAGGTTAATAAAGGATTGGCCTTGAAAGAATTGCATCGTTTGTGGGGAATCACTCCACTCGAAACAGCCGTTTTTGGTGACCAACTCAATGACCTTGAAATGATGCAAGCCGCTCAATTTAGTTTCGCGATGAAAAATGCCCAACCCGAAGTTAAGCAAATAGCTTCATTTGTAACTGATTACGATAACGATAATGAGGGGGTGGTGTTTCAAATTGAAAAAATACTTGGGCAAATGTCCTGATTTTCTGACCTGCTGAAAGCTAATTTTCAAAAAAATATCCGATATAATTTGGCAGTTTCAAAAAAAGTCCGTTAATTTGCACCCTGATTTTGATTAACTAAGTTTTATAACAAAGAAATAGAGAAAAATGGCAAGAGTTTGTGAATTAACAGGTAAGAAAGCGTTAGTGGGCAACAATGTGTCGCACGCGATGAACAAAACAAAACGTAAATTCAACGTAAATTTAAGAACCAAACGTTTTTACATTCCCGAAGAAGACCGTTGGATTACTCTAAAAGTATCGGCTTCGGCAATCAAAACAATTGATAAAAAAGGCATTTACGCCGTTTTAAAAGAAGTAGAACGTAACGGATACATTTAATAGTATCACAAAATAAAATATACTGCAATGGCTAAGAAAGGAAACAGAATACAAGTTATTATGGAGTGTACCGAGCATAAAGAATCAGGAATGCCCGGGACCTCTCGTTACATCACAACAAAAAACAAAAAAAATACACCCGACAGGTTAGAGCTTAAAAAATTTAATCCTGTTTTGAAAAGGGTAACTGTTCATAAAGAAATTAAATAATAAGGAGTTATGGCAAAGAAAACAGTAGCAACATTACAGGGAAAATCAAAAAAATTAACAAAAGCCATTAAAATGGTAAGATCTCCTAAAACAGGTGCTTACACGTTTGTTGAGAGCGTTATGGCTCCTGAGTTGGTTGATGAATTTTTGAAAAAGAAATAATTAATTTTCTCTATTTATAGTACCGAAAGCTGTCGTGAGACAGCTTTTTTGTTTTTAATTATTGCGCGTATTCATATTTTTTGTATTTTAGCAAAAAATTTTGGTTTAGCGCCGTATTTTTTGTAACCAATTCTGAATAAATAATTTAAAGAAAATGGCATTAAAGTTTTTTAAAAATATTTTCTCAAAAGAAAAGAAGGAAACCTTAGACAAAGGGCTTGAAAAATCAAAAACCAGTTTTTTTGATAAACTCGGTAAAGCCATCGTCGGGAAATCAAAAGTAGATGACGATGTGCTTGACAATCTGGAAGAAGTGCTCATTGCCAGCGATGTAGGTGTAAATACCACATTGAAAGTCATCGACCGTATTCAAGAGCGTGTAGCCAAAGATAAATATTTGGGTACAAGTGAATTGAATAAAATCCTGCGGGAAGAAATCGCCGGACTCCTTTCTGAAACCAATAACGGTGAAGAAGTTGATTTTTCTGTCCCGACTAATAAAAAACCATACGTAATTATGGTAGTGGGCGTGAACGGAGCCGGAAAAACAACCACCATCGGTAAACTTGCCAACCAGTTTAAAAACAAAGGATTAAAGGTTGTGTTGGGCGCTGCCGATACGTTCCGTGCCGCTGCGATTGACCAGTTGCAAGTATGGGCAGACCGCGTTGATGTGCCCATTGTGAAGCAGCAACTCGGTAGTGACCCCGCTTCGGTGGCGTATGATACGCTCACATCGGCGGTGGGCCAAAATGCTGACGTTGTGATAATTGATACAGCCGGACGTTTGCACAATAAAATCAACTTGATGAACGAACTTACCAAAGTAAAACGCGTGATGCAAAAGGTAGTTGGCGATGCCCCGCACGATGTTTTGCTTGTTTTAGACGGTTCAACAGGGCAAAACGCCTTTGAACAAGCCAAAGAATTTACCCGAGCTACAGATGTTACCTCACTTGCCATTACAAAGCTGGACGGAACAGCCAAAGGCGGTGTGGTAATCGGTATTTCTGACCAATTTCAGATTCCCGTGAAATATATTGGCGTAGGGGAGGGCATTGATGACCTACAAATCTTCAATAAATACGAATTTGTAGATTCTTTCTTTAAAGAATAATCAAAATAAATCTTAAGTGCTGCCCGATGTGTTTAATGATAAAGCAATTATGCGTTAATAACTTCTGTTTGACTGAATTTTAAAGCATACCACCCATAAAGTTATTAAAAAAGAGCGAAATTTCTTCGCTCTTTTTTGCTTTAAAATAAGGTTTTAACTGTTTCTAATTGATTTATTTGCTGTTGAATACTTTCCGTATGGGGGAGTTTTCTTTTAGTGGCAAGCGCTTTTTCAATTACATCAAGAAGAGCACCTCTCGTTTCACTATTTTCTTTTGCATACGGAGCAACTTGGCTTAATGATTGGGAAACAACCTCCACTAATTTGCTGTTATCCAAACTCATCGCCCATAGATAGCCTTTTTCAAAGGTTTGAGCTAACTTCGGGTTGTCGTGTTGTAAGAAAGGATAGAATACAAAATTGCCAAGTACTCTTTCTAAGTACTTTTCCATCTTATCATCAACAATTACCGATGCCAGAACTACCAATTGGTCGGGTGTAAATTCCTCAGGATTCGATTTTTCTAAGAACGATTTGGCTCGTTTCGGGTCAAGTTTGCCAATTCCGTTGAGAGCCGCATTACGAACCGAAGCCGACTGCACCGACAAACCCTTTTCAAAAACAGAACCGTATTTTTTATCACCTGAAGCCGCCAATGCCCACATTGCAGCCGATTTTACCAAATTTTTATCGTCCTTTAAGGCTATTTTTTGAATTTCGGAGAGTTCTTTCTTGGTTAGTTTCAAATCGGTTAAGCCATTTAACGCCTGAATGCGAAGCTCATAGAACGGGTCTTTCATCGCTAGCAACAAGATGCCTTTATGTTGCTCACGTTTAGCGAAATCTACTGCTTGGGAACGGCTTTTGAAGTCTTTGGCATTCTGATACTGAAACAGATATTCGTCTGCGTTCTTATATTTTTCCTCCCGCATCAAAAGAATGCCGCGCGGGTCAATATTAATTAGGTTCGGAGCCTTTTCAGCAGGGAAAGTAAAGGTATTTTCCTTACGGGCATTTACCCAAACGTGATGCCGAACGTACTTTCCGTTTTGATACACATCAACTTCCAAAGGAAACTCAAACAGAATTTCGTCTCCCTGATTTTGAATGACATTCAAACGGATTTGTTTCGCATTCGCATCGTAACTTTTTTCTATACGAACCAACGGATTGCCACTCCCGAAGAACCACTGATTGAAAAACCAGTTTAGGTCTTTCCCACTGACCTTCTCAAATGAAATCCGAAGCTGATGAGCCTCGCCCGTACCAAACTGATTGGTTTTCAGAAAGTCAGTAATTCCTTCAAAGAACGCATCATCTCCTAAATAATCACGAAGCATATGCAAAATACCGCCACCTTTGTTGTATGACACCAAATCAAACATATCTTCCTTGTCATCATAACCGAAACGAACCAATTTTTTTACGAAATCACTCGGGCGATGATGATATTGATTTACAGATTTGGCAAGATGATGGTCAGCTGCGTCTTTTCCGTACTTATATTCGTACCAGAGGTATTCGCAATAGTTAGCGAACGACTCGTTAATGGTCAGGTTCGCCCAGCTTTCGGTAGTTACCAGATTTCCGAACCAATGATGCCCCATTTCGTGAGCAATGACCGCTTCCCAATAGTTATTGTCCGCCAATACATCGGCTGTTTGGTGTGCTGATTCGCCGTGACTCACTGCGGTGGTGTTTTCCATCGCTCCGGCAACGAAATCGCGCACTACCATTTGAGCATATTTCTGCCAGGGGAAGTCATACCCGAATTTTTTCGAATAAAATTCCATCATTTCGGCGGTATGCCCGAAAATTTGTTTGGCAACGCTCTCATATTCTTTCTCAACGTAGTAATCTACCGGAATTTTCCCCCGCCAGGGCTTGTCTTTTACCACGGCGAAATCACCCACACCCATAAAGAAAAGGTACGGAGCGTGTGGTTGGTTCATCACCCAGTAATCGGTTCGTAAGTTGCCCGCTTTTTTTTCGGAAGATTCCAGCATTCCGTTAGAAAGTGTTACGAATTTATCAGGAACGGTGATATAGATTTCTTGCGTGGTTTTCTGATTGGGCTTATCAAGGGTCGGAAACCAGCACGACGAGGATTCTGTTTCGCCTTGCGTCCAAACTTGTGTGGGAACACCGGGAATTTCGCCTTTCGGATTGATAAAATACAAGCCTTTCGCATCATTTATCGCTTGGCTTCCCTTATGTGGGACTTTTTCCGGTTGAGCCGTGTATTTGATGTAAACTGTAAAGCGTTCGCCCTTATGATATGTCTTATCTAACTTAATACGTAGGAAATCGCCTTCATATTTATAAGGTAATGACCGCTCATTTAACGATACTTGATGAATGAGCATCGCTTTTGCATCTAAAATTAGGCTGTCCGACGCATAGAAAAAGGGCGATGCCGTGAGCCATTCTTCTCCGTCAAGCGTTTGATTGTCAAAGTTAAAGGATACTTTGAGTTTTGTATGCTCCAATTTTGTTTTTAACTCGGGAGTTGCCCGATAGGTTCCTCTGCCTGAGGTTTCAGTCTGTGCATACATTGATGAAAATCCTGCTAAAAACAGGGCAATTCGGATATATTTCATAAAGTATTTTATTTTTTTTGCAAAGATATTATATTTCAAGGTTATAAACATCATTTTTACTGAATAATCACTTATAGAAACTAATAAAAAGAGAAAGATGGAGGGCAATACCCCAACATTTTTTGTAAATGAATCATAATTTTAGGTTGCGTTGTAGGGGCGTATTGCATACGCCCGATTATAAATTTTTGAGCGTATACAATACGCCCCTACCATCCAAAATACTAAAAATTTGACCCAAAATAGGGTAGTTTTATTTCACAACATTTTGATAATTACACAACATATTTCAATTCTTACCAAACATGAAACAATGCTTACTGCTTATGTTGTTTTAATTTCTGTTTTATTTTAATTTGATAGAATACTAAATTAGGTAGAATGACAAATAATAGTAACAAACTCTTTGGTTTACCGCCTTTTGCCACACTTGCAATAATCGTAACAAGAGGGATAAGAACCAATAATGTCGTGTTAATACGATATGCCCAAATTAGATAGCCTTTTTCTGCCCAGAGGTCAAATTCATCTTTTATTTTTAGGTTATTTACCTCACTTTTAAAAAATCGACGAATTGTTTTGCATCACTTTTGAAAAATAGATTTGATTTGACACTCCTTAGTTTGCTATTTCCGTTTTTGGTTACAATGCCGTGAAGTGTGTTTTCTTTGGCATCTGTAATGATGGCATTTATGTCTGAAAGGTTTATTGTTGGTATGGCATTGTAGTTGAATAATAGCTTTTTGTTTTGGGTAAAAACCAGTTTGTCATCTGTAAAATGCACCGTGATGCGGCTTACCGTGAAATATATAAGCAATCGAATCAACCCGATAAAAACAACTATCGGAATTATCCATTTCAGTACCGGAACGGAAATATGCACTGACAAAGCGATGCAAATAAGTATCGCTATTGGAAACATAAAACAGCTTATGAATACTCGATATATTCTATATATCAGCAAACTAAATACTTTGTTTTCTTCCATAACGTCTTTTTTTTTCAGTGAATACTATCGGTAAAAAAGTAATTTTGACTTGATTTTATAGCTACCTCAAAATAATTTGTCGTTATATTTTTCAAAAAGTTCATAAGGCGAACACCTTGT
>NZ_JAUNKD010000059.1 GCF_030532915.1 Capnocytophaga sp.
GGGCGTTTTTTTAATTATTTTACAAAATTAATAATTTTTGTCGAGAGTCTCGACACACGATTTTTTTTCGGTTCATTGTAGGGGCAAATTGCAATTTGCCCTTACACGGTTCGTTCTCGTAAAACAAAAAATAATTGTCTGTCGAGGCTCTCGACCTTTGCCGTTTATGTTTTTTATTGTTGTTTGGACAAATTGTGGCGGAAGAGATATATCTCTTCCCTACTGACACACGATTATTTTATCTTTGCCAAAGTTTTAAAACTTTGGCAAAGTTGTGGTGGTTCGTTGCGGTTGCCTTCGCTTTTTATTATTCTGATTTTCAGTGTCAAAGGTTGTATTTTTTTGTCGGAAAAATTTATTTTTCGGTTGGAAAATCAGGCAATTTTTTTAATTTTCGGCTGGATTGAACGATTTTAGCGATGGTTTTCTCAAAATCCTCTTGGGAATTGGTTTGTTGTATCAACGATTCAACTGCTTGTTTTAGAGTCAATTGCCAAGCAACATTTGTGTTGAGTGCTGACAATAAGCGTTCAAAATAATGATGTAATTGCTCAAAATCACCCATTAAGCCCGAAATTACGCCCTTATGATAACTGCCCCAAATGCTTTCACTGGTAAAATTATAATTGATTATCAGTTGTTTAGCCTTGCTTAAAGGACTTAAATTTTCTTGATAAAAAAGCGTTTTTTGCAAAGCCAACTGACATAATTTTTCCACTTCCACAGAAAATTGCGCCACATTGTTAAACTCCACAAAATCAACATCTTGATGAGACCCTATATCAAACGAAAAATAATCCTGTTCGTACCAATTAAAATGTACGCCCACATTCAGCGTTGTGCCTTGTCTTCCACTAAAAGGCTGAAATTCAATTAAAATCAAATACCAACCGCCATCAAAAATCCAAATGCGTGATTGTCCTTTTTGCTTGATATTGTGCGGTTTAAAAATCGGTTTTGCAATTTGCTTGATGATTTTGTTGTGGTCGTTTGTAGTCATATCTTTTCTATTTCCTTAATTATCAACTTCGTATCATCAAAAATCAATTCAAAATAAGCGTTTTTACTTTCAAAAACGGTGCTAATCAATTGCGAGGCGGAGGCGACAGACAAGCCGTATTCCGTTTGTAAAAAATCGGCACAATCTGCGATGCTCGAAAAATGAATATGAGTCAGATAATCAGTTAATTGCGTTTGCCAAAAAGTATAATCGGCGGTTTGTTTGGCAAGAAATAGTTTTTCGCTTCGGGTATAAATTAAATCTATCATTTTAATTGGTTGATAATCAATGAATTTTAAGGTTATTTTTTCATATTTTCATCAAAAAACGACCGCAACACCAAGAGCGTAGCATCGGCTATCCAAGCTGAAAAATCGGCAAAACATTTATAAACATTACCGGCAGGAATTTGAAGATGTACATAACGATTTTCGGCTTCTATCTTACACAAAATCAAGTCGTAACCTGTTTTTTCAATCAAAAAAACAAAAAATCCCTGCAAACATTCATCGTGATGAGAGCCGATGTCAAAAATCAGCAATTCTTCGCGTGATTTATCCGTAAGCCATTGATTTTGCGTTGTATCGCTCGTTTCCCAAAGGACTTGAATGAGGCTGTCCGTTGCGTCGTTGAATGCAGGTAAATCGGCATTGATTTTTCGTTTGCCTTTTCCTTTTAAAACATTGTTTATCAGAGTATTAACAGGTTTTAATAAGGCGGTTTGCTCATCATCGCCTATTTTTTGCGATTTCACCCAAAAGCAATAATTGATGAAAACATACGCCCCATTCTGACTCAATGTTGCCTCAATGGCGAATTGTTCTTTTTGACCAAATAGCATTACTTTAATGATTTGTATTTCAGATTATTACCAAATTCCAAAAAAGGATATTCGGCGTTTAGAAAGTGGGCTTTGTCGGCAGGGTGTTTTTTCAGATGGATTTGCCTGTCGAGCCAATTTTCATAAAAAGTCATAACATCCACATTCAGAGCGTAATAGCCAGTGAAATTGATAATGCCACAATCTGCCCAAATCGTGCCTTTTTGCGAACCATTGACCACCAACCGAAAGAAATCGCCACAGCCATACTCGCAAATAGGCAGAGTGCCATTCAAATTGCCGGTATTGGCGTATCGATGCACCAAATCGGCAAAATGGCTGTCGGTTTGCATTCGCTCTTCAAAATCTTCATCTTCCTGAAAATCAATTACATCACTAAACTCAAAATCGGCAGTGTAGGCAAATGGCTCATTGAGAGAGACTTCCCATTCTTCATTCATTTTCAGGGCATCATCCAAAGCATAAAATCCGTAATACGGAGCTTTTTGGTGCAATCGGTGCGATTGGCTTTCGGCTTGAATTTCGCTCAAAAACAAAACATAACTCTCCGGTAATTTGAGGTTTATCTTGTTTTCAAACTCCGAAATTTCGTCCATTGACAGCGTGGCGTTCGGCGTAATGCCCAAAACGGACATTTTTTGTAAAATACGCTTGATTTGATGTTTCATATTTTTCCTCTCCCCCCAGCCCCCTCTCCCAAGGAGAGGGAATTTTGGGCGTTTTTGATTATGTTACAAAAATAATATTTTTTGTCGAGAGCCTCGACACGCGATTTTTATTTTTTTCGGTTCATTGTAGGGGCAAAATATTTTTTGCCCTTACCTTTTGAACCACATAGGGAACAGTAGGGGCTTATTGCATAAGCCCTTACGATGGCGGAACGGATATTCACATACTCCGCAGTGCGGACTTGGTCTCCAAGGTCGGAGGCTCACTCTTGAAAATAACGACAATTTAAAATAGGTTAGCTATATGCCTGTTGCTTAAATAATTCTTTTTTAAATAAGCGATGTCATTATTTATTTTGTCAAGATTGTTTTTGTTCATATATTTATCTATATAAAATTGATATTCTTTATTAAAAATAATAAAATTTAAAGCAAACATTTTATTAGATAAATCGCCAATATTTGTACTTGGGTATGAATACATTCTATCAAGCAAAATGACCGCTTTTTTATAAAAATTGGACTTTCTATTTTTCTTATCAAAAAAACTATAATGGCAGTTTTGCAAAAATATATCGTCTATACCGTTGATAATGCTGTTATTTGGCGTACCATTTTCTAAAAAGTCTATCAATAATAGGCAATATTCTATTGTGTTTTGAGAAACGAATGTTGATTTTTTGTTTGTTAAGCTACTAAACAACTCCCTTAAAGCATTTCCTTTGAAATATAATGTGCCATTTTTGAATTTTAAAAATTTCAATCCATCAACAAAAAAAGAATTATAGAAAATATTTTTAATATAAATATCTCTGTATAAATTATTGATTTTTACATCATTGCTACTAAATGACAATTGAATAAAAGAAGTAAATTTTCGATGAATGAAATTATTTTTATCATAAAATCCATTATACGGCAGATAAAAAATGACCAACATTGATAATATGATGTTATAAATATCATCATCAATATCGCCATTCAATTCATTAAAAACGATTTCTTTTATTTCTGATGGCGATAGTATTTTGTTATTCAGTTTGAAGCAAAGACCCCAATCGATTTTTACCCTATCGTAAAAATCTTCATTTTGTGAAAAATATTCATAATTTTTATTAAAAACCCAAGGTTTATAGTTAAAATTATCTATTTTATTTCTTGGATTTAGATAAACCTTACAAAAATCTAAAACGATATTAGGGATTATATTGTTGTGCATTTTTTCCACTTTCCTTTATATGATTACTATCTAAAATGACATTGTTGTGGCTGTCGTAGGTGTAAGTGATGATGGTGCGCCTAAATGGTTGTTGTGGTATCATTATATGATTTTACAAATCAAAATGCTTGTAAGGATTTAATCCATAATGACAAATAAATTCAATACCTTCATCTATGTACTCTCCTATCTTAAAAGCTCGATAGCCTCCTGCTTTGTAATTACCAAGCATTAATGCAAACATTTCTCCATTTTCTGAAATAGCGGTTATTAGGTCATTATTGCAGAAAGCACCTACTTTCAAACAATGAGAACCAATCAAATTATTTACTAAATTAAAATTTTCTATATTATAAATTGTATATCTTGTCTCAAAATCAAAATGCTGAACACCATTAGAATATTCTAAATTTATACCATCAAATTCTATCAAAAAATCCTTGATTGTCTCATTAACTTCATAGTTGATTTCACTGAGTTTAATTAAAGTATCATCTATGGATACTCTTCTGTTATGATACCAGCCAGCATTTGTTAATTTTTCATAAGTTTTTTTAGTAAATCTTGCCATAATTTTAATCTACACATTTTTTGTTTTCAACAGAAGAATTTATAGTAAGTATTGTCCTTAAAACCTTAAAGGTTGAAGCTCATTTTCTTTGATTTCAACAGTATTAATAAACTGTGGTGTATAATGATGGGTATATCTAACCCCAAGCCCATTCATAATATTGATATTATTTTAATAAATTTTTGCTAAAAAACTTTCAATAATAGGAATTGGTATACCCACATTGGTTGTTTGATTTTTACAATCCAACCAGATAGAAAATTCTTTAAATAATGGATAATTATTTTCATCGACAAAAAAAATGCCATTATCAATATGAGATAGTTCAATTTTTTTAATAATATCAATAAATATTATTTTATTCTCCCTAATTTCATCATCAGAGACTTCAAATATTTTCTTAATTAAAAAAATTTCCTCATCAAAATCAATGATAACAGGTAATTTCTCTATATAGTTATAAGTCTCTATTAAATTCATTTACAAAATCTCAAAAACAACTCAATTTGTAATACCGAGCAAAAATACGATAAAAAGAAAAATTATCCCACATTCGCCTAAAAGAAAAAAGTTTTAAAACAACATTTGATTTGTTAGATAATATCCCAACATCAAAATCACAAATTTATTCGGCTTTATGGGTTGATTTTGAAATCATTGCGATTTCTTTTTCCAAATCATCCATAACTGCCAAAATAGGATTGTCCCAATCATTAAAAGCGTCCAAATAAGCTCTGACTGAGCCTTTTATGGGGTTTGAATCCAAATGCTCGGCTTCCAGTTCTTTCTTCAACTGGCTGTATTTCTGATAAATGGTCATACCCATTTTTGAGTTTGATTTTTCAAAATAAGCCAAAACAATTTCGATTTTCCTTATCAAATCCATCATAAAATGATTTGGTTTTTTAGTGTGATAGATATACAATTTATTGCACTATTTATCTGATTGACAATAAATTGCCTGTCGAGGCTCTCGACTTTACGAAAATTCAAAAGTAAAAAGCACGATACGGCTCACGGGTTCGTACAGCAAAATGATGGCATCAGCACCGCCACCGCAATAGTTGTACCCTGCCACCTCGCCAATCATAAAAAACGGATTGCCCTTGTAGGAAATTTCGATGCCGTTATTGGGCATTTTGTCCAGCTCCTCCCACGAAGTTCCGGCAGGTGGCAAGGTCATTTTAAACGCCGATGGAACTTGCGTCGTCGTCCAGTTGCCGTGCCATATTTCACCGCCCAGCTTGTCTAAAAAGTTGGTAATGTTGGGCTTACCTCTAAAAGGCTTACTGCCGGGGAAAATCAAAAAGCCATCTTTGGCGACCTGTGCCTTGCTTTGGGCGTAAGTATCGAACATTTCTTGAAAATAATTTTTGTCGTCTTCGTCCCAATTTTTTGAATGCAACGGACTTCGCAAAAAATAGCCCTCCTTGCCCAAAAATTCGTAGCGATTATCGTCCGTCAAGCGAAACGCCAGCCAATTGGGAGCGGTAAATTCGTTGTGAAAGTCTTTCGTTTCATCGCCGATATAGCCCTCGTACGGCTCGATAGGACACAACAAATGCAGCGTCTGCCCTTGCCATTCGGGGCGTAACTCTGCCAAATTAATGGAAATCAGCGGTAAAAAATGCTCACCAAGCCACGCCTGATTTTCCACAAAAATATTTTCCGACTTTGGAAAAGCCTGTAAATTGTCGTTTAGCTCTTTAATTTCTTCTTGAAAATACATATTGTTTAAATTTATAAGTTATTGAAAATGAATTGATTTTGTTAGTCGCTGGTGTTAAGTCCGTATTTTGTCGCATAACGCCGTAAATTGCTCAAAAACAACGGATTGGCAGTTTTTAGCAAATTTTGATATTCGGTTTGTGCCTTGTCCTGCCACTGATGTTCGCCGTAAAAAATGAGTTTTCCCACAGGCGTAACATTCAGGGAATCATCATTTTGCAACGCCCAAGCGATTTTTTCAAGGCTGCTAAAACGCTCAAAAAAAGTTAAGGCACCGGACAACGCTTCGTTTTGCAAGTGGGCAATCAGCCGATTGGGGTCGGTTTGTTCGTTGATTTCGTGCCATAATTGATTGTGATTCAGTAGTTTATTTATCCGCATTCGGATAAGGCATTCGGCTTCGCTGGGAAAATCAGGCAAGGTGTTTTTATGCTGATAATCATAAAATTGCAACCAAAATTTAGGTTCAAACACACCCAAATTCAGCGTAAATTGACAACAAAACCGCTCACTGCTTTGGCTTTTTTGCACATTGACCACCCACGACACAGGCTCGGCAGGGCGATAAAAATTCGCACCCTTCTTCCTAAACCCCAAAGGTTTAAGCACCGCAAAAATGGCTTTTAGGGCGTTATCAAAAGTGGCTTGGGTGTGGGTTTTTTGGGGCATTTTTGATCTTTGGGATTTGGCACAAAGATACATTTTTTTCCGTTTTATTTTTTAGGTTTATGCACTTTGGCAAAGTTTTAAAACTTTGCCAAAGTTGGTTACGGCTCGTTGTAAGGGCTAATTGCAATTAGCCCCTACGCTCGGATTGTCCTCACGCAATTCGCTGTGAAACAAAAACAATTGTAAAACAATACTTTAAAACTCTTATTCCGATTGGATTTCGGTGTAATGCAGGGGCAATTGCCACGCCTCAAACTGCGTTTTGGCTTGTTGCTAAATAAACACGCCCAGGCGGTCACCAGTGGCAATGTAAAAATCGGACGGCTCATCGATAGAAAAAGTAAATTTTCCGTCTCCAACCTTTTTAAAATCAATGGATTGCTTCGGACATAAACGCCACAAAGTAGGCATTTGCTCGGCAGTTGGGGCTGAATGTTTTCCTTTTTCGATGGGGTCGTAAGTGGGGCTTTGGTATTTTTCAAAAAAACTTTCGTCAAAATTGAGCCAATCGCCTTTGATGATTTTTTGTTTTTCTACTTCCTGAAAATCAAAACCTTGTAAGTTGCTCTGACTCAATTGCTCTTTGATGGCATCGGTTACAATAATGTGCCGTGCATTGCTGTAAATGGGCGGTACATCAGCTCCGAAACGCTCCACCGCCGTGTGATTTTTGGCTCGGCTGTGCAAAATGAAACCGTTCCAAAGTAGCTCGGCAAAATCGCCACGAATCCCTGTACGCTCACTAAAATCGCTGTAATTGCTTGTAATACTGTATATTTTCATAGTTCCTCCCCCTAACCCTCTCCGAAGGAGAGGGAACTCTGGGTGTTTTAAAATTATTTTACAAAATTAATGATTTTTGTTGATTGTAGGGGCAAAATATTTTTTTCCGTTTTATTTCGCTCGTTTATATTTTTGGCGGAAGCGATATATCCCTTCCCTACATCGCCATTGCCACCAACTTACTCAATGTATTAAAATTGCGTGTGGTGGCGGTGATTTTCAGTTTCTTTTCTAAAAAATTGTTACTGAGTTTACTGCGACTGGCATCGGTTGGGATATACAGATACATCGCCCTATCGGTAAAGGCAAATTTTTCCTCGCCGAAGTCCTGTTTTTGTAGCTCGGTAGCCAAGGGTTGCGGTAACTCATCATTAAAAAGGGTGAAGAAAACACGTTTACTATCGTGGTTTTCGGTAAAGGGATTTTCGTTTAAAACCTGCCGAATTTCACGGGGCGTTTTGACAATCACGGAGAGTTCTGCTCCGATTTTTTCTTCAATCAGTTCACGCACCTTTTGGCTAATCTGTGCAGGGGCAAGTTCGCTTCGCAAAACGATGTTTCCGCTTTGGATATAGGTTTTAACCGATTCAAATCCAGCGTCTTCCAAAATTTCTTTTAGAAACGCCATACTTGGAATTTTATTTTTTCCGCTGGGCATTACGCCACGCAAAAGGACGATGTAGGTGTTCATTGGTTTTATTTCAATTTCAAATTCAATTAACTTCTATCAACAAATGAAGGAGGTTCAATCCCCAACGAACGCAAATATACATAACCTTGTCCGCGGTGATGAATTTCGTTTTCGTAAAAGTATAACAAATCTTTCCAGCCCATAAAATCTAATTTCCCATAAATGTTAATTCTCTGACGAAACATTTCTTGTGGAATTTTTTTCCAATTTTCAGCAATTTGTTCAGTTGCTTTGTCCCAAGAGTTTAATAATTCTGCTTTGGTTTTTCCGAAATCTCGTTTATTTCTATCAAGCGGGAAAGGTTTATTTTCAGCTAATTGTTGTGTTCCCTCCACTGCCAATTGGATAAGCTCACCAACCAACTCAGCAAAAGTTCGCATTCCACCGATGGAATAACTGAATAATTCTTTTTCTGGAAAAGCCTCAATGACTTTTCGAGTCAATCGACGATTTTCTTCCCACTCAACAAACCATTCGTCTGATGTAATAATGAAATTTTGCATTTTTATTTTTTTATAAATTTAAAAATCAGTATTTTATCTCATTGTTTTATTTTCTATCTAATAATTCGCTCATACGCTCGATTTTTTTTACATTTTCTCTAAGAAAGCGACATAATCTTTTGCACTTTGAGCAACTCTTTTTAAAGCCTCTGGACTATAACCTTCATTAGAATCAATTCCATAAAAAACAAAAAGAGACTGATAATCTGCTTTTACATAATCCATTGTCATTTCAAACGGACGCAAGGTTTCTTCTATGGTATATTTTTGTTTTCCACCATGGCTATATTCTTCTTTATTAATTCCCGTAGAAACAGCCAAGGCTATTTTTCGATTGACAAGTGCTTGTGCCCGAGAGCCATAACCCCAGCCATAAGTAAAAACTTCATCAAGCCATTGTTTGAGTAAAGGTGGGCAATTAAACCAATACACAGGGAATTGCAAAACTAAATTTCCGTGAGTTTCAACTAAGTTTTGTTCTTTTTGAACATCGATTTT
>NZ_JAUNKD010000060.1 GCF_030532915.1 Capnocytophaga sp.
GTGGGAAGAGCAGGATTCGAACCTGCGAAGACATAGTCAGCAGATTTACAGTCTGCCCTCGTTGGCCGCTTGAGTATCTTCCCCAACAAATAGTGTAAACAATTAAAAATCTTGAACTTTTGAGCCGATAGAGGGATTCGAACCCACGACCCCGAGATTACAAATCACGTGCTCTGGCCAACTGAGCTATATCGGCAAAAAAAACATCACAAATAAGCATAACCCTACCTGTAACGAGGTGCAAATGTAAATATATATTTTTATCCGACAAAATTTTTCATATCTTTTTTTTGAAAATAAAATTCAAAAAAGAATAAAAACCACTGTAAATCAAATACATAATCTAAAAAAATTATTTTATTTTTTATCTGCTTGGTCATCAAAAATCATTTGGAAACAACAAAAAGCACAACGCAAATCGCAAAAGAACATTCTGATGATTTTCTCGTTTTTATCATTATTTTTACTACCTTTGTGGTTCGCTTCGGTTTTGAGCGCAAAAAAAATCGGATTACACTTGATTAATCAGCTAAAAATCACAACAAGATTTCATTTTTAAACTTCAATTTGGTATGGAGGAACAAATTCTGGCTTTGATAAACCAAACGCACTTAAACATTTTCTTGACCGGCAAGGCGGGTACGGGCAAAACAACATTATTACACAAAATCATCGCTACGAGCCACAAAAACACGGTTGTCGTAGCCCCTACGGGCATTGCGGCGTTAAATGCCGGCGGGGTAACGATTCACTCTATGTTTCAGTTGCCTTTCGCTTCATTTCTTCCCACAATATCAAACCCTTCGGTTGTTACTGAGGGAGGGCGGTTTGAAAACAGAACATCCCTGCGAAGGCATTTCAAAATACACAAAAATAAACGGCAAATTATTGAAAATATTGAACTTCTGATAATCGATGAAGTAAGTATGCTACGAGCCGACATCCTTGATGCGATGGACTTTATGTTGCAAACCGTTCGAAAAAACCGGCTTCCTTTTGGGGGCGTACAAGTTTTGTTCATTGGGGACCTGATGCAACTGCCTCCAGTGGTTAAAAACGACGAATGGGAAGTGCTGAAACAATATTATGACGGAATGTTTTTCTTTCAGGCAAAGGTTATTAAAGAAAATCCGTTGCTTTATGTGGAATTGGAAAAAATATACCGCCAGTCAGACCCCGAATTCATATCACTTCTCAACAACCTGAGAGACAACAGACTAACAGCTGAAAATATTACACATTTGCAAAAATACGTAAAACCTAATTTTACGCCCGAAAAAGACTGCATCACCTTAACGACACACAACGCCAAGGCTGACCATATTAATCAGCACGAAATCAGCAAAATAAAATCAAAAGGATTTACATACGATGCCGTGGTGGTGGGCGACTTCCCTGAACACATCTATCCCATTGAAAAACAAATTGTTCTGAAAGAAGGAGCACGCGTGATGTTCGTCAAAAATGATTTATCGGGCGAGCGCTTGTTTTTTAACGGAAAAATGGGGACTGTTACCTCGCTTACCAACGACGAAATTTGGGTGCGGCTTGATGGCGGTGATGTCATTGAAGTGGAGCCATACGAATGGGAAAACGTTCGCTATCGGATTGACGAAACCACCAAAGACATTGAACAAGAGCGACTTGGAACTTTTACCCAATACCCGCTTCGGTTAGCGTGGGCAATTACCGTACATAAAAGTCAAGGGCTTACCTTTGAAAAAGCCATTTTGGATTTGGATAAAGTTTTTGCTTCGGGGCAGGCGTATGTGGCGTTTTCGCGTTTACGGTCGCTGGATGGACTGGTACTGCTCTCCCCCATCAATCCCAACGGAATTGAAAACAATTATGACGTAAAGCAATACGCTGAAAATAAAGCATCTGAACACGAACTTGAAAACGCTTGCCAACTGGGCAAAAAACAGTTTTTGGAAACCACTGTATTGCAATGCTTTCAATGGGATAACTTTCTGGGACAATGGATGTTACACAGAAGCAGTTACACCGGAGACATCGGTAAGAAAAGCAGTTACAAAAATTGGGCAGACACACAAACAAAAAAAGTAATTGAACTCACGGGCGTTGCCGAGAAATTTACATCGCAATTAAAAAACACATTTTCAAGTGATTACCAAATTTCATTTGTATATGAACGTTTTGAAAAAGCATTCGCTTACTTTATACCTCTTCTGAAAGAAATTTGGTATGAAATTTTGCGTGTTGAAGGCGAAATTATCACGTCAAAAAAAGTGAAACAATACAAAGACGAACTATATGATTTGGAAGGTGTTAGCTCGCAAATAATTCGTAACTTACTCAAAACAAGAAAAATAATCCAATCCAGCTATAACAATACGGATTTCAATGCCGCTACCATAAACGCTTCTGAACTGAAAGAAATTCGGGAAAGTCTGGTTGAAAAAGTAAAAGAACACCTGAAAAACAAACAGTTATTCGTTTCTGAAAATATCAGCGGAAAAGGTGGAAAAGGCAGTTCGGACGAAAAAATTTCGACCTATGAAATTACGCTGCAACTGTGGAAAACTACACCCTCAATCACAGAAATTGCTCAAAAACGGGTACTTACCGAAACAACCGTATATCGTCATTTAACAAAATTGGTGGAAACGGGAAAGATAGCCATTTCTGAAATTTTTCCGAACGAAAAAATCAGTGAACTCAGCAAGGTATTTGAACAGGAAGAAAACCTTTCGTTGGGCAATATTTTTGATGCCTGCAACGGAAAATACACTTGGGATGAACTTCGGTTATTCAAAGCGCACTTCTTGTCGCAAAAATAAAGCCGTGAAAAGATTTTTTTCCAAAAATTTCCAAAATTCAAAACAAAGCGTATATTTGCATTATTATTCATAAAAAACAAACAGACTTTTATCTGACAACAATATATGGCAACTCAAAAAGATGAGATGTCTTTTTTAGATCATCTGGAAGAACTTCGTTGGCATTTAATTCGCTCAACCATAGCTATTTTAGTGGTTGGTCTTTTGGCATTTATCTACAAGGATTATATTTTTGAAATTATTTTTGGTCCCAAACAGGGTGATTTTTTCACGTATCGGATGTTCTGTAAATTGGGGCATTTTTTGGGATACACCAGTGATTTTTGTGCGCAGGAATTGCCGTTTTCAATTCAAAACAGAACAATGGCGGGGCAATTTTCGGCTCACATTTGGACGTCGATTTGGGCAGGAATCATCATTTGTTTTCCTTACATTCTTTATGAAGTTTGGAAGTTTATCAGCCCCGGTCTTTATGAAAATGAGCGCAATTTAGCCGGAGGTTTCATCGTCATTGCCTCTGCCCTATTTTTCACCGGAACGCTTTTCGGATATTATTTAATCGCCCCACTTTCAGTCAATTTTCTGGGAACGTATTCCGTTAGTAATGAAGTAAGTAACCAAATTGATTTGAGTTCATACATCGCCATTGTGCGCTCGTCAGTCATTTCGTGCGGACTGGTTTTTGAACTGCCCATCATTGTTTATTTTCTTACCAAATTAGGTTTGATTACCCCTACTTTTATGCGAACCTATCGTAAACACGCCGTGGTTTTGGTGCTGATTTTGGCTGCCATCATCACACCGCCCGATGTAGCGAGCCAAATAATTGTGGCAATTCCCATTATGATTTTGTATGAAATAAGTATTTTCATCTCGAAATACGTCTTAAAAAAACAAGAAAAACAACAGAAAACAAACGCATAATCAACTTTTAATATTTAATTAAATTTCTTAGGTTCAATGAATTGCAAAACCTACTTAGAACAATTACCCAACGTAAAAACGTTAAAACAGATTTGCAAAGGCAGAGCTGTGATGGATTGGATTATTTGTGGACACGAATTTGAAACTTACCACACCTACTACAAAAGCCAACAAGAAGAGTATGACGGCACCGAAGCACAATGGGGGCTTGGTTTTGAGGAAGATGACGGCACGTCGTTGTCGTTTTATTTTACCGAAAAAGGCTGTTTAATTGTACCTTCGAACAGCTCGGAGGATTCAAAAGAAGCTAATAATCAATCTTTTGAAAAGAAAATCCCGAAAATTTTCTTGCCGTATTATCGTAAAAACTTTTCAAATGCCGATATTCCGTTTGTGATTTGGTCACTTGATGGAGAAACTTGGCAAAGCGAAGAAAACTTTGATATTGAAGAAGTTATATCGAAATTTGAACAAATTTCAGTTCAGCCTGAAAAATACAAAAATTGGGCAATTGACTTTTTTGGCGACGAAACGTTTTTGAAAGAAAATATGTCTGAAGCAACCATTACCGACATCTATCAGGGCAAAATTCTGACCGAAAAAATGGTTTACGACCTCGTTACGGAAGTACACGATTGGGTTGATTTAGAAACCGAATTAGACGAAATGCCCTATCGGTTTGATTTTTAGCTTCGGCAAAAAACAAGCGAATCAGTCATCTTTTGTCCGAAATTTACCTATCTTTGCCCAAACTTCGTCTTTTGGTAAAGATAGTGTGAAAAATGTGTTTTTAAACATTTTACGTAAAACACTAAAAATAAACACTTTGGCAAAAGCTGAAAATTTTAACTAACAAGAAATGAAACTGATTGCAAATAATATTATTAAAATTTACAAAGGGCGAAAGGTTGTAAAAGGCGTTTCGTTAGAAGTGAATCAGGGTGAAATCGTGGGACTTTTAGGACCCAACGGAGCCGGAAAAACAACTTCATTTTATATGATTGTGGGGCTAATAAAACCCAATGGCGGCACCATTTATCTTGACAATGAAAACATTACAACTTTCCCAATGTACAAACGAGCGCAGTATGGCATCGGATATTTGGCTCAGGAGGCTTCCGTTTTTAGAAAATTGAGCGTTGAGGACAACATCAAAAGCGTACTTCAACTCACCAAACTTTCCAAAAAAGAACAGCAAATGAAAGCCGATTCACTCATTGATGAATTCAGTTTAGGGCATATTCGCAAAAATCGAGGCGATTTACTTTCCGGAGGTGAACGCCGACGCACCGAAATTGCGCGGGCTTTAGCCACCAGCCCAAAATTTATTTTACTTGACGAACCCTTTGCCGGTGTAGACCCCATCGCAGTGGAAGACATACAAACCATTGTTTTTCAATTAAAAAGCAAAAACATTGGCATCTTAATCACCGACCACCGCGTGGAAGAGACCCTCGCCATTACCGACCGAACCTACCTGATGTTTGAAGGCGGCATTTTAAAAGCCGGCACACCCGAAGAACTCGCCTCCGATGAAATGGTGCGAAAAGTATATTTGGGCAAAAATTTTGAACTCCGTAAGAAAAAAGCAGAATAAAACACTGATGAACAATTATATAGAATACAATTTTACCATTATACCCCTTGGGGTGGCTTCTGAAATATTGGTTGCTGAATTGGCTGAATGTGGTTTTGAAAGTTTTGTAGATTCCGAAACAGGGCTTTTGGCATACATTCAAGAAAAACTTTGGCATCAATCTATTTTGGACGATGTGCAAATATTGCAATCCGATGAATTCCAGATAAGTTACACATTCAAAACCATTGAGCAAGTAAACTGGAATGAAGAGTGGGAGAAAAATTTTGACCCCATCATCGTGGAAGACATTTGCACCATCCGAGCCCCCTTTCATCCCCAACCCAACACGCGTTATGACATTGTAATTGAGCCTAAAATGAGTTTCGGAACGGGACATCACGAAACCACTTATATGATGCTTCAATTACTTTTGAAAACGGATTTAACCCACAAAAAAGTATTGGATATGGGCTGTGGCACCAGTGTTTTAGCCATTATGGCGGCAAAACGCGGGGCTACCGATATTACGGCAATTGACATTGACCCGTGGTGCGTTGAAAATTCCGTTGAAAATGTGGCGCGCAACCAACAGCCAAATATCAACGTGCAGTTAGGCGACGCTACTTCGATTGCCAACGATACGTTTGACGTTATTATCGCCAATATCAACCGAAATATACTGCTTAACGATATTCCGCTGTATGTGAATAGTTTACGCAAAAACGGAAAGTTACTTTTAAGCGGATTTTATAAAAGCGATATTCCCACAATTGCCAAATGTTGTGAGGAACATAATTTGGAACTCATCAGTAATTTGGAGCGAAACCAGTGGGTAGCACTACAATTTGAAAAACTTTCTTAACACAGTAACAATATGATTTTCAGTCACCAAGAAATAACGGAATTTGAAACATCAGTCGAAGAATTGTTAGATGGCAGTTGCCATTTAATCCTTTTCAATGATGATGTAAATACGTTTGATCACGTGATTGAAACGCTGGTAAGGGTTTGCAAACACACCTACGAGCAAGCCGAACAATGCGCTATTATTGTGCATTTTAACGGCAAGTGTGAGGTTAAATCAGGAAGTTACCAAAAACTCGAACCAATGTGTTCTGCCTTACTACACGCGGGGCTGAGCGCTGAAATACAATAGTTCGTCAATTACAAAGAACGGCATTGAACCTGCTTTCTTTCCTTAAATTTTTAAACCCAATTTTGTGGTTTTAACTTTTTTTTATAATTTTGCCGCCGTCTCAAAGGGGTGCTGCGTTTTGCGGCTGAGATTATACCCATAGAACTTGGGCTGGTAATGCAGTCTAAGGAAAACGAAGTCAATAAGATAAGTGGCTTGTTTTTGCTTGTTGGGTAGCAGAAACAAGCCTTTTTTGTTAATTCCATAAAATAATTGCCTCTTTTATTTTGTAAAAATTCATTTTACTGATGAAAAAATTATTTTTTATGGGAGTGATGAGCCTCGCTACTTCGGCTTTCGCTCAAAACATCGAATCGGAAAAAGATTCTACACAACTGGAAACCATTAAGTTAGATGAAGTATTGGTTTCCGCCGTACGGGCAAAACAAACGCTTCCGGTAACGTTTTCCAACCTTTCTAAATCGGAAATCGCCAAACGCAATCAAGGGCAGCAAATCCCGATGCTTTTAGGGCATTTGCCCAACGTGGTTTCCTATTCGGAAGACGGAACGGGCTTCGGTGCCACCTACCTTTCCGTTCGGGGAAGTGACCTGTATCGTACGAACGTAACAATCAACGGAATAGCGTATAACGATTCCGAATCGCAAGGCACGTTTTGGTACAATCTTTCCGATTTTGCTTCTTCGGCAGAAAACATTCAATTGCAACGCGGTGTGGGAACATCAACCAACGGAGCAGGGGCTTTCGGAGCGAGCCTAAACGTGCTTACCGACGCCGTTTCGGAAAATCCGTATGCTGAAATTGCCAATTTCTACGGAAGTTACAACACGCACAAACACACGGTGAAACTTTCCTCCGGAAAAATCAATGACCGCTTTGAAGTGTCGGGGCGTTTTTCAAAAATCAATTCAAACGGATACCGCGACCGTGCCGCTTCCGACCTGAAATCGTATTTTCTGCAAGGCGCTTATTCTCATCAAAATACGCTTATCAAAGCCTTGGTTTTCGGCGGAAAGGAAAAAACACAACTCACGTGGATTGGCATCGATGAAGCCACTTTGAAAAGCAACCGCAAACACAATCCGGCGGGGGCATATACCGATATTGACGGAAACAAGCGTTTTTACGACAACGAAACCGATAATTATCAGCAAGACCACGCCCAATTGCACTGGGTGGAAAAATGGTCGCCACGCTGGACAACCAATTTGGCGTTTCATTATACCAAAGGTCGCGGCTACTGGGAAATGTACGAAACTTGGGGCGGAGCAACCTACGACAAGCACCAAATCACCCGCTACGGCTTGGATAACGATTTCTACGGAACGACTTTTTCTTCCAACTTCAAAAAAAATAATTTTGATTTGATTTTCGGGGGAGCATTCAACAAATACGAAGGTCTGCACATTGATGAGCGTGTGTGGTCGGAAGAAGCCGCACAGCCTTACAGAGAGGTTGTTGATGAGAATTGGGGCTACAAAAAAGACGGTTCTGCTTTTGCGAAAATGACTTGGAAATTCGCTCCGAAATGGGATTTGTTTGCCGATGCGCAATACCGATATGTGCATTACAAAGCCGATGAATATAAGGCAGATAAGGCGTTTAATTTTGTAAATCCGAAAGTGGGAATCAGCTTTTCATTAAACGAAAATAACAATTTTTATTTGTCATATGCCCGAGCCACCAAAGAGCCTAACCGAAGTGACTACAAAGCGGCTCATAAGGAACACAAAAAAGCCCTCAAAGCCGATCCGAATGCCGTTAAAAAAGAACCGCTTCCTGAAAAATTGAACGATTTTGAACTGGGTTGGCGATTCAACACCGCAAAAGTGAAAATCAACACCAACTTATATTATATGGGTTACAAAGACCAGCTGGTGCTTACCGGTCGGTTGAACGACAAGGGGTATCCGATTCGTGATAACAGCGGGAACAGCTACCGAGCGGGTGTTGAAATCGATGCCACCTTATTGCTTTCCGATAAGTGGATTTGGCAACCCAATGCGGCGTTCAGCAAAAACAAAAACGTAGATTTTCACACGCTAAAAGACGGAAAATCAGTGAATATCGGCGATACACATCTGTCGTATTCTCCTGAAATTGTGGTAGGAAACTCACTGACTTTCAAACCGATACCGAACTTTTCAGCTACTTTGCTTACCAAATATGTTGGCGAGCAATATATGAGCAACGTAAATGAGGAAAACTCAAAACTGAAATCGTATTTTGTGAATAATTTGCATTTTTCGTATGAAATAAACTCGCTGAAATTCTGCAAATCAATGGTTTTTTCAGCTGTGGCTAACAATATTTTAAATGCGAAATACGTCGCCAACGGAACTTTTGAAAGCGGAACGGCGGCTTACTTCCCGCAAGCCGAAATCAACTATTTAGTCGGTTTGACGCTTTCTTTTTAAGAACGAAACATCTCTTTATTTTTTAAAAAAGCACTTCGCTACACAGAGCGAGGTGTTTTTTTGTTGCATAGAATCAATAGAGAAAATAAAAACGCAACGTTTGATAAATTTCCGAAAAACGATACCCGCACAATGGAATTACGGACTGGACAAAAGCAAACCCACATCCAAAAGATATTTATTACGACTTTTTGGAACTGATAAAATAGCAAAAAGCCCTCA
>NZ_JAUNKD010000061.1 GCF_030532915.1 Capnocytophaga sp.
CCCTATGTTCACGAGCCTTTGACCGAGGCGATGGTGGCGGATTTTGAAACGAAAACAGGCTTCCGACCACCTAACAGCTTGATTGTCTTGCTGAAAGAACAAAACGGCGGTTACACGCGTTACGGACTTTCTCAAACGCCTCCGATGCAACTTTGGGGCGTTGGTGAGCGGTATCCGTGTCTGATAGATTTAGGTAAAACCCTTGATAAAGAGGTGGTTGCACACATTACTTTTCCGCTGGACGGGCTACTTGCCTTTGATGGTGATGGACATTATTATTTCTGTTTGGATTATCGCAAAAACGCCGAAGAACCAACCGTGATTTGCATAGATATTCAGGACGATAGCGAGGAAGTTATCGCTGATAATTTTGACGAATTTTTAAAAATGTTGGTTTTGGACACGGACGATTTGTATGTGCTAAAAACGCAAAAACCATTGCAAGAAGCAATTCAAATCGTTAAAAATCAATTAGATATAAATTTTGAAATGTTGGATAGTTCCGATTACGGCTATGAAAGTTACAAAGCGAAATTTGGTGGACATTGGCTGTTTTTCAGTCCGAATGCCGTGCCGTTGGCGTTTGCCCGAGAGGGAGAACACAATTTTGACAAGCTAAAAAATTACGCCGAAAAAACCGCCCTCCGTTTTCCGGAAATTGATGCTAATTGCCTGTTAATCAATATTTATAATGAGAAAATCGTTCCAACTTTGCAGGAAAAACTAAACGGCATTTTTGAAATAGAACGCCTATCGGATATGATTTAGTAAAAAATAATTTTATGAAAAATAAAAGTAATTACAATTGACGAATTAAAAAGAGAATCAGGCAATTACGAAACGAGTATTTCGTACAATGGCAAGGAAGTAACTTTGGTTTTAGAGCCTGATGGGTCGCCCATTGAGGAAACTTTAAAAGTTGCTAACGAGATGATTTCCAATCTGATAACGCTCGATGCCAAAGCGAAAAAATTCTTAACGGAAGAATGTTTGGACACTTACAACGATGAAATCCGCGAAGATGACGAGCCTGAATTAGATACACATTCCTTTGAAAATCAACTGGTTTTAGACGAAATTTCGGTTGTGGGCAACGATTTCGTTTTGTTCTTTTACAAGGGCATTTTGGAGGACTTCACTTGGATGGCTTCCACTAGCAATGGCGAAAATTTTGATGAATGCGATATTTTGACATAAAAAGGGTGATTTTCATCGTAAACACGCAATTTATTGTGCATCAATGTAGGGAACGGATATATCATTCCATCATAAAAATGTATCTTTGCCCTACAAATCAAAAAATTGCGTGTCAAGGCTCTCGACCAAAAATTGAACGAAAAATATGCAAACATTACTAAAAGAATTGGAAAGTCACTGCCAAGGAGAGGAGCAAATGGCGCTGTGGGAAAAACTTAAAAAAATACAAAAGTTTAAAATTCAGCGAGACGGAATGTGGTTAAGCGGACTTTTAACCCGTTTTTTTATTGCGGAAAAATACGAAGCAATACAATTATTTTTTGAAAAATTAATCCAAGTTCCGTTTTTGGAAAACCTCCCAGCGTGGGCAAACACTGAGGAAATGCTGTGCCTTTGTTACGAAATTCCTAACGCAAGTGCAGCACAAAAACAAGCGATTGAAAAGCGATTTTTAGAAATTGCCAATTTCAAAACTTCCGTTAAAGAAGCTCAAGAAATTTATCAAAATTATTTACCTAACATATTGTCACTAAAGGACTTAAATGTAAGAAAAGAGCAAATCAAAAAGGCAATTACGGGCAATGATAAAAACTATGAAAAAATAATGCGTTTGGGTGTTTTTGTTCAGGCAATTCGTGTGAAAATTGCCAATTCGGTTACTGACAAAAATGCTGATTTAGAGCGTGATATGAATAAAATCATTACCGAACAAGTAACCGAACTCCGTTCCGACAAATTTCAAAAATAAGCTAAAACAATGAAACTGTACGAATTACAACCCAAATTACGCGCCGAGTGCGTTTATGTAACGGTCAAGGCGAGTGCAGACCGTATGTTTGACTATTTTGTGCTTCCTGATGGCGACGGCAAGTTTTTGCAATATATGAAATTGGTGGGTGAAGCCGATACGGGCGTGAAAGACAGCGATTTAGAAAAAGTAGATTTTTTAGAAGGGTTTGTGAGTCTACCCATTTTTTCGCAAAAATTCGTGGAATTGTTATCAGCAGAAATCGGCGATGAAATCACTTTTTATCCCATTGAAATTAAGGCAAAAACGACCAGCAAAGGCTTTTTTGTGGCGAAAATCAACCGCTATTTGGACATTATTGACTACGAAAAATCCGATGCCGAAATGATTGACGGTGAGCCTTTTTTGGCGACTATGGACAATGTGGTTTATAATGAAAATCTGCCTGAATTTTTTATCGCCCGAGACCGTTTCAGCCAAACGGATTGGTACATTTCCGACAAACTTAAAGCGCTGATAGACAAGCACAAATTGCAAATTAAAGTTGTTGAACCGTGGTAGGGAAGCGATATATCGCTTCCGCCGAATTCATTCCGCCGTAAATACGCAATTTATTGCGTATCAATGTAGGGAACAAAGTCCGCACTGCGGGGTATGTGAATATCCGTTCCGCCACATCGTTCCGCCAAAAAAACAAACGAACGAAAAATATAAACGGCAAAGATGTATCTTTGCCCTACAATAAGATGCTTATGTGCTATTTGGCAAAGGTTTCAAGAATAGTCATTTAGGTAAAATTAATAAATAACTTAATTTTATGAAAAATAAATTACGGAAAATCACTGTGGAGGGCAATGTGTATTACTACCGTTTTACCGACAATTTTCAAATGGAAACTTCTCCGTCTTTTATGCGGTTGCGTATCTTTTTGGAAGGCTGTAAAGCCACGCCTTTGGTGGTTGATTTTCATTGTAAATACGATCTTTACGCAGGATTTAGCCTAAAAGGAACGGATTTGTACAACGCCAATACGCAAAGCACGACACGAGTTAATATTCACGAAACCAAATACATACGCCAGTTTATTCTTTTAGGGAAACAAAACGGCTGGACGGGTAACAACACCACCAAAATACAAGACGGAATGGCGTATTTATCCGCATTGGGTTATGATATTCGTCCGATTTTGGCTGAAAATACAAGTCTTTTTCAAAATAATATCTTAAATTAACAAAAATGACTAAACTTTTGCTATTCGTAGGCTTGGGAAGTGGCATCGGAGGAATGCTTCGCGTTGCCTTGTCGCTGTTTGTGAATGCCAAATACGGCAAAATCGCAGGATTTCCCATTGGCATCGTGGCGGTGAATCTCATCGGCTGTTTTTTAATGGGATTTGTGGCGACTTATTTAAGTAAAAAGCCTGATTTTGAGTCTCTTTATAACTTCTTGGCAATAGGCGTTTTAGGAGGATTTACCACTTTTTCAGCCTTTTCGCTTGAAACCCTACAACTGATGCAACAGCGTGATTTTTTTAACGCCTTTTTGTATGTCGCCATCAGTGTTTTGGCAGGAATTTTGGCTTGTTTTTTAGGATTTTTTATTAAAAATAGTTTAACTTAAATTTAAGAAAAATGCCCCACGAAACTTATATCCTCACACGCATTTGCAAATGCGGCAACAAGGACGATTTTACGCTGGACAAAATCACGGCGGCGTTCGAGCTGGATTTTGAAAAATACTGGAAACGAACGCCGTGCAGTCGCTGTGGTGGTACGAAAACCGATTCGGTGTCGCACAGCATTCCGAAAATTGATGCCGAATTATTGAAAATTTGGAGTGAAAACCCTGATTATCAGTTTAGTCAGCAAGACGAAGATTTACTTCTTGCCAAAATGGAAAACCTGCCTTTGTTGCTTTCCTTTTTCGATGATAAAAATCTGTCCCAACCCAAAAAAGCGGTGATTGCCAGTGCTTTATGTACTTTGCTGTTTGACAATTTAAAGCTAAAAGGCGAAAATTATTCCGCTGAGCAAAAATCACAAATGCAAGAAAATCAAGCTGTTTTATTGCCCGAACTCATCCAAAGAAAAAATGAAATTCTCGCCTTTAAAGACAGCATTTGGGCGTATATTTGGAAGGAAGTGAAGGGCTATTTTGAGTGAAAAACCGCCTGTCGAGGCTCTGCCTGTAAATACGCAATTTATTGCGTATCATTTCGCTACAACTTTGGCAAAGTTTTGAACTTTGCCAAAGTAAGTGCAAAAAATCGGTAAATCTTCTTATTTTTGTTGCGGAAAGTATTTTAAAATGAATAAATTAACAGAAACCGAGTACGCCCAAAGTCTTGATGAATTACGCTATCTTTTTGCTTGGGTATTAATCCGTTACGGAAAATTTTCGCCTGAAAAAGCTCGAATCGAAACGCTTACAAAATTTCCGTATGAATCAGACAACCAACCTTTTAGGGATTTGATTTTTCACGAGGAGGCGTGGCATTGGGCAATGTTATTTTTGCACGGCGAGGGCTATTGGGAGGCATTTCCGCAGTATGTCCAAATTCCTGATGATTATCGCAAGACAGAAGATTTATTATTTCAAAAGCAATTGAAATTCAGTGATTTATTTTAGTTAATAATGTAAAAACAAACCCTTATCACAACAAAAAATTAAAAAAATGCCTCACGAAATTTACACCCACATCGCCCAAGCCATCGCCCGGTTTTCAGGTGGTATTGATGCTTATCTCGGCTGCCGAGAAACGCCCGATTTTGACAGCCGTTGGGTTGCTGCCTATGAGCGTGTTTATAATAGTCAAAGAAATGATTCTGAATTTATTAGCAATGAAAAAAGCCTACGCGAAAATGTCTTTAAACTCGTTTTTTCACGCACCCAAAACAGCGATTTGGCAGGGTATATTTCCGATGATGCAGGACTGATATACGCCGGTCAATACTTGCAAATCGCCGATGATTTTATTTATCAGCTGTACAAGCAATACAAAAACGCACAATTACCTAAATAACAACAATTTAACATATAAAACAATGAAAGAAATTGAAACTTTAAAAAACTTATTTGACACCGCCCAAGCCGATTATCTCACTTTAAAACAACAAATTGAAAATGAAGTGGTTAGTTGGTTTTGGGCGAGTAATGATATGTTTAGTTTAGTACCATTTTGGTTTGAACAAAATCGCTATGCAAAGGGTAAAATTTTAAAACAAGAACCTGTTAAAAATCGCCAATACGCCCATCAATACGGCGTAAATGCCCAAAATGAAATCATCGTCAATCGGGGAATGACTTCTTTTGCCGAGCAATTTTACGAAACTTTTTATTTTAGAAAAGACGGCGAGATTTTAAGCTATCATTTTGATTATGGGCAAGATAAAGAGCCGATTAACATCAAAAAATATGTCTATGACAAGGCACGGCTCACGACGATTTACTCTTGTTTTGAGGAAAATGGGCATTGGATTGAGCGGTTTATTTACGACAACGACAAACTTATCCGCAAAGAATGGCAGGGCGTGGACAATTACGGCGATGAATTTGACCGCACCAACACTTATGATTATGACGAAATTGGGCAACTTGCCACCATTAAAGAGGGCGATTATGTGTGGTATCAAAAACCACAAAAAGAGCTGTCTTACAAGCGTTTAACCGAACTTGTGCAAGAAAAACTGATTGCCTTATTAAAAGAAAATATCCAAAAAAATGCCCCTGATGAGCCGTTATATTGCATTAATTTAAGTTATTTTAGCCAAAATATGTTGCCTCCGGCCATTGGTTTTGGTACGGAATCTGACCGAAGTCAATGGCTTGAAAATAAGACGCATAACGATATTATTTGGAATGTCGCCGATTATAGCCATCAGCTGGATATGAGCCTTGATAATGAGACGATTGCCCTGTTTGATTTGTTCAATCAGCAAACCGAATTAAATGACAAATACAGCACCGCCGTCAAATTGATGGTAGAATGTGCTAAAATATTAAAGCGTGATTTACAGGAATTTAAGTTAAAAACTACCGATGATTTTGTGGTGATGGCAGGGTATTTTGACTGCTCGGATTTAAAGAAAAACTTTAAGCAAATCAATCCTGAATTGTTTGAAGTGTTTAAGAAAAAATTGCCGTAAATATGCCATTTGTTGCGTATCAATGTAGGGAAGAGATATATCTCTTCCGCCCCATTTATTTTAGCCATTTGAAAAATAAGCGTTTAGGCAATGTAACTATCACAAAATAAGCTATTTGATAGGAGTTATGGACATAGAAAAGCTAAAAACACTCGCTGCACAACTGAAAAATCCGCAGGGAGAAAAGGGGTTGGAAATCGCTGAAATGATGTATCAAACCAACCTTTCAATGATACAACACGCCTTGCAATATTTGGATGTTGCAAACGGAGATAAGGTTTTGGAAATTGGGTACGGCAATGGTAAACATATTCCGCTTTTATTTGAAAAAACACCTGTTATTTTCTATCACGGATTGGAAATTTCATCCTTAATGTACGAACAGGCAATCATAGAAAATCAAAAACGGATATTATATAAATTAGTTGATTTACAGCTATATAATGGAAGAGATATTCCGTTTCCAGAGGCTTTTTTTGATAAAATATTTACGGTGAACACCATTTATTTTTGGGAATTTCCCGAGCTGTTTTTGAAGGAGTTACATCGTGTTTTGAAGTTGGGCGGACGGTTAAGCATTTCGTTTATTGAGAAAAATTTTATGGAGAAAATACCCTTTACGCAGTTCGGTTTTACTTATTATAATCAACATAAAATCAATATGTTATTAAAAGAAATTCCGTTTGAAATGATAGCTTATCAAACCAAAAAAGAGCATATAAAAAGTAAAATGGGTGAATGGGTCGAACGAGAGTTTTCTACCGTTTCACTTATCAAAACTGAGGATAGAATTTAAATAAATATGCTAAAATTACATACCTTTGTCCATTATTAAAGGATTTAACGATGAAATTATCAAACAATACCATTTTAATTACGGGCGGTTCATCAGGTATTGGTTGGGCGTTGGCAAAGCGTTTTTATCAGCTTGATAATAAGGTGATTATCACAGGCAGAGATGCCGAAAAATTGGCTCAAATCAAAAATCAATACCCCAACATTGAAACTTTTGCACACGATTTGACCCAGCCCCAAGCCCTTGCCGATTTAACCGCTTTTATTAAAGAAAATCACCCTGATTTAAACATTTTGATAAACAATGCGGCGGTACAGTACAATTATTTATTTGTCGAAGCGCGTGATTACACTCAAAAAATAGATTACGAACTGGCTGTAAATCTGGCTGTTCCGATGAAATTAAGCATTAATTTACTGCCTATTTTATTGAAAAATGAAAATTCGGCGGTGGTCAATGTCAGTAGCGGACTTTTTATTGCACCGAAAAAAACGGCTTCGGTGTATTGTGCCACCAAATCGGCATTGCACAGTTTTAGCCAAACGCTTCGTTATCAGTTAGAAAACACGCCTGTTAAGGTATTTGAAATCGTGCCTTCACTCATCGATACGCCAATGACCCAAGGGCGTGGCAAATCAAAAATCAGCCCTGAAAAGTTGGTTGACGAATTTATAAAAGGTTTTAAATCAGATAAATACGAAATTTATATCGGTAAAACCAAATTGCTTAAATTCATTCATCGTATTTTTCCGAAAGTGGCTTATAACATAATGAAAAACGGATTATAATCGCTAAAAATTAAAGGTAACTTATGGAAAATCAGCCTAATATCGATATAGAAAATTTTTTAAAAGCAGTGCCTGAGGCATATGCTGTGTTTCAAAAAATGCCCCTTTCGCACCGAAACGAATACATCAAATGGATAAACGAAGCCAAAAAGCAACAAACCAAAGAAAAGCGTTTGGAAAAAATGGTCAATATGTTATTGGAAAAAATAAATAAGGAAAAACAATGAAAATACTTTTAAAATTAGAATACATCGCTCTTTTTGTGTTGGGCGTTGTGATGTTTGGGCAATCAGAATACGAATGGTGGTGGTTTTTAGTGCTATTCTTCGTGCCTGATGTGTCTATGGTGGGCTATTTAGTCAATTCAAAAATCGGTGCGATTTGCTATAATTTTGCCCATCATTTGGGCGTGGCTGTTGTTGTTTTTATATTAGGTAACTATCTTAATATGAATGAATTGGTAATGGCAGGAGGTATTCTACTAGCTCATTCGGCTTTTGATAGAATCTTAGGCTTTGGACTCAAATACAGCGATGATTTTAAAAACACCCATTTAGGAAAAATTGGAAATAAACTATGAAACCAACCATCAAAATCGCAAAAAATACAGCGGATTGTAAAGCCTTTTACCGAAAAATTGGCATTAGCGAGGGATTTAACACCGTCAATTTTAATTATTTTATCACAAAAAACGCCGATTAACGCCCTATTTTTATACTTTTGTAATCATAACTTCTTGTTTTTTTCAAAAATCAAGGTAAAATTATTGTTTAATTTTTTAAAAAGGAAATCGTATGAAAAAAACACTTATCATCGTGGCTCATCCTGATATGGAGGCTTCTACTGTGCATAAATGTTGGGTTACTGAATTAGAAAAATATCCCAATCACTACACCATTCACCGATTGTATCAAGCATATCCTGAGGGAAAAATCGATGTTCAAAAAGAACAAAACTTAGTTGAAACTCACGGAAATTTAGTTT
>NZ_JAUNKD010000062.1:0-2954 GCF_030532915.1 Capnocytophaga sp.
ACTGAAAAACAAATTTTTAAATACATAACAAAAACTACAACTTTTAAAGAAACGTTAATTTTTTCCTGAAAAACCTTTCTTTTTTATGTTTTTAATCATTGCGTTTATCCCTATTTGGAAAAGTTAAAATCATTTGAAGCAAACAAAAAAAAGGCTTTGCAATTGCTTGCAAAGCCTTCATTATTTTAGTTAAAGAGGAGTTCCTGCCTTTGTTTTAAAACGATATTCCAAATACGAATATGCGTCACGCGGCATTACCTGAACCCATCGTTTGTATTTTAAAAACCATTTAAAACGCATTGACAGCCAGCCGTGTGTGATATAGGCCGCCACAAAGGGATGCGCATTAAGCACAATGGTTCCTTTATAAGTCCCTTCTTTAATAATATTTTCAAGTTCCGTATTGATTTTATCAACCAAAACGATAGGTGCTTCTATTTCACCTTCCTTACTTGGATTTTCTTCTTTGGTTTTGATGTTTAGTTCTTGACGAACCCGCTGACGCGTGATTTGAATTAAACCAAACTTGCTCGGTGGCAGCACTTTATGTTTCGCTCTATCTTCTTCCATTTCTTTACGAAGGTGGTCAAACAAAATTTTACGATTGTCCGTGTTTGACATATCAATAAAATCCACCACGATGATTCCGCCCATATCTCGCAAGCGCAACTGCCGTGCAATTTCAGTGGCTGCTATCAAATTCACGGACAATGCCGTTGACTCTTGGTTGGTGGCTTTGTTGGAATGGTTTCCGCTATTCACGTCAATAACGTGCAGTGCCTCAGTATGTTCAATAACCAAATAAGCGCCCTTGGTCATTGAAACGGTGCGCCCAAAAGCCGTTTTTATTTGTCGCTCGATATGAAATTTTTCAAAAATCGGAACCGATGAGCGATAATGCTTTACTATGTTTTCCTTTCCGGGAGCAATATCTTGCAGATACGTAACAATTTGCTCATACAGCAAATCATTATCCACGTGAATACCTGTAAATGAATCATTAAACATATCACGCAGAATAGCTCCTGCCCGGTTGATTTCACTCATTACCTTTGAAGGGAAAACTGCTTTATGTACTTTTTTACACATCAAAACCCAACGCTCGAATAATCCTTGCAAATCTTTATCCAGTTCTGCTACTTTTTTGCCTTCTGCAACTGTGCGCACAATCACGCCAAACCCCTTAGGTTTAATGCTTTGCAAAAGTCGTCGAAGCCTTTCTTTTTCGGCTTTGCTTTCTATTTTTTGAGAGATGGAAATTCGGTCAGAAAACGGCACTAACACCAAGTACCTGCCTGCGATGGACAGCTCGGAACTGATTCGGGGTCCTTTGGTTGAAATTGGCTCTTTAACTATCTGAACCAAAATAGGTTGCCCCGCTTTAAGTACTTCCGATACGCCACCGTCTTTGTTAATATCGGGCTCCAACTGAAAGTCTTTCAGTGAATAATCTTTTAACTTGCCCGAAATAACCAATCGGACAAACTTTAAGAGGGATAAAAGTTGCGGACCCAAATCGTGGTAATGCAAAAAAGCATCCTTTTCATGCCCCACATTCACAAAGGCGGCATTAAGCCCCTGTATGGGTTTACGAATTTTGGCAAGCATAATATCTCCAACCCCTAACCCATTAGAATCTTCTTCTTTATGAAGTTCAATGAGCCTTCCTTCTTTCAATAAAGCAAAATCTATATAAGAGGAACCGGAACGAATTATTAATTCTTTATTCACTCTTTTTGGATTTTTTTGTTAAACATAACAATTTCAGTTTCAATAATTTAAACTGACGTTTCAAAGAACATTTTTCTTATAAGAAGAAAAAGTAGTTAAAAACTACTTTTTCTTTTTGTGACGATTTGCTCTCGCCCTTTTTTTACGTTTGTGGTTTGCCACTTTATGTCTTTTTCTCTTTTTTCCGCTTGGCATAAACTATTCGTTTTAATTATTTCTTTTTGCTTGATTTAACTTTAACTTTGGTTTTCACACCGTCAACGAACACTTTTGCCGGCTTAAATGCAGGAATGTTGTGAGCAGGAATTTTGATGGTCGTATTTTTAGAAATGTTACGCCCTGTTTTCTCAGCTCTTGTTTTGATAATAAAGCTACCAAAACCTCTCAAATACACATTGTTACCACCTTCCAAAGAAGCTTTCACTTCTTCCATAAAATTTTCAACTGTTGCTTGAACGTCATTTTTATCAAGACCCAACTTATCAGCGATCTTTGATACGATTTCTGCTTTTGTCATTTTATATTTCTTTTTAAATATTAATTTTATACTATTAAAAATTCGGACTGCAAATATACAAATTAATTATTTAAAAAACATAACGTTAGCCACTTTTTTTATTTTTAAAGTCTCATTTTTAGGATTTTCAAAAAAAACACATATTTTAAATTATTGATAATAAATAATTTACATCCAAAAAGATTCTTCCAAAAAAATATGACAATCTGCCTTAAAAAAACATAAAATTAACTTGATTTTGACTTTGTAACCTCAAAAACATCACTCCAAAAGTTGGGATATGACTTTGAAACCACCTCACAATCACAGATAACAAGGCTTGTTTTGAGCATCAAAGGCGTAAAAGCCATTGCCATTCGGTGGTCGTTATAGGTATTTATGGCTATTTCTGAACGCATTGCACCGGTTCGTTTTTCAAGTTGCAATGCGCTTTCGGTTGCAGTTACGGTCGCTCCTAATTTTTTCAGCTCTGTTTTCATTGCTTCCAAACGGTCCGTTTCTTTGATTTTCAGCGTATGAAGCCCCGTGAGTTTGCAAGCCACACCCAAACCAAAACACGTAACCATCACTGTTTGAGCAATATCCGGAGCGTTTTGTAAATCACACTCGTAAAAATCAGCTAATGGCTGTTTCATTTTTTCAAGAATGATTTCGTTGTTTTGAAACGTGGTTTTCACACCAAAAAAGGAATAAATTTCTGTGAGAA
>NZ_JAUNKD010000062.1:3054-8300 GCF_030532915.1 Capnocytophaga sp.
ACCTAACAAATGGATTGTCAGTCCGTTACTTAACGAAGGTGCAATCAACATCAATGCGGAAATGTACTGACTACTTACCGCTGCCGAAATACGAACTTGATTGGCAGTCAAATTTTTCCCCTTTATATATAATGGTGGATACCCTTCCGTTTCTTGATATGAAATTTCGGCTCCCAAATCACGAAGTGCCTGAACCAGAATGTGTATCGGGCGTTCTTTCATTCGCTGTGAGCCGGTCAAAACAACCTCTCCGCCACTGTAGGAAGCGAAAAATGCGGTTAAAAAACGCATCGCCGTTCCTGCGTGATGAATATCAATCTCACCCGTACCTTTTTGCAATGCCATTCGCATCACTTCGGAATCATCTGAACAAGAAGCGTTTTTGATAACTATTTGAGGATAAATAGCTTGCAACAACAACAAACGATTGGTTTCGGATTTTGAACCCGAAATTCTGATTTTTTTCCCGGAAATTAATTCTGATTGTGAAAGTGTTTGATTCATTTTTTTTGCGTATCTCCGCCACAAAAATAAAAAAACGATTTGAAAAACAAGCTCTTTTGCTTTTCAAATCATTTTCAAACAACCGAATCTTATTTAAAATTTATGCTTTGCCTCGTTATCTGAATTAATGACCTTTACCGCCCGCTTTATTGAATTTATACGAAAAACTAAGCATAAAATATTGTTTCAGCACCAATTTTTGCGAATCTTGCACGTAATCTTGGGTGATGGTTCGCCACGCTTCCACGGTTTGGTTCAGCAAGTCGTAGGCTTTGAGTTGTATGGTGGCTTTTTCATTTAAAAACTTGTAACCCAAACTCATATTCCAGTAAAAACTCGTTTTTCTGAAACCATCGCTCAAATAAGGTGCGTATGAAAATTCAATATCATTGCCAAAAATCACATTTTTAGGCACATACGTAGTTAATTGAAGCGAAGCCCGTTGCTCGGTATAATCCTGATTTTCAAAAACATCTAAGTTGTATTTTGCTTTGTTGAAAGACGGATTATATTCCAAGTAAAAGTCTATTTTCGCTTCCCATTCATATTCCAAAGTAAGTGATGGCGTTACGCTGTAATTGGTTATGACATAGCGAGTTCCGTTGCTGAATAGATTGCTTTTCCCGATTCTTCCCCAAGTACCTAACCGATAACCGATTTTGTGTTCCTCGATTTTGTACGATTTTCTGTAATTCGCTCCTCCGCGTACCAAAAAATCGCCGTCAATGTTCGTGTAAGTGGTCTTTCGGGTTAAATCGCTGTTAGTCAGCGTTACGGAAGTGATTTTATCTTGCTGAAATTCAGTGCGTAATGTAGCGAATATTCCCGAGCGTGTTTCAAAATCGTAATTGTTAAAGTCAAGACGGAAAATATTGGTAAACGTGGGTTTTAAATCGGGATTTCCTGTAAACGTATGCAACGGATTATTCACATTATCAATAGGTTGCAACTGATTCACGCTCGGCACACGCGTTTGGGTGTTGTAATTGAAATTTAAGGTCGTTCCTTTTTTGATTTCATAACTCGCCCGAAGCCGAAGATTCGGATTTTGGAAGTTTTTATCCAACGCCAAATTTCGCAAAAAGTCCTGATTTTCAAGTCGGTTGTAAATCATTCCCACATCGCTGTTAAGCCGAAATTTACCTCTTTGCCATTCCACCCCGATTTCAGGTTGATGTCGCGTGTTTTCCGTTAGAAAATCAGAACTAAGCAAAGTGTTGAAATTCAGATAATTTCCGTTTGAATCTGCATCATACGTATTTACATTGCTTTTTGTGTCGGTTTTTGAAAAATTGTAACCGGCTTTGAGCAAAAAATCTTTGTACAACGGATAACGCAAATTCGCCCGAAGATAATAATTATCACTTTGATTATCCGTATCTTGCTGTTGGTCACGCACTTGTATAGAAGGATTACTTCCGAAAATTTCACGCGTATTGTAAAGCGTTTGTTCTTTTTCCGAACGGCTGTTCTTGTTTCCCAAACTTACACCCCACGAACCTTTCGTACCTTTAAAACGCCGATTGAACGACACCCGATTGTTGAACGTTATGCCGTAATTTTGCGAATTACTTTTTGAAATACTCTGATTTACAATGGATTTTTGGTTGTCATACGAGGTTTCCTCGCTTCGGTTGTGGTTGTTCCCCCGATTTACGGAAAGTTGCGGACTGACCGAAATCTGCGTAAGCGAATCGATTTTGTACTCCAACTCAGCCCGTGCGGAATGCCCCTCGCTCCACGAGTTGTTCCACTGTTCGTTTCGTGAAAAATAATGGCGGTCGGGCAGGGTGGTTTCGCGGTCGTTTCGTGAATAATTTTCGTTATCGTTGTGTGAATAAAAATAATTGGCATCAACTTCGATGTTTTTGCCATATTCGTCCACGTAACTAACGCCCCCGATGTGCGATTTATTAAAACCGTCGCCGCCCCCGAAATTCATTCCGTTAATAGAAATATTTCCCTTTGACATCCAAACATCTTGCACATCGCCCATCATTCCGAATACTTCATCAAATTGAAAGCCTAATGTATTGATATTGTTTGAACTACCTAAAATAGAAACGCGTGTTTTGTCTTGAAAATAATTCCCGAAACCGTTGAGTTCGTAGCGGTCTTTGGTGCCGTACCCTACGGTTGCCCGCCCGAAATAGCCTTTGTTTTTGTCCTCTTTCAGCACAATATTGATGGATTTATTGTCCGAGTCGCCTTGTTCTTTGGTGAATTTCTGTTCTTTGGTTTTGGTGTCGCTCACTTGAATTTTCTTGACAATGTCTTTGGTGAGGTTTTTCGTGGCGATTTTCGGGTCGTCAAAAAAAGGTTTTCCATTTACTAAAATTTCATTTACGGACGTTCCGTTCACGGTGATGTTTCCTTTGGAATCGACCTCCACACCCGGCAGATTTTTGAGTAATTCTTCCACCGTGGCATCGGGGCGGAGCTTGAAAGCATCGGCATTGAATTCAAGCGTATCTTTTTTTACGGTAATCGGAATGGCTTCGGAAGTGAGTGTAACTTCCTCTAATTCTTGAGCTTGCGTTTCCAATTCAACACGCCCCAAATCAAGCGTTCCTTTCGGTTTTTCAATGCGTTTTTTGTAGGGTGCATTTCCGATATGGGTGATAAACAAATCAAATACCGATTCGCTGCTTTTGGCTTTCAGATTGAAAACACCTTTATTGTCGCAAATGGTGTAATTCACTAAGGAAGAATCTTTTACGGATTTTAAAAAGACGGTTGCCGCTTCCAATGGTTTATCGGAAGTTTTGTCATAAACCTTTCCCGTTAGGGTAAATTGCTGAGCAAGAGCCGAAAACGATATCAGCAAGAAAATACATAAGAGGCTATATTTTTTTCTCATTTTAAGATACTATTTTGTTAATTTATGCTTGCCAGTAATTTATTGTTAAAATATCCAAAAGAAAACAACTACAATATTCTTGAAAAAAATTATTTTTCGGCACTAATTCTTTCAAAATGAGGATTTAAATGCTCCCGCATTGCTTCCCGAAAAGACTGAGGTGTTCCTTTTTTGAGTTCCTCCACCAAATCGATATGCGTTACCAGACGTTTATTTTCCTTCAAAAAAGGAATTTCTTTTGCTTGCAAATCGTGAACATACTGAAAAACAGGTAATAACAATTCCTGAAATCGCAATAAAGTTTGATTGTCAGCCATTTTGTAAAGCGTGCTGTGAAATTCAAATTCGTCTTTTAATGAAAAATAATTATTGACATATTCGTAATTTGCCCGCCTTGCCAAGGCTTCCAATTCTTGCACTTGGGCTTGCGTTTTTCGGGCAAAGACAAAATCAACCATACCGATTTCAAACATCAATCGAAACTCGAACAAATCACGCAATGTACTCTCGTCAAGCATTTTAGTATCCAATGTTTTTTGAATATTGCTGATAAAATCAGGTTCTTTCAAAACAGTACCACGATGTTTTTTTGATTCGACAAGCCCCAAGGTACGCATTCGCAACATTGCCTCACGAACCACCGTACGGCTGACACCCAACCACGTGGCAAGCTCCACCTCTTTGGGCAAGGAATCACCCGGTTTTAAATCATTTTTTCGGATATAATCAGCGATGCGCTTCTCAACTCGGTCTACTAAGGTAATATTCTCAAGTGGCTCCATATCTTTTCAATACAACACGATAATCCGCTACAAAAATACGATTATTTTTTAACATTTCAACAATAATTTTGGCAATTTATTGCATTTTTCATCATCAATCAATTATTTTTTACCGCCAAAATAAAAAATTCACAATAAATCACTCCACAAAAAAACACAAATCAACAGCAAAAATACGTTAAAAAAAGTTAAATATTTAATTTTTCTTGCGCCCTATTGTTTTTTTGTATTGATTTGCAACAGAAGAAGCACCACAATTGAGGCTCAATTGGGTGCTACTTGTTAAGTGTCCACATAAATTTTATTATGTATCTCTTAAAAATGGGCGACAAAGATACATATTTTTTTGTTGATAGCAAAAAAATGTGTGTTTTGTTGAAAGATATGCAAAATAAATGTTGATTGTGGGCTTGATAATGAAAAAAGAATGACAAACACGCAGGGATGTTGCTTACAGAACTTTGATTTAATGTAAGAATACGAATGTGTGGAGAGGCTGTCTCTTACACCCTTCTTTGAGTAGTTATCACGGAGGCACAATTAATTAAACATAAGTCCTTAAAGTTGTCTTATCGGGTGATGTGCTTTTCAGTAAGCACCATTGCAAAAAGGACGCAAATTTAAAATGAAAAAATCAGTTTATTTAATTGGTTTGTTACTAACAATCATTTTTGGTTGTAAGAGTGATTTTGATGAAACCATTGAAACGCCCACTGAAAACGGTGTCATCAATGACAGCATCCGCAAAATGCCCGTATCAAATCTTCCTGACGGGGTAAAAGAAGCCTTTGACCAAGTGTTTATAAATGAAAAAATGAGTGCAAAATCGGGGGAAACCAATGAACAATTGTCCGATTTTAATTTTTTGGAAAATGAAGTTATCGTCATTTCAAAAAAAGGAGGCATTACAAACTATTCTGTTCGGGTAAAACAAGGGGAACAAATCAGCACCTTTCTGAAAAACAACACAATTCCCTCCTTAACTTCAAAACCCAAAGAGGGTTGTAATTCAACGGGAGCTGGTGGTGATCAGGCATCGAATCATATTGAAAAATAAAATAATTATTTTAAAATTTTGATATTCAAATAATTATATTTAT
>NZ_JAUNKD010000063.1 GCF_030532915.1 Capnocytophaga sp.
ATGAAAACAGCAATTTACACCGAAATTTTGGCTTTTTTAGAAAGCTACAAAGCTGAAAATCATCAGGTTTTGGCAGAACGATTTGACATCACAGGAGATTTTTTGGAAGAAATTTACGAAATGCTTGATTTTGTGGAAGATAAAAGTCAGTTGCGACTTTTTGACATCAGCGAAATGGACAAAAAAATGAGCGGACAGCCGTTTTTGGACATTTTTGAGTACGATGACAACACTGATTACGGCATAGAATGCGTCTTGTTTTTGGGCAAGGAACATCTGGGCTACATCGTGGGGGAATATCACAGCGAGGCACATTTTCCGAAATTTGAGTTTCGTTATTTTAGCATCTAATTTGTTGATATTTAGATAAATGTAACTATTTTTAAGGCTAAAAGTATCAAGCAACCGCAACGAATCACCACAACTTTGCCAAAGTTTTAAAACTTTGGCAAAGATAAAATAATCGTGTGTCAGTAGGGAAGAGATATATCTCTTCCGCCACAATTTGCCCCTACAATGAACCGAAAAAAAAATCGTGTGTCGAGACTCTCGACAAAAATTATTAATTTTGTAAAATAATTAAAAAAACACCCTGCAAAATTCCCCCTCCTTGGAAGAGGGTTAGGGAGAGGAAAAAATGGCAAAAAAAAGAGCAACTTTACCGAATGATTTCAGTAACATACTGGAAAACAACGATTTTGAAGCCTTTCAAAAAGTATTTGAAAAGTGCGACATCAACGCCTACGAGCGTGATTTTATCAAAAAACCTGCCTTGTGTTTTTACGGCATTCCCACCGAGTGGATGCGTTGGCTGATTGAAAATGGAGCGGACATTGAGGCTGCCGACACTTACGGACGCACCGCCCTTTGGCATCATTCGTCGGTCAATGCGGTGGAAAAAGTGCAACTTCTGCTCGATTTGGGGGCAAATATCAACACTGCCGACCGCTACCAAAACAGCGTTCTGCACGCCAGTCGTGGCAAATTTGAGGTGGTGGCACTGCTTTTGGAACGCGGTGCGGATATTTCTGCCAAAAACGACCGCAAACTCACGCCCCTACAAGCGATGCTCAGCGGTTGCACCAATCTCGACATTCCGCAGGTGGCAAAAAGTGCGGCTCTTTTGCTAAAATCGGGCGAAAAAATCACCAAAACCGCCAAGGAAGCCGTGGTTCGCATTGGTGAGAATTTTGAGTTTCACCGCAAGAATTTCAATTCGGAACTTTTGGAGGAAACCGACAAGGCTTTGCAGCGTCTTTACGCCTTGTTTAAAGTAGAACCGGTAACGCAACGCCTTGAACACGACGGTGTTTCGCCCATTACGGTTGCCGATGCTCCTTTTGAAAAGCAATTTTCCCGGCTTTGGGATTTGTTAGTGCCGAGCCAAGGAGCCGCCAAAACGGTGCAGGGCGAAGTGGTGCGTATTTCGGGCAAAATCCGTAATGAAATCCTGCGAAACGCCTCTGGTAATTGGGACAAAGAGTTCAAAAAAATGCTCTCGGCAATGGTGGATTATCTGCAAAAAGGCAATGCCCTTTCATCGGCTCAAATGGAGGAGGTAAATAACTTAAAAACAGTTCTTTACGATGGTGATGACAACGGCGACAATTCACTGGCATTGGCACAATTGGCAGTTGCGTGGGTCAAACAAAACGAAACGCCCATCGCTTTGGGTAAAGTGGATTATAAACGCTGATAATGAGTATTTTGGCGTAAATACGCAATTGATTGCGTATCTGTGTAGGGAGCGGATATATCCGTTCCGTTTTATTTGATATAAACCACTTCGCGTATGATTTTCCACTGGTTGTTTTTCTTTTTCCAATAGATATTAAATAGGAATTCTTGCTCTTTTTCAAGTTGTTGTATTTTCCACGTGAGGATTACAAAGCCATTTTCTCCGTCGTTATCGGCGTAATGAAATTCGGCATAAGTGTTCAGCGGTTCGGCGTTATTTCTTTAAGATTTCGGAAAAAAAACCATATTTTCCGCTTTATTCAGCGTTTTAATCTGGTTTTGATTATCAACAAAAAGAAAAATCAGATTTTCGTCGTAAATCGTATCCAAAAAATCCAAATCAAATTGCGTTCCGCGATTGATAAGCTGTTGCGTTTGCCGAATGATTTCTTCGTTTTTCATTTGTGGAAAATTTTGTAAAAATAAACGCAAAAGTACAAAATTCTCACGTTTATAGCTAACCCTTTTTAAATTGTCGCCTTTTTCAAGGATGATTTTCGACCTTGGAGACGAAACGTTAAAAAAATCAATGAATGGAACGCAGGAAATATCCACTGTTCGAAGCGACCGCAGGGAGCAAGTTTGGAGATTTCCAGTGAAATGGATTGATTTTTAGTGTAGTATCCAAAGTCTTGAATTTTTGGTTCTTTTGTTTCAAGACAAAAGAACGAAAATAAAAAGACAAACTATATAGTTAGTTATACCGCAATTTTGAAGCTAAAAACAACGGATTTTTCAAACGGAGATGCCAAATAAATTTGCTTGTTTTTTTGTGATTTTAACAATAAAATAGTCAAATCTTTGTATTTTTGCCAAAGCGAAAACGCAGATTTTGTAACTTATTAACCCCTGATTTTAAGAAAAAGAAATAACGATGATATATTTAGAATGTGGCGTACATCACGCTCAAAAACTGGCTTTTTTTAATTGCAATGATGAAACAGGAAGGCAAATCGCCACTTTTTTGGTGGATTTTAACACCGATGAAAAACACACTTTTGCCAATGCTCCTGACGAGAGCGAAATTCACGACATTTCGCCCTGCGGAACGCAAGTCTTAACCATCGACCGCACCTACGAAAAACGAAAACGCAAAACCAAGATTTTCGACCTGAAAACCAAAGAATTACGATTCGAGACCACTGCTTTTTTCGGTTATGAAGCGTGGTTTTCGTCCGTAGCGAATTTGCTTTTGGTTCGTGCCGATGTCAAAGGAAAAAGCGGCGACAAGCTGTTTGTTTTTGATACGCAAAAATCTGAAATCGTGCATTTTATGCAAGGAAATCACCCGCTGACTTACGGCGGTGAAGATGCCGAAAAATCGGTTTTTTCCTATCCGAACAGTCGCAAAAAAGATGAGATTATTCTGCTGGATTTGACCACTTTACAGGAAAAAATCATCAATTTGGGTTCAAAAAAACTCATTCACCGCGTGATGCCTTTGGGTGGCGACGAATTTTTTGCCATTGACGGCGATTATTTCGGTTTTAAATTCAACGGCAAGGGCGAAATTTTATGGAAAACCGCCAAAATCGATTGGGAGGAATTTTATTACGCTCCTGTGTTTTTTATCTTTGAAAATCAAGTAGTTTTCGAGCGAAATATCGGTGAGCGTATCGATTTGACAACAGGCGAATTTATCCACAGCGACCGACCGCTGACAGGGACGCTTCGTCCATTTTTTGACAACTGGGCAATCAACAACCAAGGCGAAATGTGCCATCTGCAAACAGGTGAAATCAAAAATTTAGACATTAAAAAATATGTAATGATGTGATTTTGTTGTGAATGCGTGATTTATTGTGTATATTTGCATTGTAGGCGCCTACCACGCAACGCCGAAATCAATATGATAATCGCTTGTGGCATACGCAAAGAAAGCGGTGTGGGGCGAACGATACCGCGTTCCGTTTGAGGAGATTTATCATAAAATATAAATTATTGTAAATAAACAATTTAATGATGATTTTCTGAATAAAATTCATTTTTACAGAGAAACAAAGTCGCTTATTATTTCTTTCTTGAAAAATAAAATTTTTGCTATTCTGCTTAAAGTTGTAAATTTGCTATTATGAAATTCCGTTTTTGGGTTTAAATATATGATAATTAGATTTTTAACAACAATAGTTTTGTTCTTTTTAATTACTTTCGGATTTTGTCAAAATCTTTCGGAAGGGACTTACTATGAGGATATTGGCGGACTAAAAATCAATTATACGATTAGAGGCAATGGACCTGTAATGATTGTGGGGCATTTGAGTTCCGGAAAAATAGGTTATGAACTCACATTGAAGCCTTTGGAAAAATATTTTACGATGGTTTATTACGCCCCCAGAGGCACAGGAAAATCGGAAGTACCAAAATCAATAGATGCTTATAATCAGTATTTTATAGTTGAAGAAATTGAAAATTTAAGGAAAAAACTCAATGTGGAATCCATTTGGATTTTTGGTCATTCTGACCAGAGTGCGGTGGCTTTGGAATATGCGTTGAAATATCCGAAACAAACGATAGGGCTTATTTTGACAGGAACGAGTTTAATTGGAAATCAGCAAGATACATACGACAGACGAGCAAAATCAGAAAAAAAGCGAACGCAAGAATCCCCTTGGTTTGCTCAGGTTGTGAAAGATTGGGATTATATGCTGGAACACAACACCCAAACCGATGCAAATGGCAGAAACCTTTCAGAGGCTCCGATAAAATGGTGGTGTTATGATGGAGAAACGGCTCAAAAAGTGCTTCCGATTGTGAAAGAAATAACCAAGGCAGGAAGAAGAAAACCTGTTGATAATCAGTTTGTAATAGAAACAAAAGAGGAGCGAGAAAAATATCTTGAAATTCAAAAACAATTTCCTTCTATTAAAACTAATATATTGATTATCAATGGAAAATATGACACTAATAATCCGCCTCAATATGCTGAACAATTGCATAAAGTGTTGCCTAACTCCAAACTGGTTTTGATTGATTATGCAGGTCATTTTCCGTGGATTGAAAATGAGGAGGAGACATTTCGAGAAATTGAAATCTGGCTGAAACAAGTAAAAATGTAAAAAACGGAATCAATTTTTCGCTTTAAAAACTTAATAAAAATAGAAAAAATGGCATATACAATTTCAAAAGAGCAAGTGATTGGGTATCCGCCCGAAGCCTTGCGTGATTTTCATATTTCGGCGTATGAATATATTGATAATCTGCATTTTATGTTGTCACCTTCCGAATTTTTGGACGATGCCGAAAACTATGTTTCGGTAGTTAAAGAATTGTTTTTGAAGGCAGGTTGGGCAGGTGATGGCGAGATTCGATTACTGTGGATTCCGCCGTTTTGCCTCGAAACCGATGAAACGATGTGGGAATATCCGCAGGGCGAAGTGGTCTGGCACGTTAAACAGGAAGAAGACGGCACTTCGTGGCTGGCATTGCCTCAAAAATTGGTTTGTTTTATGGCAAAAGCACAGTCGCCTTTTTTTGTTTCGGATTGAAAAATGGGTTTTTAAAATGAAAAAACTCGTTGTTATTTCGGATTTATGGGGCGTAAAACGGTCGCAATGGTGGCGGTATTACGTTGAAAATCTGTCGGATAGCTTTGATGTGGCGTTTTACGATGCCTGTGCGTTGGGGCAGATTGACCTGAACAATTACACCGAAGAGGCTCTGCATCAGCAGTTTATAAATGGCGGTATCGACAAAGCGGTGGGAAATTTATTGAAAATCGAAAGCCAACCCGATGCCCTGCTTGGATTCAGCATTGGCGGATACATCGCTTTTAAATCCTTACAAAACGGACTGAAAACCAATATGTTATTTGCCGTTTCTTCCACACGATTGCGAAAGGAAAACGATTGCCCCCAAGCTCAAATTCAGCTGTTTTACGGCGAAAATGACCTTTATAAGCCTTCGGCGGAATGGTTTGCCCAAATGAACCTCACACCGCACATTTTTAAGGGCGAACCCCACAATTTTTACCGAAAAGAAAAAATAGCCACACAAATTTGCGATTTTATTAAAAATAGAGCTAATAGGGTATTTTTTTTGTAATTCACACGAAATCAGAAAAATAATTCCGAATAAATTTTTATGTCGCTTTTTGAAATGGTTGTTTTAATTTTTTAAAAATCTCCCTACCGATATAGTGCTTTAAATCAGGTGATTGACTTCTGTAATAAGCGTCCCAATAGCTGGTCATTCGGCTTTCGGTTTGCTTGGCGTAGGTTGGATTTTCGGCAATGAATTTTTGATACAAAGCGATGGTTTGGGCGTTGATATGGGCATTTGCCACACTCAAAATTTCCACGACATACTCGCCAAACAGCTGAAAAACAAAGGGAACGACAAAATAATCGGTGTTGTGAAGGAGTTTTTCCAAGTGTGCCTGACGGACAAATCCGTTGTGATGCCGCAGGTACAAGCAGTGCAAAATCGTTCGCTGGATGTCAGTCAGTCCCGCAATTGTAGGTGACTCATCGGCGTACAAACGCGCAGGAATGATAAGTCGTTCACCGTTTAGTATAACTTCCTGATTAAGCGATTGATGCAGTTCAAATTGATTGTCTATTACGCTATCAGCAACCTTTTGCACATCAAGAGCCAATGTTTTTGGAAATGCCCCTTGTAACCGCTCACGAATTTGGTTTTTAGTTTGTTTCATAATTTTAGTATCTACTGATTTTTAGCGTATTACTCATTTTGCAAAGATATTTATTTTTTTGATTACGGTGCAAAACTATCGTGTAAATTTATTATGGAAAACGAACTTTTCCTTTATGTCAGTATTTCGTTTTTAAACATAAATAAAACAACGAGGGCATTAAAAATTTAATGCCCTCAACTATTTTCAATAAAATTACATTGCAAAATTTTTACAGTGAACTTTTAAATTGTTCCAGAAAACGAACGTCATTTTCGTAAAACATACGTATGTCGCCAATTTGATAAAGCAACATCGCGATGCGTTCAATACCCATACCGAAGGCGAAACCGCTGTATTGCTCGCTGTCTATTCCGCAGTTTTTAAGCACATTAGGGTCTACCATTCCGCAACCCATAATTTCCAGCCAACCGGTTCCTTTGGTGATGCGATAATCGATTTCGTTGTTCAACCCCCAATAGATATCCACCTCAGCGGAAGGCTCGGTAAACGGAAAGAAAGACGGACGCATACGGATTTTTGATTTTCCGAACATTTCTTTGGTGAAATACAAAAGAGTTTGTTTCAGGTCGGCAAACGACACGTCTTTATCGATGTAAAGCCCTTCAACTTGATGGAAAAGACAGTGTGAACGCGCCGAAATGGCTTCATTTCGGAACACGCGCCCGGGCGAAATGGTGCGGATAGGCGGTTGATGTTCCTCCATATACCGAACCTGAACCGAACTGGTGTGCGTGCGCAACAAAACATCGGGATTGGTTTGAATGAAAAACGTATCTTGCATATCGCGAGCAGGGTGATATTCAGGCAAATTCAAAGCCGTGAAGTTGTGCCAATCGTCTTCAATTTCAGGACCTTCGGAAACATTGAAACCGATGTTTGAAAAAATATCAACGATTTGGTTTTTTACCAGTGAAATGGGATGCCTTGCCCCGATGGTTACGGGCGTTGCCGGACGGGTAAGGTCGGCATAAATACCCGTGCTATCTTGCTGTTGTTCAAAGGCATCGCGTAATTGTTGTACTTTGGTTTCGACTTGGTTTTTTAATTGATTGATAATTTGCCCGAAGGCTTTTTTCTCAGCGGGAGGCACTTCTTTAAAGGCTGCAAAAAAATCGTTTAAAATGCCTTTTTTGCCCAAATACTGAATGCGAAGTTGTTCTACCTCTTCTTTTGTTTTAGCCGTAAACGACTCTATTTTAGCAATATGCTCTTTAATTTTATCCGTCATTTCCAAATGAATTTCGCTTTAATTTCAAACGACAAAAGTACGTATTTTGGTACAATACGCCAAAAATTTATTTCAAATATCCTGAAAATTCAACCAATCAACCACAAAAGCGGAAAACCTTATGCGTTTTTTACATTTTTGGCTTATAGTATCCTTACGAAAAATATGAACGAAAACTAAAAAACAACAACAGAAAATCAGTACATCGTTTCATAACTCCCCGAAATTCGCAGGGCATTTTCAAACGGATTCGGCACTGATGCCA
>NZ_JAUNKD010000021.1 GCF_030532915.1 Capnocytophaga sp.
TGAGGTGTGATAGGTGAGGTGTGTAGGGGCGTAATGCTTACGCCCAAATTCTACGCCCAAAATTATTGAAAGAAATGGATACTGAAATAGAAAAAGGGTATGACCCGTATGAGCCAACAGTGGAAGATATTCGCTGCATTGAACTATCCGGGGAAGAATTCAAACAAGGCAAATTGGGAGAACTAAACACTATGTATAAAACTCAAAAGGTGTCGCAACTGCGACACCTTTTGAGTTTATTGTTTTTCTAATGAATCTTGATTGTTAGTTACTTACTTGGCATTAGCAGCAATCAAGTTTAAGGCACTTCCGGCTTTAAACCACTCGATTTGGCTATCGTTATAGGTGTGATTTGCCACAATAACGTCTTTTGTGCCATCGGCGTGAACAAACTCCAAACGCAATGGTTTTCCGGGTGCGAACTCGGTCAAATCCAAGAAATTAACCGTGTCGTCTTCCTGAATTTTGTCGTAATCCGATTCGTTGGCAAACGTCAAGGCAAGCATTCCTTGTTTTTTCAAGTTCGTTTCGTGAATACGAGCAAACGATTTCACCAAAACGGCACACACTCCCAAATGACGCGGTTCCATAGCGGCGTGTTCCCGTGACGAACCCTCACCGTAATTATGGTCGCCCACTACAATGGTCGGGATATTGCTGGCTTTGTATTGACGTTGAACGGCAGGCACTTCGGCGTAAGTTCCTGAAAGTTGGTTCTTTACCGAATTGGTTTTCCCGTTGAATGCATTTACCGCCCCGATGAGCATATTGTTGGAAATATTGTCCAGATGCCCACGGAAACGAAGCCAAGGTCCAGCCATTGAAATATGGTCGGTGGTACATTTTCCTTCGGCTTTGATGAGCAATTTAGCTCCCGTGATATTTTTTCCGTCCCAAGCTGGGAAGGCTTCAAGTAATTGTAAACGTTGCGAATCGGGTTTTACTACCACTTCAATGCCCGAACCGTCGGCTGCGGGAGCTTGATAACCGGGGTCGTCCACGTCAAAACCTTTCGTGGGAAGTTCGTCGCCATACGGAGGTTTGAACATCACTTCTTCGCCTTTGTCATTCAACAATTTATCGGTTATCGGGTTGAAATCCAAACGTCCCGAGATTGCCAAAGCCGCCACCATTTCGGGCGAGGTTACAAAGGCGTGCGTGTTGGGATTTCCGTCCGCGCGTTTTGAAAAGTTACGGTTGAAGGAATGAATGATGGTGTTTTTTTCTTGCTTGTCAGCCCCTTCTCTGTCCCACTGACCGATACAAGGACCGCAGGCGTTGGTGAAGACTTTTGTTCCTAATTTCTCGAAAACTTCTATAATTCCGTCGCGTTCAATGGTGTATTTAATCTGTTGAGAACCAGGGTTTATCCCGAAATCGGCTTTGGGCGTAATCCCGAGTTCTAAGGCTTGTTTTACGATAGAAACCGCGCGCGACATATCTTCGTATGAAGAGTTTGTACACGAACCGATAAGTCCCCATTCCACTTTCAACGGCCAACCGTTTTCGGCGGCTACTTCTTTCATTTTTGAAACGGGCGTACCTCTGTCGGGCGTAAAAGGTCCGTTGATGTAAGGTTCTAATTCTGAAAGATTTATCTCGATTAATTGGTCAAAATATTTTTCCGGCTGAGCGTACACTTCTGGGTCGGCGGTGAGGTGTTGAGCTACTTTATCGGCGGCTTCCACCACGTCTTCACGTCCGGTGGCACGCAAATATCTTCGCATTGAATCGTCATAACCGAAAGTTGAAGTCGTTGCCCCAATTTCAGCTCCCATATTACAAATCGTTCCTTTTCCGGTACACGAAATGGCTTGAGCTCCTTCGCCGAAATATTCAAGTATTGCTCCGGTTCCACCCTTAACAGTCAGAATATCAGCCACTCGCAGAATAATGTCTTTCGGAGCCGTCCAGCCGTTTAGTTTTCCGGTAAGTTTCACCCCGATAATTTTCGGGAATTTAAGTTCCCACGGCATTCCCGCCATCACATCTACGGCATCGGCACCACCTACCCCGATGGCTAACATTCCGAGTCCGCCGGCGTTGGGCGTGTGCGAATCCGTTCCAATCATCATTCCGCCCGGAAAAGCGTAATTTTCAAGCACCACTTGGTGGATGATTCCTGCTCCAGGTTTCCAAAATCCGATTCCGTATTTATTTGATACAGAGGATAAAAAGTCAAAAACTTCTTTTGATTGTTCGTTGGCAACCTGTAAATCTTTTTCAGCACCTACTTTGGCCTGAATCAAGTGGTCACAATGCACGGTTGTTGGCACGGCAACTTTTGATTTTCCGGCGTGCATAAATTGAAGCAACGCCATTTGTGCGGTGGCATCTTGGCAGGCGATGCGGTCGGGAGTAAAGTCCACGTAATCTTCCGAGCGTTTGTACGCTTGTTTGGGTTGCCCGTCCCAGAGGTGGGCATATAAAATTTTCTCGGCAAGTGTAAGCGGGCGACCTACCAATTCACGAGCTTTGGTAACTCGCTCTGGCATACGCTCATACACTTTTTTTATCATTTCAATATCAAAAGCCATAAATGTATTTTTTTGTTTTATGTACTCGCAAATATAAAAAATGTTTTCAAATAGTGAAAAATATGCAACAAAATGTTGATTTAATTGTTTAATCCGTAAATGTGATTTGTTTTGCATTTCGGCAGAAATTACATCAAAACAGTTTCATTTTCTTATCAGTATCGCTTTAAAAATGCGAAAAACATATTAAAAACGGCTTTTTATTGATTGCATTATTTTTAATAAACCTCCCTTATTTATAATAATTCTATTTTATTTGCAGCGATATAATAAAAAAGGATAGCTGTTTTTGGCTATCCTTTTTCGGGATTTATTCCATTCCCCATATTTTTTTGAGCGATTTGTAATAAGTATGCTCAATATCGTTTACTACGTTGTCGGCTTTGATGAGCGATTTGGCAAAATCAATGAATTTCTGGCGTTCTTCGGCGGTTGAATCGTCAAAAAAACAACGTGCGTGAAACTCAAAATGAGCCTCCCACCGGCTAGGATGCAGGGTGGCGATAGTGTCTAATTCATCGTCCAAATTCATTCGGAACGGAAATTCGGCAGCCAAATATTCTCGGATTTTTAATCCTTCTTCGGCTGAAAATTCGTTATCCACTGCCGAGAGCAACATCAGCAAATGATACCCCGCTATTGATTTATTTGATTTTTGCATTTTTCTTGATTTTTAAAGTTATTTCTTGCGTTTTTCACGTTCTTGCGCATCAATCACGGCAAGAGTTGCTAAATTTACCATTTCATCAACGCTTGCCCCCAAAGTGGTTACGTGAATAGGCTGGCTCAATCCTAAAATGATAGGTCCTACCGTATCCAATTTTTCAATTTCTTTGAGAATTTTATACGTGATATTTGCAGCTTCCAAATTCGGGAAAATCAGTACGTTAGCGCCTTTTCCGTTGTTTAATTTTGAAAACGGAAACGAACGGGCTATTTTCTCGGGATTGATGGCAAAGTCGGCTTGAATTTCACCATCAACTACCAAATCGGGGTGGTTTTTATGCAGATAAGCCACCGCATCACGCACTTTTTTGGTGCTTTGTGAACTTGCCGAGCCAAAGTTTGAATACGAAAGCATCGCCACGGCGGGTTGCAACCCAAACATTTTCACGGCGCGGGCGGTCATTAGTGCGATGTTTGCCAAATCTTCGGCAGAAGGATTTTCATTGATGGTAGCGTCCGATAAAAACAACGGACCTTGTTTGGTGAACATAATGCTGGTGGAAGCAATGCGGTTTACGCCTTCGGCTTTTTCCACCAATTCCAAAACGGGGCGAATGGCACTCGGATAAGCACGCGTACGACCGGTAATCATTGCATCGGCTTGCCCCATATTGACCATCATCGCACCGAAATAATTGCGTTCACGCATCATTCGTTCGGCAGTAAGGCGAATTACGCCACGGCGTTGGTTTTTCTGCCAATACACTTTACTGAACTCTTCTCTCCGTGTTTTTTCTTCATCGCTTTTGGGGTCAATCACCTGCAAATCAGCAGTGAATCCAATTTCTTCTTTCAATTCATTGATGATGTCTTTTCGTCCTAACAAAATCGGGATTGCCAATCCGTCTTCGTGTAGGCGTTGTGCGGCTTTCAGCACTTCGAGGTGGTCAGCTTCGGGGAACACCACGCGTTTGGGATTTTGTCGGGCGCGGTCTTGCAACATTCGCACCTCTTTGTTGCCCGTTCCGATTCTGTCCATTAATTCATTACGATACGTTTCCCAATCGGTAATAGGTTTTTGAGCCACGCCCGAAGCAATGGCGGCTTTGGCGATGGCAGGCGGAATTTCATAAATCAAACGTGGGTCAAATGGTTTGGGAATGATGTAGTTACGTCCGTACGAAAGATTTTCGCCTCCGTAAACCAAACTCACGCGCTCCGGAACGGTTTTCTTTGCCAAATCGGCGATGGCGTGAACGGCGGCAAGTTTCATTTCTTCGTTGATTTTGGTGGCGCGCACATCCAACGCTCCCCTGAAAATAAACGGAAAGCCCAGCACGTTGTTCACCTGATTGGGGAAATCGGAACGCCCCGTTGCCATTATGATGTCCTTACGGGTTTTGACCGCCAAGTTATAATCGATTTCGGGAGTTGGATTTGCCATTGCAAATACCACCGGATTTTCAGCCATTGAAAGCAACATTTCGGGCGTAACCACGTTTCCTTTTGAAAGCCCGATGAATACGTCGGCGTTTTGCATCGCTTCGGTTAAGGTGCTGATATTTCGGTCAGTAGCAAATTCGGCTTTTTGAGGCGTCAGGTTGGGCGAATCTTTACGGATAACGCCTTTGCTGTCGCACATCACGATATTTTCGAGCTTTGCGCCCAACGCCACGTACAGATGCGTACACGAAATGGCGGCGGCTCCCGCTCCGTTTACTACGATTTTTACCTTGCTAATATCCTTATTTACAATCTCTAAGGCGTTTTTTAACGCAGCTGCGGAAATAATAGCCGTTCCGTGTTGGTCGTCGTGCATCACCGGAATGTCGAGTTCTTCCTTCAAACGACGCTCAATTTCAAAGGCTTCGGGGGCTTTGATGTCTTCCAGATTAATCCCGCCGAAGGTTGGCGCAATGGCTTTTACCGTTTCAACGAATTTATCCACATCGGTTGCATCTACCTCAATATCAAACACATCAATACCTGCAAAAATTTTGAAAAGCAACCCCTTGCCTTCCATAACGGGTTTGGAGGCTTCCGGTCCGATGTCGCCCAAGCCCAAAACAGCGGTTCCGTTGGAAATTACGGCTACCAAGTTGCTTTTGGAAGTATATTTGTAAACGTTGCTTTTGTCTTCCGCAATTGCCAAACAGGGTTCGGCCACGCCGGGTGAGTACGCCAACGACAAATCGTGTTGTGAGGCGTGTTTTTTGGTTGGCACGATGGCTATTTTTCCGGGTTGCGGAAACTCGTGATAGTGTAATGCTTCGTCTTTTTTACGTGAATCTTTCATATATATATCATTAAAATATTGACAATTAAAACCATTTTTAATTGCCAAATTGCTATTTTTCGGCGGACAAAAATACGAATAATAGCGAAAAGACCAAAGATTTTAAAAACACAGATTTTGTTTGTGATAAAAAAAACTGCCAAAGTTTCCGATTTTGACAGGTTTTCCGATTTATTTTTCCAAGGCTTTCAGTAGCTCGGTTTTGATTTTTTCAACACCGTGAAAACCAACACTTAGATACGATTGATTGCCGTGTTTGTCGATAATTACGTACGTAGGTATTCCTTTGGAATTGAAGCTTTTAGATAAATACGCCCACTGTTTTTTGTTTACCCGATAATGTTGCCCTTTGAGGTACGGAATCATATTTTCCCAAGTTTGCTTAGGTGAATTTTCGCCGGCTAAATACACAAAAACCAAATCTTTATCTTCAAATTCAGCTTTTAAAGGCTCCATCTCTTTATTGGCAGCAATGCAAGGTGCGCACCAAGTTGCCCACATATCAATCAAAACCACCTTCCCTTTGAAGGGTTTTAGCATTTCGGTTAGAAGTTGTTCGTCATCGGTTTGAGGCGTGTCAAGTATGGCAAAGCCCGTTCTTTTTTTGTTTGCTTCTATTTGGGCTACCAATTTATTGTTTTCTTCCGTTAGAAATTTTTGAATTTCAGCAGGAAGCGATTTTATAGCTTCTTTATCGGCATCGGTGAGTGGTGTAAGTTTATCTATATTTTCTCCAAAACTCCGTGCCTTGATGAGGTCCAACAAAAAAGCCTGCTCAACACCCCAGATTTTAGCCAACGCATCGACGCCGGTTCGTTTGGAAAATTCTTCGCGTATCAAGTCGCTGTATTTCATTCCGGTTTCATTCAGTTTCTTCATTTGAACAAAGGCATTTCCTTTTTGTTGGTTATTAAGAAACTCTTTAAAAACGGCTTTGTCATCGCTGCTCACTTTTGGATTTTCCATCAGGAAGTGTACGATGTCTAAAACGCCGTTGTTAATACCTCTGAAACGCGATAAATCCCCCACAAACTCACTTGCGATGGGCGAAAGCAGCACATCTGAGTCGTTATAAGGAATTTCTTTATAAAAATCGTAAAAATCGGCTCGTTTGGGTTGGGTTTGCAACCGAAGCATAGCCTCTTCTTCTGAAATATTATTTTTTTGAGCGTATGATTTTGCCAGAAAGTAATCCAACATCCCCATTTGGTCAATCAATTCTTTAAGGGCTATGGTGTGTATTATTTTTTTTGATAAATCATTTATTTTTAGCGAATTACTTTTCGAAATTCGATTTCGGTATTGCTGTGCAAAATGGTTTTCGAGGGCATTACCACCCAAACCGGCAATAGAATCGATTTCTTGTTGATTGTGATATGTTTCGTTGAAGGCTGTGTAGACTTCGCTGTTTACGTCTGCCAGAAAACCCGAAAAATAAATTTCTTTTCCGTTTGCAGGCTGATTTTTATGCAACTGGCTCTTTTTTCGAGACATTTCAGGCAAGTTGATAAGCACTTGCAACTCTTGATTTGGAGCCACCACCAATGGAAAATAAAACGCATCGGAGCGCAAAATAAGCGAAGTGGGGCTGTAAACGGGAGTTGTGATTCGGAACGAACCCTCGGGCGATACCGCCACAGGTATTCTTTCACGATTTCCCGTAATCGGGTTCGGATAAATAAAATGAACTTCGCCTAAATCAGCTTTATAACCAATTATTTTGCCACTGACCGACACATTTCCTTTTTGCCATTTGGCAGAAAAACCACTTGTTTTTTTGGTTTTTTGAGTGAATTCTTTCGGAAGTGTTGGTTTGCGTTGTTTTTTCGATAAGCGAACGTCGTAAATTTTAAAGCAATTTTCGCAGTCACCACTTTCGATAAAATCAAACACTTCGGTTTTCAGCGGAATCGGGTCAAAAACCAATTTGAATGAAGCCTTGCCCGATTGCGGCATCCAAAAAAGGGAATCCGGCACAATGCCGTCACCTCTACGGATTTTATATTTCTGGTTTTCAGTTTTTAGATACGTTTCAGAAGCTACCCGAATCCAATAATTCGGTGTAAAAAAAGCGTTGATTTCCAACACGGTTTCCTTTTCGGAAAGCGTTACTTTTCGGATTTCCAACGTTTGGGTATTGGCAAATCCGAAGGGCGGCAGGTCGATGCTTTTGGTTTGTGCATTTACGAACGCGGAACCCATCAAAAATGCGAATAACAATTGAAGTTGTTTCATACGATTATTATTTAGTTTGATTCTCAATTTTATACGATAATTCAATTCTTAAAAAGAATAAAACCACAAATATAATCGCTTTTAAGTAGAAAAAGAAAATTTACGAACAAAAAATTAGTTTACGTAACATAATACATTGTTTAACAATAGATTGTTTTAATTTGAAAATAGATTGTAATTCATCTTTTTACATCTTTGAGCGGGAAAAACTTGTTAGTTTCAATATTAATTTTCATTTTTGTAGCCTGAAATACGTACGGACTTATGCATCGATTTATGAAAAAATGTAGTTTTGGAGCCCTTTTTTGCCTTTGGGCAAGCGGTATGTCGGCACAGGTACAGCCCAATATCCCGAATGATACCTTACAAAAAATTGAACAACAATCAGCCAATCAGATATTTAAAAACACACAAGACCCACCTTCAACCTATATTAAAAAAGAAGGCATTTATGTTTTGAAAGACAACCCGAAGGCTGAAAGCTACGATAAAAAATGGTTGAAAGAACTTTCCAATTCCGATTTGTTTTTTCAAATGAGCGAAGATGTTGCCGGTGAATCGGTTACGGACGTTATTTATGACGAACTCCCCACCGAAGTTCTCAAACAGCGGCTTGAAAAACTCAACCAAAAAACACCTTTTAATGTGGAATATAATCCTATTCTAGAGCGCGTCATCAAATCGTTTCTCAAAAACAGACGCACTTCGTTAGAGCGTTTGATGAGCCTGAGCGATTATTACTTCCCGATGTTTGAGCAGGAAATGAGTAATCAGCGTATTCCGCTTGAAATGAAATATTTAGCCATTGTTGAATCGGCATTAAACCCTAAAGCCCGTTCACGAATGGGCGCTACCGGCTTGTGGCAATTTATGTACACCACCGGAAAAAGTTACGGCTTGGAGGTAAATAATTATGTAGATGAGCGTTGCGACCCGGTGCGTTCCACCAAAGCCGCCGCCAAATTTTTAAACGAACTTTACAAAGTGTTTGGCGATTGGGATTTGGTTTTGGCAGCCTACAATTCAGGTCCGGGCAACGTTACCAAAGCAATGCGTCGTTCCAACGGAAAGCAAAACTACTGGAATCTGCGCCCCTATCTGCCTCGCGAGACCGCCGGCTATGTACCTGCCTTTTTGGCAACGCTTTACATTTTTGAATATGCCAAAGAACACGGGTTTAAACCCCAAAAGCGTGCCAATCATCACTTTGCAACTGACACGGTGCGCGTGCGCCAAGCCGTTCCGTTTAAGCACATTGCCGAACTTACAGGAATGGACATTCAGGAAATCCAGTTTTTTAATCCGTCTTATCAATTAGATGTGGTGCCTTATGTTGAGGGCAAAAAATACGCCTTGCGCCTTCCGATTGAAGAAATAGGTAAATTCGTTGCTAATGAGGAGGTTATCTACGCCTATCTGAATGAGGAAAAAGACAAACAAGAAAAACCGTTACCTGAATTGGTAAAAGGCGATAACGTAGGGCAATCAGGCAAAAAAATTATTTACACCGTTAAAAAAGGTGACGTACTGGGCAAAATTGCCTCTCGTAATGGCGTTACGGTTTCCAACCTAAAACGTTGGAATAAAATCAAAGGAAATAACATCAGGGTAGGACAAAAACTGGTCATCTACAAATAATTTTGCAGTTTGGTAAGGTTTTTGATAGGACTACGCCAAACTGAATTGAATATGAAAAAACGTATTTTAACGTTGCTGTTTTTAGCAACTTACATCCATAGCTTTGCGCAACTCACTTTTTCAGAGCGCGTTGAATATTCTGAGTTGGCAACCCCGAAAGACAAACAATTGTTTTTGGTTGATTTTTGGGCTACGTGGTGCGTGCCTTGCATTCACGTTTCCACCTATTTAAACACGGTTCAAGAGCAATTTCGTGATGAACTCTACATTGTTTCGCTCACCCAAGAGCGCTCTGACGTGGTGCGTCCGTTTTTGCAAAAACACCTGACCAAATTGGCGGTAAGCATTGATTATGAAGGGCAAAATTTTAAAAATCACCGTGTTAGAGCCTTACCCTACGGAATTTTACTAAATGCCGATGGTGAGGTGCTTTGGAAAGGAAATCCCGCCAACATTACTCCCAGAATGATTCGTGGTTTTCTGTCGAGAAACAAAAAAACCATCCCGATTTATGACTTTTTAAAATATTCGTCTTACCAAAGTGAGGCGGAAACCGAAGTTACGCTCAACGATGATTTTGAGTTGAAACAAATTAACGCTCCGGCGAGTTCATCGGCAATTGTGCAGCGCTTTGATGCGATAACCTCAGTGCGAGGTTCGTTAGCACAAATCGTTTCGTATTTATTGAAAGTCAATGAAAAACAAGTTGTTCTGACAGAAAACAATACACAATATGAATTGTTGTTACAAAAGAAATTCAACAACGTTTACAGCGAAAAGAAAATAGCCACGCAATTGCTCTCCGATTTGGGGTATACTTTGCAGTCAGAAAACCGAGCCGGAAAAATCATTGAAATCAGGCTTCCTACCGACACATCGGCTTATTGGAACACCGACCAAATTGATTGGGGACAAAAAAACGCCAAATTTTTGGTTGATGACAGTCAATTTTCAGCCGATGATATTTCGGTCTATGATTTTTTGTACAAACTTTCAGAAGTTTTGGGCACGCCCGTGATTGTCAAAAATAAACAACAAGCTACGAATGAGCTGTTTGACTGGCAATTGCACTATAAATTTCCGGATTTGATGTTTTCAAATCTTACCGATTTAGGTTTTGAAGCCATAGAAACTTCCGGAAATTTCACCAAATATTTTATTGTTGAAAAATAATTCATAATTAACTGAATACAAAATAGATACTTTAATTTATTGCAAATTAACATTTTTATATGGAAACATTTTTAATACGTGCTGCCCAACTGATTTTGAGCCTTTCCATTTTGGTGGTGCTTCACGAATTGGGACATTTCATTCCCGCTAAATTATTCAAAATGAGGGTTGAAAAATTTTACCTCTTTTTTGACGTAAAATTTTCGCTCTTCAAAAAGAAAATCGGAGAAACCATTTACGGCATCGGCTGGCTTCCGCTGGGGGGCTATGTTAAAATTGCTGGAATGATTGATGAGAGTATGGACAAGGAGCAAATGGCGCAACCGCCCAAGCCTTGGGAATTTCGTTCCAAACCGGCTTGGCAACGCCTTATCGTGATGATTGGCGGGGTTACGGTGAACCTCCTGCTCGGTTTTTTCATCTATGCGATGATTTTGTTCGTTTGGGGCGAAAAACAAGTGAAAGAAGACGGCATCAAAAATGGTTTTGCCGTAAGTAACATAATGAAATCCTATGGGTTTCAAAATGGCGACATCGTAACTGAAGTGAATGGAAAACCGCTGGAAAACCTGCTCGATATCAATCGGTATGTGATGCTCCGAAATGTTAATGATTTGAAAGTGAAAAGCATAGACGGAAAAATAAGGCATATTTCATTACCTGATTCCATCGGAAAACAGCTTTTTCATCAAGGTGAAATGATTGCCTTTTCGCCACGTGTAAAACCCGTGATGGATTCGATTTTACCGGAACTTCCCGCCGCAAAAGCCGGATTCAAAAAAGGTGATAAAATAGTATCAATCAATGATATAAACATAAACTTCTACGATGATGTGCAAGCCGCATTGGCGGCGTTCCCAAAAGAAAGTCCGCTAGTTTTTCAAGTTGAACGAAACGGCACGCAACAGCGCATTGAAGTCACACCCAACAAAGACGGAAAAATAGGTTTTATGCCTAAGCAACTTGTTGAAATTAAAACAGTTGATAAAAAGTATGATTTCGCCTCGGCGCTTGCTGCCGGAATTTCATACGGTTATTGGACGCTTCGCGACTACATCGCCCAGTTTAAATTCGTCTTCACCAAAAAAGGCGCTTCTGAGTTAGGCGGTTTTGGAGCAATCGGAAAAATGTTTCCGCCCGCGTGGGATTGGAAAGCCTTTTGGCACACTACAGCGTTCATTTCCATTATGTTGGCGTTTATGAATATCTTACCCATTCCGGCACTTGACGGCGGACACGTAATGTTCCTGCTCTACGAAATGATTACGGGACGCAAACCTAGCGAAAAAGTGATGGAATACGCTCAAATCGTGGGCTTTTTCTTGCTTATCGCTTTGGTTTTATACGCCAACGGAAACGATATTTACAAAGCCGTTTTAGGAAAATTCTAAAAGCTGATTTTCTTAAAGAAGTGATTTTTTCACACCTTTGCCAAGGTTTTAAAAACATCGGCAAAGGTGTGGATTTTTAAAAGAAAGAATGATGAATCAGAAAAACACCGATTTTTTTGAAAAAGTATATGAATTGGTCAGGCAAATTCCGTACGGAAAAGTAACAACTTACGGACTGATAGCCAATGCTTTGGGAGCGAAGAAATCTGCCAGAATGGTCGGTTGGGCGCTCAATGCCTCACACGGGAAGGAAGACGTTCCTGCACATCGGGTGGTGAATCGCAATGGAATCCTGACGGGCAAGTTTCATTTTCAAGGAACGAACCTAATGCAACAACTTTTGGAAAGCGAAGGCATCACGGTTGAAAATGACCAAATTGTTGATTTTGAGAAATATCTGTGGCAACCCGAAACAGAAAATCAAGTAAATAACAATTAACAAAGAATAATGTAGGGGTAAAATATTTTTTGCCCGCTACAAGAGAAAGGATAAATTTGTTTGGCGTCGCGATGTAGGGGCGACCCGAATACAAGCGAATAGGTGAGGCAATTGGACACGCCCAAAAGTACCGCAGTAGGGGCGTATTGCATACGCCCTAAAATTTGTAATAGGGTGGGCGTATGTAATACGCTCCTACATCGCAACACCAAACAATTTCAAAAATAACTAAAAATTTCGTACGTTTCTCCCAAACCTTTTTAAACAATCTCACTTATTTCAAACAATTTTCGTATCTTTGGCATTTTAAAATCCGAAAGACTGATTTTCAGTAAAACAGAATATCGAAATTATGCAAAATATACAGAAAAAAGCCGTTTTAGAAGCATTACAAAAAATCACCGTTCCGGGTGAAGGCAAAAATATGGTTGATAGCGGTGCCGTGCAAAACATTGTTGTTTTTGGCGACGAAGTTGTTGTTGATGTGGTGATTAACAATCCCAGTTTGCAAGCCAAAAAACGCACTGAGGTGGAGGTGATGAAAGCCATTCACGCCGAAGTTCACGAAAAAGCAAAAGTATTTGTGAACGTGAAAGTTATCGCTCCTGAAAAACCCGAAATCAAAGGAAAACCCATTCCGGGGATTAAAAATATCATTGCGGTGGCTTCGGGCAAAGGCGGCGTAGGAAAATCAACCGTAACGGCAAATCTGGCGGTGGCTTTGGCAAAAATGGGTTTCCAAGTGGGGTTGCTCGATGCCGATATTTACGGGCCGTCAATGCCCATAATGTTTGATGTTGCCGACCAAAAACCGCTTTCGGTGAATGTGGATGGAAAATCAAAAATGAAACCCATTGAAAATTATGGAGTTAAAATGCTTTCCATCGGATTTTTTACCAATCCGAATCAGGCTGTAATCTGGCGTGGACCGATGGCTGCCAAAGCACTTAACCAAATGATTTTCGATGCCGATTGGGGCGAATTAGATTTCCTGCTCTTGGATTTACCTCCCGGAACGGGCGACATCCATTTGAGCATTATGCAGGCAATGCCCGTAACGGGTGCGGTGGTGGTCAGCACGCCTCAAAAAATCGCACTTGCCGATGCCCGCAAAGGTGTAGCGATGTTCCAGCAAGAAACCATCAACGTTCCCGTACTGGGGATTGTTGAAAATATGGCGTATTTCACTCCCGAAGAATTGCCCGACAACAAATATTACATTTTCGGAAAAGAAGGAGCCAAGCATCTTTCGGAAGATTTGAACGTTCCGTTTTTGGGTGAAATTCCGTTGGTGCAAAGTATTCGCGAGTCGGGCGACGTGGGCAGACCTACCGCACTGCAAGAAAACACGCCACAAGCACAGGCGTTTACGAAACTGGCTCAAAATGTAGTGCAAAGCGTAGCGGAACGCAATAAAAGTTTACCGCCTTCCGAAGCCATAAAAATCACGACAATGGCGGGGTGCAGCCCTAAAAAATAATTTCAGAAAAAATTACAAACAACATAAAATTTTCAGTAATGACATCAGAAAAAGTAAGAGAAGAAGTAATAAAAGCTTTGGACGAAATTCGTCCGTTTTTGCAGAGCGACGGCGGTGATATTTCCTTAGTGGAAATCGAAGATGATAAAATCGTAAAAGTGCGATTGGAAGGAAATTGCATCGGTTGTAGCGTAAACCAAATGACTTTGCGTAGTGGCGTTGAAATGACAATTAAAAAATACGTTCCTCAAATAGAGCAAGTTATAAACATAGCGTAACGTTTTGATATTCAAAAGTTGGCTTCTCGGGATTTTTGTCTTCGGTTTTTCGGCTTTTGAATTTCAGTTTTGCAAAAACATAAAAAAATCCTTAAAATGAGTTCAACAAAGGAAACTAAAAAAGAATACATCAAACGTAAACTACTGAGCAAGTATCGTTTAGTGTTTATGGATGAAGATACCTTTGAGGAAAAGGCTTCGATGCGGCTCAGTCGTTTGAATATTTTTGTATTCGGTTCGATTTTTTCGTTGTTGATTATCATTTTAACCACGCTTTTTATCATTTACACGCCGCTTCGGCAGTATATTTTGGGCTTTTCGGAAGTGGAAAGCAAGCGTGAAACCATCAATTTGGCATTTAAAGTCGATTCGCTTGAAAATGAAATGAAGAAAAACGAACTTTATCTGTCATCTATCAAAAAAGTACTCACGGGCGATGTGCTTCATAAGGAAATCAACAAAGATTCGCTCTATGAAGTGCATAAATTCGACCCGAAATCAATTGATTTAAGTCCGAACAGGCAAGATTCGTTATTGCGTCAGGAAGTTGCCGATGAAGACCGTTACAACGTTTTCGAGAAGGCACTTTATCAGAACAAAGAAATTTTGTTGTTCCCGCCCGTTTCGGGTATTATTTCCAACGAATATCGCCCGCAAACGCGACATTACGGCATTGATATTGTGGCTCCTGAGGGAACTGCCGTGAAATCCGTAGCGGACGGGACGGTCATTTTTGCCGAATGGACAATTGCCACCGGAAACGTCATCATCATTGAACACAAAGGAAATTTGGTGTCGGTTTACAAACACAACGCCTCAATGGTGAAACAACAGGGCGACCAAGTGCGTGCCGGTGAGGTCATCGCAACCATCGGCAATACGGGCGAGCTTTCCACCGGAGCTCATTTACATTTTGAACTTTGGAGTAACGGCTACCCGATGAATCCGAAAAATTATATTGAATTTAAATAATATTTTTTGATTTTCAAATATTTAACTTAAAACCTTAAACCCCGAAAGCCGTGAGTTTGAAATCCTTTTTAGCTAAAATATTCGCCGCTTCCGTTCGGAAAAAAATTGACCGCTGGGCAAACAATCCCGTTGCTACGCAGGAAAAAGTATTTTGGCAACTTATTGAAAAAGCGAAAGATACAACATTCGGGAAAGACCATCGTTTTCAGGAAATAAAATCACATTCCGATTTTGTGAAAAATGTTCCCGTTCGTGATTACGAAGCCTTAAAGCCTTATATTGAGCGGGTTATCGCAGGCGAAGAAAACATTCTCTGGCGAGGAAAACCGATTTATTTTGCCAAAACTTCCGGAACCACCAGCGGGGCGAAATATATTCCAATTACCAAAGAATCAATGCCTTACCACGTTGAATCGGCTCGAAACGCCATTTTGTGTTACATTCACGAAACCCAAAAAGCCGATTTTGTAAACGGAAAAATGATTTTCTTGCAAGGAAGTCCCGTTTTGGAAGAAAAAAATGGCATAAAAATCGGGCGACTTTCCGGAATATCAGCACATTACGTCCCGAAATATCTGCAAAAAAACCGAATGCCGTCGTGGAAAACCAATTGCATTGACGACTGGGAAACCAAAGTGGAAGCCATCATTGAGGAAACGTTTTCGCAGGATATGAGCGTCATCAGCGGCATTCCGTCGTGGGTGCAGATGTACTTCGAAAAACTGCACAGCAAATCGGGCAAAAAAGTGGGCGAATTGTTTGATAAATTCAGCCTATTTATCTATGGTGGAGTGAATTACGAGCCTTATCGCCAAAAATTTGAATACTTAATCGGACGAAAAGTCGATAGCATTGAACTTTTTCCGGCTTCGGAAGGATTTTTTGCCTATCAGGACAGCCAGCACGAAAAAGGAATGTTGCTTCTGCTTGATTCGGGCATTTTTTACGAGTTTATCAAAACGGACGATTTCCTTTCGGACAACCCCAAACGGCTAACAATCAATGAAGTGGAAGTAGGGGTGAATTACGCAATGATTATCTCGACCAACGCAGGGTTGTGGGCGTATAACATCGGTGATACTGTGCAGTTTACGTCCGTTAAGCCGTACAGAATCATCGTTTCGGGGCGAATAAAGCATTTTATTTCCGCTTTTGGTGAACACGTTATCGGAAAGGAAGTGGAAGAGGCTATGCGTCAGGCACTTGACGGAACGGACGTTCGCATTTCTGAATTTACGGTTGCCCCACAGGTTAATCCCGTTTCGGGCGAACTGCCTTATCACGAGTGGTTTATCGAATTTGAAAACGAACCCGCTGATTTAGAGCAATTTGCTTTAAAAATCGACGCTTTGATGCAACAGCAAAATTCGTATTATTTTGATTTGATTCAAGGAAAGGTGTTGCAACCGCTGAAAATCAGTAAAGTAGCCAAAAACGGTTTTTCCGATTATATGAAATCGTTGGGCAAACTCGGCGGGCAAAACAAAGTGCAACGCCTTTCCAATGACCGCAGCGTAGCAGAGCGACTTCAAACTATCGCAAAGTACTAAAAATCAATTAGTTTATTTACAAAAAATGCTGAAAATCGTATTTTATTTGGTTTATATTTTCTGGCGGAAATATTTTGTCAAAGGCGATTATTTGGCATTGTCGTTGATTTTTATCGGGTTATCCTTTTCATTGGCAGGGATTTACAAAAATTATGCGGACTATTATTTTCTCTTATTTTTATTTCCGTTAGGAACGCTTTTTCATCATTGGGGCAGAAATGACTTTCCGCTTTTAAAAACGCATCGGCATTGGCGGAGACTTATTTTCGGGGAATACGTCATCAACAATCTTCCTATATTGTTAATTTTCAGCGTGAAACAAGATTTTCTTTGGGCTGTTTTGACCGTTTTGTTTCTCGGTTTTTGCACTTATCTTCCGCAAAAATCGTTTAAAATGGCGTATCCGTTTTCGGTTTTTGACCCGCTTTGGCTCACGGTTTTTAGAAAATACAAACTGATTTTCGGGCTTCCCGTTTCGTTGTTTTTGGTGGCAATCGCCAAGGCGTACAACAACGAAAATATTGCTGTTTTTGCCTTGATTTTTAATGTGTTACTGTGCTGTATGCCTTATTTTGAACGGGAACATCAGGCTCATATTGGCATATCGTTTTTTAAAGGAAAGGCATATTTACATCAGCATATTCGGGTTGGTTTTCAGAACTATTTATGGGTCAGTTTGTTACCTATTTTGTTTGCTGCCGTGCTGTTTTCGTGGGAATTTCTCGCTTACGGATTGCTGTTTTACGGCATCGTGCTGGTAAGTCTGCTCACTAAATACGCCTTTTTTCAAAACCCAGTTTCGCAAAGTATTGTTTTTGTGCTAATTGCATTAGGATTTACATACGGTATTCCGTTTTTGGCACTGCCCGTTTTGTATATACAAGCCCTGAAAAAAATTAATTCTGTCGGTGATAATTTAAGTCCTAAAAAACAACATACCCTCAAAAATAACAATCCAAAATATGTTACAGATTGATATTCAGCAAAAAAACTACGGGACAAAAACCATTCTGGAAAGCGTAAGTATTTCCGTTGAAAAGGCGGGGCTCTACGGTATCGTGGGCAAAAACGGTAGCGGAAAAACCACTTTTTTTAAGTGTTTAAGTCATTTAACTGATTTTCAAGGCAAAATCAACTACAACAAAAAAACAATATCCGCTGAAAATATCGCTTTTCTGCCTACGGAACCCTTTCTGTATGAACACCTTACAGTAAATGAATTTTTGAAATTTTACGCCCGATTGCTGCATATTGAAAACCCCAAAAACCCCGTGTTCAACATTGACTCTGAACTTTTTATAAAAGAACTTTCCACCGGAATGCGTAAAAAAACATATCTGAATGCCGTTTTTCAAAAAATGTATGACATTTATGTTTTTGACGAACCCTTTAACGGATTGGATATTGAGTCGGTGTATGAATTGGGAAAAATAATTCTGCAATTATCTGAAAATCATATTGTTTTTGTGTCATCACATTTGTTGGAAAGCCTGCAAAATTGCCGGTGCATTTTTGTGTTAAAAAACGGAAATCTGCAAAAAATTCTTCCCGATAAGTACCACATCATTGAATCCATACTATTTGGCAGCTGATTGGTTTTCAGCTTTTTCAGCAGCATACAAAGCAAATGAAGCCAACCAATGTGAGCCCATATAATCGCCACTATCCATCTGTGAATGGCTGTAATGAAAATGAGCATTTGCCAACTGAATCATCTCTTGATTTTCAAGCACATAACCCATTTCATACAGGCACCAAGCGCGACTAAAATTCAACCCGTCAAGGTGTACGATTTGCGGGTCGCTGCGGTCAGTTACTTCGGCAATGGACAAGAATTTCGCCGGATTTTTCTCAAACGACGGCAAAAACGCACGCAACCACTTTTTGTATTCCGCTTTCGGAAGCACTTTCAGCATCAAAGCCGCTTCCTGCAAACAAGGTGAAAAAAAGTCCGTGCCGCTGGGTTCCCACTGCTGTAACGGGCAATTTTCATCGGTCAGATAATAATCTTTGGCGCACTTGACAAGCTGTTTTTCCAATTCGGGGGCGTATTTTCGGGCGTAATCCAGCGCAAATGAAAGCGCAAAAGCAGTGTTGCTGTGAACCCCGTGACGCACCGGATATTTCAGTTTTTCTAAATAGGCAATTAGTTTGTTTTCAATGAGTTGAACTAACGGTTCTAAATCACTGTAAAGTGCTTTGGCTTGCTCGTTGTCCCAATCGCGCAGCAATTCAGCCGTTTTTAAAAGCCATGCCCAGCCATAAGCCCGCTCAAAATGCTGATTGTTAGGTAAATCAAAATACGCAATTTCTTGTTTTATGTTTTCGGCGTTGATATTCCGACGGATTTTTGCCAAAATTTCGTCATTTTTTGAAAAATTCGGCAAGTTTTTCACAATCGTCAAAAGCGACCAATGCCCGTGCACCGACGAATGCCAGTCGTAACATCCGTAAAAAGCCGGATGCAACCGTTTGGGCGACAGTAGTTCGGCATCGTTGTTAAGCACTTGCCCCAGTTTGTTGGGATATTCCTGTTCGATGCAATCAAATGCCATTTTGTACAGGCTCAAAGCCATTTTTTCATCAAAAACGGGTGTTTCGTGCGTATTTTTCAACGTTTCACGTGTTTCATTCTTCGATTTGCAACCTAAAAAAGTAAAAAACAAGCCGATTGTTACAAAAAACAGCATATTTTTGGTAGATATATTCATATTTTTATAACTAATTTTGTTTTTTATGGTTTATTTTCAACGGAAGAAAGGGTTTTGGTTTTTTGATTCACGGCTTCGGTAAACTTTTCAAAGCAACGTATTACTTTTTGTGAAATAAGCTCATAATCAGGCATTTCTTTTCCGGTAAAAATCAGTGCCAAAGCATACGATTGTGAAGTATTTTGCACCAAAAAATGCTTTTGCAAGCGATAACTTTCACGAATGAGCCGTTTGATTCGGTTGCGTTTGTTAGCTTTTTTTACGCCCTTTTTGGGTACGCTCACCAGCAATTGAAACGGCACGTTGAGCCCGTCAATAGGCGTGAAAATCATTTTCAGTGGGAAACTCTGAACGCTTTCCCCTTCGGAAAATAATTGTTGAATATGAGCCAGTTTGCATAATTTTTCTGACTTCGGAAACGAAAAACGCATCGTGTTCAAAATGCCTAATTTTTAAAAACGTTATTCTCTTTATTGATGTCCACCGAAATATTGTCGGGGTCAATGGTTACCGATTTGATTTCCGTCAGCGGTAAATCAACCTCAAAGGTGTAAGTCGGGTTTGCCCAGCCCCAAGCGGCAAGGGTTTGTTGCTGATAGTTTTTGTACGGATTAGGTTTGCTGCCGAAAGTCATCCGAAGCGGAATGTGGTAATAATGCACTTTTTTGTCTTTCTTAACGAGGAATAAATCCACCGAAAGCGGTAAATTGCCCACACGGCGTAAGGTAATTTGGGTTTTATTTCCTTTTGCAAAAACACTTTCAATGGTGTAATCAGCTGTGTGTGTAGTGCTTATAAATTCGTTCAGAAACCATTGCAATTGCATTCCCGACACTTTTTCGGCTATGCGGATAAAATCATTCGGTGTTGGGTTTTTAAAAGCAAAATCGTTATAAAATCGTTTTAGTGACTTGATAACATTCTGGTCGCCAATAATATAGCCTAACTGAGTGAGAAACAGCGTTCCTTTACTATATGCCATTACCGAATAGGCAAAATTGGTGCTGAAACGGTCGGCGTGGGTTGAAGCAGGCTCTTCCAAGCCCGATTCCATCAATTTGTAATAACTGTTGTAAGCTCCTTTGAAAGGCGATTCGTCATTTCCCGGATTTACAACCAAGTGCATTGCCAAATCTTCAATGAACGAGGTAAAGCCCTCATCCATCCACGCATACGAAGCCTCATCGGTGGCGAGCAAATGCTGAAACCAAGCGTGAGCCAACTCGTGAATGGAAGTCCCCAACACGGATTCGTAGCGTTCACCGCCCGCAACGAGTGTACACATTGCGTACTCCATTCCGCCATCGCCCCCTTGAATGAATGAGTATTGCTCCCACGGATAATTTCCCACGAGGGAATTGAAAAAATCAAACACTTTGACCAACACGGGTTGCATTTTTTTCCAATTTTCGGTATATTTTTTATACAAAAAATGGAAGGTTTTACCATTTTTGAGCGTCATTTTATCGTGCTGAAATTCGGGGTCAGCCGCCCACGTAAAATCGTGAACGTTGTTGGCTATGAAATGCCACGTTTTGGTCTTTTGTTTGGTTTTTGGTAATTTAACGCCTTCATTTTCATATCCGAAACCGATTTCGTTTGCGTTCTGCAAAACGCCCGTTCCGCCGAGTATGTAATTTTTATCAATGGTAATTTTCACGTCAAAATTGCCCCAAACGCCGTAAAACTCACGAGCAATGTACTCATTGGCGTGCCAACCGCGAGCGTCATATGCCGCCATTTTCGGATACCATTGTGCCATTGAAAGAGCCACACCGTCTTTGCTGTTTCGCCCCATACGGCGAATCATCACGGGGACTTGTGCGTCAAATTCCATTTCAAAAACGGCTTTTGAATTGGGCAAAATCGGCTGATTTAGGTTGGCTTTTAGGATGGTTCCTTCGGTTTTATGTTGAATCGGTTTTCCGTTTTGGGTCAGTGATTTCACATTGATATACCCGATTTCATTAGGTTTAAGTGATGCTATACGGCTTTGGTAAACGGGTTTTTCGGGCGTGCCTTTGTTGATTGCCATTCGGCGGTCGGGGTCGGGAATGGTTTGCAAACGAGCGTCCATTTCACTGCCGGGCTGAAAAGCGTTCAAAAACAAGTGATAGAAAACCACGTGAAGCGTGTCGGGTGAATTGTTAGTGTAAGTAAGTTGTTGTTTGCCGCTGTATCGGAAATTTTTTGCATCCACTTCAATTTCCATTTTATAGTCGGCTTGTTGTTGCCAATACGGAGCGTTTTGAGCGTTGATTGTGGCAAAAAATCCGAGGCAAAACAGTTTTAAGATGTATTTTTTCATTGTGCGGAATAAAAAATTAAGCGACAAAGATACTTTTTTTTGAAGGAAGCACAAAGGATTTTACACCTAAAACAGCTTAAAAACTGAAAAGTTATCCACATTACATCGTTTTCGTTTCGTTTTCTTTTTTCGTAGAAATTTTCCGTAAGAAAAATTATTGTATCTTTACCGCCAAGAAGTAAAATTGTTAATACATATTGTTTAATTGTTAAGAGAATAGTATATGAAAGTATCAAGACTACGTACTTTGCTTTTGTTTCTTTTCGTTTCTGTGGGCTTGTATGCTCAGCAAATCGTGAAAGGAACAATTACGGATGCAGCCACCGGCGACCCTATTCCGGGTGCAAGCGTTGTTGTGAAGGGCACTTCAACGGGTGTGGCAGCTGATTTTGACGGAAATTTTGAATTGAAAGCCGAAAACGGTTCGGTGCTCGTTTTTTCGTCAGTAGGATACAAAACACAGGAAATCACTGTGAAGGGCAATACGCTTAATGTGTTATTGCAAGAAGATGCCCAACAACTTGATGACGTGGTAGTTATCGGGTACGGGGTAGCCAAGAAAAAAGACGTTACCGGTTCGGTGAATTTGGTAACTTCAAAAGATTTTAGCAAAGGGCAAAACCTTTCTGCGGGTGATTTGTTGCAAGGAAAAGTAGCCGGTGTGCAAATCACTTCGGGAGGAGGAGCACCCGGTGAGGGGCAAAACATCCGTGTGCGCGGAACAGGTTCTTTGACCTTGAATTCCAATCCGTTAGTGGTAGTTGACGGGGTTCCGATGAATGACGGAACTATCGGAGGTGCCCGAAGCATTTTAAACGACATCAATCCTGATGACATTGAAAGTATGACGGTACTGAAAGACGCTTCATCAACAGCCATTTACGGGTCGCGCGCTGCCAACGGGGTCATTATGATTACCACCAAAAAAGGGAGAAGCAACCAAGAAACGCAAATCACTTTAAATTCAAGTATTTCCGTTGCCGAAGTTTCTAACTACGTGAATGTTCTTTCCACCGATGAGTTCCGTAAGTTGATTAATGAAACCGGAACGGCTTCCCAAAAAGCCATTATGGGCAATGCTTCAACTAACTGGCAAAAAGAGATTTACCAATTAGCACCCACAACCAACACCTCATTGGGAATTTCAGGAAATTTGAAATCGCTTCCGTATCGCTTGTCGTTGGGACATACCTATGCCGACGGGGTGCTGAAAACCGACAATTTCCAACGGGCAACCGCCAAGCTCTCATTAACACCTCGTTTTTTTGACGATGCCTTAAAAACGGAATTCAACGTTTCGGGTTCGTTCGTGAAAAACCGCTTTGCCGACAGAGGTGCCATCGGAGCAGCCGTTGAGTACGACCCTACGCAACCCGTGCGCATCAATTCACCAAAATATGACGGTTACTATTCTTGGCTTGATGCCAGTAGTGGTTCGCAAAGCAACACCGCACCTACTAACCCGGTGGCTTTGTTGAACTTACGAAACAACACCGCCGAGGTAAAACGCTTGATTTCAAACTTAAAAGTAGATTACACACTGCCGTTCTTTAAAGACATCACGGCAACTATCAATGCAGGTATTGACCTTACCAACAGTAACGGAAAAGACCTTGTAGACCCTAAAATGCCTAAGTCATCAGCTGATTTTAACGGCGTTAATTCCATTTACGAAAACCAAGCCGTGAACACACTTTTTGATGCGTATGCTAATTATATGAAAGATTTGGGCAAACACTCCATTTCGTTTATGGCTGGGCATTCTTACCAAAAATTTGAATTCACAAACGATTCAAAAAGAACTGAATTTTTTAACGGCAAGAAAGATGTAATCATTCCGGTGATTGACAAAAGTCGAAACGTGTTGATTTCCTTCTTCGGAAGAGCCAATTACAGCTTTGACAATCGTTATATGCTTACCGCAACGCTTCGCGCCGATGCTTCATCAAAATTAAATCCGGATGACCGTTGGGGCTACTTCCCTTCGCTTGCATTGGCTTGGAACGCTAAAAACGAATCTTTTTTGAAAGAAAGTGAAAATGTAAACGAATTGAAACTCCGTTTAGGCTACGGCGAAGTGGGTAACGTAAACGGATTGGGTGATTATCTATTCCTGACACGCTACGTAGGAAGCGTAAATCAAGGTGCTTATTATCAGTTTGGCAATCAATTTGTGCCGACAGCCCGCCCCGAGAGTTTGAACAAAAACTTACGTTGGGAAGTGGGCAACACGCTTAACGTAGGTATCGACTACGGATTCTGGCAAAACCGCGTTTCGGGTAGTATCGACCTGTATCGCAAACTCACCAAAGACCTTATCGCCGAAAGCAACGTAGCGCCGTTTACCAACTACGGAAGCCGTATTTCAAGCAATATTGGTGATATGGAAAACAAAGGAGTTGAATTCTTGTTGAATGTTGTTCCTGTCCGCACTGATGATATGAATTGGACGTTGAGTTATAACATCGCTTATAACGATAATAAAATCACCCGCCTTACCAACCTACAAAACGTGGGAGGCATTAACGGAGGAACCGGAAACAACGTGCAACGCCACCAAGAGGGCTACGCTCCTTATACGTTCTTCTTGTATCAGCAAGTGTATGACAGCAAAGGCTTCCCGATTGAAGGAGCGTATGTGGACAGAAACAACGACGGCAAAATTACCGAAGATGACCGTTATATGGGTAAATCACCTTATGCCGACGTTACAATGGGGCTTACCACCAATTTAACGTACAAAAATTGGGATTTGAACATCGCTACCCGTGCCAGTTTAGGAAATTATGTGTACGATAACGTATCGTCAGCCAACGCTTCTTTGGACAGGGTTTACAGTGACAACATCCTTCGTAACACCATTGCAACCTATTACGACACCTTGCTTTCAAAACGAACTACCGAAACTCTACTTAGCGATATGTATCTGCACGATGGTTCGTTCTTTAAGGTTGATAACATAACCTTAGGATATAACTTCCCGAAAGATAAATACGGCATTCGCCTGTACGGAACCGTGCAAAACGTATTGACAGTAAGCAATTACAAAGGTTTAGACCCCGAAGTAGTTACTTTTGATATTTTCGGAAAACCGGTATTTGGCATTGACAATAACGTGTATCCGCGTCCGAGAACCTATTTAGTGGGAATCAATGTAAATTTCTAACCTAAAAACAAATTTGAGAGAATGAAAAAATTTAGTACATACAAAATATGGGGTTTGGTAGCGGCTTTTGCCCTAAGCGGATGTCTTAAAGACCTTAACCAAGACCCGTCTATTGACCCCGACAGCATCACTTCAAGTTCGGTAGAAACCAATCCGGAGTACGCCAAACAAGCCTTAGCCAAAGTGTATGCTTCGCTGGCATTAACCGGGCAACAAGGACCTACCGGAACAGCTGACATTCAGGGTCTTGACGAAGGAACTACACAGTTCACACGTTTGTTGTTCTATATGCAGGAACTTCCCACTGACAACGCCATTGTGGCGTGGTCTGACCCCGGTGTGCCTGACTTTCACAACCTAAACTGGTCGTCATCAAACGGAATCATCGAAGCGATGTACTACCGTTTGGCACAATCCGTTTCGTTTGCCAATGCTTTCATTGCCAATAATGAAAAGAGTTCTAATGAAGAAATGAGAAAATACGGTGTGGCTGAGGCGCGTTTTATCCGAGCCTATGCTTACTATCACCTGATGGATTTGTTTGGTAACGTACCCGTACTCACACAAGTGCAAGACAACCTTACGGGGCAAAACACCCGCAAAGAGGTTTTTGAATTTATCGAAAGCGAACTAAAAGCCATTGAAAACGACTTAAAACCCGCCAAAAGCAACGAATACGGTCGTGTTGATGTAGCGGCTGCGTGGGCATTGCTTTCGCGTTTGTACTTGAATGCCGAGGTGTACACCGGCACGGAACGTTATGCCGATTGCGTTACGTACAGCGAAAAAGTAATTGCTTCAGGGTATGCATTGCACAATAATTATGTGCATTTGTTCTTGGCAGATAACGACACTAACGGAGCGCAAAACGAGAATATTTTTACCGCAAACTTTGACGGGGTAAACTCGCAAACGTGGGCAGGAAGCACCTTCTTGGTTCACGGAGCCATTGGCGGAAAAATGAGCTTAACCGATTTCGGCGTAAGCGGAGGTGCTTGGGCAGGTATCCGCAGCACAAAGGCGTTGGTTGAAAAATTTGCCGGAACGGGCAATCCGCCAACCGCTTGGACTGACAAACGCGCAATGTTTTTCACGGACGGGCAAAAATATGAAATCACCAACGTATCCGATTTTAAAGAAGGATATGCCGTAATGAAATTCAAAAACCTAACTTCGGCAGGACAACCCGGAAAAGACCCCGGAGGAATGTTCGTCGATACCGACATAGCGCTTATCCGTTTGGGTGAAATTTATCTAAATTATGCCGAAGCTGCCGTTCGTAAAGGTGTAAATCAAGCTAAAGCATTGGAGTACGTAAACGCATTACGCACGCGTTCGGGCGCATCGGCTCTGACAACGCTAACAGCCGAAAACGTACTTGATGAGCGTGCCAGAGAGTTATATTGGGAAGGTTTCAGACGTACCGACCTTATCCGCTACGGATTATTCACTTCATCAACGTATTTATGGCCATTTAAAGGTGGTGTAGCCTCAGGTGCAGGCGTTGATGCCTACCGAACGTTATATCCTATCCCTACCAATATTATTTTGAGTTCAAAAGGCGTACTGAAACAAAACGCCGGATATTAATCATCACGAAGTTGCCCGCATAAACCTTCGGGCAACTTCTTTAAAAACACAGAAAAATGAAGAAAATAATATATTTGATGAGCTTGCTGACCCTCACCTTGGCAAGTTGCGAAAAAGACGAAAAAGCTACCTATGACGGCAACGCCAAGGTAACGACAACGTTGTCAACTGAAAGCGTAGTGCTTGAAAAAGACAATGCCAACCAAACGGCACTGACCGTTACGTGGGAAAGCACGCCCGTAAACGTGAATGTTGCTAAACCGTTGTATGAAATTGTGTTTACCAATGGTGCAAAATCTGCAAGTGAAACCGCATCAGAATCACCCGCCGTGTTTACTGTGGCGCAATTAAACCGAATAATGCTCAACATCAGTGCTGAAGCTGACAAAGAAGCTACAATTTCAGTAGCCGTAAAAAGAAAATTAGGGGCGAACCACTACGTTAATTTTACGGAGAAAAACCTGAAAGTAACTCCATACAAAGACCTTATCACCCCTACTGACTGGGGTTTGGTTGGAAGCGCAGCTCCTAATGGCTGGGACGGGCCGGATGTTCCTTTCTGGAAATCAATAGAAGATGACTCTCAATTTGTAGCATATGTTACCCTAAAAGACGGAGAAATTAAATTCCGTAAAGATAACAAATGGGATGTGAACTTGGGTGGCAGTAACGGAACGCTTACCGATGGAGGCGACAACATCAAAGTAACCGCAGGCACATACAAAATCCTGCTGAATGTAACTGCCAAAACATACAGCATTGAACCCTATACATTGGGAATTGTAGGTGACGGCGCCAACGGTTGGGAAGAAAATCAAGACAAGGATATTAAACTTGCTTATGACGGAGCAACCAACACGTGGAAAGCTGAAAACGTAACTCTTAAAGACGGGCAAATCAAATTCCGACTTAACAATGCGTGGGCTGTAAACTACGGAGCAGACACTGCTACGGAACCAGCCACAGAGCAAAGCGGTGCTTTAATTGCGGGAGGTAAAAATATCAAATCCCACGCGGGGAAACACAATGTTACGTTCTCATTTGACGAAAAGACAAAAAAAGGTACGTATAAGTTAGAAAAACTATAACCATCAAAATAAAAGTACCGAACGGATTGTTTTCGGTACTTTTATTTTTGAAAATTGCTATAGGTTAAAATTATTAGAAATATTCAAAACCTCTATAAAAGCAAAACGGTTGTCTTAATGATAAGACAACCGTTTGTGTAATAATATGTAACAATCTAAAAACCCCTATTTGAAGAACGAATGCGAAACAACATCTCTTCGCTCGTCATTCTTTTTGTCGTATTTTCGCAACTCGCTGAGCCAATAAACGAAAAATCCGCAAGCGATAAGGATAAAAATCCAACTTACCAAATTAGCTGTCCACCAGTTTTCGAGTTCCAAACTACGAATATAATTCAACGGAAGAAACAAAATTTCTTCAAAAAGATATTGTATAGCTTCAAAAAATGCTTTCATAGCTTCTTTTTTAAAAAATTATTGGGCAAAGATATTAATTCTTTTTGGATAAATAAATTTTTTTACCAATTTCTAATGCAATTTTATGCAAAAAATACACTTTTTCTCCGTTTGAACTTGCTTCAATGAGAAAATTATCGCCTTGAAAATAAGCGTTTTCAACCACCGCTTCCCAGTTTGATTGCGTAACGGCTTCAATTTGATAGGGTTTTAAGAGAACCACTTGTCCGTTTTCAACATATTTGGTAACATCACCGAAAAGCGAAGCCGTGTAAAAATCGTCATTTTGGTGATAAATTTCCAGCAAATTTCCGAAGGTAATGCGCTTTCCGTCTCTCATTATCAGTACTTTATCCGAAAACGAAAGCGCTTCTTTTGTGTCGTGCGTGGCAACGATACAACTGATTTTTTTGGATTTCAGATACGAAAAAAGCGTACGTTGCAATTTGCTCCGTCTGAAACTATCAATTTGGCTAAAAGGTTCGTCAAGTAGCAGTAATTCAGGTTCTTGAGCCAGAGCCATTGCCAAACCGACGCGTTGTTTTTCGCCTCCGCTGAGTAAAAGTGCTTTTCTGTCGGTAAAATTTTCCATTTCCACCAGCGAAAGTAATTCACTCACGCGTTGTTTTTTGTAATCCAAATCAATGTTCGACAGAAATTTCCCGACATTTTCAGCCACCGTGTGATAGGGGCTTAACCCAAAATCCTGAGCCAAGTATTTCATTTTCTTATAACCCGGAACCAGCTGAAAAGCAGGGCCTAACACCTTTTCGCCATTAAAAACAACGCTTCCTTCGGGTAAATCAAAAAGCCCGTAAATGGCTTTAAGCAGCGTGCTTTTCCCGCAGCCGCTTTCGCCCATAACCGACAGATGCTCACCTTGTTGCAATTCAAACGAAACAGCCCGAAAGCCCGCATTATTGCCCTCGTACGAGTATGATATGTGATTGACTTCTAACATCGTTTTAAAAAAGCAAATATATAGGAAATAACTAAAAATACAATACTGCCACATAATCAATCACTTACAGGTTGTGTTTTATACCAAATAAAAATTAATTTAAAAAAAGTTGACAAAAAGTTTTTTCTATTTAAAAAATAATTCTACATTTGTAGTCTAAAATCTAATATTGTAGAATTATGAAAAAATTATCAAAGACAGAAGAACAACTTATGGAATATTTATGGCAGCGACAAACGGCTTATATGAAGGATTTATTGGAGGCTTATCCTAATCCTAAACCTGCCAATACTACTATTGCTACGCTGCTTAAACGAATGATTGACAAGCAGATGGTAGGATTTTACCAAAGAGGAAACTCACGTGAATATTATCCGAAAGTTTCCAAAAGTGCTTATTTTTCCCGAAAAATGAAAACCATTATTAACGATTATTTCGGAAATTCAGCTTTTCAGTTTGCTTCCTTTTTTGCTAAGGAAATTTCAATGACACCCGAACAATGGGAAGAATTGAAAAAAATAGTAGATTCAAACCTTAAAAAGGAATAAAATGATACCGTATCTTATCAAAACGCTGTTGTGTGGAATATGCTTTTATACGCTGTACCACTTTCTTTTGTCGCGGGAAAAAATGCTGATTTTCAATCGGTTTTTCTTGTTTTTGGCTTTGGTAGCTTCGTTTGTTTTTCCACTGATTACCTTTGAAGTGCCTTTTGAATCTGTGTTTAACAAAACATTCAATGAAACAACAGTAGTTCAAGAAATTAACGTTTCCGAATTCTACGAAAACGGAGTGAAAGCTCCCGTAACGGAAACTTTTGGTTTTGTGTCATCAATTTTCATTGTGATATATTTGTTAGTTGCCTCTGTGAAGTTATTTCGTTTCGTGCATAATTTACTGAAAATCTATAAGAAAGCAAAAAAGTATCCGAAGCAAATTTATCAAGGAGCTTATTTAGTGTTTTTAAATGAAGAATGTGCACCCCATTCGTTTTGGAATTATATTTTTATCAATAAAGAAGATGCCTATGAAGAAAAAATTTTGTTACACGAACTTACCCACGTCCGACAAAAACATACTTTGGACTTGCTTTTTGTCGAATTTTTGAAAATCGTGTTTTGGTTTCACCCGATGGTGTATTTATTTGGAAAAGCCATCCGAATCAATCACGAGTTTTCAGCCGATGCCTGTGTAGTTGCAAAATACACAAATATTGCAGATTATCAAATGCTTATCCTAAGGAAAGCGGCTTCTGCAAGTATGCCAATTTATAATTATTTTAATTTTTACAACACAAAAAAACGTTTGATTATGTTACAGACAAAAGTAAATCATTTTCGTAATTTATGCAAAGTGGCGTTACTTATTCCAATAAGTATTCTATTTCTTGTTGTTTTTGCTGAAAAAACATACGCCCAAGAGGTTGAAAAACAAAAAGAAGTTTCGCCATCACAACCATCTACTAACTATAAAATAATAAGAGTAGAAGGTGTAAGTTTCCCTAACGGAAAAGGAGAAAAAACAACCGTTATTTTAACAAATGAAGCCGGTAATGAGATTGTAGAGCAAATTACCAACAAAACAGACAGAGCGGTTTTTACCAAGAAGTATGGTTTGCAATTACCACCTCCGCCACCACCTCCGCCGTCTGTTATTAGCGTAAAAAAAGCTGAGGAACTACCTCCGCCGCCACCTCCGAAGCCCGTTAAAGAAAAGTAATATTATTTTTCAAGGAGAAATTAACAAAGAAAAAGCAAGTTTTTAAAACTTGCTTTTTTATTCCGATAATAATAATCCAACTATCTTAAAATTATAACTGATTTCCTATAAAATCATCAAAAATACCTTTAAATTGCAGTTGATAACGCATTATATATTCAAAAAATAGGTTACTTCAACCTTTTCGGTGGGTGTTGGCGTATGGTCTTCCAAAATAACCTTGATAAAATACTGATAAGTAGTGTCGCCGGCGATATCTTCATCATCAACGGAGGTTATTTTGTTAGAAAAACTGCGCCATAGGGTTGGTTTTTCGCCTTTAATGGTTTTGTAGATGATAATTTCACTGATTTCGGGCTTTATTGGTTCCCAGCGGAGTTGTATTTTTCCTTGGTTTACTCTTCCGTTTAAGCCGCGAAGCACCCGATTGTCACGAGAAGCTTGATGCCTGATATGGATAACGGGTGAAAATTCGGAGCGATTGCCATTTCGGTCTTCCGCTTGAAGCGAATAGACATAAACACCTGTCAATTCAGCGGTTTCTTTAAATGAATACGTTTCGTTATTGGTGTGTTTCTGTGAGTGTATCTTTTCCCACTGTCCGTTTTCTTTTTCCTTTCGATAGATATGATATTGCACCACATCGTAATCATAACTTTTTCGCCAATTGAGCTTCCAGTGGTTCTTTTCTTCCGTATATTCAGTGAAAATAGGTGCTGATGGCGGTATTTTATCGGGTTTTTCTAACTCAATAATCTCTTTTTCGGACTCGTTTTTACGAAAATCAATAGCACTTACGCCATAAAATACCTTTTTGTTTAGATTTTTTATCGAGATAGTGTCTGAAAACTGCGTTTCGGTGATGTGTGAATCGGTGATACGCATCATTTCAGACTCGTTTTTGTTCATTCGGAAGACGTAATACCCCATTGTGTCATCGGTATTGGGTTTCCAGCGAAGACGCACGATTCCCAGCGAGTCGATAGTTGCTTCAAGTCCTTGGATGGTGCTTGGCGGAATGTCGTCATCAGGTTGAACGAGCATTGCAAAGGAATCCTGCGATGTGCCGTCCTTTCCGAAGGTTCGAATTTTGTAATAATTAGATGGAGTAGGGGGCAAATGTACGGCATTTCGTTCTGAAATAGCAATGTTATCTATTACAATGGTGTAGTTTTTGTCATCCGGAGCGTGGAGTAGGGCAAAATGAGTGGCTTCGGACTCATTTTCTTTCGGAAAAGCCCACAAAATGCGGTATTTTTCGCCTTCTAAGGCTTGCGTTTGGGTCAGTTGAGCAGCAATTCCTAATTGTTTTGTGCCTTTTCCGCTTAAAATTTTCGTGTAGGGGCTGTAACTTCCAAAGATGGTCTTTCCCCGCAAACGGTAGGAGAATGTTTTGTCGTTTTGAGAGAGCGAATCGACATAAATCATCGCCGTTGCCTCGGGGTTTGGGTTCATATTCACAACGGGAAGCTCACTAACGGACTTAAAATCGCCATTTTCTTCGGCTTTTTCCAGAAAATAATAGCCGTAAAGGTTTTTTAGTGTGCTAAAATCCCACGAAAGTAATACTTTTTGGTCTTGAAAGAAAGCGAGGAACTCCAATGGAGCGGGTAATTCGTCTTTTTCTTGCAAACTTGCTTCTATTCCGGCTTCAATTACGGATAATTTTTCATTGGGAAGGAGTTTTATACGATAGAAATAGCTTTCATTGGGCTGGATTTTCGTGTCTACGTAGCCCCAACCTGCAAATTGAGCCACCTCAAAGTCTAAATCGGCAGCCATTAAGGCAAATGAGAAGCGTTGTTCAATTTCTTTGGCTTTATTTACGATGCCTTCAATTGGATTTTCTCCGGAAGTGATTTCCGTTTGGAAAGTTTCGCCGTAAATGGCTTGTGCTATGATTGCCGCATTGTCATTTTTCTCCACCCAAGGCTTCCATTCTTCCATTTTTGGCACAAAAAAATGCCCTAAATCGGTTATTTCAGCCTGCGGAAGGAATTTTCCGTTTCGCATTATTGTAAATCGTTCCAATTGAAAGCCTATTGCATTTGATTTTTGCCAAGCTACGGGTGAATCGACTGCCCAACGTAGGCAAATTGTGTTATTTTTTACCTCTTTTGCGATTCGTAATGTTGGGTTTTCTTGTCCTATTATGTGATTGCAGACAAAAAGAAGCAAAAAACAGATGGTTTGTATGTGTTTTTTCATAAAATGAATCGGTTTGTACTATTTTTTGAGCGGATGGTGATTAATTTCACTCGGATGACGGATACTTTTAATTGGATAGCGTATATTTTCACTCGGATGACGCATACTTTTAATCAGATGACGCATACTTTTTGTTAGATGGTGTGTAAATTATATTTAACAATGAGTGTTTATGATTTAAAACATAGTAAAACTTATATCTTTCCGAAAAAAAATACAATATCCTAATTAATTTTAGCGACAAAAATATAAAAAAATAGGGTTTCACCTGCACAATCAACGGAAATAATTTGCTTTTTCAAAATCTTTGAAGTTGTTGTCGGGGTTTTATTGCGTGTTTTACCCTTAATATTCAGGCTGCTTCACCCTTCTCTACTTCGTTTTGTGCTGTTTCACACTTTTTGAACGTTTTGTTGTATTTGTAACAAAGTGTATTGTGATATAATTTTTGTATGTATATTTGTCCGTAAATTTTTATCAAATGGAAGAGAAACAAATCGTTAAAATCAGTTTGGTTGCTGCACTTTTGCCTATTGTTGCGCTGATAGTGATGCTGGGTTACAATGTGTTTTTTGTTTATGGGGACAATGCGCTGGGCGGTTCCAATCAGTTTGTGTTGCTTTTGGGGGCAGCCATTGCCGTGTTGGTGGGGGTGGCTCATAAAATACCCGTCCATACGATGACGCACGAAATTTATAACAACATCAAATCAACTAGCGGGGCTATTTTGATTTTGTTGCTGGTGGGTGCTTTGTCGGGTACGTGGTTGCTTAGCGGCATCATTCCGTCGATGATTTATTACGGATTGAACATTCTTACCCCTGCCATATTTTTGCCGGCTTGTGTGATTATCTGCTCATTGGTTTCGGTGGCGGTGGGCAGTAGTTGGACAACTTCTGCCACTATCGGCATTGCGCTGGTGGGCATCGGAAGTTCGCTTGGTATTCACGAAGGACTTATCGGTGGCGCTATTATTTCGGGCGGTTATTTCGGTGATAAAATGTCGCCGATGAGTGATACCACCAATCTGGCGCCTGCCCTCGCCGGAACAGATGTTTTTACGCATATCCGTTATATGCTTTTTACCACCGTGCCAACCATTTCCATTACGCTATTGATTTTTATCGTCATCGGGCTGAATATCGATACGCACGGTATTTCCGATACAACTGCCATACAAACCGCTATTTTGCAACGATTTAACGTAACGCCTTGGGTGTTTGTGGTTCCGGCAATTATTTTGCTGATGATTTACAAAAAGGCTGAACCGCTGGTGGCTTTGTTTTGTGGCGTGTTGCTTGGGGTGGTGTTTGCGCTTTTGTTTCAGCAGGATTTACTTTTGATGCTTACGCAGAAAAACACCTTTGAATTCAACGCATTGTATCGGGTTATAATGGAAACCATTACCACTTCAACTCAAATTCCTACGGATAATCAGGTGCTTAACGAATTGTTTTCTTCGTCAGGAATGGGCGGAATGCTCAATACGATATGGCTGATAATCTGTGCGATGGCTTTTGGCGGAGTGATGGAAGCCATTGGGGCTTTGGAGCGGATTACGCAATTTTTGCTTGATTTGTTTACTTCCGTTTTTGGGTTGTTTGCCAGTACGGTAATTAGTTGTTTGGCGCTGAATATCACCACGTCCGACCAGTATTTGGCGCTTGTCGTTCCGGGAAAAATGTTCGCAAAGGCATACGCCCGAAAGGGATTGGCGCCTGAAAATTTGAGTCGCACCTTGGAAGATTCAGGTACGGTAACCTCGGTGTTAATCCCTTGGAACACCTGTGCGGCGTATAATAGCGGGGTTCTTGGAATCCCGACACTTACGTATCTGCCGTACGCGTTTTTTAATCTTATTAGTCCGTTTATGACGCTTTTATTCGTGGCTTTTAATATTAAAATCCGCAGAATAACGCCTCAATAACAGTAGATTATTAAAATGATTCTATTGTTGTGCGATTACGATTTTTCCTTTTGGGGTAATTGAAATAAGGATTCGCTCTTGACTGCCTTGTAATGTAACGGAATTTTCTATTTTTAAGCGTGATTGGGTGGTGCAGACAATCAAATGTTTTCCTTTGGGAAGGAAAAAGGTGTTGGATATGCCTTCTTTTGTGAAATTTTCTGAAAAGAATCCGTCAATGGTAACGGAAACGGGTTCAAAATAGTTATTTTGTACGTTAATTTGGTATTTTTCGGGTTCAGAAGCGGTTTTTGAACAAGAAAAAACGCCTAAAAACGGACTAATAGCCAAAATAAGAAGCCAAATTAGTGGTTTTGTACCACGATAATTGTTTGTAACTTTCATTGAGTGATGTGTTTGAGTTGAATAAATATGCGCTGATTCCGTGGCAGTTATCAAGGGACAAATTAGCCATTTTGGTGGTGTGCTTTTCCACTTTACAAAGTTTTTGCCAGCAATCGTTTATTTCGGGAATAGCATTGGGTTGGGAGTGTAAAATCTGTTTTAGGTCAAATAACAATTTTTCGTTATTTCGGCTATATTGTTGTAAATCATCAATTTGTAATTTAGTGGTTTTTTTCATTTCAGTGGTTATTTTTCTACAAATCTGAGCCAAATGTTCCAGAAACTGACCGTTAATCAACGTGACAGTGGCAGACTGGTAAGCCCCTTTTTGTGAGGCGTAATACTCGTAGTAGGTTTTGACAGCTTTTTCAAGTTGCAGATTGTTAGTTAGGTACGGAATTATTTGTTGGTACGGAAAACCATCGGCTAAAATTTCGGCAGGTGAAGCGATGAAAAAATCAGCTGTGTGGCGCAGTTCATACAACACTTCAATTGAAGCCATAAAACAAGCGTCAAACAGCAGATAATCAAAGTGATATGGGGTGAGGCTTTCGGCAAGTTCTGTGATTTCCATAGCCGAGTCAGTAGGCACATTGTCTTTTCCGAATGATTTAAAGAAAGGCGTTGTGATGTTTTTTGCTGTGTTTCGGTTGTTGTCAATGTGATAATCATTTGGAAGCCAAGCGTTTCCGTGTGACCATAAAACGAGTCCTTTGGGGTGGTTTGTGCCCCGATACACCGAAAAGGCATCTTTTAAAACGCTTTGAAAAACGTGCTTATCGGCAGAATTTTGTTCAGGATAGGTGTAGATGATTTTTGATTTCACCTCATCGGAAGTGTCAGGTGTAATTTCAAGAAGTACAGGGTGTTGCGGCAGTCCTGCTGAAGCATACGTATCGATGTAAACCAACCATTTGTCGCGCCCGTTTGGGATAAACGCCCGCTCCATTTCGTTGATATCTTTTAGGGCATAAGGAGCAAGGTCATTATCGGCAATCATATACACCAATGTAATTTCGTGTTTTTGAGGCTGCTTGTTTGGAAGGTTTTCGCTTTGGCAAGAAAAAAGCAATGCAGTCAGTGCCAGTAAAATATAAAAACGCATAGGTTTTGGTTTAAGAACTCCGGCAGTGCACTCACTGCCGGAGCATTTTGGTTATTTTGCTAAATAATTTTCTTCGATTTTAATGCCATCAACACGGATTTCATTTGTATATGCAACGAAGCCACAACCCTTGTTTTGCATATATCCGTTTACTTCTATTTTATATGTTTTTGCCGAATTTTGTAAATACAGCGTTTCGGTTTTTCCTGTGTAAATGTCATTTTTGGAATCCAGTGGAATAAAAATTCTTAAATAGCCTTTTTTGTAAGTGTTGTCAAGTGCCAAAGGATAATTTTTTTTGATAGTATTAACCTCTTTGTACATCTTAACAGTGTTCTCGTTGAGATTTCCTGCTGAATTTATAAATTCTTTGTAAGTTTCTGATTCTTTATTAATAAGCAAACTAAGCACAGGAGGAGGAACATGGCAAATTTGTTTGTTTTTTGAGCAACTTATTGAAAGGAGTACCGTTGATATGAATAAGAATATTTTTTTCATAATAGTTTATTTTACAATTAACATTTTGTTTGCTTCTTTGTAGTCTTTTTTGTTATTGGACTTATAACTTGATGAGCCATATTGGTTAAGGCTTGCATCAAAAATACCAGCCCTATACCATCCTGAATTGTCATTTTCTATTCCGTACTTACGTAGGGAACCATCTAAAAATAAACTGTTTTCTCCCCAGCCAAAATTTTGGTGTACTAACTCAAAAATATTACTTGAATGAACCTCGTAAGAAGCTATAAGGTCGTCGTAACAGTTGGAAACGTAAAAAGTTCTTATAGGTTGCCTCATTTGGACATAACCATCAATTACCCAAGCATGGCAATTTTCATAAGTTGTGTTATATCGGATACCTAAAAACCGATGGCTAATTTTTTTAGAACAACCATCCATATATACGGGGGTCCCTTTCTGTATTTCTCTGATAGCTTCCCATATATTACCATTTACTTGCCTAACATTGTACCCTAATTTTTTAAAAGTATCTTCGGCGTTATTAGTAGATGCTCCACTGCCATCACAACCGTAGTTCATATCTAACAGATCCCCATCTCCTAATTTTGCCAATAAATATTGTATATCTTCCTTGGCGGTAATATTGTTGCTAATCCCCAAACTATAAACGTTAGAAAACATATCTCCGCTATCCACCTTTGTCATCTCATTCCAGTGCATTGTCCGCCCTTTGAAAACCGCCGGTTTTTTGTGGTATGCCATTAATTGTCCCACGGCAGTAGCAACACAACCTACGGGAGCCTCATCATTACTACATTTTAAAGGAACCATATTGTTGTAATCTCCACTTTGTCCCCAAAGAGTTTTCAGTAAAGGAGCTATTTTATGTTCAATTCTCCAATGATCTTCCTTTCTGTAACCATTTTCTAATTCCTTTTTATAATCATCCATCTGTGGATGCCAATTTGTAAAGGTTATGTCAACTCCATAAACAGAACAAAACCATTCTCTGTATTCTTCGTGGGAATTGAAATTCATTCCTTCTGATGAGTGTTTCGTCTTCACTCGTTTCCCTTCTCTATCAAAATACCCTTGTTTAACAAGTTCTTCTTGTTTTTCTTTTGGAAGTTGCTTAAAAATGAGTTCTTCGGCTTGGGTTTTTAAATTTTCTTTGTTTTCCTCGAATTTTTCACGTTCTTGGTTTATGTAGTCTTCAACGTATTCAAAAAGAATTGCTTGACCAGGGTTGCTTGGTGCTTTGCCTAAGGAGCCGTGTGAGTTATAAGCAAGCACGCCCGGTACGCGCCTGTCAGCAGAAGTGACGACATAACCTTGATTGTTGGCAAAATTAATCACGTACACATCGGCTTGTTCTTGTTCACTTGATTTGGTAGGCACGTATGGTTTGCGCGAACCCGCCCTAACCACTTCTGTTGAAGCAATTTGTAGAGGTGATTTGGTTATAATGCCCTCCACTTCACGCATTTGAGTGGCGGTAAGTAGGGCGGTTTCTTGTGCCTCTTTTGCCGAAATGTGTGTCTGTCCTGTTAGGGCAACCAGAGCCAACATATTTGAATTCACGGTTTCACTTGTTTCAGGGGGCAGCACTGTGGTGGTAGTTTCATCTGTAAAAGATGCAGCACTTTCTTCTTGTTGGCAAGAAACGAAAATCCCTGTCGCTAAAACGAAAGATAAAATTTTTCTTTTCATAAATCTAAGTGTTTGATTAATATTTATTAATTTCTTGTAAAAGATTTGTTTGCAAATGTATGTCTAAAAATAATTAAAAACAAATAAAACATAAATTTTAACATTTTGAAAACATTGCTTTCTTTTTTTTGGTTAATGACTGATTTTTTTGAAGCGAATGGCGAGTGGAGTGTTTCGTATTCGGTGTAAAAATCTTGAAAAACAATGATTTTAAACAAGCTTTAAAAGTTGTTTATTATCAACAGGTTATAAAAAAAAGTAATTTAGACTCAAAAAAAACATTCTAAAAATTTTCTTAATTCTGCGTGAAAATGTATATTTGCCCGACCAAGAAAAGTCGTATTTTTTATTTTTTATAAAATTCTGATGATAACAAGAAGAATAATGCAAAAAATCACTCTATTATTGTTGTTTTTGTTGCCGTTTCAAGGATTTTCTTCCGAAACAAGCAAAAACGATGAAGCGTTTGACCCGGTAGGAATGATTATGCACCATATCGGAAATTCGCACGAATTTCATATTGCTGATTATCAAGGAAAATCAATGTCCTTGCCACTTCCCGTAATCCTCTGGACGGACAATGGTTTGGTTACCTTTATGTCAAGTGAATTTCATCACGACAATGACGGAAAAGTGGCTGTTGAACGCAACGGAATGAAATTCAGTCGTTTTCACGAAGGGATTTACTACGCCAACGCCGACGGAAGTCTGTCGTTTGACGCAAACGGACACGTAACCAACGCACAACCGCTTAGCTTTTCCATTACAAAGAACGTATTTTCAATGATTTTGGTTTCGTTGCTGTTGTTGGTGGTTTTTATCCCGATGGCACGTTCTTACAAAAAAAATCAAAAAGCACCCAAAGGTGTTGCGGCTGTTTTGGAGCCAATCGTTCTTTTTGTGCGTGATGATATTGCCGTTCCGCAAATAGGCGAGAAAAAATACGCTCGTTATATGCCTTATCTTTTAACGATTTTCTTTTTGATTTGGTTCGGAAATCTATTCGGATTGATTCCGTTTTTCCCGTTTGCCGGAACGCTTACCAATGATATTCTCTTCACCGGATTTTTGGCGGTAGTTACCTTTTTGGTAACGCTGTTTAGCAGCAACAAAAACTATTGGAAACATATTTTTGCTACGCCCGGTGTTCCCGCTTGGCTCTTGCCGATTATGATTCCCGTTGAAATTTTAGGGATGTTCACCAAACCTTTTGCCTTGATGGTGCGTTTGTTTGCCAACATCACAGCGGGGCATATCATCATTTTGAGTTTGATTTCGTTGATTTTCATTTTCAAAACGCTTTTAGTTTCGCCTGTTTCCATTGCTTTTGCATTGTTTATTAACATTTTGGAATTGTTGGTGGCGGTGTTGCAGGCTTATGTTTTTACATTGCTTTCGGCATTGTTTATCGGGCAGGCTGTTGAAGAAGAACATCATTAATTTGCTGATTTAACGATTTTTATAATTATATTTTTTATTAACATTTAATTTTTTTATTATGACTTTAGCTTTAGGAGGAATTGGGGCTGCTATTGCAGCTTTGGCAGCAGGTTTCGGGATTGGTAAAATTGGAGCAGCCGCTATGGAAGGTATAGCTCGTCAGCCCGAAGCAGCTTCAAAAATTCAAACAGCTATGATTATCGCTGCCGCTCTTATTGAGGGTGTTGCCCTTTTTGCTGTGGTAGTTGCGTTAATCGCAAAATAGTTAAGTTCAAAAATCATCTTGCAACGGTTGGTTGCAAGGTGGTTTTTTTGCAAAAAAATAAATTGATTCACTAAAATAAATTTTAAGTAATGAACGTTACACATCCTGAAAGTTTTTTGTTTTGGGCGACATTAATCTTTGTCGTTCTACTCTTTTTATTGTCCAAATACGCTTGGAAACCTATCCTTTCGGCGGTAAAACAACGTGAGGATTCTATCAATAACGCGCTTGAAGCCGCCGAAGAAGCACGCAAACAAATGGCAAACCTAAAAGCCGATAACGAGCGATTGCTTGCCGAAGCCCGTGCTGAGCGTGACCAAATGCTAAAAGAAGCCAAAGAACTCAAAGACAAAATCGTAGCCGAAGCCAAAGAAGAAGCTCAAAAAGAAGGGCAAAAACTCATTGAGCAAGCCAAACAAAGCATCGATGCCGAGAAAAAAATGGCAGTGGCACAACTTAAAGAAAAAGTGGCTACCCTATCGGTGGACATTGCCCGAAAAGTGATGAAAGACGAGCTTGCCGACCAACAAAAACAAGCCACGCTCATCAACGATTATTTAAAACAAGCTACTTTAAACTAATTGATTATGTACGAAGGATTTAGAGCAGCGGGCAGATATGCAAAAGCACTCTTGGAGCATTCCCTACAAAGCCATTCGCTTGAAAAGGTGTTCCAAGATATGCAATTGATACACAAAACCATAGAAGAACACAAGGATTTAAACCGATTGTTGGCATCGCCGGTGGTGAAAGTTTCCGTAAAGCGAAATGTTTTAAACAAAGTTTTTACCAACCTTTCCACCGAAACGCAACATCTGTTTAAATTGTTGGAACAGAACAAAAGGCTTCCCATCATTAATTTGGTAGCCCAGAAGTTCATCGCCTATTACAACGAACACAAAAACAACAAAACGGCTTACGTAACCACGGCAGTTCCGCTTACTGACCAGCTCAAAACACAAGTGTTGCAAAAGGTGGGCGAACTTACGGGCAATGCCAATATCGAACTTAAAAATAAGATAGACCCTAACATCATCGGCGGGTTTATCCTCCGTGTGGGTGATGCTCAATACAATGCCAGCGTAGCCCATAAATTGGCAACCATCGAACGCAATTTTAAAGAAAATTTGTTCGTGTAAGTAATTGGAAATAAAGATAAAATAATATAGCTGTTTGACACAGACATAAACACAAATATAACTAAAATGGCAGAAATAAAAGCGGCTGAAATTTCAGCAATTTTAAAAGAACAATTAGGCAATTTTGACGTAGCAGCCTCGCTTGAAGAAGTGGGGACGGTGTTGCAGGTGGGTGACGGTATTGCCCGTATCTTCGGTTTGTCAAATGCCCAATACGGAGAATTAGTGCAGTTCGACAACGGTTTGCAAGGAATCGTGTTGAACCTCGAAGAAGATAACGTAGGTATCACCCTTTTGGGGGCTTCGACCGACATCAAAGAAGGCGATACCGTAAAAAGAACGGGGCTAATTGCCTCTATCAAAGTGGGTGACGGCATCGTGGGGCGTGTGGTTGATACGCTCGGAAATCCCATTGACGGAAAAGGACCTATCACGGGTCAGTTGTACGAAATGCCGTTGGAGCGTAAAGCACCGGGGGTTATCTTCCGTCAGCCGGTAAACGAACCATTGCAAACGGGAATCAAATCCGTTGATGCGATGATTCCTATCGGACGCGGGCAACGTGAGTTGGTGATTGGAGACCGCCAAACGGGAAAAACTACGGTTTGTATCGACACCATTCTGAACCAAAAAGAATTTTACGACGCAGGAAAACCTGTGTACTGCATATATGTGGCTATCGGACAGAAAGCCTCAACGGTGGCTGCCATTGCCAAAACGTTGGAAGACCACGGGGCGTTGGCTTACACTACCATCGTAGCGGCAAACGCTTCTGATCCGGCACCAATGCAGGTGTATGCTCCGTTTGCGGGGGCTGCCATTGGAGAGTTTTTCCGTGATACGGGTCGTCCGGCTTTGATTGTTTATGATGATTTGTCAAAACAAGCGGTGGCGTATCGTGAGGTGTCATTGTTGCTTCGTCGTCCACCCGGACGTGAGGCGTACCCCGGGGACGTTTTCTACCTGCATTCACGTTTGCTTGAAAGAGCTGCAAAGGTAATCGCTGATGATAGCATCGCTAAGAAAATGAATGACTTACCGGAAAGCATCAAGCATTTGGTAAAAGGAGGCGGGTCACTTACGGCACTTCCGATTATTGAAACGCAAGCGGGAGACGTTTCGGCATATATTCCAACCAACGTGATTTCAATTACGGACGGACAGATTTTCTTGGAGTCTGATTTGTTTAACTCGGGCGTGCGTCCTGCTATCAACGTGGGTATTTCGGTATCGCGTGTAGGAGGTTCGGCTCAAATCAAATCGATGAAAAAAGTAGCGGGAACGTTGAAACTCGACCAAGCACAATATCGTGAGTTAGAGGCGTTTGCGAAATTCGGTTCAGACTTAGATGCTGCCACAATGAACGTTATCGAAAAAGGAAAGCGCAACGTGGAGATTTTGAAGCAATCACAAAACGACCCATATACGGTTGAAAATCAGATTGCAATTATCTATGTGGGGTCGAAAAACTTGCTTCGTCAAGTGCCTGTAAATAAGGTAAAAGAATTTGAAAAAGAATATTTGGAATTCTTGAACCTGCAACACCGCAATGTTTTGGACGGACTTAAAGCAGGGCAACTCACAGATGAAATCACTGGAACGCTTGAAAAAGTAGCCAAAGAAATCGCAGAAAAGTACGCAAAATAATGTCATCATCTTTGCCAAGTGCAACATTTGGCAAAGATTGATTTTTAGCTTAAAGTTCGGCAAATTCTTTGCAAATAACTTTTACGGATTTTTAAATAATTGGTTATGAATATTATAGTAAAACCAACATCGGTGGAAGAGAGTTTCTTTATAGAGGAAATTTTAAAGAAGATGGGTGTTCCGTATGAGAAGGAACAAACAGCTTCGGCGGAGTTCTCACAACCACAAACTGAATCCATCAAAAGAGGGATTGAGCAAGCCGATAGAGGATTGTTAAAATCCAATTTGGAAGTTCGTAAAAAGGCAGAAAGTTATATAAAATATAATTAAATCATAGTTTTTTGTATCGCTTTGAAGAACTTTGATTTTGAGTGTTGATAAACGGCATTGGAGACGAAACGTTAAGAAAATCAATGAATGTAGCGTGGAAAATTTCCACTGTTTGAGCGAAGCGAGTTTGGAAATTTTCAGCGGAATTCATCTGATTTTTAGTGGAGTATCCAAAGCCTTGATTTTTGGTTCTTTTCATCTAAGGAAAAGAACAACAAGAAAATAACTAACAAAAATAAACAATTTAGTCATTCATTTATGGCAAATTTAAAAGAAATACGAAGCAGGATTTCATCGGTAAGCTCTACGATGCAGATTACGGGAGCGATGAAAATGGTATCGGCGGCAAAACTCAAAAAAGCCCAAGATGCCATCATCGCGATGAAACCCTATGCTTACAAACTAAAACAATTGTTGGAGCAACTCAGTTCCGCTTTGGGTAATGATAGTATCTACAACGAACGCAATGAGGAAATTAAGAATGTATTGATTGTTCCGATAACTTCCAACAGAGGACTTTGCGGGGCGTTCAATTCCAATATCGTTAAAAAGGCGTTGGAGTTGGAAGAAGGCAAATACCGAAACTTGAACGTTCAGTTTTATACGGTCGGCAAGAAAGGAAATGACATTTTGAAAAAAACCGATAAGGTTTTCAAATACGAAACGCATATTTTTGACGATTTGACCTACGCGGCGGCTGCCGAATTGGCTTCCGAGTTGATGGAATTGTACACTTCGGGGCAGTTTGATAAAATCGTGTTGGTGTACAATAGTTTTAAGAATGCTGCTACACAGATAGTTACAGAGGAAACATTCTTGCCTATCCAAGCGATAGAAAACGAAGAGGTGCAATCGGCAACGGATTATCTGTACGAACCCTCGAAAGAAGAAATCGTGAAAGAACTCATTCCGCGTTCATTAAAAACGCAGATTTTCAAAGCCTTGCGTGATTCTGTCGCTTCTGAACACGGGGCACGAATGACGGCAATGCACAAAGCCACCGACAATGCCAATGAGTTGCGTAACCAACTCAAACTGACTTACAATAAGGCACGTCAGGCAGCCATCACGGGCGAAATTCTCGAAATCGTGGGTGGTGCCGAAGCATTGGCGTAAAATCTTTTTCATAACAATAAATATTTATTGTAAAAAGGGAATTGATTCAATTCCCTTTTTTGCATATTCAAAAAAAGGTTGTACTTTTGCCGGACATTTGGGGTCGACCGGTTTTGACAGTAAGTCGAATTGAAATGTAAGCATACCGAGCTATGAAATTAATGCTCGTTAATCTCTATTTCAAACTTTTTAAATGGCGAGAATAACTACGCTCTTGCTGCCTAATCTGAAGTTTAGTAAGATTTCTGGCTAAGTCTCTACAAGGTAGGGAAGCGAGATGTCTCTGAAAAGCCCTTGTTGACGGCGGTTCGTACAGAGGCACCATAAAAGTCAACATTGAATTGGAGGTACGTTTCCGCCGAAAATTCCAATTTTAGGAAACTAAGCGGGTTGTGGGCGGTTTTTGGTCAGCAATCCGACGAAAATCAAACAAAAACTAAGTATGTAGAAAGCATTTGAATTGCTTATTTGGACGAGAGTTCGATTCTCTCCGACTCCACAACTAAAAAGGATAATTATTTAATTTATAAATAGTTATCCTTTTTGTTTTGTTAATTTGTACAACCGTTGTACAACCAAAAACCAAACAACGATTTTTTAGGTTTTTTTTGAAGCGTAAAAATGTGTTTGGCGGGTCGGACTTTTTTACTACCTTTGCCCCGTACTTCATAAAGGCAAACGCCTGCCGTTGTACTAAAATATTTTGAATACAAAAAGCCGTGTAATTTAATACACGGCTTTTCTCTTTTCAGTTGTTAAGAACACTTAACAACTGCCTTTATTCTTTCATTGTGTGAAGCGTATCCAGTACATCGGCTTCATCGTACATACTAAACGTTATTTGTTCAGCTATCTTCAAAACATCTATAATACTGTGAATGTTTACTATTTCTTTGGCGTTAATTTCTTGGTCGCTTTCTACTTTGTAATATAACGCTCCAACGGCGGTATTTATAAGACTGCCTACTGAATTAATTAGGCTGTAATACGGATAGTCGCCGTCTAAATTAATGGTTGTGTAATTGCCTGTTTGCGTTTGTTTTACGGCGTTTAACTTTTTTAATAGCTCTTGCAATGTTACATTTTTTGTACTCATTTTTTGGATGTTTTGGAAAAATATATACCCGTACGGTTTAGGTGTTCCAACGCCATCCATTGCGTTTGCGGGGCTTTCGCGCACCGCCACCATACCACACGGGCAAAATCTTTATTTCTATCTATGTAATGGATATTTTGGAATTGCAAATATACGCTTTTTTCTGAAAATTGGCGTTTTTCGGTTAAAAAAATGGTTCTGAAACGTTGTTTTTTGGGCGGGCTAATGTTTATTTTTCGGCTTATGTCAAAAAATATCTTCATTTTTTCGTTCAAAAATGAAACACCAATTTAACAGAAATGCATAAAAACCGCTTTTCAGCCTTTTATTTGCGTTATTTCGGGGCGTTCGGGTGTTATCATTAGAAAACGCCAAAGCTAATTTTTTGGTACTTTTCCAGTACTGAAACAAGCATATTTATTTCCTTTGCGGGGGCGTTTTGGGTTATTAGTTCCCCAATATGGGCGTGTAGGCGTGATATGTTTTTTTCAATTACTAAAATATCGGCTTTGGCTTTCTTTATCCATACGCCAACGGTTTGCTCCGTTACGCCCAACTGGTGGGCTATTTGCTTGTTATTAAAACCCTGTATGTGTAGCTGTACGGCTTTTCTGTACGTTTCTTTGTTATGGGTTCGGGCTTTGAAATACTGTTTTTCGGGTTCGGCTTCGTTCATTTCGTGCCATTTGTTTAATGTGTTCATATATTCAACGGTTTTTTAATTAAATACTCTGATATTCTTTCTTTTATCTCTTTCATTAGTTTTTCAAACTCTTTTTCTGTAACAAGGGCTTTTAATTGTTTTTTTGCGGGCGTTCCTATGTATTCGTGAAACGTCCGATAACAAATAAAATACCTGCATTCTATGATTTTGAAATAAATTTCTTGTAAGTTCAAGCCTATTTTATGTTTTTGAAAATAGGTTATCTCTTGTACTTCAATCATTTTTACTAATAAATTTTTTCTATTGTATGCCATTGGGTATATTGTTTAAATTGGTTATTTTTCGTATTAAATTTTTTGCCCGCCAACTTGTTAAAATTATTTCGCTCCCGTTTTTTCGGGTTGGGGGTA
>NZ_JAUNKD010000064.1 GCF_030532915.1 Capnocytophaga sp.
AATAAAAGTCTGATTCAAAACGAATCAGACTTTTTTGGTTTTTAATGGTGTGGCGTGAAAAAATTAGCTTAAATATATTCCGCAAAACCAAATGTACCAAAATTCAAAATGAAATGTACATTTTTTTCGGAATTTCATCATCACTGCAAAGATATCCAAAAAACACAAAAACACGGTTAAATTGCCGTGTTTTTTATTCCAATTCACTTATGAACTTAATCAGCCTCTCTTTAATGAGCTTGCGGTTGCGTTGCCACTCAAAAGGCGTTGTGCCTCTATTATATGCGGGGTAAGGCTGTGCGGGCTTATTATACCTAAAACATTTGCATAGCGGAAAAATATACCGATAGGTATTTACTTGAAAAACATCTACATCGCCCAGCAAAAACGCCAAATTATTACGTAAATACATTCCCTTGCTATCCATTCGGGTAAAGTTCATTTCGTGGCTAATTTCACCCGTACGTTTGTTTTTGACAAAGGTTGTTTTGTGATGCCCGTAATACTTGAAGTTCGCCGCTTTGTAAATCGTTCCGCAACCCAACCGACCATCGGCAAAACTTTGGACAGCTACACAGTTCGGACAATCCTCACGTAACAGCTTCAACGAGCGACTGATAAGTATCGTTTCGGCATTCTTACCCAGTTCATCACTTATCCACATTCTATTGAGTTCCAACATCATCGCTTGCGGATTAGGGTGCGTAAAATGCCGAGCCTTCGGATGCATCATATAACCATACACCGCTACGCCTAAACATTCATTTTCAGCCTCTTGCCTCTCTCGGAAAATGCCATAATTGAACAATCCGTGATTTGCTCCTAATTTCTTACTATAATGATTTTCAATGATTAAACTTTTTGCTTTTTCTTTGGAAATTCGTTTGATAACTAAATTCCCCATTCTGCTACTTTGTACAATAATTCGCTTTATTTCATTCATTTATATTGTAATTAGCCGTTAATATTTCTTTTCTCTTTCTACCCTTTACGGACGACGACCCCAAATGCAAGGCAATTTCCTTTTGATACCAGCCGAACTGCTCCACATACTTTAACAACTCGTCATTTTGATAACTACTTAACAAAAACTTGCCTTTAACCTTTGATAATGCGTTAAGTAGCTCGTTAAAATGTTCTTGCGTATAGCCTCCGTAATGCCCTTGTCGTGCTCCTACATAGGGCGGGTCGCAATATATGAACGAGTTTTCACTATCGTGCGAAGCAATCACAGCACAAGCATCGTTGTTTTCAATTTGCACGTGTTGCAAGCGTTCGGCATAGTCTTCTGAAAATTGCAACACTTTGTTAATCAATCCTATTGCATTTTTGCCCTTGCGGTCGAAACGGCAATTTTGAATTTGATTGGAAAAGCCCGCATTGGTGGCGTACCAAAACGCCCAAGCACGTTGCACCGGCGAAAACAAAAAGGGCGAATGATACATTACAAGCGCCGATTTATACGCCTCACGGCTTACGATTGTCTTATTAACCAACGCTTTAAGTGCTTCAAAATCCGATTTTAAAACATTGTAGAAGTTTACCACATTGGCGTTAAAATCGTTAATGATTTCACTTTTGGCGGGCTGTTTTGCCCAGAAAACTGCACCGCCTCCGAAAAAGGGTTCTACATAAATTTGATGCTCGGGAATGAGCGGAATAATATGTGGCAACATCGTTTGTTTGCCTCCGTAATAACTAATTGGCGTTCTCTGCCAGTGCGAGCCGCACGGGCGATTTGTTTTTGTTTCTTTCATTTCTAAAAATTTTTTGTACATTTGCAGTTCCTACATCAATAAACATAAAAAGCACACAGACACAGAAGACATATTTGTCCTCCGTAGCCTGTGTGCTTATGTTTAAAAGATGTAGGAAGTTTTTTAAAGCGGAGGACATTTTTTTACCCTCCAAAAATCCTTTTTTACTTGCAGACTTACAGCTATGTATAAGCGGACAAAGGCGAATTATAAGGCTCGTTTCCCAACCGTTTAAATCCTTTTTAAAAGCCGTTTAAACTTCGTTATTATGGCAGGAACTTGCCGAAACAACTTCAATCGCCAAGCAAGGAAAAGCAAAGCTAAAACCACCAAAATCCAAAAGATTAAAGAAAAATAAACCCCAAAGGTAAACCCTTTAACTTCAACGTCTTTTTCTTTTTTAAATTCCGAATTAGACCGCTCACTTTGCTTATTTATAACAGCTTTATTACTCGTATCTTCCTTATATACAGTATCTTTCCGACTGGTTTGCGTGGTTTTAGAGCGTTTTGCGCGCATTTTCATTCGCCCGCCCGTTACCACTACTGTTTGGGTGCCATTGCTTCGGGTTACGCTGTAACTCATTGATTTGGAATTGCCCAAACTATCCTTGTCGCTTTCCAGTTCTATTTCAACGTCGTCATTTTCAGCAAATTGAAATTCGGTTTTTTGCCCTGATTTTTCGGTTTTTACGCTGTTTTCTTGATTTATTTGCACATTTTCCTTGCTTTTTTCTTCTTTCTTAAAAATGTGCAATAACTTGGTTTTGCAACTCGTAAGCCCCAAAAGGCAGATTAATAAAATTAAAATTCTCATTTTCAATACTTTTTTTTACTTGTTTGAAAAATCCCACCGCGCTTTTACGCCTCGAATATCGTAATGCGTAAAACCTTTGTAAATCCCGATGCCGCCTTGCTTCATTTTGCCCTCTTTTATCAGATTTTCAATGATTTGGGCGACTTTTTTCGGTGAAAGTCCCACAATGGTAATGTCGGCAGCTTTGCCCAAGAGGTGCTGTGATTTGGGCGCGCCGCCCACGCGTTTGTTGTAGCTGGGCGACCGATATCCGCTGTTAATCACGATGCTTTTGCCCACAAAATCGCGCAAAATTTGCAGTTGCTCAGCTACAATCTTCACGTTTTCAAGCACCTGCAGGGGCATTACCGACCCGTCTCGGCACTCAAATTCTTTCTTTGTAAAATTCTTTGTTAGTTGCATTTTTTATTTGATTTTAAATTTTAATTCTTTGGAAAATAACTCTGTACAAATCTGAAATTTAAGCATATATACATTGCCTTTATTTTGTCTCAACAAATCTTGAAAACTTTTTTTAAATCGAATGGTTACGTAGGCTTTATGTATAGGCTCAATGAGAACATCGTGTACATACAACAATTTAAATTGCTCATCTATAAGTATTTCTATATTTGAATATCCAGCAGACAAACTGATGTTTAGTACAAAAGTGTTACTTACGTCATTTTCCAGCCAGTTGTTGCCACTGGCAATGTATTTTTCATAGTAATGAAAACCGAAAAAACCATCCTGAGGCTGAACAAATAACGGCTGGTTTCGTTCATATATTCTGCCAAGATTATTCACGGCATATTCTATCCTGTCAATACGGGAAAACCCAAAGTAAATTCCTGTAATTCTGTTATCTATTCCCCTGCCTTTTATATAGTTACCGAGTTTCATTATAGAAAAATTTCGTCATTTTTGATATACACCGAGCCGCCCACTTTTAACAGATACGCCGAACTCATTGCTTTTCCTTTAATAGGGAAACCCTTTGAAGGTGAAGGAGTTATGTTAATATGATAATTATCAGTTAGTTTAATAATGGAACATTCCGCATTGTCGGGGAAATTTGACGTGTCCAACGTGATATTGCGTGTCATATCCGTAACAACAATGGTTTTGCCTGCGTGCGTCTTATCAAGATTCAACGTGCTACGTGTAGCGCTGAAAACCAAAATGTTATTGTTTGAATTTGCAGGCGTGTTTTCCTTTGCGTAACACACAAAAGCCGTTGCCCCATTACAAACCAAATGAACCAGCGTACCAATGGGAGCCGTTACTACCTTATCCCCGATGATGCCCACACCGCTTGTGGGCGTAAACGTCAGATTTTCAGCCGTATTTTTCACATACGTAACCACTTGCGTGGTGTTGGCGACGGTTATTGTAGTGGCTTGATTTACCACAAAAGTGCTTCCACTCGTTGGGAATTTGCTTTGAAAAGCCGAAGCCAAATTCTGAGCCGTTTCGGTGAGGTTGTGGATTTTTCCGCCGTCAAACTCACGCCAAGGCAACCACTTACTATTATTGACGAACGCCCGCATAAAAATCCGCGCACTGTTCGTGTAGTCTCCTGAGTTTTGCGTTCCGGCGGCAAAATAAACCTGAAAAACAGTCAGCGTGCTGGCGTTTGTTGTCATCGGAAGCACAAACAAATGCCCTCCACGAATGGCATCATATGGATAGTTCCGTGCTACGGTAGCTTCTGATGAATTGTATTTCCCATAAAAACCAGCCGTTTTAATATTATTTAGATTTTCCGTACCTAACTCCTTGAACTGCCAGCCGGTGAATGCTTTCCACGTCTTATTTTGACGCAAATATTCCTTCCCGTCGGTGGGTGCTTCGGGAAAATCAGCCTCCCCGCCCGAAACGTAGGCTGTATTTTCCGCCAAAACAATTTTAATCTCCTGCCCGATTTTGCCTTCAAACGATGTTTTTCCGATGAGGGTCAATCCGTCTTGGGCAGTGAGCGTAACGGTTTTTTCAGCGGTTTGCACATACGTGATATGCGTGCGTTTTCCTTTGTTAATGGTTATAGTTACCTCACTATCAGGAAGCAATACAGTGGCTTCATATTGGCTTAATTCTTCTATTTGGTCATCGGTTGTAAAAGCGTTTGCCGATTGGCTTAAAATTCGTTTGGTTGAGGAAAGCTCAAACCAACCCACCCATTTACCGCCACGAACGTATTTTCTTAAAAACACACGCGGCACTTCGTAATAATAAGCTGTATTTGTGCCTGTATTGGTTGTGCCGCCCGAAACAAATAGCTGATGAAAAATGTTTGACGCATCGGGCGAACTTACGGGCAACACATAAAGCGAACCGCCCCGAATGTTATTGGCGGGATAATTATTCGCTTTGTTGGCATACGCTCCTCTGTCTTGCCGATACACGCCGGGTTGCGTTATCGTGTTCAAATTGACGTTGCCCAATTCGGTAGAACCTTCAAAATCAAACGGATTAGTAACGATTACCCACCCGCCATTTTTGCGGTTATAGGCTTTTCCATCATTCGGCGCTTCGGGCAAGAGCGTTGGCAAATCCTCCAAGTCATTATACGAATGCGTATGCGTAAGAAGCGAATAACGCCCGTCAAGGTTTACCGTAAGTTGCTGACCATCCGAACGCAAGCCCGTCAAAACGCCTGTTTCGTGATTGAAATTCAGCGAATTAAGCATTATATCCGCAACGTTTTCAACCCCCAAATCCCTGAACGAGGCTTTTATAGATGTTCCGTCGGCAAAAGTAATCGTGGCGATTTTGTCCACGTCGCCCGTAATGGTCAGATTTACAACCGTTTTATCAGCCGAATTATGAACTTTTTGCTTTTCCTCGTCCGAATAATCATTCGTGCTTAAACCTTTGCCGTCTTCTTTGTCCACTTTTTGGGCGAACAAATCCGAATGCGCCTCATTATCGGTTAAATGCGCTTGAAATTGCGTATCGGAGGCGGTGTCTTGGAGGGCTTTGTCCAAGCCTTCGACAGCATCCATCGGTATTTTGTCTTCCTTATGAATAAACGAATCCAGCCAAGCCCAAAATTGGCTTTGGTTAGGTTTTTTAAGCTCTGAAAACCAGTTCTTTAATTGCTCTCTTGTTGCCATTCCTCTCCCCGTTCCCCTCTCCCAAGGAGAGGGGGCAAACCGCACGGGGTAGCGGTGTTTTAGTTGTTATAAATTATTGTAAATCAATCGTTAAAGCCTACGAAGCGGATAAACCGCACAATACGTGATGGTTGTATGTTGTTGTGGGGCGAATCTTGACCTGCAAGTGAGGCTTTTAACTGGCTTCCCCGCTCTTTGCCCCATTGAGGCAAATTATGACCGCCTGCCCACTGACCGCCGCCACGATGCCAACTATCAATGCTTCGGTGTCCGTTACCCATAACTTCAAAACCGCTTCCGTTTTTGTTGATAATATCCAACTCCGTACGAGGTAATTCACTGGTTGTCAGTCTATGTGTTTTGCTTCCCAATGTTTTGCCAAGTCGTCCGAAATCGGTGTCGCCTGCTTTTTGACCGACAGGCGTAAAGCCCTGCATTTCAGTATGTTCCACCCAACCTTCGGGGATTTCGTAGGCGGGTCTGTCCCAAATGGCAACCAAGCCAATCGGCACGGTTTTCGTTACGCGCCGTTCCAATTTTTCAAGGCGTTTCAAAAGTGAATTTTCACTTTCAAATGATTGGTTATTAATATCTTGCAGGTTTTTAATCCGTTTGAAATCAGCCCAGTTGTACGTGGTTGTGCCATTGCCGAAGGTGGCTATCTTTTTGACAATCACGCCTTTTGAGGTGCCATCTTCAAATAATTTGGTTTCGATTTCTTCCTTGACGACAACTCTACTATCCGCCAATGCCGTTCCGCCTTTGAACGGAAACACCTCATTACCAATAACAACGAAGCCGTCCGAAATGTTGTTGCCACGCGCCTCGCAACCCGACAAAATCGCCAAATTGCCTGATAATCCGCTGATTGAATTAAACACGGCATAAGCGTTTTGCAAGGCGTTTAAAATATCGGTTGTCAGCGGAAAACCGCCTGTTTGGTTGAATATCAATCTATCCATATTTTTTATAACTTAAAGTAATTCAATAATATAGCGTTTGCCCGCCAGCTTGTAATAGTCAATCAGCGCTTCAATGGCGTAAAATCGCAATTCGCCGATTTGGTTGGTTTCGGTTTTTTGCCGTTTCCAAACCTCCAACGGTATTTTAACAATGAAATCAACGCCCGTTTCGGCATAATCCACATCGCGGTTCAAGTACATAGTTCCCAGATAAACAGGCTTTTGTTCGCCCTCCGTATAGATGTATTTTGCCTTAAATTGATTACCGTCAATGATTTTAATACGACGCTGTTCCTTGTCGAAATTATCGTTGAGCACTTTACGTAAATAACAAACTTGTCCGTTGTGTTTCAGCCTATAAAGGTCGCCATTTTGGTTATTCCGTTTTTGCGAGAAATCATAATGTATTCGCTTTAAAGGCGTTATCAGCAAACGCAAAAACGCCAATATTTTGGATTTTCG
>NZ_JAUNKD010000001.1:0-62219 GCF_030532915.1 Capnocytophaga sp.
CCGAAAACTGATTTTCAAGGATTTGCAAACGATAATCGGCAAAGGATTTCAGGGCGTAGGTTTTGCGTTGGGCTTTGGTATTTTGGAGCATTACGCTTCCGTTTTTATCGTCGATATTGGTCAGGGCAAAAGCGGTTTTGGGCAATCGGTCGAAAAATTTCTTTTTGGCATCGCGATAGTTGGCGAAGGTCTGATGATAGTCGAGGTGGTCGTGCGTCAGATTGGTAAAAACGCCCCCTGCAAAGTGCAATCCCTCGATGCGACGCTGTTCCACGCCGTGCGAACTGACTTCCATAAAGCAATACTGACAACCTGCATCGACCATCATTTTCAGGTATTTATTCAAAGTCAAGATGTCGGGCGTGGTGTTTTTCGTCTCGAATTTTTGGTCATCGACGTAAATGGCGATGGTGGAAATCAGTCCCACCTTGTAGCCCACTTTTCGGAACAACTGATAAAGCAGACTCGTGGTGGTGGTTTTTCCGTTAGTGCCAGTGATACCCACGAGTTTGAGCCTTTCGGACGGATTGTCGTAAAAATTGGATGCCATCGTTGCTAATGCCGATACACTATCCTTTACCTTTATATATGTGATTTCGGAGGGAATTTCCTTCGGAAATTCCTCGCATACAAGGGTTTTCGCTCCGTTTTCAATGGCTTTATCGATAAATAAATGTCCGTCAGCGGCCGTTCCTTTGATGGCGATAAATAGGTCGTTGGATTTTACGGCTCTTGAATCCTGCACGATATTGCCCACCTCGCGGTTGGTTTCCCCCGAAAGGGAAATGATTTCTACGTTTTGTAATAATTTTTTTAGGTTCATAAATTTTGTTTTTATTACGAAAATAATCCTTTTTTACACTTCAATCTTTCTTGTAGCTCGTTTGATAATCCACTGAGTATGTTTATTTTCAGATTGTTGCCAACGTCTGATAAGAGGCACTACCGCTTCATAATTCACTTTAAGCCAATCCGTTAAATGATTTGCAACAGATTTCTTTACGAACATAATTTCGTCTTCTTTGAGCAATTCCAAAATGCGAAAAACAGGCTTTGGATTATTGATAAAAGTGTCCAATTTACTCGCCCAAGGCAATTTCGGACGAAGTCCCTCACTTGCCAATCGTCTCAAATGAAAATTCGGCGACTTTGCCCATTTTTCAATAATTTTTAGCGACTTTTCAGGATATTTTCTGATGTATGGACGAATACAGTATTCGCCTGTGTTTCTTTTGGTTATCTCCTCAATAGCCTTTACAGATACCTCAAAATGTTCCGTACCGTATTCCTGTACAAACTTTCCGATGGGCAAAATCCAATAATAATGAGTAAACATTCCCGTTTCGTTTGGATTTTCCTCGCCCAAGATAGCTACCAAAATCTGTAATGCCGTTTGGTAATCCGTGGGAAGGTATTTTCGCAATAGCTCGGCAATCGTCCCTACGCGTTGTGTATAGGTTTGTCCTTCTACTCTTTGCTCCACTTCTTTTATAAACTTTTTTCCTTGAAAATCAGGATAAACCAAAATGATTTTTTCGGCTAAAAGTTCAGCAAGATTAACACCAAATTGTTCGGTAATACTATAATTTGTTCCCATTTTTTGCTCTATTCTACTTATTTCTAAATAACTATATTCACTAAATTTTTTGTTTCTTCGAGATACTATTTTCGTTTCATTTTCTTTTTTTCGGAGGATTTTTAAAATAATCCTTAAAAATCGGTTTCTGCAAATGTACTTAAAATAAAGTTTATTGGGGTTCTTGTTGCTTTACTTCTTCTTACACCTTGCCAAAGTTTTGAATCTTCCCCCAAAAAAATCACTCCGTGGTAATGATAATTTTCTTGTCGTTTGTTTTAGATTTTTTCGTTTCCTCGTTGAGTTCCCTACGGACTTGCACCGTGTGGTCGTCAATTTTTTTGAAATTCTCGTGCTTCCCTTTGATAGATTTTATCTTGTTTTCAAATCGGAAGGTAAAATTGATTTGCATTTCAAGCATTTGGGCAAAATCTTGTATTTTATCTTCAAGTTCGCCACTGCTTTCGGCTTCGTTTTGTGTCTTTTTGTCGGTTTTGTCGGTTTCGTAGCCTGTTTTGAAAAGCTCTTCCATATCGAGAACAAGGCGTTTGCCGTCCCAGTCGTCTGCCGAATTTACAAAGGGCGAAATTATCTTATGTTCCTTATTATCAGATTTTTCAATCTCGTCCAACTCCTGATTGGAAAGTCGGTCTATTTTAAAGGCAAATCCTGAGGGCGTGTCCCCTACGAACAGCCCTTTTACGGCAATTTTTTTAGCCAATTCCACCGAGTCTTTGTGAATGGGTTTGCCCTCTTCCTCAGCGAGTTGGTACAGCGTTTTCCAATCTTTGGGCAGTTTCTGATTGGACGAATCCGGCATCGTTTTCAGCAACTCCGAAGCTCCTTCGCTTTCCTTGACATCCAACTCAATCAGAAAACTGGTGGTTTGGTCTTTATGGAAGGTCACATCCATATTCACGGTGCAGGATTGTAAAAATCCTATCAAAACGGCAATTAAAAGTATTTTTTTCATCGTTTTTATTTTTAAAATCTTGATAACTGTTTTTTATTCAAACAATTGTATTATCTTTCAAAAAAATCATTCTTATTTTACTTTTTAAAGAAAAACGAAAATAAACAATTTCACCTTATTAATTTTTCGGAAAGAATATAATCCATTCCCTATCAATAGGCTACTCATTGTATATGTACGTTTTAAAACAACAAAGCCGAAAACCTTATTTTGCTTTCGGCTTTGTATTACTGTGAATTACAATTAATTAAACGTGTATCGCAACGACAAGCCCGTTCTGACGGTAGTCAGCGGGAAGGCAGTGGATATCGCCGATTTTGAGAAATTATACTGCAAATAGTACGATGCCAGCAAACTTTTACTCAAATTATATTCTGCCGAGAAGTTGCCTATCCAGCTAGTTTGTCCGGCGGTTACTTGATTGTTAAACACTTCCATATTTCGGATTACGGTAAACTCATCGCGGTATGAAAGCGTTCCTTTCAGTATTAAATCACTTTTTAAGGTGGTTCGGGTTCCGGCAAATTTGGTAACAAAACGCAAATCTTTGATGCGATAACCCAACCCGAGTTTGTACTCTTTACTGATGATTTCGGTCAGATAATCATTATCCAAACTGATAGAAATGGTTCGTTCCCTGCCTAATTCGGCGAGAATACTAACCGAATTTTTCATCTCCATATCGGCGCGCAACAGCGGATTGAACTGTTCCACCAACGTTACATTGGTGAAGAGTTTTTCATTGAGGAAATCGCCCGAAGCGTTTACTTTGTTTAAATCGGCAGGGTCGTATTCCAAATTCGTACGGAATTCACTGAGCGAATAGCTTGCTCTGTAAGCGTGCGACAAACTAAATCGGCGGAAAGCCTTTTTGATTGGCTCCAAGCGCATCAAGCCCGTGTAACGAATGCTCCACTCCGGAATCGGAATGTTCTTAAATGCTCCAAGCGATACGCCTTCGGCACTCTGACCCGAATATGCCGCCAAAAACGCCGGAATCATCACCGCCTGATTGGTTTTTCCAAAACCTTTCGGATAGCCGTCGGCATCTATATTGGCAGGGTCGTTCAGGTTAATGCCCCGCTGAGTTGCCAATCGGCGGGCAACGGTAATTCTGTTTTTCTTAAATTGTTCAAATCCTTCCGAATTGTATTCATCAACCTTGTAGAACGTGGTGGCTATCAGGTTCGTATTAATGTTGAAATTCCCCACTTGGTTGCCCACCAATTTCTGATAAGTTTGGTTAGGAACTTCAAAGGTTTCGGTGTAATTATCTGTGTATTGGCGTTTTGCGGTCAGGTCAATTTGTAAATCCGGAATGGGTTGCAAATTAGCCGTAATGGTCAAATCGCGTTCTTTCGATTGCAAAAACTGATCGTTGAAATCGGCAAAATTGGTTAAATATCCTTTTTTAGCCATTTCATAACGGATGTCGGCTTGACTTCCGAACATAAAACCTAACGACGGCTTGGTAGTGCCTAAAAATCCAACATTTTGGGTATAACCCGGCAAGGTTGTCCCGTTGGTTTCCGAATAGTTGATTCCCGCACGTTTCACCATCGTAGCCAATGACTTCCAGACACTTGCTTTTTCATTTCGCGGTGTGGGTTTTACTCCCAAATAGGCATAAAGCTGGTCGAAAGACATATTGGCGGTCAAGTTATGCGTATTGGCGTTTTGCAACGTATTGATGTCGTGTTTGGCAAGTTCCAACAAGGTTTGTGAACCTCGTTGCCAATCGAAATCGCCTGAATACGTGTAATTTGCCTTGATAAATTGCAAAAACGGAAACTTCGAAAACGGAAGTTCATAATTCACTTGAAATTTGGAGAAGAAATGATTCGGGTCGCCCAAATCCCAGAAATTATCCCACAAACCGGCTTCTTTCCGAACGCCCGTTACTTCGCCGTTGGCATCATACAGATAATAATTCCGAACGATGCTATTATTCGTTGCATTGAAATTAACTCGCAATGAACGGGTTATGTTGTAATTAATCCCCACTTGATAATCCATCAAATAGTTGCGTTGCTGCAACTCGGGCATTGTTTTTTGCTTGGTAATATCCACACCTTCAAAGTAAACGTCTCTGAAAAGCTGTTTAGTGAACGAACGCGTAATGTTTGACGAGAACGTTACGCTGGCAGGCAACAAATTCAAATTCAAGTCAGCCAACCATTTCCAATACCTGTTGCTTGAAAAACGTTGTGATTTTTTGAAAGGCTCTACCGTTTTAGGCGTAAAAGCATAGTTGTAAAGCAAGCCCGTGCGCACGTTCTGTTCGTCCTCATATTCAAGTTCATAATCGTGGTGATTTACCTCATTGTAAGCGTAATTAAACGTGAAATTCTCAATGTTATAAAAACGTTTTTTCTGCCCTTCACTAAATCCTTTTTTCACACCGATAAGGTTGATGCCTCGGCGCAGGGTGAGGTTTTCGGCTTGTTCCTTGATGGCTTGCCGCTCTTGCGGTGTTTGCGCCACGCTTAGTCGGTCTTTCAAACGAATATCCTGATAAACAGGGTCATACTCAGGCGTTGAAAGTTTCTGAGCGTGATTTAAACTCACCGGAATTTGCATATTCCATTTTGAAGGAAGCAACTTGCCGGCATTGACATTCATCACCACGTCGTATTCCTTGGTAGATTCAATAGCGCGCTGATTCGGAGCTTGGTCAACTGCCCCGAAACCTACCGTGTTCATTCGCCCTGTGGCTGAAACGTTTAGCAACTCCGAAGCGTTGGCATCAAGCGCCCCAACCATTGCCCAGCCGCCGTTGTTTACCAATTCCGCCACACGCAATTCATTAAACCAAAATTCACCACTTGCTGAGTTTCCGGACACGTTTTTCACCCCAATCATCACCGAACGCACGCTTCCCAAAGACGGATTTCCCTTAATGGCGTATCGGTTTTCACCGGGTGTATGCGGTGTATTTTCGGTTACGACGTTCAAATTGGCATCGTAATAGGTGGCGTCATTGAGCGTTTGATTGCGCAACCCGATGGCTTTCATTTTAGTAAGCACTTCCATCGGAATGGTTAATTGATTCACGTTAGGCCAGATAAGTGCTTGATTGTTAGACCCCGACGGCGTTACTTGCAACGGGATTTCCACTTGGTAATAATTCTCGTTAAAGTCCGTACCGATACGCATAAAAGCTACCATCTGATTGTCATACAGCGGTTTATTGTTATATGCCTCGGCGTGAACAAACATCTTTATGTATTTGTACTGCCGAAGGTCTAAGCTCATCACCTTGTACACCGCCCTACTGTCAAACGATTCCAATCCGTCAACGATGTATGAGAGCGATTGTTCATTCTGTTCAATCAGTGAATTATTCATATTGATACGCTCACGATGAACCCCCGGAGGCATCACATACGGAATGGGCGTACGTGTCTCATTTTCAATTAAATTCACCGAATTGATTTCAGTATGTGTGTTGTCATCTGACGGGTCGTCCAAGTCGGAGCTCAGCGTGTAATTGTAATAACGCCAATCGCCACGCACCAAATCCAGCGTTCCGAAACGTAACAACATTTCTTGCGAAAAGCCCGTCATATACATTCGCATATGTGTAATGGAGTTGATAATATCAATTTCATCATTCGGGCTTAACGGAAAATTGTACCCCTCACGCACCATTTTTCCTTCCGAAATCGGAATTTTAAACTGAATCCATCGGGCGGATACATTCCTTCCGTTGGGGGCTTCCACCGAAACCGTACGAATGTCGTTTACGTATTTATCGCCTCGTGAAATATTAGGTTTGATGGGCAAACGATATTCAAAATAATTATTTGCCGTATTCATCGTGAAATCGGCATTAATATCTTCATAATCAGGAACTGTTGTAGAACCTCTATTGTTGTCTCCCACCGCTACGGGCGAGTTGCCTTCCGTTCCGTTGTAGTTGTAATAACGATTTAAAATGCTTCCGCCTCGGGCTAAATAATATTCGTAATTATCCAAAGCGGGGTCATTGGGCGATTCGGCTACGTTATTGGTATAAAACGAAGCCTCTTCGGAATTTGGTAACCCGTCCAGCCCCACATCTTGCAAGGCTCGGTTTTCGGCACTTCCGTCAAAAGCATACAAAAGTGACTGCGCCCCGGGTGTTTTTCCCCAAGAAGAAGTATTAACGCTTGATGAAGATGAAAGCCCCGGCAAGCCGTTTTCGTACTGTTTTCGTCCGTCTTTAAGCACGTCTTCCGAGATATTTCCGAGGTTAAAAACAAGTTCACCCGTACCCGAATATTCGCCCGAAGTATAAGGGTCAAGCATCCAAAATTGAATGTATTCGATGTTGCTTTCGCGGAAATCGGAATAGGTCATTCCCCGCATAATTCCCGCCCATTTTTCATCGGCATTAGCCGAAGCAAACGCCGGATTGTTATTGTACTGCCCTTTGGCATTCGGATAGTAAGCAAGGTCTAAGGTTGGTTGCACAAGCGTTTGTCCTTGAGCCACTTGCTGCTCCGGAAATAGTTCTTCAATATAAATTCGACGCGTGCTGTTTTTCGAGATTTCATCACCGCTAACATCCGAAGGTTTTTGAGGCGAATAGAAAATCGGGTCGATGGTATACCACGCCATTTTAGCCCGTCCGTAGCCGTTTTCAAGATTGGTTTTGTCATCGGGCGAAGTTCCGAAAAGTTCCTGTTTGCCTGTTTTTCCGCCTTTACCAAATTCCAAAGGCGTACTTGCTAATTTCCAAGCCAATGGCGAGCGGATATCAATCGTGGTTTGAGCAGACTCAAAATCATCAAGATACACCGTTGTTTCACCGTCAAAATCATCACCTTTCGGAGTTCCGGGCACCAAATAAGCAAATTCACCACGCACCGAAAGATTGGAAGCCACATCTGATTTTATCGTCGGAATGCGATTCACCAGACGCGTCAAGAAAGGTAATTCGGTAGAATACGTTCCGCCGAAACCGAAAATCGTGTTGTTCACCGACTCTTGTCCGTAGCTTGTTTTCTGCGTATAAGGGCGTTCGCGAAGGTTCACCACCGAAGCTCCCAAAATGAATTTGTCATTAATTTTATGTTCGATGTTCAAGCCCATAAAACGGGTGGTTTGTCCGCCGAAAATCAAATTATTTTCAACCGAAACCTGAATCGGTAAGTTTGAAGCCTCCAAACTCGGATTGGTAATTTCCACTGTTCCGGACTGGTAATCAACTAAATAATCAATCCCTTCCACCAAAATACGCCCACCCGCCGTAACCGTAACCGAACCGCGTGGTACGTTGAACGCACCGAGCGAAATTCCTCTCCTGCCCGATGATTTGTAACGCCCTTTGAGCTGGAATTTGTTTTTGTTTCCGTCCATTTGGGCTTCGGTTTTGGTGTTGCCGTACAAACTCGGATACACGTATTTTTTCTGATTTTCGTTGTACGTCGCCGGATTTGAATAATCACCGCCGCCCAAGGTTTTGTGCAAAAACTCACCGAAAGGCTCCACTTTGGTAAAGAAAATTTTTCCGTATTGTTCATCAACCGTAATACCGGGCAAAAAGTCAAAAAATCCGTCTCCGCCGGGTTGCGGGTCGTTGTATTTATTAAGTCGGTCGAAATTAAAAAGATTGAGTAATATTTTGTCTTCCAATCCGGTAGGCCAGCCAACATCTGAAACTTTTGTAATGTAATTGATAGGCGATGGGTCAGAATAATAAATATTCATTCGGAAATCTTCAGGGTCTAACTGCCCGCTTCCTAATGAATACACGTTTTTCATCATCAAATCCCAAATTGGGTCTTTAACACTCAACCGATTACTTTTCAACATCTTTAAAACCAACAAGTTATTAGTAATAGCATTATTGGCAGTTGAGATGTTGTAACTCGTTGCCGAAATTCCGTCATTGGCAAACTCACCCACCTGATACACTTGGCTTCCGTAAGTATATTGATACGCCACCGCCAGCACTTCATCGCTACTCAATGCGGTGTTCAGTGAGATGTAACCCAGCTTAGTATCTATCTTATAATCAATTCCTTCTTCTAATTTTCGGGCGTTTTCAATCACGGCATAATCATAACCCTGATTTACGATGGACGAAAGCGTACCGAAACCCTGTTGCAAGGTTGCCACATCACGAATGGCATCGGTCAGTACCGAACCCGATTTCCCGATTTGGGTAGGGTCGTACCGGTTGGCACTGTTGGCAGGCATATTATTGGTCGTGGACGAGAAGAAACCCGCCGGAGCGTTTTGATTGATTCGCGTGTTTTCAGGACGAACTTCCCCTAAATCTTGCAAAGCCAATATGTTACGAATATTCCCCGTGCGGTTGTTTCGGTTGGTTACCCAAACTTCCAAACGGGTGATTTGCACTTTGCTATTAATAAACGGATAATTTTCCAACGCCTTATCATATTGGTCGCGAAAGAATTGTGCCAAAAAGAAGTTTCGGTTTTCGTCATAATCCAAAGCGGTGAAATCAAACTCGGTAACCGTGCCGCCGCCCTGTGCCGTTACGGTTTTCCGCTCGGATTTCTGCTCGGAAAAAACACCCGTGATGGTCGTACGCCCGAATTTCAGTTCGGTTTTTACCCCAAACAGACTTTGTGAGCCGGTAATGAGCGAGTTAGACATTGGCATTGAAATATTTCCCAACTCCACTTTTTGGATAATATCGTCTTCATTGGGTTCGTATTCCAATTTAAAAACATTCTGAAAATCAAACGAGGCCTGCGTGTCATACTGGGCACTGAGTTGCAAACGCGTACCGATTTTTCCGGTGAGTCCCAAACTGATACGCTGGTCAAAATCCAAACCCCAAGTGCTTCTGTTTCGCGGTGTTATGGCAGGATTGTCGTTTTTGGTGTAACGCACACCCAAGTCAATCCCCACGTTTCCTTGCGGAATAATATCAATGTTTCGTCCGCCGAAAATACTTTCAAAAAAATCGGAATTGACGTACAAATCGGGCAACAAATCGCGTTGCACGTTTTTCTTGTTTTCACCAGATTTACTTTCATCAACGGCGTCCCATTTTTCTTTGTAATACGCCCGCATCCGCTCGCGAAGCACCAAATCTTCGTATTCCTTAACGGAAAGAAACATCGGCGTTGAAAGGTCGTACTCGCCCAATTTTTGCGTATACACATATTTGTTAAGTTGCGGATTATAAGTATACTTATACACGATGCTCTCGGGCTTTTTCAGTCCGATTTTCGGGATATTATTCTTGACCGTAATGCTGTCTTTCGGCGATTCTTGTCCGAAAAGCGGCATTGTTGTTAAAAGCAGTAATAGATTTAGAATTTTCAAAGATTTCTTCATAATTCTATATTTTTTCCGATAATTTTATTAAAAATCACGGTGATTTTCAAAAATGGTTTCAATTTTTTTATTACCAAGCGAGGTTAATTGGGCAAGTTTTGTGAAAGCCTCCCAAATTTCTTCGCGTTCTAAGGTGTCAATGGAATGTTTTTTATCGATTTGATTAAAAATTTGAATAAAATCAGTCAAAATCGCCTCTTTTTCTTCGGATTTTAGGTCTTTTTTGTCCAATTTTTTATACGAGTCGGTATAGGCTTTCATCGCTTTTTTGGCGATGGTGGGGCTGGTGCCGTCTCGTCCGTCCCAAGCGGCAAACGGATTGCCCAAATTGGCTTCTAACCACGCTTCCGAGCGCAATTGTTTCGCCTCAAAATCAGGTAGTTTGCCAAATTCTTTTTTGATGACATCGCCCACCGATTTTGGAATACTCCACACCCAAAGTTTTTCCAACAAAGGCAAATCGACAAGTTGAACAAACTTATCAAAACCATAAACATTGGTCATCCAAAGGCTTTTTAAGTTTTTTAATTCTTTGAAATACAGAGTGTTATGCAAGTTTGCATTTTGCCCATTGATGAGCATATCGCTTATTTGTGGCAAACATTGCACGATATTTTGCACATCGATGGTGTTTTTTTGATTGGAAAAAATGCGAACCTTTTTCACCTGCTCCAAGCCCGAAAAATCAAAGTACGAATTTTCCAAATTCAGTTGCAGATTCAGTAATTTTCCGCCAAACGGACAGACAATCGTTTTTAAAGACGAAAAATCGCCCGTCAAAACCAAATCAACCAGCAACGGATTTAAAATCAACTGCTCTACATTGCTGATATTCAGATGCAAATCGCGAAGATGCGTTTTTGAAATATCCACCACTTTGGGGTTTTGTTTTTGTGGAAGATGTAGCGTGATAAGCATCGGCGTATTTGCCAAATAATCAATCAGTTCCGCCATTAAAAAATCACTTTCAAGCTCGTAAGCATAGCGATTTTTTTGTGGTAAATCTTTAAAAAAATCCGCGGTGGGCAAAGTGTCTTTTATCCAAATTTTGGAATATTTTTGCGATTTAAAATTCTTTTGAATTTCAGGGTCAAGCTGTTGCCAAAGATATTGAGATTCAATCTGTTCCGTGCTGTGAACCGTCCATTTATCGATTTGTTTTTCCTTTGGAATAGAAACAGGCGAGGCATTTCCTAAAAATATAGGATTAAGCGATTGAAAATCAGTTATCCAACCGCAAAAAATTTCCTTTTGCCAATAATGATGGTCATTGTAGAGCGGTCGCCAATGTTTGATGTTGTCAATACTCGGTTTTTCAGACTCAAAAAGATTGAAAACCAGCACCAAAAGCTGATTGTCTTGATTTTTTTCAAGAATCTGGCACGGAAAAAAGCAGTTAAACCGCTCGAGCCAAACTGCAAATACATCACCTATTGAAAACGACAACTCATTCATTATAAACTTTTTAATGCTTGTTTGATGATTTCTTCCACTGAAATTTCGCCTCCTGCCGATTTTATGATTTTATCCACCACTTTTTCAGCTTGTTTTCGGGCAAATCCTAACACTTCAAGGGCGGCAAGGGCTTCTTCTTTGTTGGTATTCACCTCATTATAAGGCACATCGTCAAAATCTTGGAGTTTTGTCATTTTGTCTTTCAAATCCAAAATAACCCGTTGTGCGGTTTTGGATCCAATCCCCTTAACTGACTGAATTGTAGCGACATCGCCGTTGATAATGGCACTACGCACGTGAGCCGCCGTCAATGAGGAGAGCATCGTTCGTGCCGTGCTTGCCCCCACCCCCGAAACCGATAACAGCAACACGAAAACCTCGCGTTCCGCCTTGGTTAAAAAGCCGTAAAGCGTGTGAGCATCTTCTTTGATTTGCAGATGCGTGTATAACTTAATATTTTCATTATCAGGGAGTGATGAAAACGTATGAAGCGTAATATTCACAAAATACCCCACCCCTCCGCAGTCAATTACCACGTAGGTCGGATTTTTTTCGATGAGTTTTCCTTGCAGTTGCGTAATCATTTCTATCGGATTCTAAACCGCTAAATTATGAAATATATTTTTATATGAAAACTTTTTTTGCAAAAACAATTGTTTTTTTAAGATTTCAGCCCAAAATTTTAACAAATCAAGTGATTTTATTCCGTTTTTGAAAATTTTGAACAAGTTACAAAAAAAGCGATGTGTTATACATCGCTTTAGAATTTATAATACATAACCTATTGGTTTTCTGTTTGTTCAACCGGAACTTCTTCTAAAAAACCTTTTTCGAGGAGCAAATTGTACCACTGAATCACTTTTTTGATGTCGCTTGCATACACGCGGTCCTCATCGTAATTGGGTAAGACGCTGAAAAAATATTCCTCTAACGTGGCATTGTCCGATTTTGGCGAAACACTTGCCTTTTCGTTATTTTCTTTTTCCTTGATATTTTTAAATACCTCAGCAAGAGGCACTTCCTTTTCCAACGTATAAATGGCAATTTCCGAAAGTAAACTCACATTGTTGCGAATACCTACCGAAACCCGCTTTCCGTCAGCCAACGACGTTGCCAAAAAGCCTGTGCGTGTTTGTGAGTCCAAATGATATAATCCCGGCTTGCCTGAAATGGCTAAAATTTTACTTAAATTCATCTTTTATTTATAGATTTAATTTTATGATATTCAACAATTTACTTTATCTTTTTTTCGCATCGGGGAAACGCATTCTGTAATCAACCCTTACTTTTCCTTTGCTGATGTCAGCCAATTTTCCTTTCAGCAATCGTTTTTTGAAAGCCGAAAGTTTATCGGTGAACAAAATCCCTTCAATATGGTCGTACTCGTGCTGAATGATGCGCGCCGCAAGCCCATCAACGGTGAGTTCTTGCGGAACAAACTTTTCATCTACATATCTAATAGTCAGTTTTTTATGACGCGAAACATCTTCCCGAACCCCCGGAATACTCAAACAACCTTCATTAAAACTCCACATATCGCCCGTTTCTTCCATAATTTGAGCGTTGATGAACGTTTTTCTGAACTTTTTTAAAAATTTTTGTTCTTCCGCACTTAAATCGTCGTCTTCGGCAAAAGGCGAAGCGTCAATGACAAACAAACGAATGGGCAACCCGATTTGTGGCGCCGCTAATCCCACGCCGTGACTCGTCTCCATTGTTTCATACATATTGGCTATCAGCGTTTTGAGATTGGGATAATCAGCGGTTATTTCGGTTGCGACTTTTCTGAGAACCGGATCACCATAAGCTACGATAGGTAAAACCATAATTTATTTTCGTATTAAAGATGCAAAAGTAAGAAATTAACTTGAAAGGCAAAACTTCCGTTAGATTAAAAATTTTAGACACGCCGGAAGAATCAACACGTCCAATTCCTTTTTTAAATGCACGGACTTTGATAAATTCTCATGTATTTAAAAATGTATTCTTCTGGAAATAAACAAATAACACATACCTCTTTTACAATGATTCATCTTGTTTTGTTTCCGATTTTTTCACTACTTTATCGCCTTTTTTGAGTGTTTTGCTCAACACGGTGTAGGGTCCTGTAAGCACTTGCTCGTCTTTTTCAAGTCCTGAAAGGATTTCGATATTAACATTATCCTGAATTCCGGTGGTAACTGCTTTAAGATGAGCCTTTCCGTCTTTCAAAACAAAAACGGCTTCTTGGCGTTTATCAGCTTCTTCTTTGGTTACATCGGGGTTAATTTCAACCATTTTTTTTATAACAACGGCGCTTATAGGCACTGCCAATACGTCTTTTTTGGTTTGCGTGAGAATGTTGGCTGTTGCCGTCATTCCGGGTCGGAAGGGCGAATAACCCGCTTTTTTGTCTTTTAACAAATCTTGGTATGACGAAACTTCAATCCGGATTTTCACCTTAAAGTTGGTAACTTGGTCTACGCTTGCGGTGGTATTGGCAGTGTTGGCAATGTTTGTAACCACCCCTTTGAACACTTTTTTCAAATAGGCATCTACCTCAATATCAACACTATCACCAATATTTACTTTTACGATGTCGTTTTCATTGACGTCCACTTCCACTTCCATACGGCTCAGGTCGGCAACGCGCATAATTTCAGTTCCTGCCATTTGCAACGTTCCCACGACACGCTCGCCCAACTCAACATTCAGTTTGGAAATGGTTCCGTCGGTTGGCGAGAAAACAGTTGTTTTTCTTAGATTATCACGTGATTCACTCACACTTGCCATCGCACTTTGCACATTGTAACGAGCTGATTCTCTGTTTGCTTTAGCGATATCGTAAGCCGAGGTTGCTTTTTCCCAATCTGATTTTGATATAACGCCTTTCTCAAAAAGAATTTGGCTTCGTTTGTAGCTTTCTTCACTTTCTTTAAGGCTTGCTTCGGCTTGTTGTAACGAGGCTTTTACGGTTTCAAGCCCTGCCACGCTTCGATTCACTACCGATTCATATATATCCGGATTGATGCGCACCAGCAAATCACCTTTTTTCACCATTTGCCCCTCAATGACAGGAAGTTCTATAATTTCACCGGAAACCTCTGATGAAAGTTTAATTTCCAATTCGGGCTGAATTTTTCCGGTTGCCGACACTTTTTGTGTTAGCGTGGTTACTAAAACTTGCTGTATTTCAACCTCTTTTCCATCGGGTTCATCACCAAACCAGCCTGCTTTTTTTCCCACAACAAGCAATATCAAAGCGAAAGTGACTACCCCAATAATTAATACTGTCTTTTTTTTCATAACTACTAATTATATATAAAACAAAATCAATTGGTTATATGCAAATCAAACTATTTTCCGGCGTTAAGTCCGTTAAAATAATAATCTAATACTTTTATTTTGAGAATGTACTGATATTTTGCCCGTATCATTTCATTTTCAGCATTTTCGTACTGATATTTGGTTTGATTAAAATCAAAGGTGTTCATCAGCCCCACGGCATAACGTTCTTGGGCATAGGCATACGATTGTTGTTTGGCCTGCACGGTTTTTTGAGTTGCCTCAAAGAGTTTTTTGGCGTTAGAAGCATCAGTATAAGCCTGATAAACAGTTCGTTCTGTGGCAAGTTCGGCTTGTTCTTTGTTCCACTGACTTTTTAAAAGATTGAGTTCCTGTCGCTTAACATTTGAATGTGTTGAAAGTCCGTTAAAAATCGGCACTGAAAGCGACAATCCTGCATACATTCCTTTGTTGGCATCTAACTGTTCCCAAAAGTTTTGCAACTGATTTTTAGACCATCGTGTGTTGTAACCCCACTGCGCCGAAAGTCGCGGAGAATAAGCCGAACGCGCTATTTTTAAATTATTTTCGGCTAAATCCACATTAGCTTGGGCTATTTTAACATCTTGAAGCACTTCTTTGGCTTGTTGAAAAATTTCCGCCGGTGTTTTTGCCAAAATATCAGTGATAGGAACCTCAATTGAAGTATCAATCACATCAAAATCCTGATAATTTTTGAGTAATAACAACTGTGCCAACCCCATTTTCGAGATAAACAGTGCATTTTCAGTAGTGATAATTTGCTGTTCTTGCAGAAGAATTTGCGACTCAACCTCATAAATATCGCCTTGTGGCAGTGAGCCCGCATCAATTAAATCACGCGTGCGCTGCAAATTTTCTTTTGAAGTGGCAAGTTGCAGCGTTAATGTTTTGATTTGCTCTTTGTTAGAAAGAATTTCGAGATAGGCATTCATTATCATCAGAACAACATCGTCCTTCATTTTATCAAGGTTGTATTGTGATGCCATCCTGCCAAGTTCGGTTTGTTTGAGTCTTCGCCAATTTTGCAAACCCGCAAACAGAGTCAAATCCATACTAACCCCACCCGAAGCCGACTGAAAAAACGCATTTTCATACTGATTGGTAACCGGATTAATGTTTTTTCCTTCGTTGAAATTGTAAACCACATTTCCGTTCAGCGAGGGCAAAAATGCGGCTTTCGCCTGTAACCTGTCAACCGATGTAGCGTGCACGTCTATTTCAGATTGTTTGATGGAAATATTGTGCTTCAAGGCGTGGTCAATGCACTGTTCCAGCGTCCAAAAAGTTTGCGAAAATCCCACCAACGGACATAAAATCAAGAATGCAAGTATGCTTTTTTTCATTGTTTCTCTCAATTTTGTTGTTCAAATGATTATTTGAATCATAAAGCTGAATTCTGCCTGCCAAAGTAGTACTTTTTTTCAAAATAAACGTGTTTTTTATGTTTATTTTTCAGAAGAAAAAACTAACTCTCTGTAAATCAAAATCAAAAAAGCCCTCTTATAAAAGAAGGCTTTCTCAGAATAACTTAAAAATTATATAATTATGATACCAAATTTCCGTATTAGCTCGCTTGCTCGGTAGTGTCCACCAACACTTGCCCGCGGTAGTACAATTTACCTTCGTGCCAGTGAGCTCTGTGATACAGGTGATTCTCTCCTGTTACAGGGTCTTTTGCAATTTGCGGAACTACGGCTTTATCGTGTGTTCTTCTCTTATCTCTTCTTGTTTTTGACTGTCTTCTCTTAGGATGTGCCATTTCTTATTTATCTTTATCAGTTATTATTATTTTTTTTAAACTTTCCCATCTCGGGTCTATTTCATCACTTTCTTGAAAATTTTCTTTGGGTGTTAAAGCTTCCAAACGGTCTAAAATTTCGGAATGTAACGTTCCGTTTGCAACCTCAGGATGCACCCGCTTTGCCGGAATTGAAAGTACTATCAATTCATAAATGTACTGAGCCACATTCACTTGACTTTCACCATAAGGCAAAATCAACAATTCCTCATTTTCATCATTAAATTCCTCGCCAAACTTAACCACAAGGTCTAAACTGCCTTGTACTTTCATATCAAAAGGCTCGTTTGAAAGGTCACAGTTCACGTTTACAATACCTTCATTTTTAAAATGAAGTTCAAGCAGGGTTGTTTTTTTGTTCAGCAAAACCGCAACTATCTGTTTTATAGCATTTACCTCATCAAATCCAAACAAACTCAAAAAGTGTGCATCAATCTCATAAACAAACTGATGTTCACCTTGTTTTAAACCTGCAAAAGAGATGTTATATTCCTTTAACTTCTTCATTATCTGTAAGTTTGGCGTAAAAAAACCAAACTAAGCGTGTGCAAAGATACAACTTTATTCCAATTTGTCAATAATTTTTTAAAAATATTTTTCAGATTGCCTCACAAATCGGGAATTTTAAACAAACAAAATCCTTTTTGGGTGTATCGCAAAATGATTGACAATCCGAATTATTTTTCAGCACAAAAAATCTTTTTACAGTATTGGTAATTAACATTTTATTCCGCATAGCAAAAAAATATAAACCTCTATAAATAAACAACTTAATCATAAAACAGATTTTATGAGTTATAAAATATTTCTCCATAATAACCACAGCCGAATTTAGTTAAAAAACAGCAAAATTTCAAAAAAACAACAACAATGTGTCAAAAAGTGGTGGAATGTGGGATTTTTTTTCTATTTTTGTCCGGTATTTTCTGATAAACATTTTCAATGGCAATTCTCATAGGCACATACGAATGTAAAATCGATGCAAAAGGGCGGGTGGCTCTTCCGGCTTCACTAAAAAAACAGCTGGGAGAAAGTGAAACGCATTTTGTGTTGAAACGCTCTGACTTTCAGCGATGTATTGATTTTTACACAAGAGAAGAATGGGATTTGGAAATGCAAAAAATCAACAGCCTAAATTGGTATGTGAAAGAGAATAATGATTTTATCCGAAAATTTATGTCGGGCGTGAAACTTATTGAAATTGACTCAGTTGGCCGAATGCTCATTCCCAAAGATTTGATTGAGTTTTCAAAAATTGACAAAGAAATCGTGCTTTCGGCATTAGGAAATCGGGTTGAGATTTGGGATAAAACCTCGTACGAACGGGCTGTTTACACCAGTCCCGAAGAGTTTTCGAATTTGGCAGAACGCGTAATGGGAGGATTGCAAAATGGATAACACAAATACATATCACAAGCCCGTTTTACTCAACGAAAGCATTGATGCACTGGCAATTAAAGAAAACGGCACTTACGTGGACGTAACCTTTGGCGGCGGCGGGCATTCGCGCGAAATTCTCAATCGGTTGAGCGCAAACGGAAAATTATTTGCCTTTGACCAAGACAATGACGCTCTGAAAAACGCCATCGACGACGAGCGTTTTACGCTTATCAATCAGAATTTCAGATACATAAAACGCTATTTAAAATTCTACGGGGTGCGTAAAGTAGATGGCGTTTTGGGCGATTTTGGCGTATCGTCACATCAATTTGATGAGCCACAACGCGGATTTTCAACCCGTTTTGAAGGCATTTTGGATATGCGAATGAATCAAAATCAAACCATTTCGGCTCAAAATATTTTAAATGAATACACTGAAAATGAATTAATAAGCATTTTTTTCAAATACGGCGAACTCAAAAATGCCAAAGCCATCGCCCGAGCCATTACAACCGCCCGAACCGAACAAAAAATCGTAACCGGCAGTCAATTACAACAAATTTTAAAACCTTTTTTGCAGAAATTTAAAGAAAATAAAACGCTGGCACAAATCTACCAAGCCATTCGCATTGAAGTAAATCAAGAAATGCAGGTTTTGGAAGAGTTTTTGTTGCAACTGCCCGATATTGTTGAAGTTGGCGGACGCATAAGCCTCATCAGCTACCATTCATTGGAAGACCGATTGGTAAAACGTTTTATTCGCGACGGGCAATTTGAAGGTGCTCCTGAAAAAGACTTTTTCGGAAACGTTTTCCTTCCGTTTAAAAAAGTAGGCGGATTAATCGTTCCGTCAGAAACAGAAATACAACAAAACAACCGCGCCCGAAGCGCCAAATTGCGCATCGCACAACGAATTTAAACACACCTACATACAAGTAACAAACACAATGGGAAAAGCAACCAATGAAATAAAGAATATTTTACGCGGAAAATTTCTGGTAGAAGGCAAAGAAGCCACGAAAAACTGGACATTCATCGCGTTTTTGTTCATTTTGGGTGTGATTATGATTACCAGCTCTCACAACGTGGATAAAAAAGTGCATCAAATTGCCAAACTCAATGACGAGGTCAATGAACTTAAAAGCCAATTTGTTGATGTACGCTCAAATTTGCAAAAAGTAAAACTGGAATCGTCCTTATTGGAAAAACTTAAAAGCAAAGGACTCAAACAACCCGAAAAACCACCACAAAAAATCAAAGTAATTATTAAGGAATAACTCAAAAACACACTTTCGACGTAAAAATCAAACCGAAAAACACAAAAACAATGGCAAAAACAAAGAATGACAAAAAGATATTGGCTCGTACTTACATCGTTGCGATTGGTATGTTGTTGTTAGCCGTTGTTATTTCCGTGAAACTTATAAAAATACAGATTGAAGGCGACCAATATCGAGCAAAAGCCGAAGAAACCACCTTGCGCGAGGCTGAAATCATTCCCAGCCAAGGCAATTTGTACTCTGATGACGGCAGTTTGCTTGCCACTTCCGTAACCCGATATGACATCCGTTGGGATGCCATCGCGCCTTCAGCAAAAAACTTCAAAGCCTACGTTAAACCACTAAGTGATTCTCTGGCTAAAATGTTCGGAAAATCAACTTCTTACTATCAAAATCTCTTAAAAAAAGAACGTTTAAACAAAAATCGTTACCTCCTTATCGCCAATCAGTTAGGATATTCCGATTATTTGCGCATCAAACGCTTTCCGTTGTTTGAAAAAGGTCCGTATAAAGGCGGATTAATCGTTGAACGCAAAGTGAAACGCGAATATCCGCTCGGAGGAATCGCTCACCGAAGCATCGGTTATGAACGCACCGACGAAAACGGATACACCACACGCGTTGGGCTTGAAGGCGCTTACTCCAACTACCTTATGGGAACAAAAGGGCGTCGATTGGAACAAAAAATAGCGAAAGGGCAATGGAAATTAGCCAGCGGCTTTAACATTATCGAACCCAAAGACGGCTACGACGTGGTTTCCTCCATAAATATCAACATTCAGGACATCGCCCACCACGCCCTGCTCACACAACTCCGAAAATACAAAGCAAAACACGGTTGTGTCATCGTGATGGAAGTAAATTCCGGCGAGATTAAGGCTATTTCCAACTTGGAGCTCAACCCAAAGAACGACACTTACGCCGAAAGGTACAACTACGCCATCGGGGAGGCACACGAACCCGGGTCTATCTTCAAATTAATGTCGGTCGTGGCAGCCATTGACCAAGCCGGCATCGACACTACTTATGTTGTGGACATCAAAAACGGGAAAAACACATATTACAACGAAACCGTGGAGGACTCTCAGCGCAGTTTCACCGGCAAAATCAATATCGCCAAAGCGTTTGCCGTGTCGTCAAACGTGGGAATGACCGAAATGGTGCATCATTTGTTTTCCAAAAACCCGAAGGAGTTCACCGGCAAGCTGACCGAGATGCATTTAGACCAGCCTTTGGGCTTACCCATCTTGGGAGAGGGCAATCCGTACATTCCAAAGCCCAAAGACAAGAATTGGAGCGGTATTTCGCTTGAATGGATGTCCTTCGGCTACGGATTAAAGCTCACTCCCTTGCAGAGTTTGACTTTTTACAATGCAATTGCCAACAATGGCGTGATGGTAAAGCCCCGACTCATTAAAGAAGTGCGTGAATGGAACAAAACAATCGAAAAATTTAACGTGGAAATCATCAACGAGCGCATTTGTTCCAAAGAAACGGCACAAAAAGCCAAAGGTTTGCTGGCGAGCGTGGTTCAAAAACCCTACGGAACGGCTCATAAACTCTATTCACCTGATTTTTCAATGGCGGGAAAGACCGGTACAGCCCGTAAGAACTACGGAAGCAACGACCGTTCCAAACTTAGCTACATTTCATCCTTTGCCGGATTCTTTCCGGTAGAAAATCCGAAGTATTCGTGCATTGTCGTGATTCACGAACCCGATAAAAGTGTCGGATATTACGGCGCTGACGTATCGGGACCCGTTTTTAAAAGCATCGCACAGAAAATTTATACCAATTCACTCTTAATTGACACCGTTGAAGACGTAAACCGAGCCTCCGAAGCCACCGAGAACAAGTACAACGATTATTACGCCAAAGCGCAGAAGTACAAAACTATCGTTCCCAGTGTTGTGGGTATGGATGCTATGGACGCCGTGGCGCTTTTAGAGAATATGGGACTAAAAGTACGCCTTATCGGTGAGGGCAAGGTCAAAACCCAATCGATTTCCGGCGGACAAAAGATAGGAAGTAACAAAAACATCACACTTACGTTAGAAAACACCTAAACAACAGCCGTGAAAGCACCTTTTATCTCCATTTTTATTTTGTTATTGCTTAATTGCGCTTCATCTTCGCAAAAAAACACATCGCAGCGCAATTTCCCGAACGTGATTTTGATTTATGCCGATGATTTGGGCTATGGTGACGTCAGTTGCTATGGCGGAACCATTCAAACGCCTCATATTGACCGCCTTTCCGAGCACGGAATAAAGCATCTTAACGCCTATTTGGCAGCAGCAACCTGCACACCTTCTCGGTACACGCTCTTAACGGGTGAGTATGCTTGGCGAAAGCAGGGAAGAGGCGTAATTAACGCAGACGCACAAGCACTTATTCCGGCAGGAAAGCAAACCGTTGCCTCGGTTTTCAAACAAGTTGGGTACACTACCGCCGTAATCGGGAAGTGGCACTTAGGGTTGGGCGACGAAAACGGCATTAATTGGAACGGAGAAATAGCAAACACCCCCGAAGACGTTGGTTTTGATGAGAGTTTCATCATTCCGGCAACCGCCGACAGGGTTCCGTGCGTGTATGTACAAAATCGGAAAGTAGTTAATCTCAATCCTGCTGACACCATCCATATAAACTACCAAAATCCCGTAGGAAACAGCCCCACCGGAAGGCAAAACCCCGAATTACTCAAACTCCCCTACTCGCACGGGCACGATATGACAATCATCAACGGCATTAGCCGCATCGGATACCAATCCGGCGGAACCGATGCCCTTTGGAAAGATGAAGATATTGCAGATGATTTAGTCAGAGAAGCAAAAAAGTTTATCACCAAACAGAAAAACCATCCGTTTTTCCTATTTCTGGCAACAAACAACATACACGTGCCTCGGATGCCGCACCCTCGGTTTCAGGGGACGACCACACAGGGGCTGCGGGGTGATGCCATTGTTGAATTAGACGCTATGGTGGGCGAAATAAGCAAAATTCTGGATAGTTTACGCCTTTCTGAACGAACGATTGTCATTTTTTCAAGCGATAACGGCGCCGTGCTTGACGATGGTTATGCCGACAATGCCGTCGAGCTAACGGGGAAGCACGACCCCTTCGGAAAACTTCGGGGCGGCAAATATAGCGCTTACGAAGCCGGCACCCGCATTCCGTTTATTGTTTCGTGGAAAGGAAAACTCAAAAAACAGGACTCAAAAACGCTTATAAGTCAAACGGATTTCATCAGTTCAATGGCATCAATGCTTAATACGCATTACGACAAGCATCAAGCAATTGATTCGGAAGACCAATGGCTTGCGTGGACAGGCAAAAAACAACAGGGACGCACACATATCATTCAAGAAGCCATCAGAAACACGCTTTCTATCGTCAAAGGTAACTATAAATATATCGAACCTTCACAAAGCACAATGAAAACAGCTTGGGAAACGGGTATTGAAACAGGGTTTTCTCCAAAACCGCAACTTTATAACCTAAAAAATGACCCGAAAGAGCAAAATAACATTACAACAACCCTTCCAAGCATTACAAAAGAACTCAAAGAAGAACTTGAAAAGGTTAAAAACAACAAGAAATAGCTTTCGTTAAAGAAAAATACTTTTAAATAATATTTTTCAAGATAGATAAATTAATTGTTTTTTATTAATTTTTATCAGATAACCTATATTTTTGAATGGATAACGCATAATTTCAAGTAGATTGCACATAATTTCAAATGGATAGTCTATACTTTTGAATGGATAACACATACTTTTGAATGGATAACACATAATTTTAAACAGATTATTCATAATTAATCATCAAAAACACACTTTTTAAATAAGACAACATTAAAAATAAAACAAAAAATACATATTTATATACAAAAAACCTTTAACGAAAAAAAATTTTACAAATACAACCCTCTTAAATCGCTCAAAAAAGTATCTTTGTTGCATACAACTATATGAAGAGCGTTTATATTTTATCATAAAACACTTATAATCAACATTAAAAAAAATGAAATACACCGAACAAATCCATCGAATTAAAGAAAAATTACAACAAGCCCAAAAAGCCGACCCTGATTATAAGGTTTTTGGAGCAGACAGCCACGAATATAAGCTGGGCAAACCCATTTCCGAAGAAAAATTGCAACAATTGGAGCAAAAATACGGCATTCGTTTGCCCGAGTGTTTCCGCAGTTTTTTACTTCATATCGGCAATGGCGGAAAGGGAAGATATGGCGGAGCTGCCCCTTTTTACGGCTTGTACGCTATTGATAAGTGCTTGAAAGAGAGCAAGGAACAACTTGCCTATCCGTGTGTGATTTATCCGAAAATGAGCGAAGAGGCTTGGGACAAACTCATCGAAAAGACTTATGATGAGGACATTACGGACGACGAGTACGACCTTACCATCAACAAAGCCTTCGGTTCGTTGCTCACTTTCGGTACGCAGGGTTGCACTTACGAAACCGCCATCGTGCTGGAAGGCGAACACCGCGGACGCATCGTCAATACGGATATGGATTTGTTCAAACCGTATTTTGCTTTTGAGAAAAACTTCTTGGATTGGTACGAACGTTGGCTTGATGAGGTGATTTCGGGTGAAATTTTGTACATTGCCAACGGATTTAGCTACGAAATGGGCGGAAGTGCGGCAGAATTATTGGCGTTTTTTGAAAATTCCACCGAAAAAGAAGACAAAACAGACGCTCTGGAAGGACTTCGATGCAAAAAACCGCCGTTAGATGCCGAAATTTTGGCAAAAGTGGAAGCCTACGCCCAAAAACAAGACGATTTTTTCACTTATTGGGCAACCATTTTGTGTATTTCCGACTTTAACCGTGCTAAAAAATATTTTGGGGAACTCGCCGAGCGTGATTTATTGCGATTTTTCCAAAACATTCATTGGTATTCACCTGATAAACAAACCGATAGTAACGAACTCTTGCCCATCATCCGCGAAAAATTACCGCACATAACCGATGAGGAAACGCTTCGTTTTGGCGGTTATGTATTGCGTGAAACGGGCGTGGATTATGGCGAGTGGTTGCTCCCTTTCGCTGAAAATCAAGATTATAAAACCCGTTCGACCGCCTTTTATTTTCTGGGGCAATTAAAAAACAAGGAAAAATATTTGGACACTTTCATAAAAGGTTTGCACGAGGAAAAACCCTATGTGCTGACCACCGTTTTACAGGCACTTCACGGCGTTTCGGATAGAGTTTTGTTACCTCATTATCAGCGATTAGCACAGCGTTTCCCAACGGAAGACGAGGACTATGTTTATATCAATATCAATCACCGTTTAAAGGATTTCGGACTCACCGTTAAGAAGATTTTAAAGATGAGATTTTAGGGTTTTGGGCGGAGGTTTTTTGTTGAGTTTGGAAAAAATTGAAGATAACTTTTATGTAAGAATGGCTACGAAAAAAAATCGTAGCCATCTAATTTTCATAAGGTTATTTCTTTTTTAAAATTATTGCACACACCACGCTTATTAGAAAGGAAAGTAAGAAAAATTTAATATTTATCAAATTATTGATACTTTTTTCAAATAACAATTCAATCAATAGGTTAGCAATAACTATTGTAAAGAAAATAACACCAAATTGTTTTAAGTAATTCATAATTATTTACCATTGCATTATGACAGAAATCGCAGAAGCACCAGCACCGGTAATGACAGCTCCCCAAACACCACCTCTGCAACCTACCAAAGCTCCGACTGCATCACAACCACCAACTTTCCACCGATTTATGTGTGCCATTCGAGCTGTTTTGGCATAACTGGCTTGATATTGTTTAGCTGTAAAGTTATCAAAGTCTCCTTCTCCACCTTCTTTTTTAGGAGCCCAGTATTTAGCAGAATGTTTCAAAGTTGAGTAAAAGGCGTAAATGCCTTCCAACTCATCTTGTTTAAATTTTTCTGCGGCAATACTCTCTCTTTTTTTCACTTCTTCTAAGATTTCTGTGAGGGTTAATTTATTAGAGTTTAAAAAATCTAAAACCATATTTTTTCTTGTATATCAGTTTGTTTATTTAATAAAAGAATAACTGAATACTTGCAATATTGCCCTTTGCTGAACTCCAAATATGGGCAAAATTAGGTTTCACGCTTTTATTTTTTTCTTCCAAGCAGTGTGATTTCTCGGATATGGTTCAACATTAATTCCAATCGCCTACGGAACAAATATAAGGTTTTCTATATTGTAAACAAATTATTTAGCACAAAATTAACAATTTTCTTCCTGATAATAAGAGCGTTTTCTAATTTAAGCTTATTTTTGCCTAAAATTCAGCAAATGAAATAATTTGATAAAAAATGAATTTTAAAATTAAAACACACAAAATAAGCAGATTATGAACAAAAACGAATGTATTACTTATTTTAAAATCATTGGTGATTTTGAGCCTGATGTGGTGAGCCAACGGCTGGGGCTTACACCTGATAATCAGTGGCGTAAGGGCGACAAAAGGCGTGATGGCAGTCCGCAAGAGTGGGCAATGTGGCAGTTTGGGCAATGCGATGAATATGCGTGGCAAACCGGTGAGCAGATGCAAAAAACCATCGCACCGCTTTTGAGTAAAGCAGCTGAATTACAGGCGATTCGCCAAGAATTTGAGGTGGAATTTGTCCTGCAAATCGTGCCAAGTTTGTACGCTGACCAGCCCACACCCAATGTAGCTCCATCAATGGCGGTCATTGATTTTTGCCACCAAACTCGCACAAAAATAGATGTTGATATGTATTTGATAAATAATTAAGGAAAATTAATTCTTGAATTTACAAATGGATTTTTCAAGAGTGAGTTTCTGACCTTGGAGACAAAGTCCGCACTGCGGAGTATGTCGTTAAGAAAATCAATGAATAGAGCGTGGAAAATAGAACAAATCGGATTTATGTATTGCAACAAATGGAAAAAATCACGCCAATTATTTTGATGATTAATATTGTTGAAAAATAGTTTGTTTTTCTGTTAAAAAACAGAAAAAATCGGCGTAAATTTGCACTTTTGTATTCATATACAGAAATATGCAATTTATTTTGCATCCAAACATAAAATAACAAAAAAACAATGGATGTCTATCTAATAAAACAAAATTTAGACGATTTTCAGTATCTTTTGCAGGAAAAAGAAGCGGATTACATCAATACGCTGGACAAAGAGGGCGAAAAAATTGAAAATTGGCAGATTCCTACGTGGAAAATTTTCGTTCCGAATAAAAAATCGACCAAAAAACGAAAAGATTTCAATACAAGTAGCTTTTTTTCAGGAAAATTGATGATGGAAGAGGTGTTAGCGACAAAAATGGTGACAAAATTCAATCTTTCCGCGCAACTTTTGCCGATAAATACGCCCGAATTGGAGCAACCTTTTGTTTTTGTAAATATTTTGGACGGAATTTCGGCTGTGGTAGATACTTTTTGGTACACCACAGACGAATTGGAACAGGCAGACGACAAAATGAACATTTTTGCCCCCAAAACGGACAAACCTAAGCGGAAAATACATCCCGAATTGCACGGAAAACATCTATTTGACAGAAAAATAATAGAAAAAAATCCCATTTTTAGAGATAAATGGTTCAAAGGATTCTATTTTTGCACCGATGTTTTTGTAAAATGGGCAGAAAAACAGCAAATCAAAGGATTATCGTTTGAAAATGCAGGAATTTTAACAGAAAATACGTGATTTGTGGTACATCCATAGAGAAAAATAACAATAAAATGAAAAAATTAGTTATCTTGGGAGGAGGCGAAAGCGGTGTGGGAGCTGCCATTCTCGGGAAAAAGGAAGGTTGGGACGTATTTTTGTCCGACCGAGGCAAAGTCGCCCCGAAATATGCCGATACGCTCAACAAAAACGGCATTCGCTGGGAGGAAGGGAAACATACGGAAAGTGAAATTTTCTCCGCCGACAGCATCGTAAAAAGCCCGGGAATTCCTGATACGGTGGAGCTTATCAAAAAAGCGAAGGAAAAAGGCATCGAAATCATTTCGGAAATTGAGTTTGCCTACCGATACACCCAAGGAAAAATCATAGCCATCACCGGCAGCAACGGAAAAACCACCACCACCAGTCTCACGCATCATATTTTGAAGCAAGCAGGACTAAACGTAGGCGTAGCGGGCAACATCGGTAAGAGTTTCGCTCAAATGGTTGCCGAAGACGATAAGGAATATTACGTATTGGAAATCAGCAGTTTTCAGCTGGACGGCATTGTGCATTTCAAACCGCACATCGCCATTTTGCTGAACATCACGCCCGACCATTTAGACCGATACGATTATAAAATGGAGAATTACATCGCTTCGAAATTCCGAATTATCGAAAACCAAACCGAAAGCGATTATTTCATATACGACACCGATGATTCGGTGATAGAGCAATGGCTTGAAAATCATCGGGTAGCATCACAAAAAATCCCATTTTCAATAGAAAAAGAAATTAATAACGGAATATTTAGTTTAAACGATAAGATACAAATGAACATTGACAATCAAACATTTGAAATGGAAGTAAAGGAAATGAGTTTAAAGGGGAAACACAATGTTAAAAACTCAATGGCGGCTTCGGTGGCATCGCGATTATTGAAAGTCCGCAAGGAGTCGATTCGCGAGAGCCTCAAAGGTTTTGTGGGCGAACCGCATCGGTTGCAACCGGTCAAAACCGTGGAAGGAATCACGTACATCAACGATTCAAAAGCCACGAATGTGAATTCGGTGTTTTTCGCTTTGGACACAATGAAAACTCCCGTTGTGTGGATTGTTGGCGGCGTGGACAAAGGCAATGATTATTCGCCGCTTTTGCCTTACGTTCACGAAAAAGTGCGGGCAATTGTTTGTTTAGGCGTTGATAATCGGGCGATTGTGCAATCGTTCGGGAATATCGTTCCGATGTTGGAAACCCAAAGTATGGAAGAAGCCGTGAAATACGCACGCGATTTTGCCCAAAGTGGTGATACTGTGTTACTTGCTCCGGCTTGTGCCAGCTTTGATTTGTTTGACAATTACGAACATCGCGGCAATCGTTTTAAAGAAGAAGTTGAAAAACTGTAAGTGATGAAAAGTTGGTTGGCACGAAACATAAAAGGCGACAAAGCCACGTGGGCTATCATTTTGATATTCACACTATTTTCGTTTTTGGCGGTATATAGTGCGAGTACCAATTTGGTGTATGTCATCGGTAAGGGAACTACCTTCGGGCATTTCCTTCGGCACGGTGTTATCATCGCCATCGGATTTGTCATCATTTACGTGGTGCATAAAATTCCGTATCGGTTTTCGCGCCCCATTTCAAAACTGGGCTTGTTACTCTCGGCAATTTTACTGATTTTCACGGCTTTAAAAGGAACAACCATTGACGGAGCCAACGCCAGCCGCTGGATTCAATTGCCCATCGTCGGGATTTCGTTTCAGCCTTCCACCTTTGCTTTGGTGATGTTGATGATTTACGTAGCTTCGTATTTAGCTGAAAATCACGATAAAAAACCCAGCTTCTCCGAATCGTTTTTACCTTTGTGGTTGCCTGCCATCATCGTTGTAGGGCTGATTGTGCCTTCAAACCTCTCCACCGCCGTGCTTGTTGCCGGTTCGGTCGGCATTTTGGCTTTCATCGGCAAACATCCCATCAAAAATATGTTTATCGTGCTGTGTATCGGCATTATATCAATGGGGTTCTTTTTGCTTTTGGCGAAGGCTTTCCCTGATGCTTTCCCAAATCGGGTAAACACGTGGGTGAACCGTATCGAATCATTTGTGGGCGGAGCTGACGAAAAAGAAGGCTACCAAATTGAACGGGCAAAAATGGCAATTGCCAAAGGCGGACTAATGGGCGAAGGAGCCGGAAAAAGCACGATGAAAAACTTCCTGCCACAGAGCTCTTCCGACTTTATTTACGCCATCATCACCGAAGAATACGGGTCGTTCGGGGCTATTATCATAATGATTTTATACGTAATTTTGCTCATTCGGATTGTCGTCATCTCGCAGAATGCCAAAACCGTTTTCGGGCAATTGCTGGTGCTGGGCGTCGGTTTCCCGATTATTCTGCAAGCGCTTATCAATATGGGCGTGGCGGTTGAATTGTTTCCGGTTACGGGGCAAAACCTTCCGTTGATAAGCAGTGGCGGAACTTCAATATGGATGACTTGCCTGGCGTTGGGGCTTATCCTTTCGGTGAGCACTTCAAAACGAAACAAAGGGCAAATGGTTGAAAAAGACCAAAATATATCGGAAGTGGAAGAAGAACTTGCCGAAGGCATTATGGAAGAAATCAACAAAGGAAAAAAACAAAAAAAATGAAAAAATTTATCATATCGGGAGGCGGCACAGGCGGGCATATTTATCCTGCCATTGCCATTGCAGACGAGCTGAAACGACGTCAGCCCGATGCCGAAATTCTGTTTGTGGGTGCCGAAAACCGAATGGAAATGCAAAAAGTACCACAGGCGGGCTATCCTATTGAAGGGCTGCCCATTGCGGGACTGCAACGCAAACTGACTTTTGACAATCTGATGTTTCCACTCAAACTTCTTAAAAGTTTGTGGAAAGCTCGGAAAATCATCAAAAAATTTCGCCCCGATGTGGTTATCGGTACGGGCGGTTATGCCTCTGCCCCCACCTTGAAAGCCGCTCAATGGTTGGGAATCCCGACCGTGATTCAAGAGCAAAATTCGCACGCCGGCATCACCAACAAATGGGTAAGCCAAAAGGCAGAAAAAATCTGTGTGGCTTACGAGGGAATGGAGCAGTTTTTTCCGAAAGAAAAAATCGTAAAAACGGGAAATCCCGTGCGGGCAGATTTGTTACATCATTCCGAAACGAAAAACCAAGCCCAGGCTTTTTTCTCGTTAAATCCCCATAAAAAAACGTTATTGGTTTTGGGCGGAAGTCTCGGAGCAAAACGAATCAACGAACTGATTGCAAGGAATTTAGACGTATTTAAAAAATTAGACGTACAACTGCTTTGGCAATGCGGAAAATTGTATTTTGAGCAGTACAAAGCCTACGAAAATGAAAACGTAAAAGTGTTGCAATTCATTGACCGAATGGATTTTGCCTACGCCTCGGCTGATGTGATTATCTCGCGAGCGGGGGCGAGTTCGGTAAGTGAACTTTGTTTGGTGGGCAAGCCCGTGATTTTCATTCCGTCGCCCAACGTTGCCGAAGACCATCAAACCAAAAACGCACAAGCCATAGCCGACAAAAACGGCTGTATCTTACTGCTTGAAAATGAATTGGATAGCGAATTTGAAAAAACATTTTCGGCACTAATTTCCGATGAAAATAAGCAGAAAAATCTCGCTGAAAACATCAAAAAATTAGCCCTACCCAATGCTACAAAAGACATTGTGGAGATTGTAATTCAATTAATTAAACTTAAAAACTAAAATACGATGAAAAAAATTTTAACGCTTTTAATGCTTTGTGCAGCGCTGAAAATAACGGCGCAAACGCAACTTGAACCTTCCTTTTTTGTGGACACCAAAAGCGATAATTTCAAAAAAGGAATCGTTGAAATTCGCGAATATCTGAATTACAAAACCTATTTGGAATTTCAAAAATTACTACAAAAAGGACGCTCAAACGGAATTAACGCCGATTTTATCAAAAAAGCCTACGAATCACGCGGTATTTCCTTCAAAAAAGGAAAGTACATCATTGATAATGAGGAACAACGCTTTGCATTTGAAATTAACGAACGGGGGCAATTTACCGGTATCGGAAAATTTGCCAACAAAGAGAAAAACACAACCGCTGATTACCATTTCACAAATGGAAAACTCACTGAAATACAGACATATAACTCTGAAAATAAGCGTATTCGCACCAGTACCTTCAAAGCTGATGCCATTGAAAGTATCACCTATAACAATCAGGGGAAGATGGTGCAAAAAATGGAAACTTTCATCAATTTAAAGGAGGGCGCTAATCAAATCTACACCAATTTTCACAAAAACGGAAACCCCAGCAAAGAGGTTAATTCCATCAAAAACACCACAAAAGAATTTTACCAAAACGGAAAACTAAAATCGGAACGCATTGAAGGTAAAGGAAGTACCACATATAATCAAGACGGAAAAATTGCCACCAAGCGTTACATCACCGAAAAAGGAAGTTGCGATGAAACGTACGAAAACGGCGTTATTCAGCAAAAAATTTGTGAAGACAGAAGCATTTCAGAAACAACAACTTACACTTATAAAAACGGAAAAATGACCGCCTATCAAGTGCATAACAGGCGCAAAAAAGAAATCCGTTTTTACAACGAAAAAAACGAACTTTTGGAAACAAAAAAAGAGTAAGGCAACGTTCTAAATAAATCCTAAAACCTTACAAATCAAACTACAAACATAAAACAATGAAAGTCAATTTTAACCACATGGAAAACGTATATTTTATCGGCATTGGCGGTATCGGGATGTCGGCACTGGCTCGTTATTTCAAAGCCATCGGGAAGCGGGTTTGCGGATACGACCGTACGCCTACGGAAATCACCAATTCACTTGAAAAAGAAGGAATTAGAGTTCATTTTACGGAAAGCGTAAGCAACATTTCTGAGCAGTTCAAAAAACACGAAACCACGCTGGTGGTTTACACACCCGCCGTTCCGAAGATGCACGCCGAGTTGGTGTTTTTCCAAAAGAATGGTTATCAAGTGTTTAAACGCTCCGAAATTTTAGGAATGATTACCGAAAATAGTTTCTGTTTGGCGGTGGCGGGCACACACGGAAAAACCACAACGTCAAGCATTTTGGCTCATATTTTGGTGGAAAACGGGGCTTCGGTAAGTGCTTTTTTGGGCGGAATTGCCGAGAATTTCAACAGTAATTTGGTGCTTAACGGAAGTAAATTTACTGTGGTGGAAGCCGACGAGTTCGACCGTTCGTTTCTTCGGTTATCACCTGATATTGCGTGTATTACCTCAATGGATGCCGACCATTTGGACATCTACGGAAGCACGGAAGAGTTTGAAAAAGGGTTCCGTGAGTTTGCCGACAAAATCAAAACCGACGACAATCGCATCGTACATAATTCCTTGAAAATAAGCGGAAAAACTTACGGATTGGAAGATGATTCCGATTTTAGTTTTCAAAACATTCACATCAAAAACGGAATGTATCATTTTGATTTTCATTACGATGGGCAAATACTGAAAAATTTTGCGTTCCCCAAACCGGGTCGGCACAATTTGTCGAACGCTTTGGCGGCAGTGGCAATGGGCGTAAAAGCGGGCTTCGAAGCTGAAAAATTGCTCACAGCTTTGGCGAGTTTCAAAGGAGTAAAACGCCGATTTTCGTACGTTATCAAAGAAAAAGATTTCGTTTTTATTGACGATTACGCACATCACCCGTCGGAAATTAACGCCCTATTTCAAGCGGTGGACGAAATGTACCCGAAAATAACCAAAACCATTGTTTTTCAGCCACATTTGTTCAGCCGAACCCGTGATTTTATGGACGAATTTGCCGAGAGTTTGTCCCGATTTGATGAGGTCATTCTGTTGGATATTTATCCCGCCCGCGAACTGCCCATCGAAGGCATCACTTCGGAAAAATTACTGGAAAAAATCCGAAGCCGACAAAAAACGTTGGTATCCAAAGACGAACTCATTCCGCTATTGCGAAAAAAACAGCCCAAGTTATTGCTTGCCGTCGGGGCGGGCGACATCGGGGCGGAAGTTGAACACATCAAAAAAGCATTTTCATAAAACCGATGAAACCACGACTAAAAAAAATCATAAAAATAGCAACCATTGTGCTGTTACCCGTTGCTTTACAGGCTTTTGCAAGTGTTAGAAGCAACAAACGTACCGTTAAAGAAATTTTTGTTGATCATCACAGCTCAGATATGTACGTCACCGAAGATGCCATTCGCCGAATGATTCTCAACAACTCACAACTTTCAGACCGCATTGGGCTGTTGGAGTTGGACAAGATTGAAAATCTGCTTGATAGCCACCAGATGATTGAAAAATCGGAAGTGTTTTGTACCATTGACGGAACGCTGAATGTTAACATAAAACAACGGCAACCTATTGCACGAGTATCTGAAAATCAGCAGTTTTACTATATGGATTCAAAAGGAGAAGAAATGCCCCTGTCTGATTCTTTTTCGGCAAGAGTTCCTCTGATAACCGGAAATATGACCGAAAAACACTGGAAAAGCACCTATGAGCTGGTACAATTTATCAACAACGATGACTTCCTCAAAAAAAACATCACCGAACTAAAAATCAGAAATCACGGTGAATATGCCCTACGGATGCGGGCAGCAAATTTTATTGTTATTTGGGGAAATTTAGAAGACAACGAACTCAAAAAAGCCAATCTGAAAGCCTTTTACAAACAGATGGAAAAAAGCAAAAACTTAAATATTTATAAAATTGTTAATTTAAAATATGCAAATCAGGTGGTTTGTACCAAATAATTGTTTATTTTTGCATTCTTGAAGTGTATTGTTTTTTCTCAACCAAATTCAAGAGAAAAATAAAATCGGGCAACAACCAAATAAATCACTGACATTCAGCAATATGACTCATAACGATATGAAACATAAAAAATATTACGTTGGCTTAGACATCGGTACCACAAAAATTGTGGCGATGGTCGGTGCCAAAAATGAATACGGAAAAATCCAGATTTTGGGCTATGGGCAAGCCAAAAGTGAAGGGATTAACAAAGGCGTGGTGCACAACATCACCAAAACAACACAATCCATTTTGGAAGCCATTCGTGATGCCGAAGAAAAAACAGGCTTGCAAATCAAAAACGTAGTAGTAGGCATTGCCGGGCAACATATTTTAAGTCGCTCACACAGTGATTATATCATTCGCCCCTATACAGAAAAACTCATTGATTTAGAAGATTTAGAACAATTAAAACAACAAGTGTACCGCATCGGTTTAACGCCGGGGCAGAAAATCATTCACGCACTTCCGCAAGAGTATAAGGTTGATGACCAAGGAGATATACGCGAACCCATCGGAATGATAGGCTCGCGGCTTGACGCTTCATTTCATTTAGTTATCGGGCAAGTAAATTCAATAAAAAGCATCACCCGTTGTGTGGAACTTTCAGGACTTTCATTCACCGGACTTACGTTAGAACCCTTAGCATCAGCCAGTTCCGTTCTTAGCGATGAAGAAAAAGACGTTGGGGTGGCTTTGGTTGATATCGGAGGCGGAACTACCGACGTAGCCATTTTTAAAGACGGAATTATCCGACACACGGCTGTTATCCCGATGGGCGGAAACATTATCACCGAAGACATTAAAGAAGGTTGTGCTATTTTAGGCAGGCAAGCCGAGATGCTCAAAGTGGAATTCGGGTCTGCTTGGCCCGGAGAAAATCGTGATAACGAAATCGTTTCCATTCCGGGTATCAAAGGCAAAGAGCCGAAAGAAATTACGCTCAAAAACCTTTCAAAAATTATTCACGCCCGTGTAAGCGAAATTATCACACTGGTTTTCAATACAATAAAAAGTTACGGACACGAAGAACACAAAAAGAAACTCATTGCCGGCATTGTGCTTACCGGTGGCGGAAGCCAACTAAAACACATCGTGCAATTAGTTGAGTACATCACCGGAATGGACACACGTATCGGTTACCCGAATGAGCATCTGGCAAGCAATTCAGACGTGAAAGTTACTTCGCCCATTTATGCAACATCTATCGGGCTGGTTATGAGCGCCATTGATTATGAAGCCGAAGAAACCATACGGCAAAAAATGGAGGTTTTTAAAGAAAATCTTAAAACCGAAGAAAGCAGAAACGATTCACCTCCCGAGCAAGAAAACACACAACCCGAGACAAAAGAAAAACCCAAAACAAGCCGAAGTTTTTGGGAACGAGTTAATAACAGAATAAAAGAATTTTTAGATAGTAGCGACGAATAATAAAACAAATAGTTATGAGTACAAACGATATGAACAACGCAGGATTAAAATTTGACTTACCCAAAGGCAAAAGCAACATCATCAAAGTGATTGGTGTGGGCGGTGGCGGTTGCAATGCCGTGAATCATATGCACATTGAAGGAATCAAAGGCGTGGACTACGTGATTTGCAACACCGATGCACAAGCCCTTGAAAACAGCCCCGTTATTAATAAAATTCAGTTGGGAGTAACCCTAACGGAAGGATTGGGCGCAGGTGCTGACCCCGAAATAGGCGAAAAAGCCGCAGAAGAAAGTTTGGAAGAAATCCGTAAAGTACTGGAAGGCAACACCCAAATGGTTTTCATCACCGCAGGAATGGGAGGCGGAACCGGAACCGGAGCAGCACCCGTAATTGCCAAACAAGCCAAAGAAATGGGCATTTTAACCGTTGCTATCGTTACATCGCCTTTCACCTATGAAGGATTAAAACGAAGCAAACAAGCCCAAGCCGGCATTAAAAAATTAAGAGAATGCGTTGATTCTCTTATCGTTATCAATAACAACAAACTTACCGAAATTTACGGTGATTTAGGCATTAAAGAAAGCTATGCCAAAGCCGATGAAATTTTACTCAAAGGAGCCAAAGGAATGGCAGAGGTAATCAGTAAGCATTACATCGTAAACATCGACTTGCGTGATGCCCGTACCGTACTTGAAAACGGTGGAACCGCCATAATGGGTTCGGCAGTGGCTGAGGGTGAAAACCGAGCCTACGACGCCATTTCAGGGGCGCTAAACTCACCGCTTTTGAACGACAACAAAATCGTTGGTGCCAAAAACGCCCTGTTACTCATCGTTTTCGGAAACAAACAAGCCTCACAACGCGAGGTTGAAGAAATTAACAACTACATTCAGATGCAAGCCGGCGACAATATGGCTGACATCATTATGGGTATCGGGGAAGACGAAACCTTGGGCGACGCTCTTTCGGTTACCGTCATCGCTACCGGATTTGATGCTGACCAGCAGCGCGAAATTGTCAATGCCGAAACCAAAAAAGTAATTCACGTGCTTGATGACCCTCAATCGGTTACACACGAATTTACCGAGCAAAAAGCGCCAATTGTGAGTAGCCCCATCAGTTGGGAAGCGCCTGCAATACCCACTCCCACACCACCGCAACCAACAGCATCATTAAAGCCGGAAGGCATTTCAATGGCTGACCTATTTAACATTTGGGTGGATTGTGAAGTGCTTGCTCCCGAACAGGTTTTTACCATTATTGAAAAACCCAAAGCTACATTAAACAACGCCACATACGCACCCAAAGAGCGAACACAACCCGTTCAACAAGTACCATTTTCACAACAAAACGAACCTGTAAAAGAGGTGAAAAAACCATCTGATAAACCTATTTTCTATCAGCTAAGTAATGATTTATCAGACGATTACGAAACGCAGAAAGAAATCATCACCCCAACGATAAACACCAAAGGTGAAATTCGCCATTCGCTAGAAGATTATATGGAGCTTGAAAAAACCTTTATGGAAGCCAAACCTAAAAATCTTACCGCCGAAAAAAGCAGCAATGAGTTTATTCTTTACAAAAGAGATGACGAGTTTGAAGTTCCTCAATCGGTTGAGCAACAAGGACAAATGAGTATGTTTACCGAAGACGAAGTGGAAGAAATTGACCCGCTTAACAGCAAAATTTCTGACGTTATGGCAAAACGTTCCAATCGTTTGCAAAGTTATAACCACATTTTTGGCGGCAGTCAATCGGAAAATAATCACTCACGAACTTCCATCAGCCAAGACAGTTCGGGGGAATTTCAAATACGCCGAAACAACTCGTTTTTGCACGACAATGTGGATTAAGCGCGCAACGAACACTTTTTAATCATAATAAATAAGTTTTTAAATTTTATTACAATCCAATGCAAACAATGCGTTGGATTTTTTATTTTTCTGAAAATCATTTTTTTACCAAAACAATTTATATAAAAAAACAAGAAAAAGGCATTTTATTTTTGTATTACCACAAAAAAGCGTAATTTTGGAAAATAATTTTTAATCTTCTAAAATAAGAATTATGTTTAAAGAAAATAAAAAAGTTATGGCTGAAAATATATCATCAGGGAGCAGCAACCGCATCGTTGCCGAGACCAAATTCAGAGGAGACATCATCTCCAAAACCGATTTCAGAATTGACGGCGAAGTGGAAGGAAATTTCCAAACCAGCGGCAAATTAGTGGTCGGGAAAACAGGCATCATCAAAGGGATTATCACGTGCGAAAACGCTGATATTGAAGGAAAAATTGAAGGTACCTTACGTGTGAACAGTATGCTCAGTTTAAAATCAACCGCCCTTGTGGAAGGCGAGGTTTTTACCGATAAACTTTCAATTGAACCCGGCGCTGTGTTCAATGTTTCCTGCACGATGAAAAACGTAAACACGCCATTGAACAATGAAAAAATTGCCGACAAAGCAATTAAATAAATGGATAAAATTTTCACAAGCGGGGGTGCAAATGGCTGCTACCATTGCCATTTGTGCCCTTGCAGGAAATTGGCTTGACGGTAAATTCCCTGAACTATACCCACTTTTCACGGTGGTTTTATCACTTTTCGGAGTTTTTGCGGCAATGTACACCATCATTCGGCAAGCGATGAATATGTCGGACAAACCTTGATTATGAAACTTTTTTTTCGTTATCTTCTGCTGATTATTAGCGTTACGGCACTGACCTACGGCGCTTTGCATACGCTAACAACACATTACAACTTGCGTCCGTTGCTGGACATTCGCGATATTTGCCTATTGCATTTGAGTTTGTCGGTGTGCGTTTTGAGTATCATTTGCACCATTAATATTTTCCTGAAAAAACACACTGCATATGCCTTTTTGGCAACAGCTTTCATTCGTATGGGGGCGATTGTTCTTTTTGTACTTCCGCTGGCAAAAAAAACGATTGAAACACCTGTTACCGATGTGCTTTTTGTGGTTATTCCTTATTTTATTTTCACTGTCATTGAAGCCTTATTTACCATAAAATTGCTCAAAAAACAAACCTCCTAAATACGATTTACAAGCCAACTGAACACATTTAACCTTTGGCAAAGTTTGAAACTTTGCCAAAGGTTTTTAATTGTCAGTATAAATCGCCTCAAAAATAAAAGCCTCTGTGAAATAGTACATATTTCAACAGAGACTTTTAGCTATGGAAAGACAAAACAATTACTTCACTTCTTTGATACTGATAGCATAACCACCGCCTTCTTTGGCAACGAGCGAAAGCACTGTGTTTGCATCTACTTTTCGTTTGCTAATGGTGTATGCTTTCGGGTTGTTTTTGTAATGGGCATTTTTGGCATCGGCATAAATGGTTGCCTCGTATTTTTTATTCTTATCCAAAAAGTCGAGTTTCAGTTTGGAAGTGTGTCCGTTTTCGTTAGCCGTACAACCGATGTACCAATTGTTGGAATGCTTATCTTTACGGGCTACGGTGATGTATCGACCGGGTTCGGCTTCCAAATAGATGCTTTTTTGCCAATCCACCGGAACGTCTTTAATAAACTGAAACGCATCTAAAAACTTGTTGTAATTCTCCGGAAGGTCGGCAGCCATTTGCAGCGGGCTGTACATCGTCAGATACAATGCCAATTGCTTGGCGAGTGTGCTTCGTACGTAACTTCCGTTATCGGGATTGACATTCCAGATTTGCGTTTCGAAAATACCGGGTGTATAGTCCATCGGACCACCTTGCAGACGCGTAAACGGAAGTACCGTTGTGTGGAAAGGTTTGTTCCCGCCGAACGATTCAAACTCGGTACCGCGCGCCGATTCATTTCCGATAAGATTTGGATACGTGCGGCACAATCCCGTCGGGCGAACCGCCTCGTGCGCATTGACCATTATTTTATGTTTGGCAGCTTCCTTCACGGCGTGCAAATAGTGGTTTACCGTCCATTGCCCGTAATGGTGTTCGCCACGTGGCAAAATATTACCCACGTAACCGCTTTTCACGGCATTATATCCGTATTTATTCATCAGTTTGTAGGCATTTTCCATATGACGTTCGTAATTACGAACGGAAGAAGACGTTTCGTGGTGCATCATCAGTTTAACACCTTTGGAATGAGCGTATTCATTAAGGGCTTTGATGTCGAAATCGGGATAAGGTGTTACGAAATCAAATACATAATCTTTCATATGCCCGAACCAATCTTCCCAACCGGTGTTCCAGCCCTCTACCAAAACTTGGTCAAAACCGTGTTTGGCAGCGAAATCGATATATTTGCGCACGTTTTCGTTATTAGCGGCGTGCTTTCCGTTGGTTTTCAACTTGGTGTAATCCACTTTATCTAAATCAACCGCCGGCAACTCGTCAGTGTATGCCCAAGTGGCTTTTCCGGTAATCATTTCCCACCAAACACCGATGTATTTCACGGGTTTAATCCACGAAGTGTCGTCATAAGCACAAGGCTCGTTAAGGTTCAAAATCAGGCGCGAAGCCAATATTTTGCGCGCATCATCACTAACCATAACAGTACGCCAAGGCGTGTGGCAAGGTGCTTGCAAATGGGCTTTATCGCCTGTGGCATCGGGTGTTAAATGCGATTGAAAGGTAAAATTTGAATCGTTCAGGTTCAAATGCATACACGAATAATCCACCAAAGCCGCTTCGTGCAGGTTGATGTACAGCCCGTCATCGGTTTTCATCATCAGTGAAGTTTGCACTCCCGTGGGTGAGAATGGTGTTTGCGAGGCATTATGCCCGATAGCCACATTGCTGAGCGGACGAATGCGAGACAGGCGCGACTCCATATAATCGTATTCCTGCGTGTCGTAATCACCGGCAAGCCACCACGCGGTATGGTCGCCCGTCATTGCAAACTCTGTCCACTCTTCCACCACGGTGAAATAGGTCAGGTTTTTCTGCAACGGAAACTCGTAACGGAACCCTACCCCGTCGTCATACACCCGAAAACGAATGTTCATCACGCGGTCAGACGTTTTTTGATGAAGCGACACCAGCAACTCGTTGTAATGATTGCGGATATGGCTTTCTTCACCCCAAACGGGTTGCCAGGTTTCATCAAAAGACGTCTTTTCTTCCTTAATAAGCTTGAAATCAGCAATAAGGTTGGTTGTGCTTTTGAGTTCCAACCCCATAAAACTTTGCTTGATAACTTCTTTGTTTTTGTACCACACCTTATAGAAAGGTTTGCCCGAATCGGAAAGGTCAAAAGCCACTTTCACGTTGCCGTCGGGCGAGGTTTGCGTGTTTTGCGCCGAAAGCCCCGCAACAAAAACGCAACACAGAATGAATGCTATTTTTTTTATCATAAATATGTTATTTAACAATCGTGAAATTTTGTGCAATATACAAAATTCTTTTTCAGACACCAACACCCAAGGTTACGCAATCGTTGTAATGTTGATAAATAAAATATGGAAACGCAAAATTATATCACTTTTTGCCTTTCTATTTTTTTCTGTAAAATTGATTATAAATAAAAAGCAAAATGCTTGTCGGTAATAGCCGTCCTAATGGCCGTAATGCAATGAATTTCAGATATTCAAACCAAGAGAAGAAGCCCATTTGCCTAATGATTTTCGCAAATTTCAGTTCGTCTAAGGCGTATTTTAACCCGCTTCGGCGTTTGATGGTTTCTTTTCCGTTTTTTACCCTGAAATACAGCAAATCTTCTTGTAAATTATGAAAAATATAGCCGTTTACCAGCATCGTAATCCACAGGGTATAATCTTCCCAAAGCAGTAATTTTCCGGAATAGTTACCTGATTGTAAAACAGCGCTTTTGCGAAAAACGACGGTTGGGTGATTTACGGGACATCGGAACTTTGCAAATTTATAGATTTCATGATGATTTTCGGGCAAAGTACGCCTTCTGTTTAAATCGTTGGGTTTTGAATTAAATTCGCTTAGATTACTTCCTAAAACACTGATTTCAGGGTGATTATTTAGAAAATGGATTTGTTTTTCAAATCGGTCGGCTCTGGCGATGTCATCGGTGTCCATACGGGCAATGATTTCGTGGCTACACGCCAAAACTCCTTGTTGCAACGCCTTGCCAAGCCCCACATTTTCAGGGAGTTTTACAATATTTATAGGCAAAGTTTGTGCATAGCTTTCTACAACGTCTTCTAACTCAGGCGTTATTTTTCCGTCGAAAACGATAACAACCTCATCGGTTTGAAGCGTTTGATTTTTAAGACTTTCCAAACATTCAGCTAAAAATGTTGGATTTTCCTTTACATAGAGCGATAACAATACGGAGAATTTCATTTATTTTAAGTATAAATTAGTGTATTCACTGACCATTTTTTGGGCTGACAAATTATAGTTATTATGGTTGCTTTTCGTTTTTTCAGACAACATATTTACAATAAAATCAGCCACTTCCGGATTTTGGCGTATAAATTCGCTGTGCGGAGGAATGTCGGACAAAAAAGCATAACACCCACACGAAACAGCTTCCAAAATACTCATCGGATACCCTTCGGCACTTGACATTGAAAGCACGAAATCTGAAATTTGGTAATATTTTTCGAGATTTTCTTGATGTCCCAAAAAAATCACCCTTTCCGTAGCAACAGCCTTACTTTGAGCCAGTTCGTCTCCTGAACCCAAAATCAAAAGAATGGAATTTTTTGTTGCATTTTCATTAAAAAACGTTATCAGTTCAGGGACTCTTTTTCGGCGTATGAGTCTTCCGGCATAGATAAAAATTTGATTATCAGGACCAAAACCTAACATTTTTCGTTGTTCTGTTTTTTCATCTTGCGTAAGCTTATGAAAAACAGCTTGATTTACGCCATTGTTTACGAAAACCGACTTTTCTTGATTGGATTTTAAAAGATAGGAATCAAAATACTTTTTAACGGCGTTTGAGCAACTCACGTAAGCGTCAAATTTCCCTATATTCAGATAATAAAAATGTGATAACGCCCCAACGAAACCTTTTATTTTTCCGTATTCTTGCAGGTAATCTTTAAAAAATTGACAATGGATTGTGGTTATTTTTTTTACGTTATCATTTTTTAAACCCGCAACGATTTTGTCGGGATAATATCCGTGTGAATGAATCACATCTAAATTCAGCGCCAAATCTTGTAATGAAAAATCTTCCAAATCAAACACGCCTAACTTGCATTTGGAACGAATGTTATTAACGTAATCACTATTAGTTTTACGAACGGAAATAAGCATTACACTAAACACTTTACAATCAATATTTTGAATAATGTTATAAACCACATTCACCGGACCGCAATTGATTATTTCAGGAACTAAAAAGCCGATTTTTTTCATAATTATTATTGTATAGGTTTGAAATAATCTTCAAAAACAAAAGGTGCTTGATAAACATAAGTGGCTACGGCTTGCATCACGGCAAACAACAGCAGGAATATTTTTCCGTATTTGAACCTGCAAAAAATAAAGGGTAACATATAAATTTCAGAAAAAGAAAACGCCGTTGCAAAACGCCCGCTCAAAATGGCAAAATCAGCAAAACCAATGCGGAAAGCCAGCCCTAATGTAAACAACACAAAAAAGACTACAAACAGTCTGTTTTGATAAATCCGCTGGTTAAGAACGCTGAAAATCAACAAAAAAGTTAAAAACGCTTTGATGTTAGGCAACCTGAAAAGCCCCACCTCAGAAGCGTATTCGACTGACCTTGAATAGGTTTCAACCCTACTTGAAAAACTAATCAGTAAATTTATCAACAGTGCTTTTGAAATAAAAACAAACAACACCAATGCCACAAGGCAAAGAATACGGAATTTACTGACCGACAGCTCTTTCTTTGCCAACAGAAACGCAGCCGTCACCCCCACCGCAATCACCGGAAGTGCCACCTGATGAAACGACACTGCCAGTAAACTTAACAAAACAAATTGCAATGAAAACCGATTGTTTTTTTCAATGAAAACGGCAATGGCATAGAGTGCCAAAGGCGTGGCAAGCCCTTGCCGTATCTGCATAAACTGCTGTAATAAAAAATAACCCGATGACAAATACAACAACGCCACGAGCATAAACTGAGCCGACACTTTCTCTGACGTTTTATAAACCACATACAAAGTTAAAAACGAAAAAATGGCAAACAGCAAAAACCTTGAACCGGTAAACAAACTGATAACAAGGCTATACCAGCCAAAACCAATTTCCATACCCGTAACAATGTAGAACTTAACAGGATTGAGTAAATCAAGTTTTTGAACACTTTTGAAAACATCGTAATAAACTGCCGTGTCACGCGTTGCCCCCCGATTGCCCACAATACAGGCTATGACCAATGCCACAAAAAAATAAATCAGCGCATTTTTCTTGACCCGAATTTGCATCTGTGTTATTGTTTAGTTGTGATTAAGTGAATGTTTTTATCATCGGAATAATAATCATCAAATAAGTTTTTTACCAAACGATAATATCCGTCGGGGTCAATGGTTGTATTTTTTTCAAAATCCACAATTGCTTTGACCGCTTGCTCAACGTCAATATTTCCTGATAGTTTCAATTCGTAAGTCTGCAAATTGATTTTTTCGTTAAAATCACCCACCGCATCGGTGAATATGGGCAACAACCCTACTGCCAAATATGAATTCATCTTGGTGGGCGTTGCCACGTAGTTTATCACATCGTGTTTGCGGATTAAAAAACCGTATTTGTGTTTTGACAGTTCTCTTTCCAGTTCGGCAAGCGGAACATATTTTACTTCAAAATTTTTTAGTTCGTTTTGCCTTAAAATATGATTTGCTTTTTCGGTTTCGGCGGTTAAAACGGTTAATTTACAGTTTTCAATTTTTTCTTGAACGCCTTTGTAAATGGCTATCATTTCTTCAAAACACTGCCATTTGCTCAGACTTCCGGCATAAACAAAAGTAGGGGTTTTGTAACGATTTTCCACAAAAAAAGGCTCTTTCAGCAGGTGTTTGTTGTAACAAGGTATGATAATTGCTTTTTTTGCAATCGATACGGGATATTTTTTTTCGTAATGCTTCAACATTGCGTTCGAAACCAAAAACAACCACTTTGAAAACCGCAACACGAACATTTCCATCAAACATCGGGCGTAATAAAACAATCTGCCGGGTTTGTTAAGGCGGGCTTCTTCGGGTGAAACGCCTTGTACCCAATGAATTACTTTTGCACCTTTGAGCAAAAAAACCTGCACAAACGGAAAAAGCTCAATGGTCAAAACCGTATCGCCCCGATTGATTTCTTTCAGATATTTACACCGAACTGTTGAGCCTCCCGATTTTTTGATGGCTCGCTCGATGAGTTCCACGTAATATTGCGTGGCATCGTTTAAACTATCTCGGTTAGGAGGCAGAAAAATTTTGATATTTTGTTTGCTAAACAAAGATGATTTCATTTTAAACAGTCTTCAAAAACCCAACAATTTTTTCACACGCCTTGCCATCGCCGTAAGGATTGTGCAAAGCACTCATTTGGTTGTACTTATCGGGCTGGGTGAGCAATTGTTGGCACGCTTGCACGATGCGTCGTTTGTCCGTCCCCACAAGGATTACGGTTCCGGCTGTTACCGCTTCGGGGCGTTCGGTGGTGTTACGCATCACCAAAACGGGCTTGCCCAAACTGGGGGCTTCTTCCTGCACACCGCCACTGTCAGTAATTATCAAATACGAATAGTTCATCAGCCAGACAAACGCCGGATATGCCAACGGAGCAATCAAATGAATGTTCGAAACTCCCGAAAGCAACTCATAAACAGGTTTTTGCACGTTCGGATTCAGATGTACCGGATACACAATCTGCACATCGGGATTATTCAGAGCAATTTCTTTAAGTGCCTGACAAATAGCTATGAATCCTTGTCCGTGGTTTTCCCGCCGATGCCCCGTTACTAAAATCAGTTTTTTTGAGGTATCGACAAGGGTTTTCAGTTGCTCAATTTCAGCATCTTCAATGTGTTCCACTCGTTCTACGCTTTCAAGCAGGGCATCGATAACAGTGTTTCCGGTTACTAAAATCGTTTCGGAAGGTACGTTTTCAGCCAACAAATTTTGTTTTGAGGTGAGTGTAGGTGCAAAGTGATAATCGGCAATTCGTCCGGTGATTTGCCGATTGATTTCTTCCGGAAAAGGAGCGTGTTTGTCAAAGGTTCTCAGTCCTGCCTCAATATGGCAGACCTTCGAACCCGCATAAAACGAAGCAATAGCCGCCGCCATTGAGGTGGTGGTATCGCCGTGCACAAACACATAGTGTGGTTGAAAATCCTCCAAAACCGCTTTCAGCCCCGTGATGATATCAGCCGTGAGTGTGTATAAATTTTGATTGGGCTTCATCAAATCTAAATCATAATCGGGGGTTATGCCAAAAAAAGCCAACACTTGGTCAAGCATTTGCCGATGTTGTGCCGTTACGCAAACTTTGGTTTGGAACCCGCCATCGTTTTGAAAAGCCTTGACAAGTGGCGCCATTTTAATGGCTTCGGGACGCGTGCCGAATATCAGGAGTATTTTTTTCATCGTTTTCTTTAATTTATTAAAGTTCATTATTCTTTCGTTCTTTTCCTTAGATGAAAAGAACCAAAAATCAAGGCTTTGGATTTGGACATACTCTGCTCCAAGCATTCGCAGACTATGCTAAAAATCAATTTCATTCCACTGGAAATCTCCAAACTTGCTCCCTTACGGTCGCTTCGGACAGTGGATATTTCCTGCGTTTCATTCATTGATTTTTTTAACGCTTCGTCTCCAGTGTCGATGATTCACTCTTGAAAAACACACTGACAAGAGCCACAACTAAAAAGGTGTTTTTTCATCGTTTTCTTTAATTTTTACGTAAACAAGTGTGTTTTGGACGTACCTTTGTCAAAGTTTGGAACTTTGACAAAGGTTTTTAAGAAACGGCTATTTCGGAAACGGCCGTTTCGGAAATATAGATTCTTTCATTTTATTCTTTTTACTAAATGAAATGCACCTCACTCAGCACATTATCCTATTGGTTTTCTACAAATCATCTAAACTCCAAGTATGAAAATGATATTGATAATCTCGCAATTGCGGATTTAAGCGCAATACCTCATACGCCTTTTCCTCCAACATTCTTAGGCTTATGTTCTCTTTTTTGCGTTTTATTTCGGCAAAATCAATGGTTTTATGCAAATCATTCACGGCAATGAAATCAATTTCGGTTTCGCCTTTCCTGTCCCAAAAACTACCAATTTGCGTATATTTTCTTGATTCAACAGCACGGGTTCTGAACATTTTTTCAAGCATCAGTCCGCTAAATGTTGTGTAATCACGCTCAATGATTTTGATAAGTTGCTCATACGCCCCAATTTCAACAATGTAACTATACTTATAAATAAATCGAAACCAAAATGTAAGGAAATTATCTTCTAATGTATATTTTACATTTTTGGTTTCACTTTTGGCAAAGATAGGTGTATTTTTCTTTATCAAACCTAAGTCGCGTTCCATTTTGGTTAAATAACCGCCAATTTCTTTTTTCAGTAGGTTTTCTATTTCGTTTCTAGAATTTTTCCCTTCGGAAATGGCTGATAAAATACTGAAATAAGCGCTGTACTCTTTTCCAAACTCCTCAATAAGTAAGTTTTTCCCCTCAGCAATAAAAACCGAGTTTTCATCAATCATTCCTGCAACCATTTTATGCTTGGTTGTCCAACCGTTATCCATAAAAAGTTGTACATATTTGGCTACGCCCCCCGTGAAACTGTACAGTGCCAACAGGTCATCGGGTTGAAAATACGGGTTAAAATCAGATAAAATTTCTTTCAGAACCGTGGTTTCAAAAGTTTTGAGTTTAACAAAATGAGTTGCCCTGCCAAATAAAGGTTCTTTGTTGTTTTCAAAGATTTTGTGCATTAATGAAACCACTGAACCTGAAACAACAAGATTTAATCGGGCTTGGTCTTTGTTTAAGTCCCAAATGCGTTGTATATCACTGTAAACCGAAGGATTTATACTCAAAAACTCTTGAAATTCATCAATAATTAAAGTAATGTTTTGCTTATATGACAGCTGAACAACATATTCAAACAATGCTGAAAATGAAGTTACTTCTCCCAAGATAGGCACACCTAATTTTTGGCTCACTTCTTGCTGAAAATCACTGCACAAAAGTATTTCTGACTTTTTGGCAACAAAAAAATACAAAAACCCACTATGTTTATAGGCTTGCAGCAAAAGATGTGTTTTCCCGATTCTTCTTCTGCCAGTAACTACCGTAAACTGGGCTTGTTGTTTTGCTTTTTGGGCAACAGTAAGCAACCTCTCAATTTCTCTTTCCCGATTATAAAATTTCATAAGCATTTATTTTTAAGAAACAGTCATTTCGGAAAAATATCGTTTTCCTTATTTACTGGGTTTTATCTTTTTGTACAAATCAAACAAATTTTTGTACAACCAAAAAGGCAATGCGTTGTATAGTTTATAAAGCTTTCCTTGCTTTATTTCAGGTTCTTCAATAGCGGTTTTTAAAAATGTATTCCACTGATTGAGTTCTTCTTTTGCCAAGTCATATTGCAGATGTGATAAAACAGAAAGTATATGTTCATTTAAAATTGTAAATCCTACAACATCCACCAATTGTCCTGTAATTTCTTTTTCTTTCTTATATAAAAATTGAAAGACATACTTATAATGTTCTCTGTTTTTTATACTTCCTACCATACTCACGCTTTGCCCTTCCCTACCAATGTAATACCTGTAAACGGGTAACTTATAGTACTTAAAACTTTGAGCATAAAGACAAGGTATTTTTGCGTAAATTGTATCTACGTAGAACATTTTTTCAGGCAATTTTAAGTTACTTTTCTTTATTAATTCCAACTTAAACGTTTGTCTTGCCATCGCGAACGAGTTAAGATCTGTTATAACATTATACACATTACCTTCATTTTCTTGTAACGGCATAAGTTCCTGTCTGTTTTCAAACACATATTCCCGAACATAATCCGTAAGAACCACGTCTACATCAATGTTTTGCAATTTTTCTAAAAAATCAGTAAAAGCCTGTTTATCAAACCAATCGTCAGAGTCTAACACCTTAAAGTATTTTCCGGTTGCCAGTTCAATGCCTTTGTTTATGGTGGAACCGTGTCCGCCATTTTCTTTTTCCACAACAATAAACGTGTCGGGATATCGCTCCGCATATTTTCCCGCCACCGCAACAGAATTATCAGGGCTGCCATCGATGACAATCAACACCTCCAAAAGAGGTAAAAATTTTTCCACGATGAGCGAGTCCAAGCATCGGGGCAGCAGTTTTTCGGTGTTGTAGGTAGGCACTACAACAGTTAGTAATTTTTCTCTCATTATAAACGTTCGGCTAATGTTTTTGCTTCTATGATATTATCCTCGATGGAACAGTACGTCCAACTTCCGTATCTCCCGATGGAATAAATGCCGTACTGCTCTAAAAACTGTTTTTTATCTAAAACATCTTGCACGGAATGCTGATTGATATGCACATAAGCGGGATTCATCACAAGGCTTTCATAATCAATTAATTTTTGATTTTCAGCCAAAAAGCCTGCTTTTTTTAAATCTTCCAAAACTTTTGGCAACCACGCCTGTGGTTGTATTTTTTCATTTTTTCCAAATCCAAGTTCAATGTACATAGACATTCTGTCTTGTGATAAAATATTGTCATAAAATCCGATTCTGTAAAAGCAATATTCTTTTTCAGGAAAATAAACCCAGTGATTTTCAGTATCTTTTCCTTTGGTATCGAATCCTAAATTGAATACTAAAACCTGATTCCAGTTGTAAATTTTGCTATCATAATCCGTATTCGAAATATCCAACAACTTCGGGAAAGGCATTGTGGAAATCAGCCTGTTGTAGGCAATGATTTCACCGTTTGAGCAAAGCACCGTTTTAGCTTCTTTATCTATTTTTATAACGGATATATTTTTTTGTATTTTGTCGGGGTCTACGTTTTTAGCAATGGCGTTAATATATTCAATAGCACCTCCTTTCGGATACACGAAACTGTTGTTATATGAATTGTTGTGCTCCGATTTAAAATTTTTGATAATATCTTCTTTTTCGGCATACGGAAAAAACCGCCCCATAGCGTCTTTATCCAGCGTGTTGAGGTCGCACGCATATAATTTAGTATTGTATGGAATCAAGAATTTTTCGGCAATACCTTTCCCGAACTTCACGTACAGCATTTCTTTAAAGGTTTCATACGACTTTTTTTCAATGCTAAACAAATCATACAAACACTCAATCAGTTCTTCTTTTGACAGCTGATGAATATTTTTTTGAAACGGATAGTCTACCAAAATATCTTTGTATTTGATACAGGTTTCTTTAATAACGCTTACCAATTCATTTTCAGGGATTCCACCCATTACCAAACGTTCAATTTCTTTATTTCTGAAATGAAAAAAATGCCCCGAATAATCCCACACAAAACCGTTTCTTTTGGTGGTTTTGCAGTAGCCCCCTATTTTTTCATCACCTTCAAGTATCCGATAATCGTTCTTGCAAAAAAGCGCATAACTCAAACCCGTTACACCGGCTCCAATAATTAAATCCATAGTTTTACAATATTTTGACGTTTACTTTTTTTTGTATGATGTATCGCAGATAAAAGACCTCTGCAACAGATGACAAGGTAAAGGAAACTGCCAATGTTAAAATGTTATCAGTAATCAACAAACCCAAAAACAACACAACAAAAACCGATACCATCGCCACAATTTGATTATTTAATATGTATTTATCCAATCCCATAGGCACTAATATCAAACTACAATAACAACCTGCCAGTAAAAAACCATATAATGAAAAACTCATTATTACCACAAGCGGGAAAGCATCCTCCATCTGCCCCTTGCCCAACAATGCTATCACATAAGGAGACAACAATATGGTAATCAAACAAGCTATTATGGCAATGGCACTCTCTATCGTCAATATCTTTTTAACCGCCTGCAAATTAAAATCAATCATAATTTTAGGAAACAATGCCCCGTTAATACTAACCAGTATAGCCATCGGAATCATAATGACCTTATAGGCTAAATCATAAATTGCCAAATCTGCCATACTAAAATATAATCCCGTAATAATATTAAGCGTTTGTAATTTCACCACCACGCCAACACTGGTATAGAAAAAGTAACGTGCCTTCATTATGTACTGTTTAACCCGTGCCACAGACACTATTTTGACTCGGAGTTTCTCCTGCTTTAAAAGATACACAAATGCAATAGCCGCCCCTGCTACTGTAGAGCTCGTCATTATAAAAGTAAACAAAGTAAGATCAGAAGGTACTTTTACATAACGCCATATCAACACAATTGATAACATTTTTATCACAACCTGCACATAAGTTATGACCCTCATTTTCTGTATTGCCTGAAAATACCACGACGGAAGCAGTATATTTGCCACCGTACCCAAAAATGCAATCAAATAAATAGTAAACTCAGCTCTTAAAACAGGTATTGTGGCTATCAATGTCATAAAAACAAGCAATGACACAAGCTCCAAATACAGTTTAGAAGTAAATATTGCCGAAAATGCCTTCGACTTTTTCCGTACATTATTGATGTTCAATGAAATTTCCCGTACCCCCAATGAATCAAATCCAAAAGAAACGAATGTTATAAAGTACTGAACAACACTCATCACAAAAACATAAGTCCCATACGAATCTTTTCCCAATGCCCCAATAACCAAAGGATATAACAACAATCCAAACAATGAATTGAGTATAAAAAGCAATGTCATAAAAAAATAATTTTCAATTACTTTTTTATAATTTTTCAATATGGTTATTATCGTTTGTGCCCTTTGTAACATTTTATCACAGGTCTTTTATGTTTTTTACACAACTCGCAAAATCACACTTTATACCTTTTTTCTTTCTGCCTGCAAATATACATAATTTCAGGCACATTCCAATGAAATTTACAAAACCTTTAACACCCGTAAACCAACAGACAAAAGCAAACCACCAAACGAAAAGAGCATCACTGCATTGCACCTACCTTTTGTTGTCTTTGGAAACGTTTTTAAACGTTTCCAAAGATTTTCAGCCGTGTTTTTCATATATCTTTTAACATAAAAGAGGGCTGAGGTATTGCCCTTGAAGTTGTTAATGTAAATTCCCATTTCAAAAGCAATACCGTCAAACCCTCAAAATTAATTCATTACAACGATTGATTAAATCGTTACCCCTTTACCAGCTTTGCCAAGCTCTCCAAAAGCTGTTTGTCATCTTTTAGGGCAATTTTCGCCACGGCATAACAGGTTCGGCTCCACTGAACCAGTTCAGCAAAGGCTTGGTCTTTCTTTTCGGTGGCATTTTGGCGCTCGCCTTTCTCGCGAATGTAAGCCGAATAAGCACCGACCACCTCTTTCACCTTACCTTGTTGTTCTTTTACGTGTTCCAAACGCAACTGCATCGCTTCCAAAGCTTTCAGATGCTCGGGTTGTGCTTCCAGCTGTGCATAAAACCGCTCGGTTTCAGTTATCCAAACCGAATAAATGCGCGCTTCGGGTTTATCAACCGCCAACGCTTTGAGCACGTCATTTTTTCCTTTAAAAAACGTGCGCACCTTTTGCCGGTCAAATACATACACCTTGCGCAAATCATCCAACTTGGCACTGTAAACCGCATACGCTTGCGAGCTTTCGGCATTTTCCTTCTTGGTAAGGTCAAACTGTTCTTTGGCTTTGTCCAACAACGCCTGCCCTTCTTGTATTTTGGCTTCGTCATAGGTGTAAGCCTTCATTTTTGCTGCAATTACCGGTTGGTTTCTTAAATTGTCTAATAAAATACCAACATCTTGCAAAAATTTCTCCTGTGGAAATCGAGTTTTTGTCATTTTTATTTATTTTTATGTTATTACGAACTCATAAACCGGCAAAACAACTGCTGTTTGCCTATGTTTTTATATATTTTTGAACTACATTTGCATCTTTTCAACCTACAATCGCATCTTTTCAAGTTGCAAGTGCCTTATCTCTGTCTGCTATTCTGTTTTTTGATTTTACAAAGTATCTTTCAAGAACGTTTTAACCGTATTTTTTGCTTCCGAAAGAGGCAACGAAAGTGTATGGACTCACTGTCATCAGCAAATGTAAACAAATACAATCATTTTTCAAAAAAAATTATAAAATCTTTAACAACCTAAGGCAACTCATTATTAGGAAATTAAACCAATTCGTCTTTTTATAGCTAACCCAAGATAGTTTGTCGCACTAATTCCCCCTTTGAAGGGGGGGGGTAGGGGGATGTAAATTTTAAGAAAACATCCTCCATCCTTCCCCACATACCCTGCTTTCGCAGGCTTCCTCCTTCAAAGGAGGATTGTGAAATGCGACAATTTATATACAGTTAGCTATAAAAAACAATACGCATTCGCCCCCTGTTTTAGCTCACAACACATACCTTTGGCAAAGTATTAAGTATCTTCAAAGATTTTTGAGGGTGTTTTTTGTTCGTTTTTCTGCTTGCAGACACGTGTGTCTTACCTTTGGCAAAGTTGGCAACTTTGCCAAAGGATTTCGGGGAGTGTTTGGCAATACTTAAAACGTTAGCAAAGGGGTTCGGAGCAATTCAAAAACTAAAAACCCCGACAATTGTCGGGGTTTTTGATATTTATTTCGGCTCTCCGGAAACGTTTGCCATTGGTTTGGCTCTCCTTCCCAAAATAGTTTGCCGCACCAACCTCTCCTTTGAAGGGAGTGAGCGAAAGCAACGAAGCAATAAAGGGAATATCATACTCCAAACGCTTCAAACAACCGCAAACAAACTTGCTTTGCTCAAACATTTACTCCTCCAAGACCGAAAACTCGGCACCGCTGGCAAAATCTTGATTATAATGCTGGCTCAGTGCCGTAAATCGCACGTAACGGGCTTTTACGGCTTGGTCAAAAAGGATACGTTTTTGTTCGGCATTGGTGTCAAAAGTTCCTTTGTGGATTTCCGTCCAATTTTTTCCGTCTAAACTTACCGAAAAACTATATTCTTTGACCTTGCTGCTCCAATTGTCGTGCGGCAAATAAGTAAATCCTTTGACGGTACGCACTTCGCTCATATCAAAATCCACCCAATGCGGATATTTTGCCACCGTAACCGAGTACATCGTATGCCAGATGGTGGCGGGGTCACCGTCGATAAGGTTTTGAGCATCGCCACTACCCGATTCTTCACTACTTGCCGAGAGAACACGCATCGGCACGTTCTCCAATCGGTCAAAAGTCATCGTTATTTTTGATTCGGGTTTACCCTCAAACCAAGCCGTCACCTTACCGCCTTTTCGCAACGGAACGGGCAGGTTGTAGCGTACCGGTTTTTTCTGATTATCGATGGTATAAACGATTTTGGCAAATGCATCAGCCGATGTCAGGCTCACATTTCCGAAGTAATCACGAGAAATAGAAAGCGGAATATCACCCGATGATTTTACTTGTGCCATTGCTCTATGATTTCCACCACTTACGGGACGAATCATAAAACCCATTACGTGTGCACCACCCGCCACAATGCGGTCTTTCGGCAACGGTGCCCCCTGTCCGCAACTATTTCCGCCCAAACCGGTTACGCCCAAATCCAAATGCAGGTACGTATCCTTCGCCTCAGGCAACTCGTGCGGATGCGGAGCCAGTATCATATCGGTAGCCGTATGTTGCAACGCCGAAGCCGACATCGGTTGGTTCGGAACGAAAATCGCTCCGTTGCCGTGATTATCCGTAAGTGAAATCCAACGCACTTCTTCGTGGTTGCCCATATCTTGCGGTTTGGGGAAGTGCACAAATTCGTCTTTCACTTTGCCCGAAAATTGCTCGATAAACGCCCCCGTTTTGCGGTCGTTGTAATTGTCGTGTTTTCCGCGTCCGTAATAGGTTAGGTTTTCATATCGTTGCGGAATCGTCATCATATAACCGAGTCGCGGAAGTGTCAGCCACAAATCATTAGATGTAATGGCAGCCTGCAATTCAACACTTCCGTCAGGATATATTGTATATATCTGATTGGTAGTGAATTTAAAATCTTTTTCGCCAAATTTTTTGTCGGTCAGTTCTTCGATTTTATTTCTGCCCGAACTTGTTCCGCCGTGAATTTTAGCCGCATTGGGGGCTTGCGAAACCACCGTAAAATACACAGAAACCGAGCCGTTTTTGTTCTCTACAATTCGGTTGGAAACGGCATTGTGCTTCAAGTTATGCAATCCTTTTTCAAACCATTTTTGATAAAACCAGTTGTCGTTATTAACAAACGCGCGCAACGCATTGAGTTTTGGTCCGTTTCCGTTTTCAATGATGGTTTGGTTTCCGTATTGCAGACTAAAAATAGTTCCTGTTTTTGTGTCGAATTTTGCCGTAAAGCCGTTGTTTTTCAACACTTTTAGATTTCCTTCATCTGATAGTTGAATTTTACTTCCTTGGGCAACTTCCGTAATAAAAGGTCTTTGCGAAGGTGATTTCAACAAAAATTGTTCTTCGGCTTGAACATATCCTTTTGAAGCCCAAGGTTTGTCCTCTTTTAATTTGAATTGAATTTTTAGGAAATATTCTGCAGTATATTCCAAGCGAGGCTCTAATTGGGAAATCTTGTACAACGGATTCTCAAAAACCTTTTTAGTGCGAGGCGGAATATTGCCAATAATTAAAGGCATTGTCCGATATGGCTTTCCGTCTTTGTACATAATACAATCTACCTCATAATCAGATAAATCTTTAAAATAATTTTTGTTGAAAATCTCAATTTTATATCCTCCTTTTGAATTCGAATTGTATTCATTTCCTTGTTCATCAACCAATCGAATTCCGATGTACTGATACACCTTTTTTACCTCGTAATATTGCGGTTTTGGGGTCATATCGGCAAAGATAATTCCGTTCATAACAAACTGACCGTCATTAGGATAGTCGCCAAAATCACCACCGTAAGCAAAGTAACGTTTGCCGTCTTTGGTGTAGTTGTACATCGATTGGTCAATCCAATCCCAAATCGCCCCGCCGCAGATAAAATTGCTCGACTCAATGGCTTGCCAATAATCCACCAAATTCCCTACGGCATTTCCCATCGAGTGGGCGTATTCTGAAATATGAAACGGATACTTGATTTTGTGCGTGCCTGCTGCCGCTCCTTTCATCCAAGCGATGGACGGATATTGGTTTGAACCGATGTCTACAATATCGTTATTTCGCTCATACTGAACGGGTCGCGACGGGTCAAATTTTTTCAACGCATTGTAAGCCGTTACGAAATTTTTGCCCGGTCCGGCTTCGTTCCCCAGCGACCAAATCACAATCGACGGGCTGTTTACGGTGGCGTGAGCCATTTCCAACACGCGTGCCACGTGGGCTTTTTCCCATTCTTTGGGGTGCGACAGCGATTCTTTTCCGTAGTAATATTGGTGCGACTCAATGTTGGCTTCGTCTTCCAAATAAATGCCGTATTTGTCGCATAAATAGTACCAATACGGAGCGTCGGGGTAGTGCGAGTTGCGTACGTGGTTGATGTTGGCACGTTGCATCAATTTCACTTCTTCTTCCATTTGTTGGCGGGTGATGGCGTGTCCGCGTTCAGGATTGGTTTCGTGTCGGTTTACCCCTTTGAATTTCACGGTTTTACCATTTACATAGAAATAGCGTCCTGCTTTGCCGAACTCGTCGTCTTCGGCTTTGGTGTCTTTGATTTCCACTTTTCTAAAGCCCGTGTAAGTCGAAACGGTTTCTATCACGTTGTTTTTCTTGTCTTTAAGCTGAGCCACCAACACGTAACGATGCGGAAATTCGCTTGACCATTTTTTCGGATTTTCTAACGGAAATTTCGTTTTTACCACCGATGATTTTTGCGAAGCCACATTAAACGAGGTTGAGAAAATCGGTTTGCTAACTTGCGTATTTTCATCGGAATAGAGTTTATTTTCGTAAAGCGAATATTCGATTTTGTAGCCCTGTGCTTGTTTTTTATCCAGATTTCGGATTTCTGCGGAAATATTCAGTTCTCCATTCCGGTAGTTATCATCTAAATCAGGAATCACCTGTAAATCACGGATTTGTACTTTCGGCGTAGAAGTTAATGCCACCGAACGGAAAATGCCCGCCAAACGGAACATATCTTGTGCTTCCAAAAACGAACCGTCGGAATTTCGGTACACTTCCACCGCCACCGTATTTTTGCCTTTTTGCAGGTATTTGGTGATGTTGAACGCCGCCAAATTGCGCGAATTTTTTGAAAAACCGACGTATTTTCCGTTTATCCAAAGGTAGAAAAACGAATCCACGCCATCGAAATTGATAAACACCTCGCGGTTTTTCCAATCGAAAGGCACGACAAACTCCCGTCGATACGAACCGACTTCGTTGCGGTAAATGTATGTCGTCCAATTTGTTGGAGGGGTACGCATTACGCCTTTTCGCCAGTCGTCTACTTTGCGTTCGTGGTAAAAAATCACAGGCTGATTCACGTAAATCGGTACGCCGTATTGGAGCGTTCCGTCTTTTTGAATGCCGTAGATATTCCAGTTGGACGGCACGGGGATTTCCGCCCAAGTGGTAACGTCATAATTGGGTTTGTAAAACTCTTTGGGACGCTCCTCGGGGGTTTTCACCCAGTGGAATTTCCAATTTCCGTCGAGGGAAAGATGGTATTTTGCGTTTTCGGGCAACACTTTCCGTGCCGATTCGGTGTCGGCAAACGAGAAAAAATAGGCTTTGGGTTGCTCTTTGTTCAGCGAGAGTTCCTCCACCGATTCCCATTCCTTGCCCGTGGGATTTTGCACATCGCCGTAAGCGTAGCCCGAAAGCGGTTGTTGAGCAAAAGCAACATCAGCAAGTGCCAACATCGCCATAAAACTTCCTTTTTTAATATGTTGTAACATAACTCAGTTGATTAAAAAACAATTGGCACAAAGGTAATAAAAATTTTGTCGGTTTCCAATATAAAACACGACAAAGCCCGAAATTTTTAGTTATGTTTGAAGATTTAAAGCGTTTGAAAGTTTGAAGTTCAAAGTTTCCGTTTATTGTACAACAAAAAATCCCAAAAGGGAAACTCTCGGGATTTTATATGATTTAATTTGATGTTATTTTGACCATTGTTTTACGATGTTGGCAATGTCCATCACATACTCGGCATCGTTAAAACCTGCACCGCGAACGGCAGGATGCCACGTCCAAATATAAAGTTTTTTGCCTGTATCGTAAAAAACATTTCCCCAATCGGTGCGTTGCTCTTCGGCTTGTAATAAACCTTCAAATAGCTCTTTATCATAGAATTGCAAGGTGTTACCAAAGATAATTACATCGGCATCACACAGGTGGATTTGTTCTTTTAGTAATTCTTTATTTCGGTTGTAATGATACTGAATTGTATCAACTTCCGAAACGCTGTCACCCGGTGATTTTTTGATATTTACATAGGCAATTTCTTGCAGACACTCAAAGGCTTCCTCTTCATTGGCATACGGAATGTCGCTCCACTGACTATCCCTCAAAATGGCGTACGAGGTGTAAATGACACGACGCAAGGTGACATTAGCTCGTGAAACTTTTTTGAGCCAGTCTGTTTTTTGGTTAAATTCCTCAATAAAACTCCACGACGAACTGCCCACGGGTTCTTTCAGTAGCCACAAAATACGATGTTTGGCACGTAGGTATTTTTCAGGATTGATAATCCCATCAATAACATAATGTTCGTTATGTTCTTGGGCTACTTGTTTGATTTTCTCTGTTATTTCAGATTGTTTTTGATGTAAAATTTCTGGTGTCATCATTTTCTTTTTTTATAATTACTGTATTGGTTTAATTTTATTTGCATATTCTTTCCAGCCTTCTGCCTGTTTATACATATCTACACTTTGGGCAGGGACGTATATGGATTGTAAATTAGGGCAATTCATAAATGTATGTTGCGTAATTTGAACCTGATTCCCCTCTATGGTAACAGAAGTTAGGGCTCGGCAATTCCCAAAGGCAAATGGCCCTATATATTTTACACTACTAGGAATTGTTATGGTTTTCAGTGATATACAGGATTCAAAAGCATATTCTCTTATATTGATTATGCTATTGGGAATAGTTATAGATGTCAAAGCACTACAAGCTGAGAAAGCATCATTAATCTCAGTCATTTTATCGGAAAGAGTAACGTGCCTTAAATTTATCAACTTATTATAATAGACTCCACCCACATATTTAATTTGTTCTATATTCTTTGACAAAATAAGAGTAGTTAAATTAGTATAATCAATAAATGCATCTTTATTTATTTGTGTAACACTTTCCAACTCAGGATATCGGTTCATATCAAGATATTGTATATCTAAATTCACCCATACTAATAATGTTTTTTTATCATAGCTAAGTGTATAATCATCTTTTGAAGGAGCTATTTCCGAAAGTTTTTTTAACTCTATAAAGTCTGTCCCCCAACCATTAACTGTTTTAACTCCGTATAATTTTCCACTTTGAAAGTCAATATACCAATCACCTACTTTACCAATATCGTTAGTGGGGACATTTATTCCTGAAAGAATTTTACTTCCGTCAACACCATCAGTTCCCGAGTTTCCTTTTTCCCCAACATTCCCTTTTTCTCCTTTATTTCCCGTTATTCCTTTTAGATTTACGGGCATTCCCCAACCTTGGGTAGTTTTAGCTCCGTACCAATTGACAGTTAGCATATCAATATAGTAATCCCCAAATTATTGTCAGGAATACCGTTACCTGTAATGATAGTACTACCGTTTTTACCATCTTTTCCATCACGACCATCCTTGCCATTAATGCCATCCTTTCCGTTAATACCATCTTTACCCGCAGAAGCTTCTTTGGAACAACCTGCCATTAATAATAAACTTACCAGAATATAATAAAATCGTCTCATATTTTTATTCTTTTAAGGGATTGCTTTAACAATATCTGTACGAAAGCCTTCTATATTTATTTTTTTATACGCATCTACACTACCCATAGGCACAAAAATACTTTCTAACTTGTCTGTATTACCTAGAACATAAGCACCCATTGTAGGAGGCGTAGTTGCTTTTATGGTGATAGAAGTTAATGAAGAATACTGAAAAGCACTCTTCCCTATTCTTTCTACGCTATTAGGAATGTCAATAGATATTAAAGATTTACAATGGTAAAAAGCCCAATCTTCTACATTATTAACATTGTTAGGAATAGTTATTGATTGAAAAGAACAAGACTGAAAAGCTCCTATACCGATCTCTATTAAACTATTAGGCAAAGATACCGAAGTCAAAGATTCACACACATCAAAAGCTTGCCTTTCTATATGTGTAACTCCCTCAGGAATTACAATTGAAGTTAAACCAGTTCCAGCAAAAGTATATGGTTCTATTTTTGTTATTTTATTTGGTAGTATAGCCGAAATTAATGAAGTACAACGTTCAAAAGCATTTTTTCCTATTCTTTCTACACTATTGGGAATATTGATAGAGGTTAAACCACTGTTTTGAAATGCATAACTTCCTATGTGCGTTACCCCATCAGGAATATTGATCAATGTTAAAGAACGACATCCTGCAAATGTGGCACTGCCTATACTTCCTACATTATTAGGTATATTTATGGATTTTAAGGAAGTACACCCTTGAAAAGCATAGCTCCCAATATTAGTCACACTATTAGGTATATTAATGGAAGACAATGAAACACACCCCTGAAAAGCACTATCCTCTATGCGTTTTACACTATTGGGTATATTAATGGAAGTTAATGAAATACAACCTTTAAATGCATTCCGTTCGATTGTAAATAAACTATCAGGCAACGTTACAGATTGTAATCTTTTTAAATTTTCAAAGATTCCCGAATTTATATGTTTTACATTTTTAGGAAGTATGATAGAACGCAATCTTGTAAAACCTTTGAATACATCACTGCTTATAATATATACATTTTCTAATTCGGGGTATTTAGTCATATCAAGGTCTTGTTCGTTAAAATTTAACCAAGCTATTATTACTGTTTTCTCGCTGTCAAGCAAGTAGTCATCAGAGCTTGGTGGAGACGAAGGTGATTTTTTCATTTCTATAAAATTTGTTCCCCACTCTGTATTGTTTTTTGGCCCGTATAGTCTTCCTTTTTGGGTATCAATATACCAGTCGCCTATGTTCCCTAAATTGGCGGTAGGGGCGGTTGTTCCGTGAAGAATTTTATTTCCGTCAGCTCCATTAGCTCCCGTATTTCCTGTTGCTCCCATATCTCCTTTATCACCCTTTTCACCTTGTAATCCTTTTAAAGAAACAGGCGTTCCCCAACCTTGGGCGGTTTTAGCTCCATACAAATTGGAAGTGGTTCGGTCAAAATAATAGTCCCCCACATTTCCTAACTCAATATTAGGAGCTCCGTTACCCGTGATGATAATATTACCATTTTTCCCGTCTTTTCCGTCACGCCCGTCCTTGCCATCGACACCATTTTTCCCGTCAATACCGTCTCTTCCGGCAGGTCCTTCTTTGGTACAACCCACTGTACCCATTGCCAATAGTAGTGCTACGGCGTACATTACGATTTTTCTCATTTTTCTGTAAAATTAAATCATTAAAAATCCCTACTCTGTTACAGGCTTTTCGGGTTTCGCCTTTTTACATCCCCGCTCTACGAGCCGCCCCTTCAAAGGGGCATTGGGGTGAACAGGTTTTCAATGAACAAATAACAATGTTATAATTAACAATTGTTCATTATTCACTGTTCATTATTTCATTGTTTATTACCAAAAAGTCCTTCGGAATACTTTTTAGCGATTAAATATAACCTTTGAAATCAAAATTACCACCTCTGAGGTCATAATTTTAACCCAAAACACCTTTTAAATGACCTTTTACACTCTTTTTATGACGAAAAAGACACTAATTACCACCTCTGAGGTCATAATTTCCACCTAAAACACCTTTCAGAAGACCTTTTACACCCTTTATATGATGAAAAAAGGTAGTATTTATCATCAAAAAGGTATTTTCGACCATTTCCAAAGTCTTCCGTACCGTTGCGGTGGTGGTTTGTTGGGTCAAAAAGGTCTTTTTGAGGGCTTGCAAGGTGTTATGAAACATCAAAAACCTACTCGGAAGACTGATTTTCATCTTTCGGCTCGGAATTTTTGCGATTTTTTGTGAAAAACTGCTTCAATTCTTTGTTTTTTTGCTCAAAACCAACGGCATTTGACCCCGCACGAAAGCCCGTATAGGCATAATCGTTCAAAGCGTCTTGGTAATTGTCGTAATCGTGAAGCGTTTTGGCGTTTTTCAGCCGAAATACCAGTCCTTCGAGGCGGTTAATCATCAGCTCGTAAACCGAACGGCTTTTAAAATCACGGAAAAATTCGTCCCAATCCACATCGATGCTTCGCAATTGGGGTTGCGAAAGGGCAAAATCATTTACTTTGTTGATAAATAGCTTATTTTGCTCATTTACACGTCCGTACCGATTGCGGTCGTCCGAGGTTAAGTTCACTTTCAGCACCTCTAAGGCTTGTTCCAGCTGGGCGAGTGCTGCATTGGCGGCTGTGATTTGCTCATCGGTCAAATGCACGTTGTTTAAATTGCTAATTCCCATAGTATTACTAATTTATTAATTGATTTTTAGCCGAATTTTAAAACACGACAAAGCCGATTACGAGCAGAATGCCCATAATCGGCTTGGTATGCCACGCTTTGCGTAGCAAAATTGTATTTCGTTGTAAAAAAATTAGTTACAAAAAGTTGTATATGTGCAGAAAAAGTATATACACAAGCGGAAATACTTTTAATTAAAGCATAAGAAAGGCGTTGCGTTGCGTTGCGTTGCGTTGCGTTGCGTTGCAACTGCAATTTGCAATGCAAATATACAGAAATTCAACGAATTATGCAAGTATTTTGTAATAAAATCCATACCGTTTAGCGTAGTTTATATGTGATTTTAGTTGCAAATATATACTAATTTTTCTATATATAGAACGGTGTAAATGTTAAATTTTGTAGGTCAATATTTTAAAAATCACATAGGTACACAAAAGACAAATCGTTCATTCTAAAATAACAAATTGATTCATAGCAATTTATATTAAAAAGATTTTTTTCCAAGTGGTAATGGTTTTGTTGATTGAAAACAATCCGAACAAAAGCACACGAAAAAGCAAGACACCTCTGTCTTGGATAAATTTAAAGCGTAAGGGCGTTTCTTTTATAAACTCCCAACGGAAAAGATTTTTACCCACGACAATTTCAAGCATTTCGTTCGCTTACTGT
>NZ_JAUNKD010000001.1:62319-145955 GCF_030532915.1 Capnocytophaga sp.
CCAACGGAAAAGATTTTTACCCACGACAATTTCAAGCATTTCGTTCGCTTACTGTATAAAATTTCTTATTTTTGCCCTTTTAAAAAACCTTTGGAAGGTAGCTTCTTTAAAACTAAGAATTGAAAATCAATGGGAAATGAACTAAAAATATCGGTTATCGGCAGCGGAAGTTGGGCTACCGCACTAACAAAAATACTCACCAGCAATCATTCAAAAGTGTGCTGGTATGTCCGAGACCCCGCAGCCATTGAGTGCATTGAGCAAACGGGGCATAACCTTAATTATTTAAGCGACGTAGAGTTTGATACAGATAAACTGCTATTAACCAACGACATAAACGAAGCCGTGGCTTACGGTGATTATTTGGTTTTTGCCATTCCGTCAGCGTTTTTAGATGCCGAAGTACAAAAGGCAACTCACTCATTTTCAGAAAAAATTATCTTTTCTGCCATCAAAGGCATTGAACCCCAAAGCGGACTAATAGTAGGGGAATATTTTCATCAACTTCATCAAGTTCCGTATGACAATATCGGGGTGATTGCGGGTCCGTGCCACGCCGAAGAAGTTGCCCTTGAACGGCTTTCATACCTGACCATCGCCTGCTTTGACCAACAAAAAGCCGACACGATGGCAAAAGCAATGGCAACCTATTTTGTCAAAACAAAAGTGTCAGACGACGTCATCGGCATTGAATATGCCGCAATGCTCAAAAACATTTACGCCATCGCTGCCGGAATTGCGCACGGCTTGGGCTATGGTGATAATTTTCAGAGTGTTTTGATGAGTAACGCCATTCGCGAAATGCGTCGGTACATCAAACGGATTCACAAAATCAAGCGCAACATCAACAACTCAGCTTATTTAGGCGATTTGCTGGTAACGGGCTACTCGCTTTTTAGTCGCAACCGTACTTTTGGTAATATGATAGGCAAAGGATACACCGTGAAAAGCACTATGATGGAAATGAATATGGTAGCCGAAGGATATTACGCCGTAAAAAGCGCTTATCACATCAACGAAAAGCATCAAAAAAAGAGTCGCACCCCAATTTTAGATGCCGTGTATCAAATTCTATACGAAAACAAAAAAGCACGGCGGGTTTTTGCCGAACTAACCAATCATTTGGATTAGTTTTCAGCCCTTTATCCGTTGAAAAAAGCTATTTTTCGGGTTTAATGGCGTTGTATCCGAAAAATATTCATATCTTTGCGCCCGAATCCTCAAATCGCTGAGGATTTTTCGTTTTTAAAAAAAGTAGGAAAATTATGAGTAACGTATCGTATTACACCGCTGAGGGTTTAAAAAAATTAAGAGAAGAGCTGAATCAACTCAAAGATGTTGAGCGCCCAAAAGCTTCACAAGCCATTGCCGAAGCTCGTGATAAAGGCGACCTATCGGAAAATGCCGAATATGATGCTGCCAAAGAAGCTCAAGGCCTGTTGGAAATGAAAATTGCCAAGTTGGAAGCACTTTTGGCAAACGCGCGCCTTATTGACGAGTCGCAACTTGATGCCTCAAAAGTTTTGGTGCTTTCTACCGTTAAAATAAAAAATTTGAGCAACAAGATGCAAATGACCTACACCTTAGTTGCTGAAAGTGAAGCCGATTTAAAATCAGGCAAAATTTCGGTAAGCTCACCCATCGGGAAAGGATTACTTGGGAAGTCAGTCGGAGAAATCGCTGAAATACAAGTACCTAATGGCACCCTGAAAATGGAAATTTTAGAAATAAGCCGATAAATCTCAAAGCAATGGCAAGCATTTTTACAAAAATTATCAACGGCGAAATTCCGTGCTATAAAATCACCGAAGATGCTGATTTTATAGCTTTTTTAGACATAAATCCCAACGCCAAAGGGCATACGCTTTGCGTTCCGAAAAAAGAAGTGGACAAACTTTTTGATTTGGACGATGCCTTGTACTTAAAACTGATGGCTTTTTCAAAAAAAGTGGCAAAAGCCTTGGAGAAAGTCATTCCCTGCAATCGGGTTGGAATGACGGTTATCGGGCTTGAAGTGCCTCACGTTCACGTACATCTGATTCCGATTAACGAAATGCACGAGATGACGTTCAACCACAAAGTAACACTAACCGATGAGCAGTTCAAGCAAATAGCCCAGCAGGTAAAACAAGCACTTTAATTGATTAAGTTCGTGGCAAAACCACGGAATGTTAAAAATTTGTTATCGATTAATTTTTACTTGGAAGATTTACGCCGATGGGCTACTTTTGACACCGAGACAGAATGACTTCCATCTTTTTGTAAAACATTAAAAAACAATTTCTTAAAACAAAAAATAGCTTTTATTTAAGCATAAACATACAATATAAATTAATAAAAAATAACCAATGAAGAGAGTATTTGTCTTATTTGTTATGAGCTTGCTTTTGTTTTCTTGTAGTTCAAGAAGCAAAGTGGCTTATTTTCTAGATGCAAAAAACAACAAAACCGAAACATTACGCACCTATGTTTCGCGACTTCAACCCGATGATTTATTGAGCATCATCGTGAATTCAAAAAGTGATGAGTTGCTTAGTGAGTTTAACCGTGGCTTGGTTTCATACCAACCCATTAACGGAGCTATGATTAACTCTTCAATGATTCAAACCTATTTGATTGATAAAGAAGGATATATCATTTTTCCTACTATCGGAAAAATGAAGTTAGGAGGGCTTACCCGTGAGGAAGCAGTTAAAAAACTCACTGATGCCGTACGGAAACACATCACCGATGCAACCATTAATTTAAGAATCTTAAACTTCAAAGTAACGGTTGAAGGAGAAGTTACCCGCCCCGGAACGTACACCATCAATTCTGAACGTGTAACACTTTTGCAGGCATTGAGCCTTGCCGGTGACTTAACCATCTATGGCAAACGAAAAAACATATTGGTAATCAGAGAGCAAGATGACAAACGCGTGTACAAAGTTGTTGATATTACTTCAACTGACTTTATGAACTCAGAGTTTTATTACTTGCAACAAAACGACGTGGTGTACGTAGAGCCTAACAAAACAAGAGTAAACTCTTCAGCCGTTGGACCTAACACAACTGCCATTATATCAGCCATTTCGGTATTGGTTGCCGTGGTAGCTCTGATTGTAAACATTAGTAGATAACTTTTAATTGTATAAAACGTGAAATCATATTTAGAAGACACTCCGGAAACGTTTAATCTTCGCGAACAGATAACACCTTATCTTTCTCGTTGGAAATGGTTTGTGGTAGGCGCTTTTTTAGCTTTGGCTTTGGCATTTTTGTATCTGAAATATGCAACGCCTTTGTATCGGGCATCAACAACGATTATGCTTAAAGACAAAAACAAAGGAGGTGCCGTGAACGAGTTTTCAATTCTTTCCGATTTAGAAATCGGCATTAAAGACAATGTTGAAAATGAGTTGGAAGTATTGCGCTCTCGTACCTTGTCAGAAAAAACCATCGAAAAATTAAACTTCGATGTTTCATACATTTCAAAAGGCGGACTCAGAAAAGTTGAATTATACAAAAAATCACCCATCAAGTTTGTTTTGGGCAAATTGTCAAGCTTTTTTCAAGAAGAAATGCCTGTAAACTTGGAAGTAAAAGGTGTTAATGACATTGCCTACAACCTGTATCACAACGGGAAAATGCTAGGCAAATACAACTATGGCGAGGTGGTAAACAACCAAGTAGGGCAATTCACCATAAATAAAGTTGATGAAAACTTCTCAAAACCAGGCTTTGACCTTACCGTGCTTCTCCAAGACTTGGAAAGTGTTGCCAACGCGTACAGAAAATCATTAAACGTAAACCTACTCGGGAAAAACACCAGTGTTTTGGAGCTTTCATCAACCCAACCCAACAGAGAAAAAGCCCAAGATTACCTAAATACGCTTGTTGAAATTTACAATGCTGACGGAATTGCCGACAGACGGTTTATATCAGAAAACACATCTGACTTTTTAACTCAACGCCTTGATATTTTAACGCAAGAACTTGACGCCGTTGAAAAAACCACTGAAAAATTCAAAAAGGAAAATCAGGTTACTGACATCGTTTCAGAGGCAAGCGTTTACACCCAAAACACCAGTGAGTTTGAAAAAAGATATCTTGACATAAACACACGTGTTGAGCTTATTGACAATGTCATAAAAGGATTTATCGATACGGAAACCACCGGAAAAACCTTCCCGATGTTGGACGCCCTAACAGCCGAACCTGCCCTTTCGGCAGCCATCAACGAACACAACAAATTGGTGCTTTCACGAAATGAATCGGCAGTAAATGCGGGTCCTGAGAACTTCAGAATTAAGCAGTTAGATGAGCAAATCAAATCGTTGAAAAAAACAATTAAAGACAACCTTTTGCTCCTTAAATCAAACTTGAACATTCAAAAAGCCGACATCAGCAAACAACAACGTGTGTTGAGCGGACGCGTAAGTTCCGTACCTACCTTAGAGCGAGAGTTCCGTGAAATTACCAGACAACAAGGCGTTAAAGATGCGCTTTACCTTTATCTGTTGGAAAAACGTGAAGAAGCTGAAATTTCAACCGTGGCGTTGGCTCCTAATGCCAAAGTGATTGACAAAGCCTTCTCGTCAAACATTCCGGTAGCGCCTAAAAAAATGGTCATTATGTTGGCAGCCTTGATAATCGGTTTGTTAATTCCGTTTGTAATTATCTATTTGCTCACCTTGTTTGACAATAAAGTAAAAAGCAAAGCGGACATTGACAAATACGTAAGTGCTCCGTTCTTGGGCGATGTACCTCATTCAAAAGCTGACGGGAATTTCATCAAAGTAAACAACAATTCCGAATTTGCTGAGGCTCTGCGCATTGTGCGTACCAATATGGATTTTATGCTCAGCAACATTGCCGAAAACAAAAGTAAAACCATTTTTGTAACATCAAGTTTGCCGCAAGAAGGAAAAACCTTTATGGCGATGAACTTGGCAGGAGCTTTTGCGCTTTCAGGCAAAAAAACCTTGCTTATTGAAATGGACGTTCGTAACCCAAAAATCGGGCAGTACCTTAAATTACCATCACAAGGACTTACGAATTATTTGGCTTCAAGTAATTTAGACATTAATTCAGTAATTGTCAAAGTTCCTGATTTCCAAGAACTATACGCTATTCCGGCAAAAGTAATTCCGCCTAATCCGGCTGAGTTGCTGATGAATCAAAAAGTAGTAGAGATGTTTGATTACTTGAAAACCAAATTTGACTACATCATCGTGGACACGGCACCGGTTAAATTGGTTGCCGACACGCTATTACTTGCCAAAAATGCCGATGCGTTTGTGTATGTGGTTCGTGAAAATCGTTCTACCAAACAGATGCTTCAAACCGTACAAAAACTTTATAAGGAAAATAAACTTCCGAATATGGCGGTGTTGCTCAATGACACTACGTTGAGTTCCAACGACAATTATGGCTACGGTTATCATCAAAACAAAAAACGAAAGCCTTGGTGGAAACGCCTTTTAGAATAAACACAAAAAAATCCGCTAATCAATTGATTAGCGGATTTTTTTATTTTTTAAAATACGCATTATAGCAAACTGTCAATAGCATCGGTGTACGTTTTTTTAGGCGCTACACCTACCTGTCTGCCAACTACTTCGCCGTTTTGGAAAATGAGCACCGTTGGGATATTTCGAACGCCGTATTTTCCGGCAAAATCCTGATTGTTATCAACATCTACTTTCCCTACGATGGCTTTCCCTTCATATTCTTTTGCAATTTCTTCAACCACAGGTCCTAACATTCGGCAAGGTCCGCACCAAACTGCCCAAAAATCAACCAAAACGGGTTTGTCACTCTTCAATACCACTTCCTCAAAAGTAGCATCTGTTATTTCTAATGCCATAGTTTTATGTTTTTTATTGTTACTAATCGCACAAAAGTACAAATAAAAGCAATACAACAAAAATAAAACGCTATAAATTTTTATTATACAATAATAACGGTTTATTATAACAAAATAAATAATACCTAAAAGTCTTTTATTTTTTGTTCTTTCTTTTCATTCGTATTATTTTTTTTATACCTTTGTCCGGTCATTTTGGGTGGCACGATGCAGCATATCACCTGATTATATTACTATCTTATTTTCAACAGCTTAAAAACAAATCACTAATGAACGACATATTTTCTTTCTTAAAAGAACTCGCTCAAAACAACAATCGCGAATGGTTTGCCCGGCACAAAAATGCTTATGAAAATGCCAGAGCAAAAGCCGAAACCATTTTTCGGGCGATTTATAACGAAGTCGCCAAAGAGGATTTTCTGGGCGAGATGAAAATGTACCGGATTTACAAAGACGTGCGTTTTTCAAAGGACAAAACACCTTACAAAACCCATTTCGGATTGTATTTTCCGCGTAAGCAACCGCATTATCGCGGGGGATATTATCTGCATCTCTCGCCCGATGAAACTTTTGTTGGCGGTGGTTTTTTCGCACCGAACAAGGAAGATTTGTTCCGCATACGCAAAGAAATAGAGCTTGATGGTGAGGGATTTACACAGGTTTTGCAATCGGAAGGCATTCAAAAATATTACCAAGGAAAACTTTGGGGCGATGAGCTGAAAACCGCTCCGAAAGGCTTTGATAAAGACGACCCGATGATTGCCCATATCCGAAAGAAACAATTTTTATTGAAACACGATTTTACTGAAAATCAGGTTTTTGCTTCTGATTTTCAACGAGAAGTCGTGGAAGCATTTAAGGGAATGCGTCCGTTTTTTGATTTTATGACCACCGCACTGACCACCAACCTCAACGGCGAATCACTTTTTAAAAAGTAAAACACTCATTTTCATCAGTTTAAAACAAAAACACAACCCAATGAAATTCCGATTTAACAAAAAATATCTGTTACAAGCGATATTTATATTTGTGATAGAAGTGCTGATAGCTACCGTTTTCAGAAAAATTCACTTCCTGCGGGCTTATGTGGGCGATATTTTGGTAGTAATGCTGATTTACTGCTTCATTTTAGCCTTTTTTCAGGTGAAAAACAAAAGCAGACTCCTGTTCGGGATATTTTTATTTGCGGTGTGCATCGAAATTTTGCAATTTTTTAAAGTCGCTGAATTACTGGGTTTTACAAAAGGAAGCATCGGTTATATTGTGCTGGGAAATTATTTCTCGTGGGAAGACATCATTTGCTATGCCGTTGGCTGTGTATTATTAAATATATTCGATTCAAAATAAATAAGTTATGACAGTAAATTCATTTACGGACAATTTGGTTTTTTCTTCGGAAAAAATCCAAACGCAAGTCGTTTTAGAGTCCGATTTTTCAAAGGAAATTCGCATTACAATGGCGAAAGGACAAGTGATGAAAGAACACCAAACGAAATTCCCCATCGTGGTTCACGTCTTGGAAGGAATCGTTGATTTTGGCGTTGGCGGAACGATTCACACAATGAAAAAAGGAGCAATCATCACGCTCAAAGGCAACGTTCCGCACGATTTAAAAGCCTTGGAAAACAGTATTATCCGTTTGACACTCTCAAAACAAGATGCTGTTTCACGCGTAGAAGAAGTTATTAAACAATCTGAAAAACAATAATATATGCAAGAAATTCAAACACGTGAAGACATAAACAAATTGGTCAAAGCGTTTTATGCCCGTATCCGCAAGCACGATTTGTTAGGACCTATTTTCAACAGCCACATTGCCGACGAGCAGTGGCCTGCCCATTTGGAAAAACTCACCGATTTTTGGGAAACTATTCTTTTCGGAGTGCAGAAATTCAAAGGAAGCCCGTCGATTAAACACATTGAAGTGGATAAAAATCTAAATTACGGCATCACGCAAGACCATTTTAATCAATGGGTTAGCCTTTGGCACGACACTATTGACTCACTCTTTCAAGGCGATGTAGCGAACCGAGCCAAAGAAGCCGCCAATCAAATGGCTATCGGTCAGTATACAATGTTGTGGCGTTATCGCCCTGAAAATTAATCATATAAAACCTAATCACGCTATCCGAAACTAAAAATAGACCGGTCACCTCACCTTACAAATAAAACTGTAATCGTGTCGGGAGCTGTGATTTTTTTAAATTAATATTTCTATAAAGATTTAATAATCAACTTAATACTATGAGCCAAATTGAATTTATCCCGCTAATTGAACCGCCGACCGACAAAACGCTTGACAATCCAAATCCGCCACACGACACCGCCCCAACCGAAGTGTGGGACGCATACCAAAAAGCCCTGATTGACAATAATTACCGTGATTTTCCGAACCCCATTCGGACGGGAATTTACCAATATCGGCTTTTTGAGGTGTCGCTTGACAATATCGAACGCATCATCGCCCTGCACATCGGCGATATGGACATTCGCGAGTCTATTTCGTTGTTCGGAGGTTATGCCCTTGCCATAGACGACGAAATCGTACTTTTCCCTCAATGTTGCGGACTTTTAGAGGAAATCCACGCTTGGAAACACATTTTGACGGACGATTTTGAGCCGTTTTATCTGCCCGAATGCCACCCCGTACCTTTTATCAGCAAAAAAGGCGATGACCTTGTCATTTCGTGCGATGATTCCGATGAAGATTTTATACCGCCAAGCACCGCTAAAACCATCATTATCAACCACAAAAAAGCCCAAGAAGCCCTGCAAAAACTCCTGTGCGATTTGCAAACTTACGCCGAAAAACTAAACCGCCTCTCTGACAAATATCAAGTTGAAAATTTGGCAGACATTTTGATTTTTGGGCAAGATTTTTAGGTAAAAACAAATACAAGGGGTGAAATTCCTTGATTTTATTGCCATTACGGACAAAATACTGAAAACCATTGAAACCGAAACCACAGGCAAACTGCACCTTATCAGTGAGGAACTCAATATTGAAGAAACCATTATTGACGTATTCACTTTGACGTATCAGTGCAGTTATTCAGGCAAACAAAAAGCCCCATTTACCGAAGGTAAACAGGGCAGTTATGATGCTGTGAAACTTGCCAAAAAACTCAAATCAAGGTTTTAGTTTCCTATCCTAATCTCCCCTCCTTGGGAGGGGTTGGGGGAGGAACCCACTTTTATACCCTCAATATAGATGTCGCCAAAGGCACGTTTTTCAATCTTTAAATGGTATTTTACATTTAACTTTTTGTACTCGTTACGGAAAACAGTATTGAAAAATTTTTCGGTCATTTTTTTATACACATCAGGAATGGTGTTGTCTTCAAACATCAAATGAGGCGTACGCGTAACCACGATAAGTCCTGACTTGTTTAAATCCTCCATTGGCGTGTCTGGGCGATGTTTAAAAACTTCGCCTTTGCTCCGTGAGGGGTTTATTTTGGATTGCCCAAAACTGAACAAAGGCAACAACAATAGTGTGTAAAGTAATGATTTCATCGTTTTTTCTTTATTTTATCACAAAAATAATACCAAAATGGCGTTACCTGTACAATTTTTTCACTTGGCGTTTTAAAAAGTCCATTTGATTTTCATTTTTACCCTCTTCATACCAAAAATTTTGACTGTTAGCATTCTGCTCTCAACAAAACCCCTACAACACACTTATTATCAAATAAAAAACCTCTCAAATGAGAGGCTTTTTACTATTTTGCTTTCTTTTTCAGAACAACATCTATTACCATAGGAAGCGGATGTTCAACTATTTTTAACTCGTTTTTCTGATCGTTTATTTGGCATTTTCCATTTTTACCGCTTTGGTCGGTTAACACCAAATACGGATGTTCATATATAAACGTCCCTTTGGTTGGGAAATTAAGCTCTTGTGACCCATAATTTCCTTTCAAGACCAACACAAAAGTTTTATCGGCAGAGAGGTTCAATGTGGCTGTACCTTTGTAGGTCTTCTCATTAACTTGGGCTTCCCACTCCCCTATAACGTCATCAATGGATGCAGGTTTTTGAGCCGTTTCATCATTATTTTTAGAACAGGCAAATGTTACAAGCGCCAACAATATGGCAAAAAATGTCTTTTTCATCTCTTTATTAACTATTTTAACATTAAAGGCGGCAAAAGTATGGAAATCTGCCGGAAAAACAAAGTTTTTTAGAGAATTTTGTGTTTTTCGTCTCAAAACAACTTATTGCAGCCGTCGGGCAGCCCAATTTACGCTTAACGTGGTGAAAAGCACAATACTAATGGAACTCAACGGCATCAAAATCGCAGCCACCAACGGCGAAAGTTGCCCCAAAACTGCAAACGAAATCCCAACGATGTTGTATAAAAACGAAAGCACGAAACTGCTTTTTATAATCCGTATGGCTTTTTCGGAAAGTGCCAAAAACGTTTTTAAATCTTTTATCTTGGTAGAATCCATAATGCCGTCACAAGCGGGCGAAAACACATTCACGTTTTCAGCCAGTGCCAGCCCTACATCACTCTGTTTCAGAGCTCCTGCATCGTTGAGTCCGTCACCCACCATCATCACTTTTTTTCCTTTTTGTTGTAGTGAATGCACGTAATGCAGCTTGTCGTCGGGTTTTTGATTAAACAAAATCTGCGAATTGGCGGGAAGTAATTTTTCTAACGTAAGTCGCTCACTTTCATTATCTCCCGACAAAACAACCAATTGATACTTCGTTGCCAATGAAGCGAACAATTCCGAAATACCTTTTCGATACGAATTGTGAAGTACAAAACACCCCTTATAAACCCCGCCAAGCGCAATATGCACACTGGTTTTGAGATTTTTAGCATCAGTTTGTTTGCCCACAAATGCAGCCGAACCGATTTTGACCCTTACGCCATCAGCCTGTGATTCAATGCCTTTTCCGGTAATTTCTTTAAAATCAAGCACCGCAACCGATTTGGTGGCATCTTGCAAATAATCATAAATCTGACGGCTAAGCGGGTGATTTGAATTTCGCAAAGTGTTTTTTACAATACACTGTTCCTCAGCTGATAACAAATCACCTTCGTAGGTTAAATCGGATTTATTGGCGGTGGTTATGGTTCCGGTTTTGTCAAAAATAATCGTGTCAATTTTCGCCATTTTTTCAATTACCTTGCTGTTTTTCAGGTATAATTTTCGGCGCCCGAAAATGCGCAACATATTGCCCAAGGTGAAAGGCGCCGAAATTGCCAACGCACAAGGGCAGGCAATGATGAGCACCGCCGTGAAAACATTCATCGCCATTACAGGCTCGGAAAGCCCCCAGTAAGCGCGCAGTATCCACACCAAAAGCGAAACGAAAGCCACCACCAGAATTACGATGGTAAAACGCCTGCTCACCTTGTCGGTCAGGGTTTTAAAACGGTCGTCTTTATCTTTACTGAAAATTTCATTGCTCCAAAGTTGGGTTAAATAACTTTGCGAAATTTCTTTAAGTGCCTCAACCTCAATAGCGCCTTGCGTTTGTTTTCCGCCGGCAAAAAGTTTATCGCCGCTGTTTTTTTGCACCGGATTGGCCTCGCCCGTTACAAAACTGTAATCAATGTTGGCTTCGCCCCGAATCAAAACGGCATCAACCGGAATCAGTTCCTGATTGCGAATTAACAATCGGTCACCGGGCTTAATATCATACACTTGCACGCTTTCTTCTTTTCTGCCGGGCAAAATTTTGGTAATCCCGATAGGGAAATAGCTTTTGTAATCCCGCTCAAAGGAAAGAAAATTGTAGGTGCGTTGCTGAAAAAATTTACCGATTAACAGCAAAAAAACCAAACTGTTCAAGCTGTCAAAAAAACCTTGTCCGGCATCGGTTAGTATGTCGTAACAACTGCGCACAAACATCGCTAAAATGCCCAGCGCCAGCGGAATATCAATGTTTAAAATCCGATTTTTAATGCCTTTGTAAGCCGAAATAAAATAATCAGAAGCCGAATAAAACATCACCGGCAACGACAAAACGAACATTATCCAACGGAAAAACGATTTGTACTGCTCAAACCAAAATTCTTCCGTTTCAAAATATTCCGGAAAGGAAAGCAACATCACATTCCCGAAGGCAAATGCAGCAACACCTAACTTATAGTAAATCTGCCTATTAGGTCGATTTTTCTTCCCTTGATAATCTTCCAGACTGATGTAGGGCGCATAACCGATATTTGCCAGCAAAACCACCAATTCTTTAAGGGAAATTTTCTCTGAATTGTAAGTAATTCGCACCGTTTTTTCAGGAAAATTTACCAATGCACCTCCCACGCCCGAATGCAATCTGTCCAGATTTTCAAGCACCCAAATACACGAACTACAATGAATATGAGGAATATACAGATTCACAATTTGCACATTTCCGTCATTAAATTCAAGTAATTTTTCTACAATTTTTTCATTCTCCAAAAAGGAAAATTTTTCAAGTGCCTCTTCGGGTCGCGCCCCCGGATTTTGCGCTATATCGTAATATGAAGTCAGGTTGTTTTCCGATAAAATTTCATAAACCGTTTTGCAACCCAAACAACAAAAATCCTTATCATCAACTACAAACGGCTGACTATCACAATCATTCCCGCAATGATAGCAAGTTTTAATCATATATTATGTTCTCCACATTTTACGGCAGAAAAAGCCCCTATGAAGGCATTTGCACGTCCTGCCCGTATTTTCAAAAAATCTGTTGCAAAGATAAAAAAATAATGCAACTTTTCGGTAAATTTCCTATCTTTGCAAAACAAACAAAACGAAGTTTATGCCCGAACAAAACCATTGCAACCAATGTGCCATACACAACAACAATCCGCTTAAAATGCTTCAAGATGAGCAACTTCACGATGTTTCGCGATGCAAAACAAACATCGTTTTTGAAAAAGGAGATGTCATCTTTAAAGAAGGAAGCACACTTGCCGGCGTTTATTGCATTAGCCAAGGATTTTGCAAGCTGAGTAAGTTATGCCCCAACGGAAAAATTCAGATTGTGCGTTTTGCTTGCAAGGGCGACATTTTGGGACAGCGAAGCGTGATTTCGCGTGAAGCCGTAAACCTCACAGCCACAGCGCTTACCCACGTAAAAGCGTGTTTTATACCGAAAGATATTATTTTTGAATCATTCGCTTCAAACGGAAAATTTTCTACCGAAATTTTCCGAAATGTGTGCAGTGAACTGCGCAAAGCCGATGACGCCATTGTTGATTTTGCCCAAAAAACAGCCAAACAGCGGCTGGCAAGTTCGCTACTTTTTTTAGAAGAAATTTTCGGGAAAGACCCTCAAGCCTTTATCAACGTGCAACTTTCACGCGAAGAAATTGGCAATATGATTGGCTCGGCTACCGAATCGCTCATTCGGATGCTGTCCGATTTTACAAAAAACAAGTGGATTGAAACCCACTCAAAACGAATTAAAATACTTGACAGAAAGCAATTAGAAAAAATATCATTCGGAGACTAAAACAATGAAAATCTTATATTTACACGGGCTGGATAGTTTTCTGCAAGACGACCGTCGTGTTGTTTTGCAAACTTTCGGAACAGTACTCGCCCCCATATTGGATTACAAAAATACGCCCAATCTTTTTCAAAAACTACAAAACGAATTTACTGATGTTCAAGCCATTATCGGGTCAAGTGTCGGCGGACTGGCAACCTATTATTTAGCGCAAGCCCTCAATAAACCTTGCCTGCTGTTCAATCCGGCACTGAATTTCAGAGACCAACTGCCTATTAACACCGCATTTAACCCCTCATACTCCGGTTATATGCGTCTTGTAATCGGGCTACGTGACGAAGTTATTCCGGCTTGGGAAGTTGTTGATATTGTGAAGAATGACATTTTGGAAAATCAAAACATTGACATTCAGCTCATCAGCAGAATGAAACATTCGTATCCCATTTCAATTTTTCAAGAAGAAGTTTCAATCTTCTTTACAAAATTGGCTTCTTTATCATAAAAAAAGGTTTCCATTACTGGAAACCTTTTTTCAAATAATTCTAAACATTTAACTATGAACTTCGTTTATTTCGACTGAAATTCAGAAATTTTTTGCATCCACTCCGACCATTTTGTAGCATCTTCCGGAGTTAATTTAGTGGCTACATCTTGCATTTTTGTTTGCCACTCAGCTGCTTTTGCCTGTAACTCTTGAATTTTGTCAGCACTGCCTGATTTTACGGCTTCAGCTGCATCTTTCAAATACGTAGCATACTCATCAGCTACTTTTTGAACATCGGCACTCCCGAATTTAGGCACTTCAATTCCGGATATCATATCCTTCATTTTATCTTGCATATTATCAACTGCTTGTCCGGCTTCTTCTTTCATTTGGTTCATTTTATCTCCCATTTGATCCATTGCATCACCGGCTTCTTGTTGCATTTGTTCCATTGTGTCAGTCGCACTTTTTTTGGCTTGGTTAAAATTATCACACGAAACCATTGCCATAATGGCAACTGATGCTAAACTTACTGCTATTTTTTTCATTGGTGTTTATTTTTAAATTACTTAACTGGGGCAAAGGTAATCCATTTTTTTAGAAAAAAAAGTTTTTTTTCGATTTTTTTCAAAAACAATCAATTAATTACGCGATTAAGCCGTTTGCCCAGTATTTTTTGAAGCTGAATGTAATTCATCACCTCTTCCAGCATTTCACGTTTTTGGTTTTCGTCAGAAGTAGGAAGATTTTTCATCACGTTTTCTATCAGATGACTAACAAGTAACTTACGGATATTCAATATGATATCTGAAACTGCCAAATCAATATTAGCATCTTTGTCTTTCGGAACGATGTCTTTACGAAGCCAATCGTGCAATTGCAAATTTTCGTCTTCCATAATGATTTGCGACACTTTTTGGCTGAGTTCCATCGGCAATTCATTGATGAAACCGCTGAGCTCGTAAGCCGATTCGTTTTCGCTTAACTTGCTTATTACCAACTCATAAATAGTTTTAAAATCGGGATTGGCAAACTGAATTTCGTCTTCTTGCAATTCCAGATAAATTTTTTCATACACTTTGAGTTCCTGCTGGATTTTTTTCTCTTCCAACTTGCCTTCTTCATCGATTTGCAAAACAGAATCGGTAAACACACACGAGCGATTTCCGTACAAAAGCAAATGCTTAATAAGGTCGTGTTCAAGCACTTCCAACCGATTGACGGTCATTCTCGCCTGCTCTTCCTTGCTTCGGGTAACTTCAAGGGTTTGGTGTTTTTTGCGTTCGGTTTTTTGCCCTTGGTACAAATCTTTTTTCAGTATTTGCGAAAGGGTCGAAAACAACACATTTTCAGATACTTCCATAATCGAAGCACATTCCCGCACATAAACTTCCTGTTTAATTAAGTCCGAAATTTTAGAAATGCTCTCAACAATATCGCGTACGGTTTCGGCTTTTTTAATCGGGTCATTTTTAGCTTCTTGCATCAACAACGAAGCCTTAAAGCGGATAAAATCGGTAGCGTTTTCTTCCAGATACAACACCAAATCTTCGTATGCCGTTTTTCGGGCAAAACTATCGGGGTCTTCGCCTTCCGGAAAGGTGCAAATACGCACGTTCATTCCTTGTTCCAAAATCAAATCCACTCCGCGAAGTGAGGCTCTAAGTCCCGCAGCATCACCATCATAAAGCATCGTGATATTGGGCGTAAGCCGATTGATAAGCCGAATTTGCTCGGGCGTGAGTGCCGTTCCGCTCGAAGCCACCACGTTTTCAATGCCTTTTTGGTGCAGCTGAATCACATCGGTGTAGCCCTCAACCAGATAGCAATTATCCGCCTTGGCGATGGCTTGCTTGGCGTGGTAAATTCCGTAGAGGATTTTGCTTTTGTGATAGATGTCGCTCTCGGGCGAATTGAGGTATTTGGCGGCTTTTTTGTCCTGCGTGAGGATGCGCCCGCCGAAGCCCAGCACGCGTCCGCTCATTGAGTGAATGGGGAACATCACCCGCCCTTTGAAGCGGTCAAATTTTTTGTCTTCCTTGACGATGGTCAGCCCCGTTTTTTCCAGAAATTCAAGCTGATAGCCGTTTTTCAGAGCGGCATCGGTGAAGGCTATCCATTCATTGGGCGAGTAACCCAATCGGAATTTTTTGATGGTTTCGGGCGTAAATCCGCGTTCCTTGAAGTAAGTCAGCCCGATGGCTTTTCCTTCTTCGGTTTGGGTGAGGGTTTCCTCAAAGAATTTTTGAGCGTATTCCGAAACGATGTACAAACTTTCGCGTTCGTTTGCTTTTTCTTTCTCTTCGGAAGAAATTTCGGTTTCTTCGATTTCGATATGATATTTTTTTGCCAAATACCGTAGGGCTTCCGGATAGGTAAAATGCTCGTGTTCCATCAGAAAAGCGATGGCGTTGCCTCCCTTTCCGGAAGAAAAATCCTTCCAGATTTGCTTAACGGGCGAGACCATAAAACTGGGCGTTCGTTCGTTTGAAAACGGACTGAGACCCTTATAGTTAGACCCCGCCTTTTTCAGCTGAACGAAATCGCCAATGACCTCCTCCACCCGCATTTGGTCGTAAATCTTATCAATGGTATTTTTTGAAATCAACAGAAAACGATTTTAAAAAATTTGAAATAGTCTGAGATGGTTTGAGGTTGTTTGAAAGTTTGACATTGTTTGAAAATTGTTTGAAAAACAGAAAATAAAATTTCAAACCATCTCAAACGCGAAGCCTCAAACCAATTCAAACGCAACGCTTCAAACGTGAAACCACCTCAAACGCTTCAAACCTAAAAACACTAAATCACTACGGCGGTTCCGCTGGCGGTAACCATTAACATTCCGCCGCTGCTGCCTACGGTTTCGTAATCCAAATCGATGCCCACAATGGCGTTGGCTCCCATTGCCGAAGCCCGTTGTTGCATCTCGGCGAGCGCTGAATTTTTGGCTTCGATAAGCACTTTTTCATACGTTGAGGAACGTCCGCCGAAAAAATCGGTCAGCCCCGCCATAAAATCTTTAATGGCATTCGCCCCGATGATGGTTTCGCCCGTTACGATGCCTTTATATTCCTTGATTGGATGTCCTTCCAATACAGGTGTTGTGGATAAAATCATTGTTTGTTTGTTTTAATTTTTGCACAAAGATAGTAAATGTATTGTAAAACCCAATTAAACAAATGAAATATTTCTGTTTTTAACTAACTGTAACGTATTTATTTACAGCAGTCTATACACAATTTATCTTTTTGTTTCTGTTCTTTTGTCTTGAAACAAAAGAACCAAAAATTCAAGACTTTGGATACTTCGCTAAAAATCAGATAAATTTCGCTGAAAATCTCCAAACTTGCTCCCTGCGGTCGCTTCAGACAGTGGAGATTTTCCACACTTCATTCATTGATTTTTTTGACGCTTCGTCTCCAAGGTCGAAAATCACTCTTGAAAATAGCAACAATTTAAAATGGATTAGCTTTATGGACAAAAAAACTGTGAATCCATAAAAAAACCGCCTTTGAAAAAGACGGTTTATATTTCTCTAAAACCAATTCTGCCAAGGAATGCGCGATAAAATACACACCAAGCCCAGAGCGTAAAAAATGGCAATTTTGCCAAAAGTACGATTATCAGTAAGTTGCTTTTTATGTAGCGACCAACCCACTGTTATCAGCACCACACCGATAACAACCATCATCGGGTGTTCCAACAATATTTTTCGCAAGTAAGAATCGCGCATCACATTGGTTGTTTTCCAAGCACCAAACAAAGGCGAAGTAACGTACAGAATCACGCCCACCAACAACTGAATGTGCGAAACGATAAGCCCGTAAAGACTTAATTTTAAATCTTTTGCCGTATATTCTTTCTTTCCGAAGAAACCGATAACAGCATTTGCCGTTGCCAAAAAAAGCACCACAACCACCACATAAGCAAACCACGAGTGGACTTGAAGCATTGTATTGTACATAAAATGAATTATTTAGTTCGGGGCAAAAGTACTTATTTTAAACGGAATAAAAAAGCGTGAATAATGAAAATATTTTCAAAATTCACGCTTCAAGGCAGGGAATAATTAATGTTTTCAACTATAAAGCACCAATTTATTGTTTGAATATCAGCTATTTTTTATCGGAAGAAACTGCGATATGCGATTAATTTCAAATCAATTCAAACAACTTTCAAACTTCAAAATGAGGCTTCTTAATGACAACAACTATACAGCGCAATAAACGTGCCTTTTTTTACCACATTAACAAACAATTATGACAAAATTAGGGATTACTAACTTTTAATATAGATTTCCCGCAGCATTTTAAAAAGATTTAGCACCTCCTTAACTGATTTTTAAACAGTTTTTATTTGTTTTGTTTTAGCTTTTAAACAATCAACTTTTGACAAAAAAATCATTAAACACAAATCAATGGCAATCAGCAACATACAAATTAATTCAAAAATAAACAAAAAAAAAGAAAAGAAAATTTGTATGTTTCATTTTTTTATTTTTATTTTGCCTCTATAAAATAACTCATTCTATGAAAAAATCATTTACTTTCTTATTTAGTGTTTTACTTACGATTGTTTCGTGTAGTAAAGGTAACAACTCGGATGATACTCCTCCGCCCGTTGTAACAGACCCCGACACTTTTGAGGTAACGATTGATGACGTTTTTAATCATCCTTATAAAAACTTGACTAACATTCAAGTGGGTGATTACATTCCGTTTGCCATTGAAATTACCGACACGCAAGATAATGCCTCGTACAGCCTGCTGTTACTAAAAGAAGGCGAAAAAAATCACCAGACTTTGGGGCGTGATTACGAGTTGTATATAGATAATGAAAGGGGTGAAAAACAAAAAATGGACATCCAAAAAAACGATGCCCTTAATTATGTTGTTTTTGACAAAAAAGGGAAACATTATTTCTATATAAAGCCACTAACCCCCGGCACTTTCTTGCACGCTTATGAACTTCAAAAACAAATAAAGGGAAAGCCTGTAGGGAACAATATTCGTAAAGAATTGCTTTTCAACGCTGTACAAATAAAAGCGTGGGCTGTGAGAGAAGGCTCGTGGGGAATTCCTTTTAGAAGTAAATACAAACGAAACTTCTATTTTAAAATCAATGACGGCGAAGACCAAGACGATGTTTACCTGACCAGTAATGACCAAATGAGTCAGCGTTATTTGGTAACCTATGAAGGAAAAGAGTATGCAGGAGCGTTCAATCAAGGAGACATCCGATACATTGCTGATAGGGAGTATGAGCGTTCGGTTGAGAATTTGAGCAACACCACCATCAGCACAATTCGCATCACTCAAAACAGAACCAATAAATCGGAAGATTTTATTGAATATCACAACATTCATATTGAAGAAATAAAACAATGATTTACTATGAAAAAGAACTTTATTTGGGCAATGTTGCTACTAGTGATAGTAGCCTGCCGTAAAAGTGACCCAGATGTGAATCCCCCTGCGCCAATTGACCCAAATGCGTTTGGGATGTCGATTTCTAACATCTACAATGACCCCATAAAAAACCTAACCAACATACAGGTGGGTGATTATATTCCTTACTCCGTTGAGATAACTGATACACAGGATAATGCGACGTACAGTCTTCTTCTAATAAAAGAGGGCGAAAAATACCATCAAACCTTGGGGAAGGATTATGAACTGTACATCGACAACGAAAAGGGCGAAAAACAAAAGTTGGAAGTTTTGAAGAACGACAAAGTAAATTACGTGATTTTCAACAAAAAAGGCAAACATTATTTTTATGTAAAACCCTTGTTGCCGGGCACGTTCAAACTGGTGTATGAGCTTCAAAAACAAATTGATGGCAAACCCATTGGCAACACCAACAAACAAGAAACGCTGTTCAACGCCGTAAAAATAAAACTATGGGTGGTAACAGAAGAAACTAGAAACTTCCCACTTATAACCAAAAGAAATTTTTACTTTGAAATTGATGACGGAAAAGACGAAGCTGACACTTACCTCACCAGCGACAACCAAATGAGTCAGAGTTACCTTCTGACCTATGACGGAAAAGATTACACCGGTGAGTTTAACCAAGGTGCTATCCGATTTATCGTTGATAGAAAAGACCAGTGGAGACAAAAATTAGACGTTCTTTTCGTGAACCGAATTTTTATTACTCAATCCAGAGCAAACAAACAGCAAGACATCATTGAATATCACAACGTTGGAAATCTGGTTGAAGAAATAAAAAAAATGAACCCATAGTACAATTGCTTTATGAAAAAAATACGAATCATTACATCTATATTTTTTCTTGCCTTTGCTTCTTGTAGTAAAGGTGGCAATGACACGGAGGATACACCTCCTCCTGTAATCGACCCCGATGCGTTCAGTTTTTCAATCAAAAATATTTTTAACCATCCCGAAAAAAACTTGACTAACATTCAAGTGGGTGATTACATTCCGTTTGCCATTGAAATTGGTGATACACAAGATAATGCCTCGTATAGCCTGCTATTGATAAAAGAAAACCAAAAGCACCATCAAACCTTGGGAAAAGATTACGAGTTGTATGTGGATAATGAAAAGGGTGAAAAACAAAAAATGAACATCCAAAAAAACGACGCCCTTAATTATGTTGTTTTTGACAAAAAAGGGAAGCATTATTTTTATATAAAACCCTTATTGCCCGGCACGTTTAAACACGTTTATGAACTTCAAAAACAGGTTGATGGTAAAATTGTTGGCAGCAGCAAAAAGCAAGAAATATTGTTTAATAGTGTTTTATTGAGCGTGTGGTTTGAACGAGAGGAAACACAAAGCGCAGGACTTTTTCAGCATTCAAAACACAAAAATAATTTCTATTTTAAAATTGATGACGGAATAGAGCAAGACGACACCTACCTAACATCTCAAAACGGCATCACACAACGTTATTATATTGAATATGACGGAAAAGTACACGAAGGTGATTTCAATCAAGGCACTATCAAGTTCACAGAAAGCCACGAACAAGAAGTATCACCGCCTGCTGTTCATAACAGAAAAGTCGATAAAATTATCATCCGACAACTAATGCCCAGTAAACGACAAGAAGAAATTAAGTATTATAATTTTAATTTTTAAGATATGAAACCGATTTTAAAAACTATCGCAATTTCAGTAGTTTTAACTACTTGTATGACATCGTGTGAGAAAGACAAAAATTATGCTGACACGTTAGCCGGACTAAAAAGTGTTGTTTTTCCTGAACAATCAGACCAAGTTGTATCGTCTGAATTTGTTCGGGTTGTAACACAAGGAACAACAAACAAAAAAGAAATGTTACAAACCGTAAAAGCGCAAAAAACGCTTGCTCCGGTTGAACTCATTGACGGAAGCGGCTTGGACGTTATCTATCCGGGAAGCGTATTGAGCGGCGAGTCTTTTATGGAAGGACGTTACAACAATCTTGTTATTAAAAACCCGAAAGAAATTACCCTTTCAGCCACCTTGCAAGGTACCGGCTTGCCTGTTTCTACAAACGCCGTACCCGTGTTGAGCAATGTACGCCAAAAAGTTAATGATTTGATTAACGCACACCGTGAAAGAGTTGATTATAACAACGTACCTGCTTATTTGACTTATATTTCTAACGAAGTATCAACCTTGGAGAGCTTCAACAAAACTTTCGGAATACACGCAAACATAAGTGCTTGGGGCGGTAAAATTAAAGGTAATTTCAGTTTCAACGAGTCAAAATTAACCATCAATAGCAAAAAATATGTGCTGATTAAGGTTCGCCAAATGTTTTACAATGTTTCTGTTGACCCTAAACTTGCCGATGAATGGGGTGATATTCAAAACGTTGGAGAATACGAGCCTGTTTATATCAGCAGTGTAGATTACGGACGTGTGGCTCATTTATTGGTAGAAACAGAAGAAAACAGTTCGGAAGTTTCAAAAGAAATTCAAGCAGGAATTAGCGCCAATTTTTCTGTTGTAAGCGCTGATGTGAAAGCAAAAATGAAGGAAGAAGCAAGGGCTTTTTTCAAAAATAACAATATCAAAATAATGGTCGCCGGTGGTCCGCTTGTAAAAACCAAAATGATTACCGGTTATGATGAATTTATGGATTTTCTTACCAATCCTTCTGCAAAAGATTTAGTAAATTCATCTACACCAATCGGATATAAAGTTCGTACTCTTAAAGACAACAAAGAGGTTGATGTTCGTGTGATGTACACCGAACAACGTTTAGCTTACGAATAAAATAATGCAACTCACACCCAAACGGGGCTGTTTTCTGAGAAAACAGCCCCGTTTGATGCTTATGTCAAATTTTAATCTCAAATTGCGTGAGTTCCTTAAACCGCATCAATCGACTTTGTAACTCATTGGAAGTAAGATTCAAAGTACGTTCAGCTCCTAATTTTTCAACACAAAATGAAGCCAATGCCGAACCGTAAATCACGGCGTTTTTTATATTTTCAAAGCCATAATCGGTTGATTTGGCAAGATGCCCTACCAAACCACCGGCAAAGGTGTCACCCGCTCCGGTGGGGTCAAAAACATCTTCCAACGGAAGTGCCGGCGCAAAAAATACCAACTCATTATGAAAAAGCAACACCCCGTGTTCGCCTTTTTTTATGATGACGTATTTCACTCCCATTGCCATTATCTTTTTCGCCGCCTTAGCCAACGAATACTCGCCCGTGAGTTGGCGGGCTTCTTGGTCATTAATGGTTATAACATCTACTTTTTCAATGACTTTCATCAGCAAATCCCAAGTGTGGTTCATCCAATAGTCCATCGTGTCAAGCACCACCAAATCGGGTTTTTGCCGCATTTGTCGTAATACTTCCAACTGTATTTTTGGATGTAAATTACCAAGCATCAACACATTAGTCTCTCTATATGATTCAGGAACTACGGGATTGAAGTCAGAAAGCACATTGAGCCGGGTTTCAAGCGTGTCGCGCGCATTCATATCATTATGATATTTTCCGCTCCAAAAAAATGATTTTCCGCCTTTAACCTGCTGAATGCCTGACACATTCACATTCCGTTGGGTGAGCAAATCCAGATATGCCTGCGGATAGTCTTCCCCTACAATTGAAATTACGGCTGTGTCAATTTTGAATTGCGAGGCTGCAACGGCAATGTAATTGGCTGCTCCCCCCATAATTTTATCGGTTTTGGCAAAAGGTGTTTCAATTTGGTCAAAAGCTATCGTTCCGACAATCAATAATTTACTCATTTTTACTAAAAATATACATCACTGTTTTCAGTGAGCAAAGATACGCATTAATTAAAGACAAACAACAGCAAAACGAAATTATTCCGCCCAAGGCAAAAATTTAGGTGTTGCTTGTAACAGGCTGGGTTTTTTCGAATTTAAATATTGATTATCAATAACTTGTTGGTATTTCTCTAAATAATGCAACGCCATTTTTTTAGCGTTAAAATTTTCGGTTGCGTAGTGATGGCAAACTTTCGGGTCATATTCTCGCCAATTGCACATTGCCTGTTGCAAATCAGCGGCAGTATCGGACAAAAATCCCACTTCGGGAATGATAAGCTCGGGCAACGAACCGTAGGGCGTGCCAAAAACAGGGCTTCCGAAGTAAAGACTCTCAATCAATGCCAAACCAAAGGGTTCATTCCAAAGCACGGGAAATAAAAGTCCTTTTGAATGAGGCAAGTATTTCTTTTTCATTTCATTATCCACCAAACCAAAAAAATGAGCTTTGGGTGTGAAGGTGAATCGCAAGCCCATATTAAAGTTAAACCGCACTCCCCCAAAAACATACAATTTTTCGTGAGGCATCGTTTTAACCAACCGAATCGCCCCGCGAAGGTTTTTGACCCGCCAAGCTCCTTTTCCTAAAAAATGAAAAAAATCTTTGGAAGCATTCAAATTAACCGCTCCGTAATCATTCCAATCCAATCCGTTGTACACATAGGAATCGGAATTATGCCGATTTGCGTGGTTCTTTGATACAAAAACGGTATTGTAATCAAGTTCTTCCCCGTAAGGCGGATTGCCGTGCATCGTAATCACTTTGGGGCATTGTACATCATTGATTCCCGTAACTCCGGTGGAATGAAAATGAACCACATCCGTATTTTTTGGTAATAATTTTGTAATGTGAATCCCTTCCTGCAAAGGAATCACATCGGCAAAAGCGCACTTACTGCCCCAATTTGCCACAAAGGTAACCTTATGCCCCAAGGCTACCAATTCTTTTGCCAAATACCAAACCACACGCTCGGTTCCTCCGTACTTAACCACCGGCAAAACAGCTTCTTGAACGATTGTTATATGCATTATATGAATGTTTTGTAAGTGAATAAAACCTTAAAATGAACACATCAATTTTTCGACTGATTTTCATTCCAATAAAAACTATCGGGATAGATGCGCTCACCAAAAATGTCAGTGCCAACGCGCACGATGGTAGCGCCTTCTTCAATGGCGATTTCCAAATCACCACTCATCCCCATTGAAAGTTCTTTCATTTCCACATTAGGAAGCTGTAAGTCATTGACTTTCTGCTGAATGCTTTTTAACAACCGAAAACAGGCACGCACTTTTTCGGCATCGTCACTAAACAAGCCGATGGTCATTAACCCTTTGATTTTTAGCGTATGCAGTTGTGAAACCCGTTGCACAAGTTCAAGTGCCTTATCAGGATGCACACCAAATTTGCTCTCTTCATTTGAAGTGTTAACCTGAATGAACACATCTATTGTTTTTTGCTCATTTACAAGACGTTGATGTAATTTTTCAGCTAAATCATAACGGTCAAGCGATTGCACGCAACAAACCTCACAACGCAAAATATCTTTGATTTTATTGGTTTGCAAATGCCCGATAAAGTGATTGGTGTGCGGGGTGGTTTTCAGTGCGTTGTATTTTTCTTTGAGTTCTTGCACACGGTTTTCGGCGATGAGCGTATAACCCGCATCAAGGGCTATTTTGATGCGCTCGGGCGATACGGTTTTGGTAGCCAACAATAATTTCACCTCACTCGGATTGCGATTGACACGCGCACAAGCGGCATCAATACGGCTTTGTATAATTTGAAGATTTTTTAAAATATCCATCGTGGTTTATGAATTTTCTGCCAAAAATATCACTTTTATTTTGTTAATCAAAAAATATTTTATGTTGCCCGTTTGACAAATTCTCTAAAATTATTAATATCTTTGCCGTTACACCAAAATTTTGGTTCAAAGATAATGTAATAAAACGGTAATTATCCATTATTTTTTGACTTAAAATAAATTTTGCGTGTCAATCTTCTAAAAATGCGAAAAAGAACACGACATACACTTTTAAAAATTCTCGGGCTGTTTTCATCGGTGCGCGGGTACAATATTTTGATGGTGTGTGTGGCACAATATTTGGCTTCGATTTTTGTGCTTTCGCAAGAAAGTTCGTTGCGCAGCGTTCTTTTTGACGACCAATTGTTTATGTTGGTGTGGGCGGGAGCATTAGCCATTGCCAGCGGGTACATCATTAACGGGTTTTATGACAAAGAAAAAGACCTGATCAACAAACCTTTAAAATCAATGATTGACCGCTTGGTTGGGCAAAACACCAAACTAACGCTTTACTTTCTGTTGAACTTTTTGTCGGTCATCGTGGCGAGTTATGTTTCGTTTCGGGCAGTGTTGTTTTTTTCGGGCTACATTTTCAGTATGTGGCTTTATTCGCACCGCATCAAAAAAATTCCGTTTTGGGGAAATTTCACATCGGCATTGCTGGCAATTGTGCCGTTTTTTGCTGTGTTTATTTATTACAAAAACTTCGAAACCGTGATTTTTATGCACGCCCTGCTCCTATTTTTGCTCATCTTAATCAAAGATTTGATTAAAGATTTGGAAAACCTTAAAGGCGATTTGCTTCATAACTACCAAACCATTCCGGTGAAATACGGCGAACGTTATGCCAAATGGGGCATTTCAGTAGCCTCATTGCTGTGCTTATTTTTGATATATGCACTAACCCATTATTTTAATGTGGGATATATGGCATACTATCTGATTTTCACCGCTATAATGCTCTGCCTATTACTTACATTACTGTGGAGCAGCAACTTGCATAAACATTACATCTTGCTTCACAACTTGCTGAAATTGGTACTTGTAATGGGCGTGTTTAGTGTGTTGCTTATCAATCCCGAACGATTTTTAACGCTTGTGTAACTACCGCATTGAAAATAACTTCGTTACGTACTTGCCAATCACGTCAAATTCCAAATTTACAAGGCTTCCTACCCGTATATTTTTGAAATTGGTATGCTCCATTGTGTACGGAATAATTACCACTCTAAACTGATTTTCAGATGAATCCACAACCGTGAGGCTGACTCCGTTTACGGTAATTGACCCCTTTTCAATGGTTATGTTTCCGCTTTTGGAATCGTATGAAAATGTAAAGCGAACGCTTCCGTTTTCGTCGTTAATCGCCTCACAAACACCTGTTTGGTCTACGTGTCCTTGCACGATATGCCCATCAAGCCGTGTGTTTAACAACATTCCGCGCTCCAAATTCACGATGTCGCCCACTTGCAATTGCCCGATATTGGTTTTGGCAAGCGTTTCGGCAATGGCGGTTACTTTGTAAGTATCTCCCTGAACGGCAACTACCGTTAAGCAAACTCCGTTATGCGCTATGCTTTGGTCGATTTTCAATTCGGAAGTAAATTTGCTTTGCACGTATAGATGCAAATTGGCTTGTTCGGCTTCAACTTTGGTGATTTTGCCTAAATCTTCAATAATTCCCGTAAACATTCTGAAATATTAATTTAACGGATACAAAATTACGCTTATTTTTTGCTTTTCAAAATAGTTGATGGCATTTAAATTTTCACACTCAATTTCAAATAAGACCATAAAAAAGAAACCCAACAAGTCATTACTCGTTAGGTTTCAGTATTTTACACTTTTATTTTAATAAGAATTATTTCACAGGAAGAACCACTCGGAAACCAAGATTATGACGAATTCCGGTAGGGTTGCGGTTGCTTCGGTTTGCCGAACGTGTATTGGGCAGTGTACAAAAAGCACTCGCTCCGCGTCGTACACGATTGGTTCCTTTGGCTGCACCTTTCGGGTTGGTTTGAGCCTCTCGGGTGTAAGCGCCATACCAATCGGCTGTCCATTCCCAAATATTGCCACTCATATCGTAAATACCTAATTCATTGGGTTTTTTCTCACCCACTTTGTGCAATCGCCCGCCCGAATTGCCAACGTACCAACCTACATCGTTGATGTTATTGCTTCCGGAATAGGTGTATCCTTTGCTTTTGTTTCCGCCTCGTGCGGCAAACTCCCACTCGGCTTCGGTCGGGATTCTGCCTCCAACCCATTGCGCATAAGCGTTAGCACCAGCCCAAGTCACGTACACCACCGGAAATTTCTCGCGCCCTTTGCGTGGTTTGAATCCTTTTCCGTCTTGCACGATATCAGAACCTTGGTACCATTTTTTGCCGCCTTCGGCTTGGTTGCCTTTGGCAGTTAAAAACAAGGCGTATTGCTCATTAGTTATTTCGTATTTACTTATTCTGTAGCTGCTTAACGTAACTTTGTGCTGCGGACGTTCATCGCCCTCACCCGAACCTACGGGGCTTCCCATCATAAAACTGCCACCTTCCACAAACACCAAATTAGCTTCATCAAACTTAGATGTGCCGGTATTTGTTCCTTTCGAGCCTGAAACTGATGAGCCCGAACCGGTTGTTGAACCTGTTGCCCCTGTTGTTTTTGAGTGGTCAATAAGTTCGTCTTCATTTTTGTTGCAACTTGCCAAGGCAAGCAAGGCTACGGCAACAACGGCAACTTTTCTAAAAAAAGTACCTTGCTCACGGATAATTTCTGATTTAAATTGTTTTTCCATCATATTTATATACTTGCTGAGTTACTGATACTGAGAGATTTCTTTTATTTTATGACGTAATTCCTGTTTAAATCATTACAAAAAACCTCAAATAAAAAGAAGATTTTGGTTGTTTTCAAATTATAATTGTTATTGGTTTCTGGGGCAAATGTAGGAAATAGTTTAAAACTAAAAATATTTTCACAAAACTTTGGTACAGAATTAAGTAATAATTAACAAATATAAGCTGTTTAAACCTAAAAAACATCCAAATAAGCACACCAATTTTTACATTTTTTTTTCAATTTCTGTTTTTGGGTATTTTGAAAAATTATGCCCTGAAGGCTCTTGAAATAAGCGCAAATTAAAAGTAGGCACAATGGCAAAAATATGATCAAAAATATCGGATTGTAATTGCTCATAATCAGCAAATTCCTTTATTTTTGAAAACATATAAATTTCAATCGGGATTCCTTTCTCGGTGGCTTGTAACTGCCTGACAACAAACATCATATCTAAATTCACAAAACCGGATTCACGTAAATAATTTTCAATATATTTACGAAACGTACCGATGTTGGTAAGCCTGCGTTGGTTAAAACACTCAGGTTCATTGGCATTTACTTCACTGATTATCTTTACTTTATCATTAATATATTGTGAAATCAGGCGTATTTTTCGGAAGCGCTCTATTTCTTCGTCCGATAAAAAATGAACCGATTCAATATCAATATTCACGTGTCGCTTAATACGCCTACCGTCAGAGAGTTGCATTCCGCGCCAGTTGGTAAACGACTCAGAAGTGAGTTTGTGCGTGGGAATGGTGGTAATGGTTCTGTCCCAATTTTGTACCTTCACGGTGGTCAGTCCAATGTCAATCACAATGCCGTCAGCACCGTCTTTGGGCGAGGTTATCCAATCACCCACATACACCATTTTATTGGCAGAAAGCTGAATACCAGCCACAAAGTCCATAATCATATCCTTATATACGATGAGCAAAATGGTCACCATTGCCCCCAAACCCGTTAAAATATCAATGAAATTTTTATTGGCAAAAATGGAAATCACAGCCACTCCCGCCAATGAAAACAGCACTACTTTGGCAAGTTGCGTGTAGATTTTGATGGTAACCTCGGTACCTTTGGTAAGAATGTAAAGCGCTTCCAAAGCGTTTAAAACCGCATTGAGAAACAAAACCAACACGATGATAAAATAAGTGCTTATAAAAGTTTGAATCAACAAACGAAGTGATTCCGAAGCAATTAAATCACAGAAAACCAACGCCAAAACGCCGGGCAAAAAATGAGCAAATTTGGCAAAAACGTGATTTTCCATAAAAATATCGTCCCATTTTGTGGCGGTATAACCTACCAGTTTCGGGACGAATTTCCTCATTATCAGCGTAGCCGCCTTATCCACCGCATAAGCAAGCAATAACAACAACACAAAGACAAGCACAGACTGAATCGTCATTGCCCAAAAATGGCTAAAACCATAATTTTCAATCCATTGAACGGATTTTATTCTATACATTTCCATTGTGTTTCCCTTTTTGTTTACTCATACAATTCACTCACCTTCTCGTACACCAAATTTGATTCCCACCCGCGATACAGCAGATAATCAGCAAGTTTGCGTTTTGCCTTGTACGGATTTTTCTCCTTGATTTCAGCCTGTTTTTTTTCAGCTAATGTGTTAAAAACCTCCAAATATTCATCGTCATCGAGCTCATTTAAAGCCGATTGAATAACATAGGCTGAAAGCCCGCGCTGTTTTAGCTCTTGCTTGATGCGCGTTCGTCCCCATTTTTTATAACGAAATTTCCCGCGGGCAAAACTTTTGGCAAAACGTTCTTCATTTAAAAAATTATGCTCAATCAAATGCACCACAATTTCATCAACGGCAAGCGGAATCATTCGCATTTTTTGAAGTTTTTCAATAACCTCTTTATGAGAGCGTTCCTGATAGGCGCAAAAGGCTTCAAGCTTGCGTTTGGCTTCCTCAACAGTGTACGTTTTCACGGTGTTCATAAAAGCAAAATTAGCAAATTTTTATCGAAAAAAACAAATGAGTCCGACAGGCAACCGGACTCATTTACGTTGTTTAATTTAAAAATACTATAACTATGAAAAAATTATTCCTTTAAAAGAGTATCAACCGTATCTTGAACCGATTTATTTTCAACCGATAACGAATCTTCGGTCATTCCTTCGTATTCATCAAATTCGTCCTCGCTTAAAAACGGAGATATTATCTTTTTGAGCAATTGCTTTTGTTCTTGATAAAAATCTTTATCAAATGACTCAATATCAACCAATAAGCCCATATAACGACTTATAACATATTCCACATTGGCATATTGTCTAAAAATTTCATTAGGCGAAAGCTGAACGTAATAATTCAGTTCTTCTTGGTATTTTTTGATGTTTTTCAATGCCAATTCACGTGCCTTTTTCGGTTCACCCACCTTGTAATATCCTGTTACATAAGGGTCTAACGAAAAATAATATTCGTAATGCTCCTGCGGCATATTTTTCATTGCCAAATCAAGAATGTTTTTTGCTTTTTCAGGCTTCTGTTCCTCAATGAGTTGCTCAGCCAAGCGCGCTAAATTTCCTCTGAAAGTAATGCTATTACGACGCGTTTCAATATCGTGATAAATTTTTGAACTGCCCATATTGCCCCATTTCCAGCGGGTTACAATATTGTACATCAACTCACTGTCAATACGCCCCATTTCAGCTGAATTTTTCGCAACGGGTGTTTTTATCGGAACGAGTTTGTAAGCCAACCCATCAAGCTGCAAATAATCTTGCATCCAGATGTACTCTTGCGGGTCAAGGCTTCCACCGGTAAAATAAATGGGTCGCTCCCAGTTATTGTTGGCAATAATGTCAAGCATTATCAATTGATTTTTACCAACATACGAAGGCAGTTTAATGTCAATATAATCCACCATCAAATGGGCATCTTCGGGTTTTACCACTCCGCTTTTCAATACATTCTCTTTATTAACCGGAATGCGGATTTTATTGGTCGGGAAGTAATACATCGTTCTGCCGTCTTCAAATACGAGTTTTGTGTTGGGGTCATCACTGGCAATCCAGTTTATCAAATCTTTAACCTGCCATACGTTTTCAGTTTTTTTAACAAACTGAACTACATCACGAACTCCATAAGCATATTGACTATGAACCAATTGTGACGGAATCGGGTCGCTTTCATACGCCTTGCGTTTCATTTGGTCAATATACCAATCCGTTTGCAACAAGCTGGTATTGATGGTTCGCACATCGGTACGATAGCCCTCAATTTCCTGAGCATACCATAGTAAAAAAGTATCATTATCGCCAATGGTAAAAATCATAGCCCCAACATCCTCCTGAACCGAATCCAAATAGGCGTGTGCAATCGCCTGTGCCGAATATTTACCCGAACGGTCGTGGTCGTCCCAGTTTTGATATGCCATCAATGTAGGTACAGCCAGAAGCGTTACACAAACGGTTAATGGTACTGCTATTTTAGGAGTTACGTACTGCTTCAAAATATCAAACAGGGCAAAGACACCCACTCCTATCCAAATGGCAAAGGTGAAAAACGAACCCACCAAGGCGTAATCACGTTCGCGTGGCTCAAACGGTCTTTCGTTGAGATATACTTTCAAAGCCAAACCGGTAAACATAAACAGCACGAACACCACCCACGTTTTTTGTTCGCTACGTAAAAGCATAAAAATCAATCCGATAAGCCCCAAAAGTAACGGCAGGAAAAAATACGTGTTGCGTGCTTTGTTGTTAAGCACATCTGAAGGTAAATTTTCTTGTGAACCAAGTCGTAATTCATCAAGAAACGTAATGCCACTGAGCCAATTACCGTGGTCATCTTGCATTTTGCCTTGAATATCGTCTTGCCTTCCTGCAAAATTCCACATAAAATAACGGAAGTACATATACCCCATTTGATACGAGAGCATATACTTCATATTATCATAAAAAGAAGGTTTTTGAACCTCTAAATATTCAGAAAATCGCGACAAAAAACGGTCATACTCATTAGGACTTACCCTGCCTGCTTGCACCTGTTTTTTAAACTCGCCAATAGCTTGATACAATTCCTTGTTTGAAAAATACTCAGGTTTGATTGAAAAATCAAGATAATTGGTGAGCATCATATAGTTAGCTGCGTGAGCTTCACTCCACATACGGGGCAAAAACCCCACTTGCTTAGGATTGGGATTCGGCACCGAATTTTGATAGTGATTTACAACAATATACTTATTTTGCTTATAATCACGCTCGTACTTAGGCTTTCCGTCTTTATACGGATTTTCTTCATCTAAACCGGCATATTTTTCCGAAAACATCGGTCCGTAAAATAGATGTGTTTCAGGATATTGTTCTAATTTATAATACGCCAAAAGCAAACGCGCATCAGTGGGGCTGTTTTCGTTGATAACCACATTGGCATTGGCACGAATAGGAATCATCAACCACGATGAAAATCCAATCAGCACGAACAACACACAAAGTGTAATGGTCTGTAAATGAGTTTTATTATTTCGGTACGTGTAGCGCAAGGCAAAGAAAAAGAATGCCACTACCGAAAGTGCCGCAATGATGGTTCCGGAATTAAAAGGCAAACCCACCGAGTTTACAAAAAACACTTCCAGATAACCGAAGTATGCCAACGTATACGGAAGTATTAACTTGAAAATCAACAATAAAACTGCTACTGAAATTACATTGGCTATTATAAAATTCTTTATATTTTTTTTGAAATTGCTATTGAAAAAATACAACATCCCGATGGCAGGAATGGTTAAAAGCGCCATAAAATGTACCCCAAACGAAAGTCCTACTACTAATGAAATCAAAAGCAACCACTTATCACCACGTTCAGTATGCAAATTATCTGTCCATTTGATGCCTAACCAAAACATTGCCGACATAAAAAGCATCGCCATTGCATACACTTCGGCTTCAACGGCATTGAACCAAAAACTATCCGAAAACGTATATGCCAGCGCCCCTACAAAGCCGCTGCCCAAAACCGCAACCGCTTGATACACACTGAGCGATTGATTTTCAGCATCTTTAAGAGCCAATTTTTTGGTTAAATTCGTGATAATGAAATAAAGAAACAGAATCGTGAACGCACTCGAAAAAACCGACATATAGTTCACAAACAGCGCCACTTTATCGGCACTTGGAGCAAAAAACGCAAAAAATGCACCGACCATCTGAAAAAAAGGCGCCCCCGGCGGATGTCCTACCTCCAATTTTGCCGATGTTGAAATATATTCCCCACAGTCCCAGAAGCTTACAGTCGGTTCAACAGTAAGTCCGTAGGTTACTAATGCAATGGCAAAAGCCACCCAACCCACAATCAGGTCATATTTTTTGAAGTCTTTATCTGTCATTTGCGTTATTTTGAAGTGATAAATCAACGGCAACGGGCGGTTTTTGGCGTGAACTCTGCCACATTTCCGTCTTAAACTTTTAAAAGTGCGAATATACTAAAAATTTATAATTCACGACTTACAAAAATTATTTTTTTTGGGAAATATAGCAATTTTCAACCCTGAAAAATACAATTTTCCTGCTTAATTTTAGTTCGTTTACCCTTCAAAAAGAGGTAATACCCGTTCTAATGCCATTCCGCGAGAACCTTTGATGAGGAACAAACAATCAGCAAAAACACTACTGTCAAAGACATCTTTAAACGCCTCAAATGACGGAAACACAGCATATTTGTGCTTGGTTTTGGCAAAATTTTCCCCAATTAAAAACACAGCCTCCCACAGATGTTTTTCCACCAGATTTACAACAGCCTGATGTTCAGCATCGGCATAATCGCCAAGCTCAAACATATCACCCAAAACAAGCACTTTTTTTTGAAAATCAGGTGTTGATACCATATTTTGAATTGCAGCTGCCATACTGCTTGGGTTTGCGTTGTAAGCGTCAAGTAACAGCGTGTTACTCCCTTTGCGCACAATTTGGCTTCGGTTGTTGGCTGGCACATATTTTTCAATTCCGCGCCGAATAGTTTGCGGTGCAAGTTTAAAAAACCTGCCCAACGCCACAGCCGCAGCGATATTCGCATTGTTGTAACTTCCTGTTAAGTTTGACGTTATCAACTCTCGTTCAGCACCTTCTCCAAAAAACAAGGTCGCCACAGAGGCTTGTTTATACGCCATCGGAACGTTCACACCTTGTCCGCTTCCAAAAGTGTACACATTGGAATAACCCGAAAGCAATTCCGTTTGAAGCACATCATCGGCATTGTAAATAATCGTTTTTTGATGTTTTTTGAGATAATCATAAAGCTCTGACTTTGTTTTCATTACCCCTTCAAGACCGCCAAAACCTTCCAGATGTGCCTTTCCGATACTTGTTATGTATCCGTAATCGGGTTGGGCAATCTCACATAAAAGAGCAATTTCACCGGGGTGATTGGCGCCCATTTCCACGATGGCAATATCCGTTTCGGGTTTTATGGCGAGCAATGTAAGTGGAACTCCGATATGATTATTGAGATTTCCGTGTGTTGCCACCACCTGAAACGACTCGGAAAGCACCGCACTCATAAGTTCTTTGGTGGTGGTTTTCCCGTTACTGCCCGTAATGGCCACAACCAAGGTTTTGAGTTGCTGCCGATGATAGGTTGCCAATTGTTGCAACGCCACAAGCGCATCATCTACTAACAACATTCTATCAGACGATTGGTATTCCGGATTATCAATCACAGCAAATGACGCCCCCTTTTGTAAGGCTTCTTCAGCAAATTTATTCCCGTCAAACGAAGCACCTTTAAGGGCAAAATAAATGCTTCCCTGACTCACGTTACGGCTATCGGTACAAACCCCCGAACCACTTAAAAATTTCTCATACAAGTTATGCATAACACATTTATTATTCGCTTCCGATTATCAAAAAAACTCCGTAGATTTACATCCACAGAGTTTTTTGATATTACTTAAAAATATTATTTTATCCTTTTGGAGTTTTATTTCGTTTTGAAGATTTTGAACCTACTCGGCTCATCGCATTTCTAAATCCGATGTAGTCGGTAGCGATGTATTGCGGTAAATATCTTCGTTGTGAAGGGTCAATCCAGAAAACACGGTCTCTCCACGAACCTCCTTTGTACACACGAACCTCGTCATCAATAAGAGTTGTACGCTCGTTTGATTTATCAAACTTACGATTGAGCCCCATTGAATCTTTTTCAATTTGGTGTTTCGGCGCGTTATACATCGTGTTTCGGTAATCTTTTTCATCACCTTCTTGGCTTAATTCGTTTCGGCTACCGCGATAATCTCGCGATGAAGCTCTATCACCATCTAAGAAACTACGGTTATCGCTTCGTGTAAAGTTATAACGCAAATAGGTTTCGTTTTCGTCAACCGGCACGGTTGCCAAGTTTCCGGGAAGGTTACGCGCAATGATTTTTCCGTTGCTAAGCGTGTCATACTTAACGTTATCGGCAGTAACCACTACTTGCTTACCGTCTTCACCGATAGAGTGTTTCATATACACGTTACCACGATAGTAGTTAAAATCACTTTCATCACCATCAACAATGGGACGATAAACATCGGCTACCCACTCGGCTACGTTTCCTGCCATATCATACAACCCGAAATCATTGGGCGGATAGGTTTTAACAGCCACGGTGATATCTCCTTTATCGTCAGACCAGCCGGCCAGCCCGCCGTAATCTCCCTTTCCTTGTTTGAAGTTAGCCAATTGGTCGCCTCGCGTAGCTCTTCGGGTTGAACGCGTATAAGCGCCGTCCCAAGGATATTTTTTTCGCCCGCGAATGTTATTGTACTCACGTATTCCGCTAAGTGATTTGGCCGCATACTCCCACTCTACTTCGGTAGGAAGTCTGTACTCAGGCATCAAAATACCGCTTGTATGTTTGGCATAGGTAGGCTCGCCTTCTTTGGTAACAGCTTTGGCTCCGGCAAACTCGCTTACTCTTCCTCCATATGAATTTGAAGGTGTATTCAAATAAGCATCGGTACTGAATGTACTTTCAGCATCTACTTGATAACGTGTACCTTTATTCAAATATCCTGATTTTTCCAAAATGGCTTCGTTCACACGGTCGGTACGCCAAACGCTGAACTGAACGGCTTGCACCCAATTCACTCCCACCACCGGATACTCGGCATACGCAGGATGACGCAAATAGTTGGTTACCATTGACTCGTTAAAGCCCAACGAACTTCTCCAAACCAACGTATCGGGAAGCGCTCCTACGTATATATTTCTATACTGCTCTTGGTCGGGCGGAAAAACTTGCTTCAACCAATCCAAGTACTCCATATACATTTTATTGGTAACCTCAGTTTCATCCATATAAAATGATTGTACGTGTTGTTGCGACGGAACGTTGTTCCACTCGTGCATCACGTTGTCTTGAACTTGTCCCATCGTAAAGGTTCCCCCTTCAATCATCACAAGCCCAGGCGCGGCTTCCTGCTCTTTAAAGTCAGTATTGTACTGAAAGCCACCCTCTTTTGAATTGATTTTCCATCCTGTTGCGTTTGAAATATTTTTATCGGATTTTTTTCCACAACTTGCCAAAAATAATCCTGAAAAAACGGTTACCGCAACAAAAATTTTAAATAAATTATTCTTCATAGTAAACCTATTGTTAGCATAAAAATTTCGGGTGCAAGATAGCAAAACTTTCCATAATAAAACTACACCCTAATAATATTTTAACGCTATTCTATGAAAAGCAAAAAAACAAAATACGTATAAATCACTAAATAACAGACAAATAACATAACAACCCCATAAAAATATTAAAGAAATTTTAATATGATTTTATAAAAAAAATTAACATTTTCAATAGCATTTTTACACCAAAATCACCGCAAAAATAGCCTTGATTTTGAAAAAAACTTGGGATTTATAACCTTTTTCTCAAATTAATTTAATTAATTTGCAAAAAAATGAAGCTGCGATGTCAATTCACAATTCTTTAAAAACCGATTTAATCACCGTTACGCCGTCTTCTTTGGTAAGCGAGGTGAAAATGCTGTTTGAAACGAGGCATCTTTCGCACGTTCCGGTGCTTGATGGCACATATTTTTTAGGAATGTTATCCAAAGAAACGGTTTTTTCTGCCGAAAATAACGAAAACATAGCCGATTTGCATTACGAAATTGATGTGTTTTTTGCTCATAGCTATATGCAATGGGAAGAAGTGATGGAACTTTTTGTGAAACACGACAGCAACATAATTCCGGTATTGGACGGGAATAACAACTATGTAGGTTATTATCAGTTAGTTGATTTTATCCATTTGTTTGCCGACACGCCTTTTTTAAAAGAAACGGGAAATTTTATCGTGCTTGAAAAAAATCAAGATGCCTATTCGTTTAGTGAAATTACCCAAATTGTGGAATCAAACCGCGCTAAATCGTTGGGGATTTTCGTTTCGGACTATGCCAACGGAAAAGTGCGCATTGCACTGAAAATCAACACACAATCATTGAGTGAAATTTTGCAAACTTTCCGCCGATACGGATACACCATTTTGCTGGATAAGAAAGACGACCTTTATTTGCAGGAACTCAAAGAAAAATCAGCCTATTTCGATAAATTTTTAAGCATCTAATAAACAAGAACTTAGTCGCCAATTTGTATGAAAATTGCCATTTACGCCCAACAGTATTCCGAAAGCTACCGAAAAGTGCTTGCTGACTTGCACGCAAACTTTCAAAGTGGCGACACCATATATATAGAACAACATTTTCTGGAAGAACTAAAAACTAAACTTCCTGAGTATGAAAACGTTCGCTCATTTTCCAAATTTTCAGACCTTGACCCGTCGTTCGATGTGATGCTTACCATTGGTGGCGACGGGACGATTTTGCGCGCCATTACCTTTGTTCGGAATTTAAATATTCCTATTTTGGGGATAAACGTGGGGCGACTGGGTTTTTTGGCAATGGCACAAAAGGACGAGATAAAACACACCTTGCAACTGTTGCGCTCAAAAGCCTACAACATATCTGAACGCTCTGTTATTGAAATAATTACAAGCAATGAGCGGCAAGCCATCAGCGATATTAATTTTGCCCTAAATGAAATTACCGTTACCCGAAAAAATACGGCTTCGATGATTACCATCAACACCGAACTAAACGGCGAATTTTTAACCTCATACTGGGCTGACGGACTGATTATATCAACTCCCACGGGTTCAACGGGTTACTCGCTGAGTTGTGGCGGTCCTGTCATCACACCCGAGTCAAAAAACTTTGTCATCACGCCCATTGCCCCGCATAACTTAAACGCCCGACCTTTGGTCATTTCCGATGACACCGAAATCAAACTCACCGTTTCGGGGCGGGAAAAAAAATATTTCGTGTCGCTCGATTCACGCATCGAAACCCTGTCCAACAAAACTGCCATCATCGTGCGCAAAGCCGATTTTTCAATTAAAATGATACGGCTTGAAAACGAAAGCTTTATTAAAACACTCAGAAACAAACTTTTATGGGGCGAAGACAATCGTAACCGCCCCAATAACCCGCAATGATTTTAAATATGCTTGAAAAACTAAAAAAACGCTGGAACGTAACATCAAACACACAACTTTGGCTTATTTTGCTTACTTTTACCATCACGGGTTCGCTTTCGGCAAAAGTATCACGTCCATTCTGTGATTATATCGGACTGGATTTCAACAACTTAAATCCCGTTTTAGCTTGGATTTTACGCTTGCTCATCATCTTGCCCATCTATCAACTTATCTTGCTGATTGTAGGGAGTTTACTGGGACAATTTCGTTTTTTCTGGGCTTTTGAAAAGAAAATGTTGGGCATCCGCCCCAAGAAAAAAGAACATAGTTAATCATCATAAAACAATTAATTTTAACATCGTTATTCAATGAAAAAATATGCATTATTTTTACTGACAATCAGCAACTTGCTTCTGTGGGGGCAAGAGAAAAAAATTTCTATTCAAGATGCCGTTTTCGGATATTATGCCGACCCAAGCACCGAACAAGGCTACAAACTTTTGTATCCCGAAAACTTGTACGGCTTGCAATGGATTGACAACACGCATCAATACGTTTACAGCAATCGGTCGTCTTTTGAAATATTTTCGGCTGACGGACAGAAAGTTAGATCCGTAACCGGGCAAGAAATGGTTGGTGTTTATCCGCAATTGCAGTATCTTCCCTCGCTTACACACATTAACGAACGGGAAATGGTTTTTGAACTGAATGACGGTTTTCATATTTATGACTACCTAAATAACAAGAACTTACGCTCTATTTCTGTTCCGAAAGAAGCCGAGAATAAAGACTATAACAAAAAACGCCAATTCGTTGCCTACACCGTTGAGAACAACCTTTTTGTAACGATGAACGGCGAGGATATTGCCGTTACCAATAACGCCGATGCCAATATTGTGGCAGGGAAAGCCATTCATCGCAGTGAATTTGGCATCAAAAAAGGTACGTTTTGGTCGCCCAAAGGAAATTTTTTGGCGTTTTATCAAAAAGATGAAACCTACGTAACCGATTATCCGTTGGTGGACATCAACACCGTTCCGGCTACTTCAAAAATTATAAAATACCCGATGGCAGGGCAAAAAAGTGAGCGGGCTTCTATCGGTATTTTTGACACTAAAACAAAGAAAACCATTTATTTAGACATCAACACCGATGACGAGCATTACCTGACCAACCTCTCGTGGACACCCGACGAGCAATACGTTTTGGTAGCCGAAATAAATCGTGATCAAAACCATTACTGGGTGAACCGATACGATGTTATGACCGGAAAAAAAGTAAATACGCTTTTTGAAGAAAAAAACAGCAAATGGGTTGAACCTGAACACGGTGCATTTTTCTTACCCAACAAAAAAGACGAATTTTTATGGTTGAGTGAACGCAACGGATTTACCAACATCTATCACTATAACCTAAGCGGAAAACTTATCAAGCAACTCACTAATTTTAAGTGGGTTGTACAGGACATTTTAGGTTTTGATACCAAAGGAAAATACGTTTTTATTTCAGGAACAGGTCCTGATCCGCGCGAAACGCATACCTATAAAATTGAAATCAACCGACCTAAAAAAATAACCCAATTAACCCCCGTTGCCGGCACGCACCAAACGCAACTTTCACACGATGGTAAGTTTTTAATCGATGCGTACAGTAGCGTTACCATTCCCAATGTTATTGACATTGCAAACACTGAATCCAACTGGCGAAAAAATATCCTAACGGCAAAAAATCCGCTTAACGGAATTGCCGTAGGAACCACTGAACTCATTGAAATAAAAGCCGATAACGGAACTACATTGTACGGGAAAATTCACAAACCCGAGAATTTCAATCCCGCCCGAAAATATCCCGTTTTGGTGTACGTCTACGGTGGGCCACACGCACAATTGGTTACCAATTCGTGGTTAGGCGGCTCATATCTTTGGCAACCTATTTTTGCTGAAAATGAAAATTATATCGTTTTTACCCTTGACAATCAAGGAAGTGCCAATCGCGGATTTGCCTTTGAAAGCATCATTCACCGGCAGCTTGGCGATACGGAAATAGCCGACCAACTCAAAGGCATTGAATACGTAAAATCACTACAATATGTTGATAGGTCAAGAATCGCCGTTCACGGCTGGAGTTTTGGCGGTTTTATGGCTTCAAGCCTGATGTTGCGCCACCCCGATGTGTTTACTACCGCTGTGGCGGGAGGCGCCGTTACCGATTGGAAATTTTATGAAATTATGTACGGCGAACGTTATATGGACACCCCCGAAAGCAATCCGGAAGGCTATGAAAACAGTCGTGTGGGCAAATATCTTAACAACCTGAAAGGCAAACTTTTATTCATTCACGGAAGTATTGATGATGTGGTAGTGCCGCAACACGCGCTGAGCCTCATCCAAGAATCTATTTCCAAAAAACTACTGGTTGATTTTTCACTTTACCCGATGCACGCTCACAACGTGGGTGGGCAAGACCGAGCTAACTTAATTATCCGTATTTTGGAATACATAAAGGCAAACAATCATTAAATTTTAAATCCGTATCAAAAAGAAATATCCGTTTTGTTTTCCACAAACGGATATTTTTTTTGCAATAAAATCATCGAATAATTTCTTAAAAAAATCAAAAAAATAGGTATTGGTTATTTTTGTGTTTTTCATTGTTATCATCAAATTCTATTCCGAAAAAACAGCTAAAAATTATTAAAATAGTAAATTTACAACAGCTCAAAACTTTAAAGACAAAAAACACGAAAGTAAAAAATCGCAAACAGAAAAAAATATCTCAACAAAAAATAGGATTATTCCAAAAAAAATTTATATCTTTGGCAAAAGATAAGTGGTTAGCGCCTCTTAACTTACTTGTAACCTAAAATTTTCAGATATGGAAGAGATAAAGAAAATGATTCACACGAATCTGAATGTGATTTTGATACTCTGCCTGATGGCTCTTTTAATAGGGACGCTCATCGGTGTGTACGTCGCCCATAACGGGTTTGCTTGGTAAAACAGGGTCAATCAACAAAAGTAATTAGTAAAACACAAAACAGTTAGCTCCTCATCACAAAAAAAGACGAGGTGCTGAATTGTGTACGAACAAAAATGAATTTCCGTTACGATTTTTATTGTAACGGATTTTTTTGTGTACTTTTTCTTTCAAGCCCTAACTAAAACTTCTTCTCACAGGCTCAAAAACACAACGTTTATAGCTAATTCAATTTAAATTGTCGCTCTATACAATCCTCCTTTGAAGGAGAAAGCCTGCGAAAGCAGGATGTGTGAGGCAAGTACAGGGAAGATATCTTTTTAAAATTTACATTTCCCTACCCCCTTCAAAAGGGGAATTAGGACAATAAACAATCTTGGGTTAGTTACATTTAAAAAATATAGCCAACAAAAAGAAAAATTTACATAAAAACATTCTGATTTTCCGCTATACACATACACTACATAACATCAAACATCATTTTTTAGAAATTATTTCTTTCCTAAAGTTAATATTAAGTTTTGTTTTTATTTCTAAAATTTGTGTTTTCATTTAATATTTCGTACTTTTGTATCATATTTACTTTACTTTATTTCAAAGTAGCTAAACAGAAAATCTTTAATTAGGTATAAAAAATAAGTTACAAATAATAAAAATCAACTGAACTATGGTAAATTCATCAGTAGAATTTAAATGGAAAGAAGTAAAATGGGTTGCACTTATCTTATTTTCATTTAGTTTCTGGACAAATTCAGCTTTCAGCAAATCTGAAAGTTTACGGAACGATGCTTGGCACAATGTCAAACAGCAGCAAACCAAAAAGGCAGCGGGCTTGATTACCGATTCGGCAGGAGTCCCTTTGATGGGGGTCAATATTGTGGTCAAAGGAACCAACATTGGGGTGGTTTCTGATTTTGACGGAAAATTTGAGATTCATATGCCTTCCGACAAAAACGAATTGATTTTTTCATACATCGGCTTCAAAGAACAAACCTTACAGGTAACAGAATCTCGTAATGACATAACGATTGTACTGCAAGAACAAGCACAAGAGTTGGAGCAAGTTGTGGTTACGGCTTTGGGTATCAAACGTGAAGAAAAAGCTCTGAGCTACAATGTGCAACAAGTAAAAACCGAAGAACTAAACAAAATTAAAAACGCCAATTTTGTAAACAGCCTAAGCGGCAAGGTTGCCGGAGTAAGCATAAACAAAAGTGCTTCGGGAGTTGGTGGAGCAACGCGTGTTGTGATGCGTGGCGAAAAATCAATTGAAGGGAACAATGCCGTTTTATACGTAGTGGATGGCATTCCACTTTTTAACACCAAAATAGGCGATGATAGTGGCATCAAAGGCGAAGGAAAAGTGGGCAGTGAAGGCATTGCCGATTTTAATCCGGAAGACATTGAAAGCATTTCGATTTTAAGCGGGCCTTCGGCAGCAGCCCTTTATGGCAGCAGTGCGGCAAACGGTGTTATCTTAATCAATACAAAAAAAGGAAAAGAGGGTAAATTACAAATAACTTACTCAACCTCAGCAGAATTTAGTCAGCCTTTTATCTTGCCTAAATTTCAAAACACATACGCAAACAGAAAAGGTGAATACGCCAGTTGGGGAGATAAATTAGCCACCCCGAGCAGTTATGACCCTGCCAAAGATTTCTTCCTCACGGGAGCGAACTACATCAACTCCCTCACCTTATCAACCGGCACGCAACAAAATCAAACATTTGCTTCAGTGGCCTCAACAAATTCTGCCGGTATTGTACCCAACAACACCTACGACCGATTCAACGTCACTATCCGAAATACATCTACATTTTTCAATGACAAAGTACAGCTGGATTTAGGGGCTTCATACATCAAGCAAAAAGACCAAAATATGGTTTCACAAGGTGAGTACTGGAACCCCATCGTTGCCGCCTACTTGTACCCAAGAGGAGAGGATTTTGAGAAAATAAAAACTTTTGAACGATATGACCTCAACAGGAATCTTCCTGTGCAATATTGGCCTATTAACGAGGGGGTCTTTGCACCTCAAAATCCGTATTGGACAGCTTACCGAAACTTAGCACTGAACAACAAAGATCGTTTTGTGTTCAATGCCGGCTTAACCTACAAAATTGCGGACTGGTTTAACATTGCTGCACGAGTGCGTACCGACAGGTCATATATTGGTTTTGAACGAAAATTATATGCCTCTTCCGATGAAAAATTTGCAAAATCAAAAGGTCGTTATGATTATTCCGAATTTAAAGACTATCAATTGTACTCAGATGTCATCGCTACGATTAATCGGCGTTTTGATGAGTTTGGCTATTCGATTAATGCCGGCGGTAGTTTTTCTGATTATGAAGCTGTTGAACGAGGATATGGCGGCAATTTACTATTGGTTCCGAATTTGTTTTCCATCCAAAACATAAATCCTTCGGAAGGAAAAATTTCAGAAGACAAAGGCGATGCCGCTAAACGAAACGTGGCGGTTTTTGCCAACTTAGAATTCGGATACAAAAATATGCTTTTTTTGACTTTCACAGGGCGCAATGAATGGGATTCACGTTTGGTAAATTCAGCCGAAGAGTCATATTTTTATCCGTCAATGGGTGTTTCGGCAATTCTTTCAGAAATGATTAAAATGCCTGAATTTATATCTTTCTTAAAAGTGCGAAATTCATACACTGAGGTAGCCTCTCCAATTGCGTGGTCAGGCAGAACACCCGGAACCATCACGCAAAAAATAAAAGGTGGTGTTTTACAGCCGGATGACATATACCCATATTCTGATTTTAAAGCCGAACGCACACGCTCGTTTGAATGGGGTTTGAACACCCGATTTTTGAGGAATTTTTCGCTTGACATAACATATTACCTTTCAAATACATACAATCAAACATTCAAAGCCTCACTTCCGGAAAGTACCGGATTTAAAGAAATTTATTTACAAGCCGGAAATGTACAAAACCAAGGTATTGAAATGAGTTTGGGCTATCGTAAAGAATTCAATGATTTTAGCGTAAGCTCTTCGGTTTCATTTACGCACAACAAAAATGAAATCAAAGAAATGGTCAAAAATTACAAACATAGCATCAGCCCTAATCCATTCAACATAAGCGAAGTAAGCAAAGACAATGGCAGAACTATTCTCAAAGAAGGAGGAAGTATCAGTGACATTTACGCTTCCAAATTTTTGAAGAAAGACAATCAAGGGTTCATTTACATTCCTGAAAGTGGTGAATTAAGTTTGGAAAACACCCCTCCGGTGTTGTTAGGCAAAACAACCCCCGATTACACTATCGGATGGAGCAACTCATTCAGATACAAAAATTTTAGCCTAAACCTTTTAATCAGCGGGCGTTTTGGCGGTGTTGTTACCTCTTCCACACAGGCTGTTCTTAACAGATTTGGCGTGTCAGAAACATCAGCCCTTGCAAGAGATAACGGAGGCGTTATACTGGGCAGCCAAGGAAAATACGACGCCAAAAAATATTATGAACTTATAGGAAGTGGAGAAACCGCGCTGGCAGGATATTACACATACGATGCTACAAACATACGCCTACAAGAAGCTTCTTTGAGTTTTACCTTCCCTAAAAATTGGTTCCAAAACAAAATAAACGAACTAACCGTTTCTTTAATATCCAGCAACCTTTGGATGATTTACAACAAAGCTCCTTTTGACCCCGAACTAACGCCTTCAACTGCAACATACGGGCAAGGAAATGATTATTTTATGCAACCAAGTTTACAAAGCCTTGGTTTTAGTCTCAAAGTAAAATTATAACAATTATGAAGATTCGTAAAAATATTATAAGCACTGTTGCGATATTAACGCTAATATCGTGTAGTAAGTTTGAGGAAATAAATACCGATAAATTCGGAATTACCCCAAAAATGGGAAAAACCGACGGAATCGCCATCGGTTCAAAAATAACAGCAATGCAAACGCGTGTAACTCCGGTGGGCACACAAGCCGATGGCACAGACATTGTCAATAAATACCAAATAGCATACCACTTGGCAGCCGATACTTGGAGCGGTTACTTCGCACAAAACCAAGACTGGAACGGTGGTACAAACAACACTACCTACTTTTTGATAGAAGGCTGGAATAAAGCCTCATATGCAAGTTCATACACTGAAATGTTACCCTTGTGGAGCGCTGTAAAAGAAGAAGCTCAAAAATCAGACTTTCCGGAAGCATTTGCACTGGCTCAAATTTTAAAAATTTCAGCTTGGCACAAAACCACTGATATGTTCGGCCCCATTCCTTACAAACAAGCGGGAGAGGCGCTCTTTGTTGTTCCTTACGACAGCCAACAAGATGTATATCAGTATTTTTTTGATGATTTAACAGAAGCCATCAACGTGTTAACCAATAAAGCCGAACAAGGTACAAAACTCTTTGCCCAGTACGATGCCGTATATGCCGGTGATGTCAAACAATGGGTGAAATACGCCAATTCACTGATGTTGCGCTTGGCAATGCGCATTCGTTACGCCGATGCCGTTAAAGCTCAAAAATATGCCGAACAAGCGGTTAATCACCCCATAGGAGTCATCATCTTAAAAACTGACGAGGCAAAAATGGCGAAAGGAGCCGGTTCTGTATTTATCAATAACATTGAAACTTGTGCCAATCAGTATGCCGAAACCCGAATGGGATCGTCTATGTTTTCTTATTTGGTAGGCTATCAAGACCCTCGCCTGCCGGCTTATTTTAAACCAAGCACAAGCCCTTATGCACAAGAGGTTGATTTTACCGGTGAGAAATACCAAGCTATCCCTACCGGATACGGCAATAAAAGTGAATCTTGGAAATTATTCTCCATCCCTAATATTGAGAAAGAAACTCCTACTTATTGGTTACGAGCCTCTGAGGTTTGTTTTTTACGAGCCGAAGGAGCCTTATTGGGCTGGAATATGGGAGGCAATGCGGAAGATTTTTACAGACAAGGCGTGCAAATGTCTTTTGAAGAAAATCAAATCACTTCTGATGTGGATAGTTATTTAAATTCGGGTAAACAACCCGCAAAATATGACTCCAACAGCAGACGTTGGGGAAGCAACGATGCCCCAACTACCGCCACTGCCCGATGGGAAGGCAGCAATGAGGAAAAACTCGAAAAAATAATCACACAAAAATGGATTGCCCTATACCCCAACGGACAAGAAGCTTGGAGTGAATATCGAAGAACCGGATACCCGAAATTGCATCCGGTAAGGCAAAACAGAAGCACGGGCGAAATTTCTTCACAAGAAGGCGTTAGACGGATGAAATATCCTGAATCAGGTCTTTCAGCAGAACAACGAGCTAATTTAAACAAAGCTCTTGAATTATTAGGTGGTCCTAACACAGGCGGGACAAAAGTTTGGTGGGATAAAAAATAAATTGCTATGAAATATATAAACAACATTATTTTAATAACTTTTGCAATGAGCTTAACTTTAACCTCTTGCAGCGATTGGACTAAGGACGAACTAAAAGAAATTGACCACATTGGAGGCAATAATAACATTTCAGAACCCGAAAAAAGCGCTGAGTTTTACCAAAACCTACGCCAATGGAAAGCCCAAGCCGAAAATTATGGGCGACCCGTTTCTTTCGGATGGTTCAGCAACTGGGCACCGGCAGGAGCCGTAAGAAAAGGATACCTATCAGCTTTGCCCGACAGCATTGATATGGTTTCTATGTGGAGTGGACCCTTTAATATGAGTCAGGCAAAAAAACAGGATAAAGACTACGTACAAAAAGTAAAAGGCACGAAAGTTTTTGTTTGTTACATTTTGCATAACATCGGAACGGGGATAAATCCGCCCCATATAGCCGAAAACATCAAAAAAGAAAACCCCGACCTATCCGAAGCCGAAATCAATGAGAAAATCACGAAAGCACACGAGATGTATTGGGGCTTTAAAAGCGGCATAAAGGGGGCCGATGACCACACCGAAGCCATTCGAAAATACGCCCGTGTGCTGGTAGATTCTATCGTGAAAAATGATTATGACGGCTTAGATATTGATTGGGAACCATCAGGTGCCGGCGACGGTGACGGAAACTTAAAAAACATATTTGGTGATGAAGGAAAATACTTGCATATTTTAGTAGAAGAATTGGGCAAATATTTAGGACCAAAAGCTACCGTAAACACCGGAAAACGAAGATATCTGCTCGTTGATGGTGAACTGTGGAATGTAGCCAAAGAATCAGGTCCTTATTTTGACTATTTCATATCACAAGCCTATGGCGACCGTTTCCTTGAATACAGAACTCAAGAAGCCGAATACACCTTTGGTGAAGCCTATGACACTCGAAAACACATATTTACCGAAGATTTTGAATCACGCTCCAAATCAGGCGGGGTTCTATTGGCTCAGGCTGTTTTTAACTCTAAAAAAGGACCCAAGGGAGGCGTAGGCGCATACCGAATTGATAACGATTATGACAATCAACCCGATTATAAATGGACACGAAAAGCCATCTATTTGATGCACAAGTCATATGACGAATATATGAAGAAAAAAAACAAATAAAAATAATGCAATGAAATATCTCAATTACACCATCGTATTGCTCATTTCCTTATCTTTATTCAACTGCAATAAAGACAAAGAAAACAATTTATTGGAACCGAAAATATACTTTGAAAACGAAGAAATCAAAATAGAAGTTGAACAAGGTATGGATTCATACAAGTATGACATCATTGCTCGTGTTTCCAACTTGACTGAAAATGACGTGAATGTTGAATATCAAATCGGTAACCCGGCTATTGTGGAAGAATACAACCACAAAAACGGAACAAAATACCTCCATATGAACACCGAAGATATGAAACTGGAAAAGAGCTCTTCCATCATAAAAAAAGGAGACATATATGCCCAACCTTGTGAATTAATTATTAAAAATTTGGGTAACATAAAAGAAGGCGATTCTTTTCTGATTCCCGTGCAGATAAAAAAGGCAACCCTTGCAAGTATTGAAGCAAAAACAGTGTTCATAAGCATTTCTAAACCTGTTGTAATCAACAAAGTAACCCGATTCCACGGAAAATACTTTTCTATTCCGATACCCGCCAATACAAACTTCAAATCAGTAACTTATGAAGCCCTTATATATGCCGATAGTTTCAACTGGATAAAAACAATTATGGGAATTGAAGGCAATCTGATGTTTCGATTTGGAGATACGACCATCAAAACCAACCAAATACAAATAGCAGGCGGTGTTCAATTCAATGCGCCTATGTTGTTCAACACCAAACAATGGTATCACGTGGCATTTGTGTATAACGGAAACACAAAAACCGGAGAAATTTACATAAACGGAGAAAAAGCTGCCGACAAAACCGTTGATATAAGCGCTTTTAACCTAAATGGAGATTTTTTTATAGGGTATGCCTATGATTATGATTCAACACGAACTTGGTCAGGTTGTATGAGTGAATGTCGCATCTGGAATGTAGCACGAACTGCCAACCAACTTAAAGAAAATATGTTAAGAGTAGACCCTAATTCAGAAGGACTGTTCGGTTACTGGAAACTAAACGGAACCGACGTCTATGAAAAAGACGGCAAACATTACGTGAAAGACCAAACAAAAACAAAACTTGATATTCTCTCGCGCACAGGGCAATATTCCGGCGGTTCGGGCGCTTCAACTCAACCCGAAATAATTGATTTAAAAGTTGATATTAAGTAAAATAACTTTATTTAAAAAACACAACCCTGACAACGCAAAGTTGTCAGGGTTGTTTCATTTTCACTCCGCAATTCAAAAAAAGCAGGCAAAAATTTGGCTCATTGCCAAAAAAAACTCAACTTTGAACGCAGAAAATAAATCGGTTATATATCCGCTTAACTATAAGATTTTAATGAAGATAGCAATTACAGGAATGGGCTCGGTATCGGCATTAGGCAGTTCACAAGCCGAAATCAAGCAGGCATACACCCATCAAAAAACGATGCTCCGCACCGAAAACGGACTGGCAATGGGCAAACTCGCAGAAAGCAGCCGCACAGAAGTGGAAACACTTCTGAAAAACGAACCGTCATACCAAGTCTTTGATCCTTCGGTTCTTTACGCCATTTTAGCCGCCCGAAAAGCCGTGGCATATGCAGACTGGCAATCGGCGGCGTTTGGCATCAACATCGGTTCATCGCGTGGAGCAACTTCCCTCTTCGAAACGCATCACGCTTATTTTATGGAACATAACAAATGCAAAACGCTTGCCTCACCAACCACCACACTGGGCAATATTGCCTCGCAAGTGGGGCAAGATCTAAAAGCGGACGGATTTTCCTTTTCCCACTCTATCACCTGTTCCACAGCCTTGCACGCCCTGATAAACGGTGTTGCGTGGCTGGCAAGCGGTATGGAAAAACGCTTCATCGTAGGCGGAAGCGAAGCCCCGCTCACGCCTTTCACCTTTGCACAGGCAAAAGCCTTGAAAATTTACAGTCCGTTTACAGATGTTTTTCCGTGTCGGGCAATGGATGCTTCCAAAACACACAATACAATGGTTTTAGGCGAAGGCGCCTGCGTTTTCTGTATGGAAAAAGAAGCTGAAAGCCAGCCGTTGGCATTCATCACGGGCGTGGGATATGCCACCGAAAAAATCACGCACAGCGTATCACTTTCTGCCGATGGCGAATGTTTGCAAAAATCAATGCGTATGGCACTTGGAGAAACAAGCCCTTCCGAAATAGATATTATCGTAACACACACGCCCGGAACCATCAAAGGAGATTTAGCGGAACTTACCGCCATCAAACAAGTATTTTCAGAAAAAATGCCCGCCCTGACCAACAACAAATGGAAAACGGGGCATACGTTTGGTGCCAGCGGCGCTCTCAGTCTTGAAATGGCTATCTTAATGTTACAAAACGATGAATTTTACGGTGTTCCGTATCTGAATAACACCAAAACACCTCAAAAAATACATAAAATTTTAGTTAATGCCGTAGGTTTTGGCGGAAATGCCGCTAGTGTTTTAATCGAAAAGCCATTCTGACGGATAATTTTAGAAGACAATTCTCTTTTAAAGAAAAAACGGTTTATATAACTAACCCAAAATAATTTGTCGTTATTCTTATGAAAGGTGTGAGCAAAAACGAGAAAGTAATAAGAAGGAAGTAATTCCCTCAAAATCGCCCTTCAAAAGGAGAAATAATTGTTACAAACATTTTATCCTTGCACAAAAAAATCAACCAATTGTTACAAACATTTTCTCCTCACACGAAAAAATCAACCAATTGTTACAAACATTTTATCCTCGCACGAAAAATTTGGCGGATTATCAGAAACTTTTTGCTTTCACAGAAAAAATCAGAGGAAAATTAGTCCAACAATCTGTTTTGAATTAACTATAATCCTTAAAAGTCAAATTTAAGTCCGGCGTAAAAACTGCGTCCGGGCGTGATTGGTGCATAAAACCCTACCGGCGAGGCTTTATAATTGAACAAATTATTAACGCCGGCACTAAACGTAAGATGATACGGAAGTTTTACCGATGTTTGCAATCGCCAAAGCCAATACGCCTCATAATGTGTGTAATAGTCTTCAACGGTGTTGCTTTCCTCATTGGAATGTATGGTCGTGGCAACAGCATACTTACCACTTAGAGTTACTCCGGGAACGTATTTTTGATGAGCGAGCGGCGTGTAATCGACTTTGAAAGTAAACACGTGCGGGCGACTTTCCGAAGCTCGGTTTTCAATGTCATAAAACGTATAAGTCCCCTGCAAACGCATCGTTTCGTACAAACGATATGAAAGCGAAAAATCGGAACTGACAACACGGGTTTTTCCTAAAAAATTTACGTAATCAAGTTGGTCTTTGGCATCTGACCAGCGAACGTCAATTTTATTATGCACCACCGAATATTGCGTAGTTGCATTGAAGGTCAGTTTTTTATATTGATAATCTACGGACAGATTGAAATTATCACTGGTTTCGGGTTTTAACGCCGTATTGCCCGAAATTTGAAAACCGCCTCCCCACGGATGATACCAATTGGTGTACAGTTCCTTAATGGTTGGTGCGCGAAATCCGCCGGCATAACCACCCCGAAACGAAAAATCCGCCACTTTGAAGATTGCCGAAAGGCGATACGTAAAATGGTTTTTAAAAACCGAATGGTAATCAGCACGAACACCCGTCACCAAGGTAAGTTTCGAAGTCAAAACCCAATCTTGTTGGGCAAAAAAAGCGTAGTTTTGGCTGCTTTTTGTTTCTTGTGAAGTGTCGGTTGTAAATCGAGAAGTGCGCAACTCGTCTGCCAAAATTTCACCGCCCGCCACAAAGCTGTGTTTGTTGAAAAACAATCGATTGTACTGCACATCGGCTCGGCGCAACGTATTTTGATAGTTTTTTTCTTCTTCGTCAAGCAAACGAAAATATTTGAATTTATCATAGCGATCATACATCGCACTTGCCTTTACCGACTGATTTTCTGTAAATTGATATTTCGACTGAATCGAAAAAGCATAATTGTAATAATGGTCTAACACCTTTTCAGCATCGGGACTTCCGTCATTGCGCCGACTGAAATAATAACTCGGTGCCACTTCAATATCCCATTTTGGCGAGGGCGTGAAACTCAATTTCGGGCTGACCCCGTAGTTGGAAAATCCGGCGATGTAGAATTTTTCAGGCGGAAGTTCCTTGACACTACCATCAGTATAGAAAAGTTTTCGGGGTTGGCTGTCTTCCAAGGTGTAAGGCTCACGCATTTTGTAAAATGACGCCCAATGGAGGCTTCCCCATTTTTGTTTGGTTGCCACGGAAAGATTGGCTTTTTGGTCGATGTTGGTGTCATAAACATAATCGGCACGCACTTCCAACGGGGCTTGCGCCTTTCGGGTAATGATGTTTATCACTCCGCCGATGGCATTAGAACCATAAAGCGAAGACGATGCTCCTTTGATAATTTCAATGCGCTCAACATTGTCAAGATTGACACGCTGATAATCCACATTATCAAAAGTTTCACCCGCCATTGGCTTGCTATCAACCAAAAACAGAACGTATTTACCGCCAAACCCTAACATATTGATATTGGGGCTTCCGCCTTCGTACGTAAAATGAATGCCCGATACATCGTTTTCCAAAAAACTTTCAAAATCAACCGCTTGTGATTTTGCAATTTCGTTTTTGGAGATAACTTGTACAGGCACGGGTACGTCGCTAAATTTTTTGTCGGAACGCGTTGCCGTGACGGTTATTTCTTCAATTTTGACGGCTTCCTCTTTACAGACAGAAAGCAAAATCGGGGTGTTTGTGCCTTTCTTAATTTTCACGGACGAAAACAAAGCCTTGTAGCCGTCCTTTACCAAATACAGATGATACGTTCCCGCGGGCAGATTTTCAAACCGGAAGTTGCCGTTTTGGTCGGAAAATGTATTGTGTTGCCAACCTTGAATTTCAATAAAAACGTTGGCTATTCCTTTTTGATTTTGGCAATCAACTACCCTTCCCGAAAGCGACTCTTGTGCCGGCATCGGGAGTGATAAAAACCAAAAAAACAATGCAATATAAAATCGAAACATCAACCGTTTTCTGACAAATTTCTGTAAACAAACTCGTTTTTACCAAAAAGTTCCCTTTTCAAAATCCGATAAAATATTTTGAAAAGGGCAACCTTCTATTAGTGGTTTTTCGTACTAAAATTGGTGATTCACATCGGCTATTTGATACCTAAACGAAATGTAAAACGCTTCATTTTTTTCATTGGTATAGCTGTAAATGTGCAGTTTAGCATACTTATTTTTTGCGGTTTTAACCACATAAATCCAGTTGTTTTGCACAAACGTCGGGCGATTGTTCACATATGAAAATGTTTGCCAACCGTTATTGTGAACCAATGTTTTTTTAACATCCTCCTGCAAATTTTCAGAGATATTTTTCAAAAGCCCTCTTTCGGAAATAAATTGCCAAAACGACTCGGTATATCCCATTGAAATCACGGGCGAACTTTGATTTTGCGACACGGTTCTGCCGCTGAACGTATATCGTTCAACATCAGAAACATACCCATCTTTGGGAGCTTGTGTTACTTGGTCAAAAGCGGTTAGTCGGGTGTTGAGGGCGCCACGCGTTTTTACGTCGTACTGATTGAAAGCGATATCCCAATCGGTGCTTTTGTCGGGGTCAGTTACGGGAACGATTTGGTTTTTCTCGAATGAAAAATAAACCCAATCGGTGGTAGGCACGGAAAGATTTTTATATTCTTTTGCTTTGGTAACAAGTTGATTGTCTTTATTTTCTTTTTTACAAGCAGTTGTTCCCAACATTGCAACGCATACTAGCAACAAAACAATTTTCATTTTCATAACGCTTATTTTTATACTAATTTTAATGGTGCAAAGATACGTTTTATTTAGAATTAAAAAAAATAACGCTATAAAAGTTTATGGAGATTACTTATTAAATTATGTCAGTAGCATTTTACGCTCACAACATTTGATAACAAAATGCCTTACATTGTATAACAAACTACTAATGAGCAATATAATACACAAACTTACCTAACGATTTCCCTAATTTGAAGATAAAATACCGACAACAATAAAATTACAATTCGGAATGTAATTACTTGTATCTTTTTCATATTTTCTTTCTTAGTTTAACGGAAAATATCACAAATAACAGTAAATGAATCGCTTAACAACCCTTTAAATTGTTGCCAATTTGAAAAAATATACGAGAAAAATAAAAATGACAATACCATTACCAAGTAGTCATATCATTTTTTAGCAATCATCATCTTATTCATTTTTACATTATTATGCTTTTCAACCGGTTAATAAGCCCACCTATATCCGTTTTTGTTACCAAAACCCCGCACAAACAGCCTAATAGCCCATAGAAAAAGTTTTTACGTTTTAATTTTTCATCATCAAAAAATTTGAATCCGACAATGCAAATATAACATTATGCAATGTAAAAACCTCACACTGAACGATTTTTTTACATTGAACGTTAATTCTTTTACTATATTCAGCTGTATTTCAATCTCTTACAATTTACTCAATAATATTAAAATAAAGAAAATCAAATTGTAAGCCGAATGGTACAAAATTATTTTAGAGAAATTGACTTTTTTTAATCGCAACCAAGTGAGTATGGAACCCAAACAAAATTGAGGAAAAAACAGCAAACAAATATGCACAAACGTTTTATCCTTAAAAACTTCTTCTTGGTAATTTCCAATATGAATAAATGTAAAAATAAACACATAAAGGACTGCTGTCAAAATATTTACTTGCTGCTGTTTTTCAAATAAATACTCTATTAAAATGAATAAACTTCCTGTTAATATAGCACTCATTAAAAGTGCATTATTTGGAACACTTATATTGACAAAAACAATTCCAAATAACAACGCTATTGGCCAAATTCCTCTTCTTACCAAAGGAAATCGAAAAATAAATTCTTCTAAAGGAGGGGCAAGCAGCACCGCTAAAAAGAACAACTCCACCATTCCCATAGAAGCCAACTCGTTTTGACCAGCTTCTAAACAAATGTTCAATAAACTTTTTTCTAATATAGAAAATACAATAACCACAAAAATGTTTATTGCAAAGATTTTGAATATCAACTTGTTACTTACTTTACGACGTCCTGTCACAACTAAATTGAGGATTTGTTCGCAACTACTTGATTTATAATTAAACAACTCTTAATTCTTTATATTGTAAACCAAAATCCCCATCCTAAAACCCATTTTGCTACAAGAAAAGCAATAAATGCCATAAAGAAGAGTATGACACGAGAATAAAATATACTTTTTCTTGACAAATTACTTGGTTGTTTAACAGGAGAAAACAAACCCATTGCTGATATATAACAAATTAAGGCTGGGAAATAAGAAGAAATTATATTCCAAATGCTCAGCTCCTCTTTTGCAAACCACCAAGGTAGAATAAAGTATAAAATTAATCCTGAAAACACGAGAATATTAAAGAAAATAGCGTACCAATTGTTTTTTAAAACACTTTGCTTTAGCTCGTATTCCAGACGAATATTCATATCCAAAACATTTTTAAAAGGCACAATAAAAACATCGCCTGGTATGATTTTAAAATCTTTTGAAGTCTCACTGTATCTACGTGATTTTTTTAGGAATATATACTCCAAATCCCCTGTAGAGGAATCTATGGTGTAGTCAACCAATGCTCCTTGCACCATTTTATTTTTATTTCCATCATCTTGTGTGTTGAGAACCAAATCAACCCAAGTAAATAAAAGTTTTCCTTGTGGCTTTAATTCTCCTGAAAAATGATAATGCCAAACATTTGAATAACGCCAAATAAACGTACGTACATCCAGTTTTATTGAACGGACAAACTTATAACCCAAGTAACCCGTAAGCCCCGCAACAATCACTGAAAAAATGATATAAGCCAAAAATAGAATAATATATTCTCTGTTTTTAGAAAGATATGTGAATATTTTTTGTGTATCTACCTCAGATACATTTTTTCCTTCAAGAATTGAGTCTATCCAAGGGGTGTAACTAAATATCAAAAGAGTCACCAATTGAGCTATAATTCCCCAAAAAATACTAATCACAATACGTTCACTCCATTCTCCTTTGGTAAACTGTTTTGCGAACTGGCTTGCATAATAAAAACGCCTAAAAACGAGGCCAGGAAACAATGCTGTAACAATCACTAAGATTGAATTTAGTGCAAACTCAGGAAGCATCATTTTAAAGTACTCAAGATATTGGTTGCTCTACTTCCTTTTTATTTTCAGACTCAATTTTTTTCTTTTCTTCATCTAACTTCTTGTAGAATTCCTTCATCTTTTCTTCATTAGACAAAAAAGCCTTACCTTCGGGAGTAATTAAAGCATCATCAAGCGATAATACAGCCCATATTTTATTAAAAGCAATTTTGATATCTTGGACTATTTCGCTCATAATTTGAAACATTAAATTGTTTATAGTGTATCAACAGTGTAGTTTTAACGTTGCAAAAATAGAGTTTTATGTTTTATATTCCAAAATTAAATGAGTAAAATTTCATTTTTTTGTAAAAAAACACCCCATTATTCTTTTTGCACATACTTCTTTTTTTTTGTATCTTTGACGCTCACTTGTAACAACCTTTGTATGACTGAAATAGAACGTAAATTTTTGGTTACCAACACCGATTTCAAACGCGAAGCCACTTCGCAAAAGCGCATCGTACAGGCTTTTCTCAATCGCGACCCGCATCGCACCATTCGAGTACGCATCAAAGGTGAAAAAGCCTTCCTCACCGTTAAAGGCATCGGAAATAACACAGGAACAACGCGTTTTGAGTGGGAAAAAGAAATCACGCCCGCCGAAGCCCAAACCCTCCTGCCGCTTTGTGAAGACGGAAAAATCGAAAAAATACGCTACGAAGTGCCATTTGGCGGATTCCTATGGGAAGTTGATGTTTTTGAAGGAAAACACAACGGACTGATTATCGCCGAAATAGAACTCAATCACGAAAACCAATCGTTCCCCAAACCGCATTGGCTCGGAAATGAAGTTACCGGAAATCCCGACTATTACAACAGCAATTTATAATCCCATCAAAAAAACATAAAAATGATACGTTTTATTTTAGTTTTGACCCTTATGACACTGACTAACAATATTTTCGCACAAAATAACACAAAAACAATCTCAATGAATAGCGGCTGGGAATTTTCACAAGCCGACCAAAACCAATGGCGTACAGCCGAAATTCCCGGCTCGGTACAAACCGATTTACTCAAACACAACCTCCTGCCCGACCCGTTTTTCGGCACAAACGAAAAAAAAATCCAATGGGTGGAAGACCTTGACTGGGAATATCGAAAAACCTTTACCCTCACCCCCAACGACTTACAGTATGACGTTATTACACTCCAATTTGAAGGGCTAGACACACACGCCGAAATTTTTCTTAACGGAAATCCCATCAGTCGTACCCAAAATATGTTTCTCGCCTATGACATTGCCGTAAAACCCTTTTTAAAAGTAGGCGAAAACACGCTTTTGGTGCGTTTCCGCTCGCCCATCACTCACCTGATGCCCAAACGTGCAGCGGCAGGCTTTGAATATCCGGCGGGCAATGACCATCGCAACGAAAAATTAAGCGTTTACTCGCGTAAAGCTCCCTATCATTTCGGTTGGGATTGGGGTATACGCATCGTGCAAATGGGCATTTGGCGCAACGTATGGCTTGATTTTCAAAACACGGCACGCATCACCGATTGTTTTGCCGAACAACTTTCGGTAACCCAACAAAAAGCCGCATTGCAAAATCACGTTACCCTTATTTGCGAAAAACCTATCCAAGCCCTACTTAAAATCGACTATTCACACAACGGGAAAACCATTTCCGTTTCTGAAAATGTATCATTGCAAAAGGGTGAAAATCAAGTGTGTGTTCCCATCGAAATTGAAAATCCGCAATTATGGCAACCCGTCGGTTGGGGCAAACCACATTTGTACGACGTTGTCGTTCGGCTACAAACCGATTCAGAACTTATCGGTCAGAAACAATTTAAAACGGGGCTACGTGATGCAAAATTAATCCGTGAGAAAACCCAAAACGGCGAATCGTTTTATTTTCAAATAAACGGGAAACCGCTTTTTGCCAAAGGAGCAAATTACATTCCCGGCGATATCCTCACCACCCGACAAAACAAAGCCTATTACGACCAACTTTTTGAAAACATTCGGGCTGCCAATATGAATATGATTCGCGTTTGGGGTGGCGGCATTTACGAAAACGATTATTTTTACGAACTCGCCAATCAAAACGGAATTTTAGTTTGGCAAGATTTTATGTTTGCCTGCACACCGTATCCGCACGATGCCGATTTTCTAGAAAACGTAAAAAACGAAGCCATTTACAACGTAAAACGACTGCGCAATCACCCGTGCGTGGTGCTTTGGTGCGGTAATAACGAAGTGGAAGAAAGCATCAAATACTGGGGTTTTGAAAAGCAAGTACCCGCATCGGTTTACGAAGGTTTCAAAACAGGTTACGACCTCACATTCCGTAAGTTACTTCCCGAAATTGTAACCGAATTTGACCCGCAAAAACCTTACCTGCACGGCTCGCCCGACGTTGCAAACTGGGGCAGACCCGCATCGCTTGCCTATGGCGATGCGCACTATTGGGGCGTTTGGTACGGGCGCGAACCTTTCGAAATTCTCAACACACGCATTTCGCGCTTTATGAGCGAATTCGGATTTCAGTCCTTCCCTGAAATGAAAACCATTCGCACCTTTGCCCACGAAACGGATTTTGATATCGCTTCCGAAGTGATGCAAACCCACCAAAAAAGTTCAACCGGAAACGATGCCATCAAAGAATATATGGAGCGATATTACCACACGCCCCGCAATTTTTCCGATTTCGTGTACGTCAATTTGGTAATGCAAGGCGAAGGAATGAAAAAAGGAATGCTGGCTCATCGGCGCAACCGCCCGTTTTGTATGGGAACGCTCTACTGGCAGTTAAACGACAGCTGGCCTGTGGTGTCGTGGGCAAGCATCGATTATTACAACAACTGGAAAGCCTTACACTACAAAACTCGCGAAGCATTTGCCCCCATTGCAGTGGATATGTACGAAAATCCAAAAAACAGAAAGACCGAGTTTTATGTTTACTCCGACGTTTTGGAAGAAAAACAAGCCATTTTAACAGTTGAACTCATTGATTTTAATGGAAAGATTCGCAAACAAAGTAAAAAAGAAATTACAATCAATCCAAATGAGAGTAAATTAGTTAAAAGTCTATATACATTTATGTACATCAGCAATAAAAATAAGCAAAAACGCTTTGCAAAAGTTACGTTATCTGACCGTGAAGGCAAAACACTGGCTGCTGACCATTTCTTTTTCAACTGGGCAAAAGAATTACAATTACCTCAAACAGAAATAGAAACAACAGTACATCATTCTGACGGAAAGTATGTACTAAAACTCAAAAGCAATCGATTAGCAAAAAATGTTTTTGTTGAAATACCGGTACAAGGCGCTAAATTCAGTGATAATTTCTTTGATTTACTCCCTAATGAAGAAAAAACCATTGAAATCTCTTCACCCGAACTTAAAACCAGCAATCCAACACCTTTTTCTGTTAAACATTTACGACAAACCTATTAAAAAATCAGCTGAATTAATATCATTTACATAATAATTACATAAATTCACTTGTGAATTAAGCACATTTATCATCTAATTACTAAAACTCACAAGTGATTTTATATAGTTTTGCTTCAATAGTATTAAAAAATTATCTGAAATATTACTATTAGTATACAAATTAAATAAATTTACTTGTGAGTTAAGAACATTTTAACCTTAATAAACAAAAATCACAAGTGAACTTATATAGTTTACACTATAATCATATAAATTCATTCAAAACATAATATAAATCATAACTAAACTATTTCACATAGTAAAAAAACTACTTTACTTTTTAGATATTTATCTTATTTTATAAAAATACTTGTAGTACACACAAAAAAAATGACTTAAATCATCAATTAAATTTAAGTCATTAATAGATAAATCAATAAAAAAATGCTGTTATAAAAGGTTATTTTGTTACAATAACGATACCTTTTTGTAAGAGTAAGTTATTTGGCAATAAAATTTCTTCTCCTTCGATAGTTTTTAATAAGGTATAGAATGATTTTATATCGATAATTTCAGCTTCAATAGGATAATCTTTGTCCATTATTTTGATTTGGTCACCAATTCGAAATGGAAATGAGAAAAATACAATAATCCCTGCCGTGATGTTACTTAAAATAGACCATTGTGCAAAAAACGCAACACCGATAACGGTTAATACTGATGACAAAAATAAAAATAATTGCTCGCGTTTAATTCCCCAAATAGAAACTAAAATGATTAACACCAGTAACCAAATTAAATAATCAACATAACGCTTTACCAAGTTGGAACGCGCTTGTGAAAAGTTAGATTTTTCCGTAAATTTCGCAATGATTGAATTAATTATCAGCCGAATAACCACAAAAACCACGATGGTTACTGCCGTGGCGATAAGTTGATTTCCGTAAGTGTCGAAAAAAGAAGTGAACCGCATCATAATACAAAAATATGCGCAAAAATACGGATTTTTAATCGATACCATTGCGTTTTTTCATCAGAAAAGTAGCGTTTCTGTTGCGGCAAATGCCGTCTCTGATTTTGTAATCAAAACGAAGTTGGTCATTTTCAATAATTCCCCCAAAATAGTTATTTGCAAGCGTTTGCGGATATTTTTCAGCCAATTTGCCCAAACGTAAAAAGAAATCTCTTTTACCGAAACCGGTAAAAGAGATTGATTTTCAATATTTTTAAATCTATTTTTGTTCTTTAATCAAATACAAATACACCGGAAAATGGTCAGAGTACCCCCAAGTGTAATTTCCGTTGGACATACTTCGGTACGGATAACCTTTATATTTCCCTTTTTGATTGGCAAGATAAGGCTTGTTGAACACGGCTGCTTTCCAGTAACGATAAGTTGATTTGTCATCTTTAAGCAACTCGTGGGTGAAATAAATCTGGTCGAAGAGATTCCAACCGTCTTGATATGCCAACGAACCGATGCCTTTTTTGAGCATTTCTTCCATCGGGTTGTAAAGCCCGCCGGGTTTTACTTTTTCTTTTTTGCCTTCGGTTTTTAAGATTTTTTTGAAACTGGCGTTGGTGGGGTCGTCATTGAAATCGCCCATACTGAATATTTTAGCGTTGGGGTCTTTTGCCAGCAGCGAATCGATTATTTTTTTGTTCAGTGCGGCGGCGGCTTCGCGTTTGGGGCGACTGACTGCTTCCCCTCCACTTCTTGAAGGCCAGTGATTTACGATAAAATGCATTGGCTCACCATCAAACATTCCGCTTACTAACAATTGGTCACGCGTGTGGCGTCGTTTTCCGTCAGAATCATACACTTCCAAAGTGTGTTTGGAGGTTGCCGTGGGCTTAAAAACTTTCTTTTTGTAGATAAACGCTACGTCAATTCCGCGACTGTCGGGCGAATCGTAATGCACAATACCATAGTTATACTTTTTCAAATAATCGGTGTTTATCAAATCGGAAACCACCGACATATTTTCAACCTCACACAAGCCCATCACATCGGGTGCTTGTTTGGTAAGGTCGCTACCTATTTCAGAAATCACCTTGGCAATTTTCTGTACGTGGTCGTTGTAAACTTTCGACGTCCAGCGGTCAGCACCTTCGGGGGTGCGGTCATCGTCAAACTTGTGTGGGTCATTGATGGTGTCAAATAAGTTTTCAACATTGTAAAAAGCTACCGTTCTGACCATAAATCTCCTGTCTTGTGCTTGTAATTTCAGTATTGAAAAACAGAACAATACCAAAAAAAGCCATAAGCCGTCATATTTTTTCATCTTTCTTTATATTTTTCGTAGCAATTGGCACGGACTATCAAAAATCGATTTTCAGTTGAGCGGGCAACAGCTGAAACGTTTTGCGATGATAGGGTGTTATGCCGAATTTACTGATGGCTTCACGATGTTCTTTGGTCGGGTATCCTTTGTTTTTTTTCCATTGATACATCGGGAACTCGGCGTCAATCTGTTGCATATACGCATCTCGGGCAGTTTTTGCCAAGACCGAAGCCGCCGCAATGGTTTGAATTTTAGCATCGCCTTTCACTATGCAAGCGTGCGGAATGCTTCCAAATTTCACGAACTTATTCCCATCAACAGCGATAAAATCGGGCGTTGTGTGTAACTGTTGCAAAGCGGTGTGCATTGCCAAGATTGATGCCCGTAAGATGTTCAGCTCATCAATTTCAGCAGGAAAAATGTGAGCCACTGCATAGGCAACTGCCTCTTGCTGAATAACTTCTTTGAGATAGAGTCGTTTTTTTTCAGATAATTGTTTGGAGTCGGTCAAAATATCGTTTTTGAAATCTTTGGGCAATATGACCGCCGCTGCCGTTACCGGTCCGGCTAAACAACCTCTGCCTGCCTCATCAGTACCCGCCTCATTGTGTGTGTGATAGAACAACTGCATTGCCATCTTTTAAATTGCAAAGATAACGAAAATAAAGAGACTTTTTTCAAATTCTGAAAAAATATCTTTAAAAAACGCAGATTAAAATCGGGGTAACTTTTCAGGAGCAATGTCTTCTACTTGATAATCAGCAAAGTTTTTCAAGTAATTTTGTAGGGTAGTTCCGTTAGCATCGGCAAAAGCATAACTGCCTCGGCTTCGGAGGTAATTCTTAACACTTTGAGCGCCAGCTAAATGTGCCGCCGCCAAAATTCCCGACTCGGTAATATGTATACCATTGATGCACTTGCCTACAAACTGACTGATTTCTTTTCGTAAAACCCATTTGTTTCGCTTGACACTCAACGTGAAAAGGCGTTCTTGTTGCTCGGGCGATTTTAAAAATTCGGCAGCATTTTTAACACCGTAAAACTGCAAAGCCGATTTACCGAATTGATATTTACCCATATAACCATATTGGTTTACAATGAAGTAGTTGCCTCGTGATTCTCGGTAAGCCAAGGCTTCTTTAAAACCGATAAATGTTTTGCCAATGTGCGGCGGATTAAGTGTAAGTTTTTCGTTTTTTTCATTTTCTTTACCAACCGGCATTACGGTTGCCTGCTGGGGGTCTGTTACTATAAAATTGGTGTGAACCTCTACTTTAACGGGAGCTTCATCGCTGATTGTGAAGCACATAAAAAATAAACTAAGTAGTCCTAATACAGTAAAAAAATACCTTTTTTTTGTTTTAATCATCCTAATTTAATTTCTTTAAGACTTACGTTGTTTCCTTAACGGGAAAAGACAACCGCTTAAAATTTGCGGGGGCAAAGATAGTCATTTTTCATAAAACCAAAACTACACTCTTTGGAACGATGTTAATACGCAAAGTGTTTTCAGTGAAAATTTTGCTACTTTTAACTTTTAAGTCTTAATTTTTAACTTGTTTTTACATTAATACACCCAATTGTTAAAAACCGATAAACATCCCCAAACGATGACAAAAAAAGGTTGTGTTGTAAATACTCCAACACAACCTTCTATTTTATTTCAAACGATAACCTAACCGCTTTAATTACTTACGGTTAGTGAAAGCATTTTTCCTTTTTGATATCTTCTTTAATAATCTCACCATTACGCACCAACTGCAACGTTATTTTGACATCATTATTCATAAGCGAAACGCGCTGTGCATCTTTTGTTATCTATCTCTCAATTCGATAATATTATGAGTATAAGTATCAATCACTTCCACTTCGGTATTATCTTTTAGGCGACGTACTTTGTACGAAATGGGCACCGAAGTTTCGGTAACATTCTGTGCATTAGGCATCTGAACAAATTTAACGAAACTTTCATAATTATCAACCTTGTTAGCCAATTCAACCGGCCCGCCCGAAATTTTCAATCGTACTTTTCCTTCTTGGAACAGGTTTTGGAATTCTTTCGTATACGCTGCATTAGCCTGTGCATCAACATATTTAACAGCTACTTCCAACGAGGCTTTCACCATTTTACGCACCTCTTCAACTGATTTGGTAGTTTCTACAAAAATATACCCCACACGCCCGTAATCCACACTGCTGATATATAGCGGTTCATATTCACCCATATCTTTAACATCAATATCTCCCACTATCCAAGAAGAATAATGTTTTGGGTCAATCGACACGTTATAAATATGTTGGCGGAAAGCCACCATTACATAACTCTTTGTAAGTGAATTACTTTCATCTTTTTGATAGTCAAAACTCGCTTTTACCAAACTTGCCATTACATTTGCTTCTGCGTGAATTTTTAGCGAAGTTTTAAAGTGTTGCTCGGTAGTAACCGTATTGCTTTCGTAAGAAAAAACAGCCGGTATAAAATCAAAATTAATTCCTTGTTTTTGACGTGCAATTAGGGCATTCATCGTTCCCCGAACATCACTCAACACGGGCTTTGTGGTTTCAGAAACGTTGATATCTCCTTTCAGCGACACTGACAACGTTACGGGATTAAACTCATTACGAAGCGTTAGCGGGTCATATTTTCCTTTCATAAACGAATCGCCTCGCAACATACTTCCCGGATAAATCACATCACTCATCGTTTCAGCTACGATTGAAAGCGGCGTGATGCTGTATTGTTCCTGCACGGTTGAAAGATACTCGTACTGATTTTTACTCGTAGTGGGGTCAAGCACTACATTGCCCGTTTTTTTACTGGCAATGATTTTAGGAGTTTCTTTTTCATAAACCACCGGCTTTAACTGTTCAATGGTTTGGGCAGTGTCGCCTCCTTTATCACCACACGACACCGCTGTGATTGCCGTTGTTACCAACAGACCTAAAATAAACCTCTTCATAGCTTTAGAATTTGTTTTTGTTAATATTCTCTATCTTCACATTTTCATAACGGATAATGTTTTTAAGTCCGTTATTCAAATATTGCGTAATTTCAATAGTTATGGTTTTCCCTTCGATATTAAGACCTGACCCAAAATCATACTGCGTACCTACAAGAAAATCCCCCGATTTGGAAATCCCCTCGAAAAGAGTTGTGTATTCATACTTTTTACTGCTTGTGGTATTACTCAAATACGTGTCATACTCCCGATTTCCGTCGTCAATTGAAAACTTAAACTCTAACCTAGGAAAAGAAAACGAAACATAAAAATTAATTTTCACCGCGTTGAAAATAAGTTCTTTTTTCAGCGGTTCTCCTACGTACTTTTTGGTAGCAGTATCATACTTTTGCAATTCAAAATTCAAATGAAACGTTCCAGGCACTTTGGGCACAATCACAAGCTCGGGTAAAGTTTTCAGGTCAGTAATTTCAATGAGTGAAACATCTGTAAACCCTTCTTCTTGTTTCAATTTCAAGGCATAATCCACTCCTAAAATCTGGTGACGCGTTGCATCATTACCCACCACTTTGAGCTTGTAAATAAATCCTTGCTCGGGCTTGGCATCAATAATTTCCGTCACATCAACAGGGATTTGGTAACCCACGCGAAAGTTTGAAACATCCACACCTTCCCGAATTCCCATTGAAAACGACGTAAGCCCTTCTGTTTGTAATTGAGGCTTGCTATCATCACTATTTTTACTACAAGATGTCATTATAACCAAAACCATTAATGACGTTAAAAAGTGTTTCATACAATTTCTTTTTTAAACTTAATGTTTTTTACACTGCAAATATATCAAAAAAAAAAAAAAAACATATCAAACTAAAAACACATTTTAACAAAACTTTAACTGCATAAACACGTTTTACGTCAATCGAAACATTTCTTTTTTAATCGCTTGATTAATAAAACACTTTTTCTTTGCAATTCCGTAATATTTTAATATTTTCTTAATACAAATATGTTGCAAACCGCCGTATCTTTGTCGCCCAAATTCTAAAAAAATGAACAGGCGTATCCGAACAAGCGAATATTTGGTGTTTTTTTACCGAATGGCATTGGTGTATTTTTTCTATTTCATTGCCCGATTTTTGTTTTTTTTCTTCAATAAAGATGCCGTCGGGAGCATTGACACTGCCGAACTTTCCAAACTGTTTCTATACGGATTGCAGTTTGACACTACGGCAATTTTATACGTCAATCTACTATTTATCGCACTGAGCCTTTTACCCTTATGGATAAACACCCGTCAAGGCTACCAAAAAATGCTTTGTTGGATTTACTTCCTCACCAACGGAATTGCCTACGCCACCAATTTCGTGGATATGATGTACTATCCGTTTAGCAAATCACGGCTAACCACCGCTTCGTTTGCCGTAATTGAAAACGAACAAAACAAATCCACGCTGTTTTTCACCTTTTTAGAAATGTACTGGTACGTGGTGCTGCTTTTCGTGGTATTGCTTTTGCTGTGGGTTTTTCTGTATAAAATCGTAAAAGTACGCACAACCGAGTTACGCCCGATGCCGTACGTATTGTGGTCGCTGGTAATTTTTGCCGTGATTGGCGTCGGTGTGGTGGCGGGCATTCGCGGCGGCAGTTTGGCTCATTCATCGCGCCCCATCAATATTTTGGATGCCAGCCGACACGTAACCATTTCCGCACACGCCGACGTGATTCTCAACACGCCTTTCACGCTTATCCGAACCATCGGAAAAAATAAAAGCTTTAAGGAATATCGCTTTGTATCAGATGATTACATTCAAGAAAACGTACAACCCATAAAGCACTATCAGCGTGAGGTGGCAGGCAAACCCAACATAGTTATTTTCATTCTGGAAAGTTTCGGACGGGAATATGTGGGTTGTATGAACACCAAACGAAATATTCCTGATTATAAGTCATATACACCTTTTTTGGATTCGCTTTCGCAGCATTCGTACGTGTTTGACAATGCGTATGCTAACGGAAGGCAATCCATTCACGGAATGTCGTCCGTTTTGGCGGGAATCCCGACTTTTCAAGTGGCTTACACCTCATCACCTTATGTACAACAACCCACTGAATCAGTAGTTTCAGTTGCCAACGAAATGGGTTACGACACTTCATTTTTTCATTCCGCTCCCAACGGTTCAATGGGCTTTTTGGGCTTTTCAAATATTTTGGGCTTTAAGCATTACTACGGAATGACCGAATACGGGAACGATGCCGATTTTGACGGTTTTTGGGGCATTTGGGACGAACCTTTTCTGCAATTTATGAAGCGGGAATTTAGCAAGAAAAAACAGCCTTTTTTAGGCACCATTTTTACCGTTTCGTCGCATCATCCGTACAAAATTCCTGAAAAATACGAAGGCATTTTTGACAAAGGTAACGTGGAAATGCATCAGTGCATTCAGTACACCGATTTTGCATTGAAAAAATTCTTTGAAAGTGCCCGAAAAGAAGCGTGGTACAAAAACACGATTTTCGTTTTCACCAATGACCATCACAACCAAATTTTCTACGACCTTTACAAACAGCCTATTACCGCCAACGGAGCTATGCTGATGTTTTTCAGCCCGAATCCGGAATTGGTCGGCACGGGTATTTCTTCGGGAATCACTCAACAGATAGACCTCTACCCTTCGGTGGTGGATTTGATTGGGTACAACAAGCCTTTCCGTTCGTGGGGACGCAGTTTATTTTCTGACAAGCAGGAAACTCCGAAAGCCTATATTTCCGATGCTCACACCTACCGAATGATGCAGGGTAATTACATCTATGTTTTGAACGCAGACGGAAGCCTCAACGGCATTTTCAACAAAGAAGACGAAGGGCTGACTCATAACCTTGCAGAAACTGAAAAAAATCCTGAAATAGAAAAGGGAATCAAGGATTTACAAGCCTTTATGCAAGATTATATGCATCGGATAATACAACGAAAATTGGGTAAATAACTTGCCTATTTTAGCTTCGCAAGCAACCATTGGTTTTCTTTTGGCTTACGCAAAAAATCACTTTTAAAGTCGCAACTATCGTGGCAATGTAAGTCCGTATTCAAAATTGAACGATTAAATCGGATTGTTTTTTTTGTAATCGCATATTTTTTCAGTACATTTGCCTGATAAAATATTGAAAATGATTATAGCCGATTTACATCAAAGCAAACGATATGAAGGGTTGCACCCGGCTTTTGCCGACATTTTTGCATACGTTAAAAACCACGACTGGCTCACTACCGAACTAGGGAAAACACACCTTGATGGCGACGATGTATTTATCATCAACGCCGAGCCCGAGTGCCTCAGCAAAGAAAAACAAGTGCTGGAATACCACCAGAAATATTTGGACATTCACGTATTGCTTTCGGGTGAGGAAACCATCGGTTGGAAAAACCTATCCGATTGCACACAAGAAAAACAAGCCTTTGACTATGAGAATGATTACGGGCTGTACGCCGACACACCCGACACGTATGTTACGTTACGCCCGGGTCAGTTTGCCGTTGTTTTTCCGGAAGATGCTCACGCACCCATCATCGGGGAAGGCAAAATTCGTAAACTGGTGGTTAAAGTAAGCCTGCAACCATCTCACTAACCTCAACAACCAATGAAAGTTACCTCGCAAATAAAAGAGCCTATCCGTCAAGAAATGGAATGCTTTGAGCAAAAATTTCGCGACTCAATGTCGTCACGGGTGGCTTTGCTCAACCGTATTACCCACTATATTGTAAACCGCAAGGGCAAGCAAATGCGCCCGATGTTCGTGTTTTTGGTAGCGAAAATGGTTTCGGGCGGAAGCGTGCAAGAGCGTACCTATCGCGGAGCTTCGGTTATTGAACTTATCCACACGGCGACACTGGTACACGATGACGTGGTGGACGACAGCAACAAAAGGCGCGGATTTTTCTCCATCAATGCCCTGTGGAAGAACAAAATAGCTGTTTTGGTGGGCGATTATCTGCTTTCAAAAGGGCTACTGCTTTCCATTGATAATTCTGATTTTGATTTGCTAAAAATCATCTCGGTAGCCGTGCGTGAAATGAGCGAAGGCGAGCTGTTACAGATTGAAAAAGCGCGCAGACTCGACATCACCGAGCCGGTTTACTACGAAATTATCCGCCAAAAAACGGCAACACTCATCGCTGCCTGTTGTGCAATGGGCGCTTGCTCCGTAGCGCCTGAAAAGACCGAAATCATTGAAAAAATGCGACTTTTTGGTCAATACATCGGTATGGCATTTCAAGTTAAAGACGACTTATTTGACTACACCGATGAGGCAATTGGCAAGCCCACCGGAATTGACATCAAAGAACAAAAAATGACCCTTCCGCTGATTTATACGCTGAACACTTGCAGTGAATCCGACCGAAAATGGATTATCAACTCAGTAAAAAATCACAACAAAGACAAAAAACGCGTTCGCGAAATCATCAATTTTGTTAAAGACAATCAAGGGCTTACGTATGCCGAAACAAAAATGCACGAATTTAAAGACAAAGCACTTGGCATCTTAGCCGACTTCCCCGATTCAGACTACAAAACAGCACTTACCCTGATGGTAAATTATGTTATCGACCGAAAAATTTAAATACAAAAAAAGGAGCTACACTTATGTAACCCCTCTTTCTTAAAATAATTATTATGATACAAAAATTTACTGACCAAGAATTCTGAACTCAGTTCTGCGGTTTTTGTGGTGCTCTTCTTCTGAACACTGAACGCCGTTTGCACATCTGTTAATCAAACGGGTTTCTCCAAACCCTTTTGCAATCATTCGTGAACGTTGAATTCCTTTGTTTGCCAAATAGTTAACAACAGCATTTGCTCTTTGTTGTGACAATGACATATTGTACTCGTCGTTTCCTCTTGAATCAGTGTGTGACATAATTTCAACACTTGTGTTTGTACCTCTTAACAAAGGCAACAACATATCGTCAATCACTTTTTCAGAAGCTTTTGTCAATTTTGCGCTGTTGTACTCATACAAAATAGGAAGCAATGTTGGCTCTAACAATTTACAATCTACTTCTTCCCAAACAGTTACACCACCTTGTTTTACAAGCACTTGCTTGGTAATAGTTTTTGTTTCAGCCGGAACATCAACTTTTCGGGTAGTTGCAGGCGTGTCAACCACTTCACGTTTGATGGTTGCATACTCGGCAGGGATTTCGATTTCATCAACACGTGCAGGTGTTTTTACAACCTGACGTTTGAAAGTAGCTTCAACCGAAGGCGTTTTGTTTTCAGTAGTGTGAGCATCTTTAGTTAATGTAACGATGTTTACACTCTCAAAACGAGCCGGTCTTTCAACAAAACACGCCGTAACACAAGCATCTTTATTGATTGACGGACAGTTATCCAAATGCTTGTACTCCCATCCTGAGGTTTTTGGGAATACCTCAATGGTTTTCACTTCATTACCGAAAGCAGCCGGAACTACTGTTAAGGTGTTTCCTTCTTGTTTTTTCTCGTAAGGCACATTAACTGTTTCATAAACAGCCGGAACGTACACTAATTTTTTGCTTGCTTCTTTTACCAAAACACGCTCTTCAACGGTTTTGTATTTAGCAGGCACCACTTCTAATTTGCTGTAAGCAGGCGAAATTTGAATGGTTTCAGTCTCCTCACGAAACTCATCTTTCGTGATACATTTAACATAACACTTACCGGGTGCAGGATTCGTAGGTAAATCTTGTGCAAAAGCATATCCGCCACCCACAACAAGTGCAACTAAGCTTAAAGTTGTCTTTTTCATATGAAAAAAATAATTATTGGTTTAAAACGAGAGCAAAAATACGAATTAATAGCTTTTGTCAAAAAAATTAACAATACTTTGGCTTTTTAATAGGTAATTGCTAATATTTTGTTAAAGGATTTGGTGCTTTTTTTGATTATTCCCTACCTTTGCCCAATGCAAGCAAAAAAAGACATACGCGCACTGACAAAAGACGAACTGCGCCACTTTTTCAAAGAAAACGGCGATCAGGCTTTTCGAGGCAATCAAGTATATGAATGGCTGTGGAACAAGGGGTTGCATTCATTCAATGAAATGACCAACCTCCCGAAGAAAACCCGCGAAATGCTCGAAAACAACTTCACCATCAACCACATTGCCGTTGATGTGATGCAACGCAGCTCCGACGGAACCATCAAAAACGCCGTACGCTTGCACGACGGGTTGTTGGTTGAATCTGTTTTAATCCCTACCGACACACGCACAACTGCCTGTGTATCAAGCCAAGTGGGGTGTAGTTTAAACTGTACTTTCTGCGCCACAGCCCAACTTAAACGAATGCGAAATTTACTGCCCGATGAAATTTTCGACCAAGTGAAAGTAATTGACAATCAAAGTCGTACATTTTTTGGTAGACCACTTTCAAACATCGTTTTTATGGGAATGGGCGAACCCCTGATGAACTACAACAACGTATTGAAAGCCATTGAAAAAATTACTTCCGAAGAAGGTTTGGGAATGTCGCCAAAACGGATAACCCTTTCAACCTCAGGCGTTCCGAAACTTATAAAAAAAATGGCTGATGACGAGGTAAAGTTTAAATTGGCTGTGTCACTGCATTCTGCCATTGATTCCGTACGCACCCAAATTATGCCTTTTAACGAACAATTTCCGCTATCGGAACTACGCGAAGCCTTAGCCTATTGGTACAAAAAAACCAAAAATAAAATCACCTATGAATATGTGGTTTGGAAAGGTATTAACGATAAGAAGAAAGACATAGAAGCGCTCATAAAATTCTGTCGATTTGCGCCTTCAAAAGTAAACCTCATTGAATACAACCCGATTGACGACGGCGATTTTCAACAAGCCGATGCCTCTGTGATAGAAATGTATCAAACGATGCTGGAAGATGCCGGCATTACCGTAACTGTCAGACGTTCACGCGGGAAAGACATTGATGCCGCCTGCGGACAATTAGCAAACAAAACATCACTTTAAGTAATTCGGTTCAAAATAGGCTAAATTTTCAAAAAGCTGTTGTTCGTATTTTTGAAACGCGTGCGAGACCATATCCCGGGCTTGCGGAAAAGCATTTGGTACGAAAACGGCATTGGCGTGAGTGCACAGTTTTGAGAATTTTTCAGCCCCATCGCCCAAAAAAACAACCTCACCTTGTGAAAGCCACTCGCCATAGCTGTTTTCATCTAAAATTTTGGCTTCTGTGGGGGCAACTTCTTGATAATCACCGGTAAAAACAGCACTGTACACTTCCATTCGGCGCGCGTCCAACATCGGGATAATCAACTGACTATCTGTTACTTGCGAAGCTAATATTTGAAGCGTTGAAACGCTAACAAGCGGTTTGCCCAACGCAAAACAAAGTCCCTTTGCCGCCGATACCCCAATACGAAGCCCCGTGTATGACCCAGGTCCGCCACTGACGGCTATGCAATCAATGTCATCAAACGACACAACCGACTGTGCAAGAACACTTTCAATAAAAATATGTAAGCTTTCGGCGTGAGTGAATTTGCCTTTATTTTCTGATTTTTCAGCTAAAAGCACTCCGTTTTCGGCAATCGCCACCGAGCAAGTAAGCCCCGAAGTTTCAATACATAAAATTTTAGCCATACATCATTGATTTACACCTACTTGCTTATTTTCTTTGAACGATTTTCCTTCCACAACCATCACAATTTCACCTTTAGGTGCTTTCTTCTCAAAATGAGCCAGCAACTCGGCAAGGGTTCCGCGCTGTGTTTCTTCGTGCAATTTGGTAATTTCACGCGAAACAGAAGCCCTTCGCTCCTGACCAAAAACAGCGATGAAATCAGCAATGGTTTTCAGCAACTTATGAGGCGAGACATAAAAAATCATCGTTTTCTTTTCGTCAAGAAGCGCTTGCAAACGCGTTTGTCGTCCTTTTTTATCGGGCAAAAATCCTTCAAAAACAAAACGGTCATTGGGCAAAGCGCTGTTTACCAAGGCAGGAACAAAGGCAGTGGCACCGGGCAGGCATTCCACCTCAAGCTGTTGTTCTACACAAGCCCTTACGAGTAAAAATCCGGGATCGGAAATGCCGGGCGTACCCGCATCGGTGATGAGCCCTACGGTTTGTCCGCCCTTGATGCGTTGCACCCAATGCGCTACAACTTGGTGTTCGTTATGCATATGATAACTCTGCATTGGCGTGCGTATATCATAGTGTTTGAGCAATTTACCACTTGTTCGGGTGTCTTCTGCCAGCACAAAGTCCACCTCCTGCAAAAGACGCAAAGCCCGCAGGGTAATGTCTTCTAAATTGCCGATGGGGGTTGGAATGAGATAGAGTTTCCCCATTAAACCTCAAATCGTTTGAGCATTAAACCTAAAAAGCGCTCTTCATAGTCTTCTTTGCCTCGCCAGTGATTGTAGGTCGGTTTAACTTCCTGTTCGATGTAAATGGCGATGTCTTGCACGCTTTGCAGATTGTTAATATGCTGAACCACATCATTGTATTCACTTTCACTTCCGAAGAAAAGCTGACGAATAAACGCCAAACGGTCATTCAGCCCGATTTGCGACGTTTTCCCGAGTCGGTCGTTTAACGACGGAGCGGCTTTGGGTTCGGCAACGTCTTCTTTCTTCTCAAAAACAGGATGTTGCGTTTGTGCGATAAAATCTTCCAACGGCTGATTTTTAGGAACTACTTCTGTTTCAGGCTCTACAATGGTTTTAATTTCTTTAACCACTTTTTTCTCTTCTACGGGAGGCGGTGGCGCTTGTTGTTGCTTTTGTTGCCTTTGGATAATATCCTGATAGGCTTTGTACGCCGAATTAGGCTGATTCCCCGTGTGATACCCGTTTTTTGATTGCACCGGCTGCACGACGGGTTCTTCCTGCACAAACTGATTTTCAACCGCCTGTTCCGGTTCGCTGTGCTGTGGCACTGATTTTTTTTCGGGCTGTGTCACAACAATTTGTTTCACTTGTGTGGTTTTTACCGGAAGATTGAATATGTCGTTTTCATTTTGGTCATCTTCAACAAAATCGGCTACTTTTTTCATCGTATATTGTAGACGGTCTTCCGATGAGCCAATGGCGTTGTAATATTTCTCAACGAAACTCAAAATGGTCACTTTTTCAAGTAATTTTTCGGTTTCTTTTTTTAAATGAGGTAAATCCAACTTATCTTTGGTGGCAATGATATTCTCAGCCAACTCTTGCAATTCTTTTATCAATTGATTTTTCATAATCACTTATATTAAGTACATAATAGGTTCCAAAGGTATGAAATATTTTTTAATAACAAAAAAAGTTTAGTTATTTATATTTCACTCTTTTATATAAATCTTTGATTTTCAGTATATAATGTAACATTTTAATTTTAAGCCTCCACACACCAAATTGCTGAACATAAGGCAATATTTACCCGATAACAATCACTCTTTTTATCAAAGCTTAGCTTAACTCAACCTACAAAAAGACGTATAATTACGATAAAATTGTGTATCTTTGTCGCTTGTTATTTTATTGATTTTTTTATGAAAAACCGATTTTTTTATTTAATGATAAGTGCATTAATGGGGTTGAGCATCACAGATTGCCGAACCATTTCTGCCGAAGTAAAAAACACCCCCGAGAATCGCCCAAACATCATTCTTTTTGTCGTAGATGATATGGGCTGGCAAGACACTTCAGTTGCATTTCACAGTGAAAAAACCGAACTAAACCAAACTTACCATACCCCTCATATGGAGAGGCTGGCAAAGCAAGGAATGAAATTCACCCAAGCCTATGCCGCCCCCATATGTTCGCCGTCACGAGTAAGTTTAATGACAGGCACCAATCCGGCAAGGCACCGCGTAACCAACTGGACATTAGAATATAACAAACAAACCGACCACACCAATGAACAACTCTCCGCTCCGAATTGGAACTGCAACGGACTGGCGAATCAGCCCGATATTCCCAATTCGTTTCAAGCCACCGCGCTTCCTGAGTTGCTGAAACAAGGCGGTTACCATACAATTCACATCGGGAAAGCTCACTTCGCCGCACAAGGAACGCCCTGTGCCGACCCGCTCAATATGGGTTTTAATGTCAACGTCTCAGGGCACGCCGGCGGCGGATTGCAAAGCTATGAGGGCAAAGACAATTTTGGGAATATCCCGCAAAAAACAGGGCGTTTTGCCGTTCCGATGCTGGAAGAATTCCACGGGAGAGACATCTTCCTGACCGAAGCCCTAACCCAAAAAGCCTTGCGAGAACTTGACAAACGTCCGAAAAACAAGCCCTTCTTCCTGTATATGTCTCACTACGCCGTACACGTCCCTATAATGGGCGATGCGCGTTTCCTACAAAAATATCTTGACAAAGGAATGAACCCCATCGAAGCTCAATACGCCACACTGCTGGAAGGTATGGACAAAAGTTTGGGCGACATTCTAAATTATTTGGACAACAATAAACTGAATAACAATACATTAGTTGTTTTCCTATCGGACAACGGCGGATTGGACGCCATAGGGCGCGGAAGAAAACCCAACACCTGCAACGCACCACTGGCAAGCGGCAAAGGAACGCTTCGCGAGGGCGGTATTCGCATTCCGTTTTTGGCGTGGTGGCAGGGAAAAATAAAAGCCGGAAGTGTTTCCGACAAACCAATCAACATTGAGGACATTTTCCCTACACTTGCCGAAATAGCTTCCGTGGGCAACAAAAAAATAATCCAAACCATTGACGGAGAAAGCCTCTTACCTATCCTTCTGACAACCGAAAATCTGCAGAAAAACACTGAAAGACCCCTTTTCTGGCATTTGCCCAATCAATGGTATGATACTGACAAGAAACTGGGCATTGCTCCGTCAAGCGCCATTCGGAAGGGAAATTACAAATTGCTTTACTACCACGACACCCAACAAATTTTGCTTTACGATTTGGCAACTGACCTTGGCGAAACGCGAGATATTTCGGCAGAAAATCCACAGAAAACACGCCAACTTGCTAAAATTTTGTCCGATTACTTGCGCAGTGTTGATGCGCAGATGCCCATTATCAAAAAAACGGGAAAACCCGTGCCGTTTCCTGACGAGATTTTGTAAATTTTCCATTCGAAATTAAAAGAACCGCAACAAAATTTTGCAAAATTAAAGCGGAATTTTATCTTTACCATATCTGAAATTAATAATTTTAAAGGGAAATCACCAAAAAGCCAAAATTATTTTAACTATTTAAATCACACCATCTTATGAAACGAGCAATCACATTATTAGTCGCTTTATTTTCACTTTCGGCATTTTCGCAAGAACAAAAACATTCGCCTTTTTATTACCAACGTGTTGATTTCTTTGAGAAATTCCCGATAGCGGCAAACGACATCGTTTTTTTGGGCAACAGCATCACCAACGGTTGCGAATGGGCGGAATTATTCCCCGACAAAAACGTGAAAAACAGAGGCATCAGTGGCGATATTTCACAAGGAGTTTACGAGCGGCTTGACAATATCGTAAACGGAAAACCTAAAAAAATATTGCTGCTCATCGGGGTGAATGACATCGCCAGAGGAATCCCCGCCGAGACCACCTTTGCGAACATCGAAAGGATTGTAACCAAAATACGAAAGGTTTCTCCAAAAACGGAAATCTATTTACAAAGCATTTTACCCGTAAACGCTGATTTTAAGCTATTTGAAAACCATCAGCAACCTGAAAAAATAAAGGCTCTCAACGTTCAAATCCGCGAATTGGCACAAAAACACAAAGCGATTTATGTGGATTTGTATCCGCATTTTGTTATCCCGAACACTGACAAACTAAAACCCGAATACACCAACGACGGACTTCATCTGATGGCGGCGGGATACATCACGTGGCGAAAAATCATTCAGGATTATTTGTAAGTCCCGATGAAAACATACTGTTGCAAACGGCAAGGCTCAAACGAGGAATTTTACGCCAAACCCACGCATAAAGAATAGGAAGGCAAATGGCTTCGGATTGATATGGAGGTTTTTCTAAAAGATTAAATCAACAAATTGAAAATCAAAACAATGGAAGTGTTCATTCAAGTAAACATCTCGAAAAATCAGCAAGTAACGAAACGTTACGACGATGTTCTCTCCGAAAGAATGCGTGATATGGATTCTTTACGCCAGACTCTTGACCAAAAAAGCGTTGGTTTTTCGGACAGCACAAAAAATAGTTTAGGCTACTATTTTATGATGGATTTGATAGACAGAGTTCCGCAACTGAACTTCCGCAACTACAACCAATTTTACCGCGAATTTTCAATCGTTGTGCGGGAATATCCCGTGGCGAATAACGGGTTAATCAGGTTTGGGGATTATCTTGAATATTTGTTTGCGTTTAGAAAGTACATCAGAAAAGAGTTTGGTTTTGTGCATCGAAACCGAACGTTTAATCGTCGTTTTTGGCAGTGGTTTGTATTGCTTTTCATCGGATTGGCAATTGCTATAACGCCTTTACTCGGAGCTATTTCAAGTTTTTTGCCGGCGTTATTCCTTGCCAGCTGGGGCGAACAAATTTCCAGAGAAAAAAATATTGTTTTAGGACTTTCACCCCAAGACAAAGAATTACAAATCAAAAGAAAAAACCGAAAAAAACGCAAAGCCTTTCAAGAATAGTGGTTTTTACAAACTGAAAATCAATAAGTTTTTTGGATAAGATTCTTGTTTTACAAATTTTTGTATTTTTGTCGCTTGATTTTCTAATTAAAGTGCATTCACAAACTAAATGACCAAAAATCCAACCCCAAAACCCTTCCTAAAATGGGCAGGAGGAAAAACGCAACTCATCGGCGATATTGAAAAAGCATTACCCAAAGCGTTGATACAAAGCGATTTCACTTACATCGAACCCTTTGTGGGGAGCGGTGCGGTACTTTTTTGGGTGTTGAATAATTTTCCGAATTTGAAAAGGGCGGTTATCAATGACATCAATACGGATTTAATCGATACTTATCTGACAATCAAGCAAAATCCGAAGGAACTGATAGCCGTTTTAGAACAATTTCAATCCGAATATCACGCTTTTACCGATGAAGAGACAAAAAAGGCGTATTATTACGAAAAAAGAGGTCTTTACAACGCACGAACGGCGGACAAAATCGGTCAGTCGGCGTTGTTTATCTTCCTGAATCGCACTTGTTTCAATGGACTTTATCGCGTGAATCGGAAAAACGAATTTAATGTTCCGATGGGCAGTTACAAAAAGCCCACCATTTGCGATACAGAAAATCTTTTGGCGGTCAGTGAGGCGTTGCAGAAAGTAGAAATTTTATGTGGCGATTTTGAGCAAACACTACCTTATGCGGAGGAAAATTCTTTGTTTTATTTCGATCCACCTTATAAACCGCTTAGTGAAACTTCGAGTTTTAATTCTTACGCGAAAGATGAATTTAACGATGAGGAGCAAATCCGCTTACGAGATTTTTGTACCAAATTGGACGCTCTAAATCATCACTGGATATTAAGCAATTCCGATGTGAAGGGCAAAAACGAAAACGACACCTTTTTTGACGATTTGTATATGGATTTCAATATCCAACGCGTAGAAGCCAAGCGAAGTATCAACGCCAATCCTGAAAAAAGAGGGAAATTAACGGAGTTATTGATTAACAATTATATTCTCGAAACGATATGATTAGCAGTAAAGTAATAGAGGTGATGAACCCTCTTTTTGAAATCATCAGAAAATCAAAAGGGAAAACCATTGGGCAAATCAAAACGGAGCTAAACATCGAAAAAGAAAAAATGAAAAAGGGAGCTTCAGGGTTGATTGTGGAAAATCTTTTAGGAATAGAAAATAACAATATTGCCGATGCGGATATTTCGGAAATAGGCTGTGAAGTGAAAGTATTGCCATTGCAAAAAAATAAAAATGGCAAAATAAAAGTAAAAGAACCTACTCAAATTCAAATGATTAATTATTTTGAAGTAGCAGAAGAAACTTGGGAGACGGCTAAACTTCGCAAAAAAATTAATCTCACTTTTTGGATTGTTTATTTAGCCAAAGAGAACGGAACTTCATTACATCAAGATGATTATAAAATTGTTGATTATTTTTTGGATCATCCTGACCATTCCAAAATGGGAATTTTTAAAAACGATTGGGAAATCATTCAAGATTATATTATAAAGGGCTGGGCAGATAAACTATCGTGCAGTATGGGAACATTTATTGAGCCTAAAACCAAAGGGAAAAATAATCAAGATTTGACCAATGCACCTGATGGAAAGGGAGGCGTGTTAAAAGCAAGAAGACGAGCTTTTTATTACAAGAAAAATTACACTAATACTCAAATCGTGCCACATATAGACACATCAAAAATATAATGAACCCCTATTACATATCAAACGACAGAAAATTTTATCTTCTACACGGAGATACGATGGAGCTTTTGCCACAGCTCAATCGCGAGTTTGATATGATTTTTGCCGACCCACCTTATTTTTTGTCCAATGGCGGACTTTCTATCCAAAACGGACAAATCGTAAGCGTGAACAAAGGCAAATGGGACAAATCACAAGGCTTTGAATTTATCAACGATTTCAACCGAAAATGGTTATCTTTGGCACGAGAAAAAATGAAGGACGATGCCACGATTTGGATTAGCGGAACGATGCACAATATTTTTTCGGTGGGGCAAATTCTTACGGAATTGGGCTTTAAAATCCTGAATATCATCACTTGGGAGAAGACCAATCCGCCGCCAAATTTCTCGTGTAGGTATTTCACACATTCCACCGAGCAAATTATTTGGGCGAGGAAACACGAAAAAGTTCCGCATTATTTTGATTACGAACTGATGAAGCAATTCAACGGCGGAAAGCAAATGAAAGATGTTTGGAAACTCCCTGCCATTGCTCCTTGGGAAAAGTCCTTCGGAAAGCATCCTACACAAAAACCTTTGTCGGTTTTGTCGCGGTTGCTGTTGGCTTCCACCAAGCCCGATGCGTGGATTCTCGACCCCTTTACGGGAAGTTCCACCACAGGAATTGCCGCCAATTTGTTCAACAGAAATTTTGTAGGCATCGACCGAGAAATTGAATTTTTAGAATTGAGTAAAAAACGGAAAATAGAAAGTATCAAAATGGAAATAACATATAAAAACAAACTACTAAACCATTTAAAAACAGAATAGTGAGTTGAAAAACCTCCATTGAGTTCAAAAAAGACAAAAGAGAGTAAAAAAATAACATATAAAATACATTCAAAACAAACCAAGGACAAAGCATAAAGCACCCAAACAACCATCGCTTATTGCTTAAAGCCTATAACTTAAAGCTAAATAATAAAATGTTTCAAGAAAAATATGATGTTATCGTAGTGGGAGGCGGACACGCAGGTGCCGAAGCCGCTGCTGCTGCCGCAAATATGGGAGCGAAAACCCTACTCATCACAATGCAATTGCAAAACATCGCACAAATGTCGTGCAACCCTGCTGTGGGGGGCATCGCCAAGGGGCAAATCGTTCGTGAAATAGACGCTCTGGGCGGTTACACAGGAATCATCACCGACAAAACCGCCATTCAGTTCAAAATGCTCAACCAATCGAAAGGGCCGGCGATGTGGAGTCCGCGTGCGCAATCCGATAGAATGCGTTTTGCCGAAGCGTGGCGACTACAACTCGAAAAACTACCCCATTTGGACTTCTATCAAGATATGGTTTCCGAACTGATAATCGAAAATCACCAAGTGAAAGGCGTAAAAACATCGCTCGGAATTTCCATTTTCGCCCAGTCGGTTATCCTGACCAATGGGACGTTCCTCAATGGCGTTATTCATATCGGAATGAAGCAATTAGGAGGCGGAAGAGCAGGAGAGAAGGCTTCCAAAGGAATTACAGAATGTCTTGTAAATCACGGATTTGAGTCAGGAAGAATGAAAACAGGAACGCCACCTCGCGTGGATAGCCGTTCGCTCGACTATTCCAAAATGATACCACAGCCCGGCGATGACAAACCTGAAAAGTTTTCCTTCTCGGAAGAAACCCAACCGCTTCAAATTCAGAAGGATTGCTTTATGACCTACACCAGTGAGGAGGTACACGACCTGCTCCGCACAGGATTCGACCGCTCACCGATGTTTAACGGAGCAATCCAAGGCGTAGGGCCGCGATACTGCCCTTCAATCGAGGACAAAATCAACCGATTTGCCGACAAAGACCGCCATCAAATCTTCGTCGAACCCGAAGGTTGGGACACAGTGGAGGTGTACGTAAACGGATTTTCCACATCACTGCCCGAAGAGGTTCAGTTTGAGGCACTTCGCAAGGTAGAAGGCTTTGAAAATGTGAAGTTTTTCCGCCCGGGGTACGCCATCGAGTACGATTACTTTCCACCAACGCAACTCAAACATACCTTGGAGACCAAACTGGTTGAAAATCTGTATTTCGCAGGGCAAATCAACGGAACAACAGGCTATGAAGAGGCTGCGGCACAAGGACTTATGGCAGGAATCAACGCGGTTCGTAAAATCCGTGAGCAAGAGGAAGTTATCTTAAAGCGAAGCGAGGCTTACATCGGTGTTTTGATTGACGATTTAATCACAAAAGGCACGGAAGAGCCGTACAGAATGTTCACCTCACGAGCGGAATATCGCACCCTTCTGCGACAAGACAATGCCGATGCACGACTCACGCCGCTGGGCTTTTCGCTCGGTTTGGCATCGCCGCGAAGAATGGAGGTTTTGGAGAAAAAACAAGCCCAAACCAACGCTTTTGTTGATTTCTTTAAGGAAACGAGCATCCGCCCTGAGGAAGCGAATCCGATTTTGGCAAAATACGATTCGTCCCCAATGAAACAGGGCGACAAGATGTACAAAGTGCTTTCCAGACCCAACATAACCATCGCCGATTTACAAGAATTGGACAGCGTAAAGACCTTTATCAGTGAGAACAACATCGAAAGGGAGGTCATCGAGCAAACGGAAATTGAGGTTAAATACGCTGGTTACATCGAAAAGGAAAAGAACAATGCCGACAAGCTCAACCGCTTGGAAGACATTCGCATACCCGAGAATTTCAATTACGACAAACTGACATCGCTTTCGTTTGAGAGCCGCGAGAAGCTGAAAAAAATTCGTCCGACGAGCCTTTCCCAAGCCTCGCGCATCAGTGGCGTTTCCCCTGCGGATATAAGCATACTGCTGGTGTATATGGGGCGATAGGTCGGTAGCACCGACAGGCAATGATTGTAGGGGATATTTAAGGGCGTATGCAATTGCTTCACCTATTCGCTTTGCTCGGGTCGCCCCTACGAAATTGTATTAAAACAAAATTTTGAATATCAAATTTATGTTTCTAAATCTGCACTTGAAAACATTAAGCAATACATAGTAAGATGAAAATGTAAAAAATCCGTGGTGGTTGCCACGGATTTTTTACATTTAAATAGGTTGGTACTTATGAAAAACTTATCGTTACCTTTTTATTTTGACAGGTTGGAGACACCCTTTTGCTTCCTGTTGTGGGGTAAAATAAATAACCACTGATTTGTTTCCACTCCACTTGGTATTGCTTGCCGAGTTTTACTTTTACATCTAAGGTTTTCCCCGCTTCTAAACGCCAAGTTTTCGTACCAATGGTAATGGTGTACGGATTACTTCCATTGGAATTATTGGTGATGGAAATAGTTCCTTCTTGGGGCGTAAAACCTCTTACATATTCTTGATGCGACGAAGCTCCCGTTCTTACGGTTCCTGATTTTACCTCACCACACTCAGAAACTACTTGATAATCGTATGCGGAGTTAGGCTTTCCTCTAAATCCAACACTTCCCTCTTTATCGGTTTTTCCACTTACACCTCCTACAACAACTGTCGCGTTCTCCAATGGTGTATAATCAGTGTCATAAACATAAAATGTTACGGGGATTTCATTGTTTGTACCGCCTTGGTTATTATTACTTCCGGAAAGAGAAATTGTTCCGGCTTGTGCCGTACCGTTCATAGTAAGTTGTACCGATTGATAGTAAGGAGCGGTTTGGGTCAATACTACAAAGGTATATTGTGCAAGATTTACATACTCGGGCTTTAAATTATCAAACGTGGCAATACCTTGTGAGTTGGTTACGGCTTTGGTCTTATAGGCTGATTCAACTGTTTGAATGTAACGCTCATAATTTATTGGCGCTAAAAGTGTAGTAATTATGAAAGAACTAGCTTGAATACCAGATAGGGCATACACTTTTACACCCAAGGTCTACCCAAGGTGTATCCAAGCTAGGTATATCATTTTTTTATAAGAAGCTATTCGTAGGTTATAATTTCTTTTTTGACTATGGCGGCAGCTTCAAAAGTGATGGTTTCGCCTGTGGTTGTTCGAGGATTTTTAACTCCTATGTATAGATTTGTACCCACTTCTTTGAGTAGTTGTTCACTTATTTCAACAACTCCATTTTTTAAACTTTCTCTTGAACCACCGATGTAATGTTCGAAGCGGTCTTTTGAAAGAAATTTTGATTGATTTTTGTAATCCAATAAATAAAAATCAGCCCGCCCTGAGGTTCCTTGCTCAGGCACTTCTATTTTAGAAGCAATCGTAGAGGTAATTCCCGTCGGGTCTAACAATAAACTTGAAAGCTGAGCCGCCAATCTTAAATTTCCTATGGGCGTTTTTGATTCGGTAACAGCAACCGTATAAAACACTTTTACGGCATTTTTAGGAATTTCTAACGGAATGACAGTTCGTGTTTTGCCATTGAATCCCAGATAGGTAGCACTGTTTAAGTAAAAATTTTGTTCAGCTTGAATCTGAACCGTTTCATAAACAATTTTTGTTTTGGGTATTTTTGGCTGTTCTGATGTTCCTCCATTTTCTTCCGAAACTTCTGTTTGCAGTTTTTGAGGCACATCATTACTTTCCTTTTGGCAACCAATAAAAGTTGCTACTACCAATAGTAGTAAAAATAGTTTTTGCATTTAATTAAACATTTAAAAATTATCCCCTACTCTATTACAGGCTTTTCGGGTTACGCCTTTCTTCAATTAACAAATAACAATTTTTCAATTAACAATCATTGTTCACTGCTCATTATTTATTGTTATTTGTTCATTTTTCTGTTTTTTATCCACCCAAGGTCTACCCAAGGTGTATCCAAGCTAGGTATATCATTTTTTTATAAGA
>NZ_JAUNKD010000001.1:146055-147017 GCF_030532915.1 Capnocytophaga sp.
TCAATTAACAAATAACAATTTTTCAATTAACAATCATTGTTCACTGCTCATTATTAATTATTAATTGTTATTTGTTCATTCTTCTGTTTTTTATCCACCCAAGGTCTACCCAAGGTGTACCCAAGCTCGGGAGGAGGAAAGTTTGAGGGGGTGAGGAGTTGAGAAAGTAAGGGATTGAGGATTTGAGGTTGTTTCAAATCTTATTCAAACTTCACTCAAACTACTTCAAACCTCACTCAAACCGTTTCTTATAAATTTTTGGTTGCCTCGGTGGTATTGGCGGGCATATCGGTGGCACGCACGATGATTTTGTCGCCCGAGAGGTCGGGATTGGTTTGCGTAACGGTATAGACCCAGTCCAAACCGTTATCTACGGCGTTGCCTTCTTCTACCAATGAGCCATCGGAATTATAAATATGCACCGTAACGGAGACGACCTTAAAATCGTCATACGCCCGCACTTTGATGGTGTCGCCCACCTGACCGGTATAGCCCGAGAGGTCGATTTGCTCAATTTTCGGAGCTTGCAACATATCGGCAACCGCTACGTTGTAGGCTGTTACGCCCTGTTTTTTGTCAGCTTGTGCTTGGTAGGCTTCCTTGACGGAAGGGTTTTGCAATGCCGATTTGGCATAGATGGTTGCCTGCTGGAATTTTGCCATTTGCTCCTTTACCTTTTCGGAAGTGATGGTTTTCTTAGTCGGCTTTTGCGATACAATCGTTTTTCCGTTTCGCTGACTGAATACGAGCATATTGCCTACTTTTCCGCTTAGCCCGTGTGTGACGATGTTGTTTTTTGACTCTGCCATAGTATTCTATTTTTGTTAATTTTTTAATGAACAAATAACAATTTTTCAATGAATTATGAATGCAAAAAATCCGTTTGGAAGAAATTTTCTTCCAAACGGATTTTTTTACCTATATAATATATAAAAGTATATAAGTTACTTTATGTGCTGTGC
>NZ_JAUNKD010000022.1 GCF_030532915.1 Capnocytophaga sp.
GTAGTTTTCATTGCTTTTTCTATCTCAATTGGAATTGCAAATATATTATTTTTTTGTATATAAGCTAAAACTTTAACAAAATAATTTTTCTGCCGTTACTTTGTTTTTGAAAATTTTGACCTGAAAAATTAATTTGAAGAGCTAAGATGCTCAAAAAAATTGGGTCAGCACATAGATTAAAAGTCCCACCAATCCGCCAACCAACGTACCGTTGATGCGGATAAATTGCAGGTCTTTACCTACTTCGAGCTCTAATTTTTGGCTCAATTCACGCCCTTGCCAATTCCCTACGGTACGGCTTATGAGTCCGCCAACTTCATTTTTGTTTTTTATAATGAATTGATACAGCGTTTTTTGAGTCCACCCGTTGAGTTGGTTTTGTAACTTGGTGTCGGTTTGCAGTTGCGTGGCAAATCGTGAAATATTTTGTTTGAAATAGGTTTTCAAAACCGAATTTTCAGCGGGTTTGAGCAAATCGTCCGAAATGCTTTTTTTGATATATTGCCACAAGGTATCGGAATATTTTTGGAAATTTTCAGACTGCAACAGATTGGCTTTTAAAGCATTCATTTTATCTTGCCAATGAGGTTTGCTTTTCAAATCCGCAGCAAACTTTAAAAGCTCGGTTTCAATTTCTTGACGCACAGGATGTTCTTTATTTTCGGTAATTTCATTCATATAAGCAGCCAAACCGTTTGTGATTTTTTCTGCCAAAATTTTATCCACAAAATCAGGAATGAAAAAGGCGCTTTCCTGTGAAATCCGTTTGTGAATAAAGTCTTTATTTTCTAAAATATACGTTTCAATTTTTAAGGAAATAAAATCAATGATGTTGTGATGTTCTTTTTCTTTTAATAAATATTCTAAAATATTACTTGTTAGTTCATTAAGGTTTATTTCTTCAAGTAATGATTTAGCTTTTTCCGTGATAAAAAGCGAAATTTTTGTATCGTCAATATTTTGAATTATTTCTTGAAGTTTTACTTGAAAGTTGTTTGTTAAATTATTGATGTTCTTCTCTTTATTAATCCAGTTGGCGATAAAATCGGATACATTTATATTTTGAACATACGGACGAATATTTTCGGGTTTTAAAAAGTTTTCCACCACGAAATTCCCCAAATTATCCCCGATGTCTTTCTTGCGGTTTTCAATCAAGTTCGTATGCGGAATGGGCAACCCCAAAGGCTTGTGAAACAGCGCCGTTACGGCAAACCAATCAGCCAAAGCGCCTACCATTGCGGCTTCGGCAAAGGCTTTGATATAACCGGTTAGTTGCCATTCGGGTACTTTTTTTTGTAAGATAACCATCACGACATATAGCAGGGTCATCAGCAAAAACAAGGCTGTGGCTATGCGTTTGTGAAAACGTAGTTTTTTTTCTTTCATTTACCAATAATAAAAAAGAAATCAGCAGTTTAGTAGAATCATCTAAACTACTGATTTTCTATAAATTATAAATCTATTCAACCGTTACGGATTTTGCCAAATTTCGGGGTTGATCCACGTTACATCCTCGTTTTACGGCGATGTAGTAGGAGAGGAGCTGCAACGGAACCGAAGCCAACATAGGCGAAAGTGCTTCGCTAACTTCCGGAATTTCAATCACGTGGTCGGCAATGGCTGCCATTTGTGTATCGCCTTGCGTAACCACGGCTATAATTTTTCCTTTGCGCGATTTAATTTCCTGTGCATTTGAAACGATTTTGTCATAATGCCCTTTGAGAGGCGCAATGAAAATCACGGGCATATTTTCATCAATCAACGCTATGGGACCGTGTTTCATTTCGGCAGCCGGATAGCCTTCGGCGTGAATGTACGATATTTCTTTGAGTTTCAATGCTCCTTCCAATGCCGTTGGGAAATTAAACCCGCGCCCTAAATAAAGGCAATTAGCCGCATTTTTGTAATTTTCAGCAATTGTTATGGCTGTTTGGTGCGTATTTTTGAGCGTTTTTTCAATCAAACTCGGAATATTTGCCAAATCGTGCGTCAAACTTTGGTAAGTTTGTTTGTCAATCGTTCCTTTTCGTTGCCCCAGATGCAAGGCAATGAGTGTCAATACGGTTAATTGAGTGGTAAATGCTTTGGTTGAAGCTACTCCGATTTCAGGACCTGCGTGAGTGTAAGTCCCTGAATGTGTGATTCGTGCAATGGAAGAACCCACCACATTACAAATTCCGTAAATAAAAGCTCCTTTTTCTTTGGCGAGTTTCAAAGCTGCCAACGTATCGGCGGTTTCACCTGATTGTGAGATAGCTATGACGATATCATCTTTACGGATTATCGGATTTCGATACCGAAATTCCGAAGCATATTCCACCTCTACGGGAATTCGGGCAAACTCCTCAAACAAATATTCGCCTACCAACCCCGCGTGCCACGACGTTCCGCAAGCGACAATGATGATGCGTTGTGCGTTTAAAAACGTATCGATATGATTATCAACGCCTGACAGTTTTGTTGAACAATCATCAAGCAAACGACCGCGCATCGTATCTTGAACCGATTTGGGTTGCTCAAAAATTTCTTTAAGCATAAAATGGTCGTATCCGCCTTTTTCAATGGCTTCCAAACTGATTTTCAATTCTTGCATCAGTGGCGTAACCTGCTCATTTGTAATGATTTTACGAACGTTCAACGGTTTATCCAATCGGATAGTAGCCATCTCACCGTCTTCCAAATAGAGTGCGTTTTTGGTATATTCTACAAAAGGCGAAGCATCAGAAGCGATAAAATATTCATTCTCACCAATGCCAATCACAAGCGGACTACCCAAACGCGCCACCACGATTTCTTCCGGACGACCTTCTTCCATAACCGCAATGGCATACGCACCAACCACTTCGTTTAAGGCGTGCCTCACGGCGGTTTCTAATGATGCGTTTTCTTTCTCTTTGAAATATTCGATGAAATTCACCAAAACTTCGGTGTCAGTATCCGATGTAAAGGTAAATCCTTCTTGAATTAACCGCTGTTTGATGCTGTCGTAATTTTCAATGATTCCGTTGTGGATAATGGCAATTTTGCCCGAATTGGACAAATGCGGATGTGAATTTACGTCATTCGGAACACCGTGCGTTGCCCAACGCGTATGCCCCATTCCACAACCGAAAGAAGGCACTTTATCGCCCGCTTTCTTTTCCAAATCAGAGACTTTTCCTTTGGTTTTTACATTGAAAAATTGGTCGGCATTCAAAACAAAGCCGGCACTGTCATAACCGCGATATTCCAATCGCTTCAACCCGTCAATCACAACGGGAAAGGCAGCCCTGCTGCCCAAGTAACCTACGATTCCACACATAATTTTTGATTTTAATGTTTTATTTTATTATTTATCAATGAGTTATAAAACAACTCAAATTCACAAAGTTTTTTCAATAGGTAATTTATATTTTTTCAATTCGGACGCTTTTAGGCACTAAAACGGTGTAATCGCCGTTGTTTCGGATAACGTCGCGTACGATGGACGATGATATGAACGATGTGCCGGCAGCTGTCAATAAAAAAACGGTTTCGATTTTTGAAAGCGTTCGGTTGGTATGCGCAATAGCTTTTTCAAACTCAAAATCAGCCGGATTTCGAAGCCCCCGCAAGATGAATTGCGCATCAATTTCTTTACAATAATCCACCGTAAGCCCTTGATAAGTAGTTACTTTTACCTTGGGTTCATCGGCAAAGGCTTTTTCAATAAATTTTTTGCGTTCTTCAACCGAAAACATATAATTTTTGTCGTTATTCACCCCGATGGCAACCACAATTTCATCAAACAAATCCAATGCGCGATGAATAATGTCATAATGCCCCAGCGTAATAGGGTCAAACGACCCCGGAAATAATGCTCTTTTCATTTGTGCTGTGTGTTTTATCGTTGAAAAGCAAGCTCAATTTCAGAATCTAATAAATCCGAAAACTGCCAACCTTTGTGAACCACCTGTTGCGGAAAAATGCTTTGCGGTGAAAGCCCCGGATTGGTGTTTATTTCAATAAAATACGGAATTTCGTCCATTACAATGTAATCAATCCGCGAGAAACCACTCATATTCAACGCTTCATAAATTTTCACGGAAGTTTGGTTAATCCGTTGCTCAATGGCAGGGGAGAGGCTTGCCGGAGTGATTTCCTTTGATTTTCCTTCGTATTTAGCCTGATAATCAAAGAAATCGTTTTCCGAAATAATTTCGGTATGCCCCACAACAGTCGTTTTTCCGTTAAATTTAAAAACGCCCACCGAAATTTCACGTCCGTTTAAAAACGATTCGATTAAAATTTCGGTATCTACCTCAAAGGCAGTCCGTAAGGCTTGGTCAAATTCTGATGCGTGGTTTACTTTTGAAACCCCCAAACTGCTTCCTGAGCGATTGGCTTTTACAAACAACGGAAGCCCTAATTTTTGGATAACTTCTTCTTTATTAATGGTTTCGTTTTTTGAAGCGTACACCGATTCGGCTTTTTTTATTCCGAATTTTGCCAATACCGAAAGCGTATCGCGTTTGTTGAATGTCAATGCCGATTGATAGAAATCACAACCCGTAAACGGAATTTGGAGCAGTTTCCAATAGGCTTGTAGCTGTCCGTCTTCACCCGGCGTTCCGTGTATGGTATTGACAATCACGTCAAAAGTAATTTTTTGATTATTTTTCTGCACGGAAAAATCGCCTTTTTGAATCGGGAATTTGGTATCGTTTTCAACCAAAAACCAGCCTTCGGGCAGAATATGAACCTCAAAAATATCGTATTTTTGGGGGGCTAAACTATCTAAAATGAGCTGACCACTTCGTAAGGAAACCTCCCGTTCCCCTGAATATCCGCCCATAACAACAGCTACTTTTTTCTTCATTTTCAAATAATTATAAACTCAAAACAATAAATCACAACACAATGTTGTGATTTGCACGAGCCAAAAGTACTATTTTTTTACTTAAAGAAAAGTTAAAAGATAATTTTTTTAAATATACCTTTAATTTAAAATAAAAAAGTGCCTATAAAAATAGTAGGCACTTTTTGATGATTTTTCTGATGTTTTTTATTGATTACCTAAAACTTGTTACACCAAATTTGGCGGCTTCGGCTTTTGCCTGTGGCACCATTCGTTGTAGGTTGGCGATACGTGAGGCGTTTGAAGGGTGGGTGCTGAGCAACTCAGGTGTTGAATTGCCACTCAACGCCTGCATACGTTCCCAAAGTTTGGGTGCTTCTTCCGGATTGTAACCGGCAATAGCCATCAAACGAATTCCGATTTCATCGGCTTCGGTTTCGTGTGAACGGCTGAAAGGCAACATTCCCGCCATGTTGGTTGTCAGTCCGTAAGCCATATTAAATTCATTGGTGTAATTTTTGTATTTGCTGTTTTGAAGCGCCACGTTACCAACAATGGCTCCTAATTGCTGAATGGTACCCGCACTCATACGTTGCGCCCCGTGGTCAGCCAAAGCGTGAGCCACTTCGTGCCCCATCACCACTGCCATACCGGCTTCATTTTGTGTAACGGGCAATATTCCGGTGTAAAAAACGATTCCGCCACCGGGCATACACCACGCATTAACTTGCTTATTATCAACTAAATTATATTCCCATTTGTAATCTTTCAGGTAATCTTTATATCCGTTGGTATCGAGCCATAATTTAGCGGCTTTGGCGATGCGTTCGCCCACCCGTTTTACCATTTCGGCTTCGGGCGTTCCTTTAATTACCTTATTTTCCTTTAAAAAAGAAGAATACTGATTGAACGCCATCGGGAACAACGTGCTGTTGGGCGTGAAATTAAGCGTGCTTTTCCCCGTAAAAGGATTGGTTTTACACGAAAAAATAACTAACAAAAAAATAATCAAGCTTATTTTTCTCATAATTTTTTTTTTTGCAAAAATACTAATTAATTTGAATTTCATACTAAAAAAACAAAAAATAAAAGTCGAAAGTTTGAACATTCAGTACAACTTCCGACTTTTATCACCAAAATTTAATTATTTTATGAAAACATTTCTCTTACTTTTTCAAAAAAGGATTTGTCCGATTTTTGCGGTTGTGGTTTGAAATCGGCATCGTTTAGCATTTCTCTGAAAAATTCTTTTTGTTTTTCGGAAAGATTTTTGGGCGTCCATACATTTACGTGAACGATTAAATCACCTGAACCATAACCATTTAAACTCGGAACGCCTTTTCCTTTTAATCGGAGAATTTTTCCTGATTGAATGCCTTCTTCCAACTTAATGCGCACTTTGCCCGTTGCAGTTTCTATTTCTTTTGAAGCACCTAAAACGGCTTCTGAAAAGCTGATATACAGGTCGTAATGCAAATTTTCGCCTTCACGTTTAAGTGTTTCGTGTTCTTGCTCTTCAATTACTACGAGCAAATCACCCGCAATGCTATTTTTTCCGGGGGCTTCGTTACCTTTTCCGCTGACTTGCAGTTGCATACCTTCCATAATTCCTGCCGGAATTTTTACCGAAATGGTTTCTTCAACCACTTTTAAACCTTGATTATCAGCCTCTTCCGGGCGATGGTCAATGATTTGTCCGCTTCCTGAACAAGCCGAACAAGTGCTTGCGGTTTGCATCACGCCCAGCGGAGTGTTAATCTGGCGAACCACTTGTCCGCGCCCGTTACAGGTGGGGCAACTTTTGTAGGTAACGCCTTCGGCTTGTACTTTTCGTTTTACTTTTAGTTTCTTTTCTGTTCCTTTAACAACGTCTTCCAATGAAACTTTCAGGCGTACTCGCAAATTTTCACCTCGCAGGCGCGTTTGTTGGTGACTGCCGCCACCAAAACCGCCAAAACCTGAAAAACCGGAAAAATGCCCACCGAAAATATCACCGAAATGCGAGAAAATATCCTCCATTGTGGAGTGGTATCCGTGTCCGCCGTTATCAAAAGCAGCGTGCCCAAATCGGTCATACTGAGCACGTTTGTTTTCATCGCTCAGCACTTCATAGGCTTCGGCAGCCAGTTTGAAGTTTTCTTCGGCTTGCTTGTCACCCGGATTTTTGTCAGGGTGGTATTTTATGGCTTGTTGTCGGTACGCTTTTTTAATTTCGGCTGCGGTTGCCGTTTTTGGAACTCCTAATATTTCGTAATAATCTTTTTTCATTGAAAATAACTTACTGTCCTACAACTACTTTGGGGTAGCGAATAATTCTATCGGCTAATTTGTAGCCTTTTTCAACCACGTCAATAATTTTCCCTTTCAACTCATCGGAAGGTGCCGGAATTTGTGTGATTGCCTCGTGGATTTCGCTGTCAAAAGCATCGCCCGAAGCGGCTTCGACTTTTTCCAAACCTTTTGATTTCAAGGTGTTCATCAATTTGTTGTAAATGAGTTCAACGCCTTTAACCAAATTTTCGTCGCCCGATTTTGAAATTTCAACCAAAGCCCGATCAAAATCATCAACGATTGGCAACATTGCTGACAAAATGTCTTGCCCGGCGGTTTTGAACAACTCCATACGCTCTTTTGAAGTGCGTTTTTTGTAGTTTTCAAACTCGGCAAAGAGGCGTAAAAACTTATCTTTTTCTTTTGCCAATTCTTCCTCTAAATTATTTTGAGGATTTTCGTTGGTTTCTTTATTTTCGGATTCAAGCATAACTTCTTCTTTTTGAAGCTCTTCGGTTGTATCAAAAGTTTCGTCTATATTTTTTTTTGTACTCATAATCAAAATAATTAAATTAAAAAATCGCCTTATACACAGAGAAAACTGTGCCATTTTTGCAATTTATGTCAATCTGGCAGTTGAGATTACTCTAAATAAGCCGTGTAATTTCCGTCATCAAACGCCACGCAAACGTGTTCTTGCAATGAGGTTGAGAGCGAAATACCTTTAAAATCAGCCTTTACCGGAAAATTTTTATGATTTCGGTTTACTAAAACGGCTGTTGTTAATTTCTTTAACGGAACTTCTAAAAAATGTTTTACGCCGTAGATGAGCGTTAAGCCTGAATTTAACACATCATCTACCAAAACAACGGTTTTATTTTCGTAATCTGTTGTTTTTATTGAAGTTGTTACGGTTTCCAACGGATTTTTTTTGTTGATGTTTACCTTGCATAAAACCACCTCAATGGGACAAATTTCATCGAGCACGGCTTTTAATTTTTCGGCAAAAAGATAACCGTTGCCTTGAATTCCGGCTAAAATAATTTGAGCTTCATCAGCATTGGTTTCGTAAATCTGATAAGCTATTCGCTTGATTTTATGTTGAATATCTTGATGATTTAATATTAGCGTCATCGTTTTTTATGTTAAAATTCGGCTCAAAGATACAAAAAAGCATCACAAAATCGTAAAAAAAACGAATTATATCAAATTTTATTCGTACCTTTGAGAACTCGAAAAAATTGAAAACAGCAACGGATATGTACATAACGCTTAGCATTCTTTTAGTTTCGGCAGTGTTGTTTATGAGCGGTAAAATTCGCTCTGATTTAGTGGCTTTATGCTCGTTGGTTTGCTTGATTATTTTTGGTATTCTCACCCCCGAAGAGGCGCTTTCAGGCTTTTCTAACTCGGTGGTAATTATGATGATAGGGCTTTTTATTGTAGGAGGTGCTATTTTTCAAACAGGGCTTGCCAAAATGATTAGCAGTAAAATTCTTCAATTGGCGGGCGATAGTGAAATCAAACTTTTAATTTTGTTGATGCTCGTAACTTCGCTCATCGGGGCGTTTGTGAGCAATACTGGAACGGTGGCGTTGATGTTGCCCATTGTGGTAAGTATGGCGATGAGTTCCAACATCAATACGAGTCGTTTATTAATGCCGATGGCTTTTGCCAGCAGTATGGGTGGTATGATGACATTAATCGGTACACCTCCGAATTTAGTTATTGACGGCGTGCTTATAAAAGGTGGCTATCAACAACTTACGTTTTTTTCGTTTACACCCGTAGGCATTGTTTGTTTGGTGGTTGGTGTATTGTTTTTGATTCCCGCCAGTAAATTTTTACTTACAAAAAAAGAAAAATCAGCTTCTGAAAATCGAAAAAAAGGCAAATCACTACACGATTTGGTCAATGAATATCAGCTTTCTAAAAACTTATACCGAATACAAATCCGGAAAAATTCTCCGTTTGAAGGCAAAACTATTAAAGATATCGGCGTTTATGAAAAATACCAAATTTCGGTATTGGAAATTAGGCGTAAATCGCTCACTAACAATCCGTTTTTTAAAACCGGAAATCAAGAAGTGGTAAATGCCGAAACCACTGTTTTTGAGGGCGATATTTTGTACTTGCGCGGTGAATTTGAAAACGTTCAAAAAATGGTTTCAGAAAACGAATTGCTGTTGTTAGACACGCATCAAACCGAAGAAAAACAATCAGATGTGCTTAATTTTCAAGAAATTGGAATTGCCGAAGTGTTGATTATGCCGGCTTCAAAACTTGTAAATCTCCCCATAAAAGCCTCAAAACTCAGAGAACATTTCGGATTAAATATTTTAGGAATACAACGCAAAGACACCTATATATTACAACATCTGAAAGACGAAAAAATGCACTCGGGCGACATTTTATTAGTGCAAGGAACGTGGCAACACATTGCCCAATTGGATGCCGAACGCAGTCAGTTAGTAGTTTTGGGGCAACCGATGACCGAAGCCTCAAAAGTAACACTGACGCATAAAGCCCCCATTGCCGCTCTTATAATGGTAGCGATGGTTGGCGCGATGATGTTTGATTTTATCCCGATAGCTCCGGTAACGGCTGTGTTGATTGCCTCGCTGTTGATGGTGCTATCAGGAGCTTTACGCAATGTGGAATCGGCTTATAAAACCATCAATTGGGAAAGTGTCGTGCTGATTGCCGCTATGCTTCCGATGGCTCTGGCGCTTGAAAAAACAGGTGTTTCTCAATTGGTATCCAATACGTTAGTGAATAATTTGGGGCAACGAAGCCCTTATATACTTCTGGCAGGGATTTACTTTACCACCTCACTGATGACAATGTTTATCAGCAATACGGCAACGGCGGTGTTGTTAGCTCCGATTGCTTTTCAATCGGCAGTTTCACTGGGACTGAATCCGCAAGCCTTTTTGTTTGCCGTAGCTGTGGGGGCGAGTATGTGCTTTGCCTCTCCGTTTTCAACCCCGCCCAATGCACTGGTAATGTCCGCTGGACGCTATACGTTTATGGATTACGTGCGGGTGGGGCTTCCGTTGCAAATCTTGATGGGGCTTGTAATGATTTTTGTTCTTCCTTTATTATTTCCTTTTAAATAATTAATAATCAAATAAATAATATGCTAAAAATAGGCGACCAAGTAACCGACTTTTCATCAACCGACCAAAACGGAAAAACGTTAAAACTTTCGGATTTTCAAGGAAAGAAACTGATTATTTTTTTCTATCCGAAAGCAAGCACGCCGGGCTGTACAACACAGGCTTGTAATTTGCGTGACGGCTATCAACTTTTAAAGGAAAAAGGGTACGAAATTATGGGAATTAGTGCCGATTCGGTAAGTAAACAGACCAATTTCACGACTAAAAACAATCTTCCTTTTGTGTTACTCGCTGATGAAAATAAAGAAATTATCAAACTATTTGGCGTTTGGGGTGAAAAAAAATTTATGGGAAAAATCTTTGACGGAATCCACCGAACCACCTTTATTTTAGATGAAAATCACGTCATTACCCACGTTATACATAAAGTCAAAACCAAAGAACATACCCGGCAAATTCTGGAAATTATTGACAATTAAAAAATGTGAAAAATTGTTATTTTTTTTATAGTGAGTTAAATAAATACTAAATTTAATAGTAATAATTTGGATTTTAGACTTGTAATGTATACATTAGCCGACTAAATTAAAATACATAAAATATGAGAAGAACTATTAATTATGTAGTAATGCTGCTATTAGTGGTGACTACAATTGGTTGTGAGAAAGACAAACAAACAGAAAGTCTTAAAGTTAGTGTTACTAACTTAGAGGTTGAAGCAGATGACAAAGCAACCTTTGAGATTATTTCTGGAAGTGGTAATTATTCAGTAACTGTTACGGATACAAAAATAGCGACCGCTACTTTTTCAGAAACGACTGTTACCGTAAACGGGATTAAAGAGGGCGAAACAACAGTAATTGTTCTTGACAAAATAAGTCATCAACAGGTAGTTGTAAAAGTAAAAATACATCCATATATCCCTCTTTTCATTGATCCGATACCTGTATCTACTTCAAACGAATTTGTTAATAGTTACAGGCATACGGGGGGTGAAATTATAGTTAAAAATGCTATGGAAGAGCTTTACAGACCATATTCTATTTGTATTTTTAATAAAGGTACTGAAAAAGAATATCAATATTCTCACTATCAAGGAGGTAATGCATACAGATCATACGTCATCCTATCAGTTTCTTTGAATTCTTATTATACTTTGGCGTCTATAACCAAGTGGTTAGAAAAAAAATATACTCTTTTAAAAAGTTCTGATACAACAAATTTTTATCGAGTAAAAGACACTACTTTGCTAATTGAAGCAATACTTTCTTACAAAAAGGAAAATAATTCAGTAATTATCGAATTTCAGGTACCGTCTTATCCATTTTAATAAAAATAAAAAGAGATGCTTTTACGCACAATACTTCTAGCAGTAGTGGCAACAGTGCTCGTAAGTTGTGAGCAAGACAAACAAACAGAAAGTCTTAAAGTTAGTGTTACTAACTTAGAGGTTGAAGCAGATGACAAAGCAACCTTTGAGATTATTTCTGGAAGTGGTAATTATTCAGTAGCTGTTACGGATACAAAAATAGCGACCACTACTTTTTCAAAAACGACTGTTACCGTAAAAGGGATTAAAGAGGGAAAAAGTTCAGTTATAGTATTTGACAAGAATACGAATGAGCAGGCAATTGTTGAAGTTGATATAACTAAACTAATTCCAAGAATGACTTTTACAACCACTGAGCCCATAGGAAATACGTTAACATTAGGACTTTTTGGTTCCGAATACGAGGGGGGAGAGCTTCCTAATAATGTTTGGATTGACATCAATAACAATGGTATAAAAGAAAAAGGGGAAGACTTATCAGAAATTCAAAGGGAATATGAACATGACTTAGGATATGTTCTCGTAGACTATCCCAGAACTCATATTTACGCTTTTAAATTAGTATCACAAACGGTTACCATCTATGGAGATGTGGTTCATTTGGATTTTTTAAATTTAAGTGAAATTACAAAGCCTTATCATGAAAAAGGAGGCCCTACTATGACCTCTGGTTCTGTATACAAAAAAAAACCTACAAAACTTACCTCATTAGAAGTTAGAAAGAATAAAAAACTTAAAGTACTCCGATGTGGCTTAACAGGAATCTCTACCTTAAATGTAAAAGGAATGAGATTATTGCTGTTAGATTGTTCAAAAAATAACTTAAAATCACTAAATGTTAGTGGTTCAAGCATTTCTGTTTTACGTTGTTCTGATAATCAATTAACATCGTTGAAGTTAGGTCACGTAGAAAAACTTAATTGTAACAACAACCAGTTAACTGATTTAGGTAATTTAGGGTCAGTAAAAAGTCTGTTGTGCAGAAACAACCAACTAACATCTTTGGATTTCAAAGGTAGTTCTATTGAATATTTAGATTGTACTGAAAATAAAATAAATGCAGAGGCTATGACTAATTTGATTAATAGTTTACCTTTGGGAAAAATTGAGTATGAAAGAGTTGGATTGGACGGACTACTTTATCCTATACAAAGCACTATCGTCACAAATTCCAATTCGCCTACTGAAAAAAATCAAATTACGTCAGAAAATATTGCAACTTTGAAAAAGAAACAGTGGAGAGTAGATTGGATTGACTATACCGATGGTGAGAAATTTAAGGAATATTAGTAACTAATTCCCTTCAATTTTACAAACAAAAAATCTTGGTTTTTTCAAGATTTTTTGTTTTTTTTGTGGTTTCAAAATCCGTAATTTTATGAGAACAATTTTTTTTATTTTACTTATAGGTCTGATTTCGTGTAACGATTCAAAAACTACTGAAAATCAGATTAAAAAAACCGAAAACCTAATCGATTTTGTCAATCCGTTTATAGGCACGGACGGTCCCGGTAACACTTTCCCCGGTGCAACGCTTCCTTTCGGAATGGTGCAGCTCAGCCCCGATATCGGCATTCCCGGCTGGGACAGAATCGCGGGATATTTCTATCAAGACAGCATCATTTCGGGATTTTCGCACACCCACCTTTCGGGCACCGGAGCGGGCGACCTTTACGATATTTTGGTAATGCCCACCAACAGCCGATTCAGTGAACGCATCGCCGAGAATTCCTACAAGCCTTTTTCAAAATTCAGTCACGAAAACGAAACGGCTACGGCGGGTTATTACAGCGTTGATTTGCAAAGCTTTAACATCAAAGCCGAACTCACTGCCACCGAGCGGGTCGGTATTCATCGGTACACGTTTCCCGAAGATAGAAACACCAAAATCAATGTAGATTTAGGATTTTCAATGAATTGGGATGCTCCCACCGATACGCATATAAACGTAGTAAGCAACTCAAAAATAGAAGGTTACCGAAAATCAACGGGTTGGGCAAAAGACCAGCGGATTTATTTCGTGATGGAATTTTCAAAACCTTTTTCTGCCTACCTTCTTTTTAATGACGAAAAAGAAACCACCAATCCCACCAGCGGAAAAAACACACGTATTGAACTAATATACAGCACCCAAGAAAACGAACAAATCGTCGTAAAAACAGCCTTATCAACCGCCAATTTGGCAGGAGCTTACGCTTCAATGCAAACCGAAACGGACGATTTTGATTTCGACAAATATCGCAATCGAGCCAAAAATAGCTGGGAAAACGAATTACAAAAAATCAAAATCACAACCAACGACACGAACAAAAAAACGATTTTTTACACCGCTTTCTATCAATCGATGCTGTGTCCCACCTTGCTTAGCGACCCCAATAAAAACTACAAAAGTGCTGACAATCAGGTGAAAAATTCCGGAAAATTTCATCGTTACGATACCTTTTCTCTTTGGGATACGTTTCGGGCTACGCACCCGCTTTTTACCATCACACAACCCGAACGCACCAACGATTTTATTCATTCTCTTTTGGGACATTACCAAGAAACCGGCAGACTTCCCGTGTGGTCAATGCAAGGAAATGAAACCAATATGATGATTGGCTATCACGCTGTTCCTGTGGTAGTTGATGCGTATTTTAAAGGCTTCTCGATGGACTCGGAATTGGCGTACCGAGCCTGCAAAGAAAGTGCGATGGTTGATGAACGTCAAATTGATTTGTACAAAAAATTCGGTTATGTACCTACCGATGAACATCACGAAAATTGGTCGGTTTCAAAAACAGTGGAATATGCGTACGGCGATTGGTGTATCGCAATGTTTGCCAAGGCGTTAGGAAAAACAGCCGATTATGAATATTTTTTGAAACGCAGCGAAAATTGGAAAAATCATTACGATGAAAAATCGACTTTTTTACGTCCGAAAGATAAAAACGGAAAATTCGTAAGTCCTTTTATTCCAAAGGAATACACACCTTATTTCTGTGAAAGCAATGCGTGGCATTATTTCTGGTTCGTACCTCAAAACATTCCGAATTTGGTAAAAACCACCGGCGGCAACGAGCGTTTTGAACAGAAATTGGATTCGATGTTCAGTTATTATCCGCTTCCCGAAGATAAACTCCCGATTTTCAGCACCGGAATGATTGGGCAATACGCACACGGAAACGAACCGAGCCACCACGTGGGATATTTGTACAATTACGTTCAAAAACCTTCCAAAACGCAAGAAATCATACGCCAAATCCTTAAAAGTCAATACAAAAACCAACCCGATGGACATTGCGGAAATGAAGATTGCGGACAAATGTCGGCTTGGTTCGTGCTGTCGTCATTGGGTTTTTATCCGGTGAATCCGGCACAGGGCGTCTATCTATTTGGAACTCCGTATGTTGAAGAAGCAGAAATTCAACTTCCTGAAAACAAAACTTTTAAGATAAAAGCCCGTAATTTTTCGGACAAAAATAAGTATATCAAATCGATTTCTTTAAACGGAAAATCATATAAAAAGCTGTATATCAGTCATAAAGATATCATCAACGGAGGCAAACTTATTTTTGAAATGAGCGACACGCCCAACGACCAAGAACTCGGAACGTACGCCCTTCCGCAAGTAGATAAAATCTATTAAAAGGGCGTTTTGTGCAAACTCTTTTCCATTTTTGCTTAAAAAGAATTATCTTTGCCCACAAAATTAAGAAAATATGAGCGCTATTGTTGCTATTGTAGGTCGCCCAAATGTGGGAAAATCGACCTTTTTTAACCGATTGATAAAACGCCGTGAGGCGATTGTTGATTCCGTGAGTGGCGTTACCCGCGACCGACACTATGGGAAAACTGACTGGAACGGCGTGGAATTTTCCGTTATTGATACGGGAGGATACGTTATCGGGAGTGACGATACTTTTGAAAAAGAGATAGATAAGCAAGTAAATTTAGCCATTGATGAAGCCGATGCCATTATTTTTATGGTAAACGTTGAAGATGGCGTTACGGGTATGGACGAAACCGTAGCCGACTTGCTTCGTCGTGCCAAAAAACCGATTTTCGTGGCGGTTAATAAAGTGGATAGCAACAATCGTCTTGCCGATGCCAATGAGTTCTATGCCTTTGGTTTTGAGAATCTTTACACGCTTTCGAGCATCAACGGAAGCGGAAGCGGTGAACTTTTGGACGATTTGGTAAAAGCCCTTCCGGAGCGTGAAAATCAAACAAATGATGACGAGTTGCCTCGTTTTGCGGTGGTAGGTCGCCCCAATACCGGAAAATCGTCATTCATCAATGCCCTTATCGGGGAAGACAGATATATCGTTACTGATATTGCCGGAACCACGCGTGATGCAATCGACACCAAATACAACCGCTTCGGATTTGAATTCAATTTGGTAGACACAGCCGGAATCCGCCGAAAATCAAAAGTGAAGGAAGATTTGGAATTTTACTCAGTAATGCGTTCAATCAGAGCCATTGAGCATTCCGATGTTTGTATTTTGATGATTGACGCCACCCGCGGATTTGAAGGGCAAGACAGCAACATTTTTTGGCTGGCAGAACGCAACCGCAAAGGCATTGTTATTCTGGTGAATAAGTGGGATTTGGTTGAAAAAAATAACAACACCACTAAGGAATACGAAGCGATTATCCGCAAGGAAATTGCTCCATTTACCGATGTCCCCATTATTTTTGTGTCAGCATTGACCAAACAACGTATTTACAAAGCCATTGAAACAGCGGTTGAAGTTTACAAAAATCGTTCAAAACGTATCCCGACACACAAACTCAATGAGGTGATGTTGCCCATTATTGAGAATTATCCGCCACCGGCTATCAAAGGTAAGTACATCAAAATCAAGTACTGTACGCAATTACCTACGCCAATGCCGCAGTTTGTGTTTTTTGCCAATTTACCGCAATACGTAAAAGACCCGTATCGCCGTTTTGTGGAAAATAAATTGCGTGAAAACTTTGATTTTAACGGTGTTCCGATTGATGTGTATTTTAGGCAAAAGTAATATCCAAATTGTTGCAATTTTAAAATTGGAAAATTATAAGAAAAACATTTAAAGTTTAAAATCATTCAAATTTAAAAAATAACACAATGAGAACAATAAAACTGCAAAACGATATTACGCCAAAGCAATACAAAATGGTAGTTAATCTGTTAAAAGCCGTGAATATAAAAGTAAAAAAACAGAAAAAAGACGATACCAAAATGAGTAAGGAAGCCTTTTTTGCCAAGATTGATAAAGCAAGAAAACAGGAAGGAAAAACAATGAGTATCGAAAGTTTTGAAGCACGTTTTTTGAAATAACTAACAATGGAAGAATATTCACTGCAAGAAACAGAGGAATTTATAGAAGATATTAACAAACATCTGAAATCGGGACAAAAGAAAAACGTTCAAAAAGTAGGCTTGTTTTTAAAGGAGTTAGTTACAAATCCAACCACAGGAACAGGGCAAGTTGAGCCTTTAAAAGGTTATGGAGACCGCTCTGTATGGTCTCGGCGGATTGATAAAAAACACCGCCTTGTTTATGAAATTTTTCAAGATGAGAAAATAGTTAAGTTATTAAGTGCCTATGGGCATTATGACGAATAAATTAAATCAAGAAATTATAAAATAAATCACCTTAAATGCGTATCATTTCAGGAAAGAATAAAGGGAAACATTTGATTGCTCCGGCAAAATTGCCCGTGCGTCCCACAACCGATTTTGCCAAAGAAGCCCTGTTCAATATTTTGAACAATCATTATTATTTTGATGAAATTTCGGTACTTGACCTGTTTTCAGGCACCGGAAACATCAGCTATGAGTTTGCCAGTCGCGGTTGTGAAAATATAATTTCGGTTGATAATCACAAAGGTTGCGTGCAATTTATCACAAAAACGGCTCAGGAGTTGGATTATTCAATAATAGCCCTAAAATCAGATGTTTATGATTATCTGAAACGAACCACTCAAAAATTTGACGTTATTTTTGCCGACCCGCCCTATGATTTTACACAAGAAAAATTCACTGAAATCATCCGATTGGTTTTTGAAAATGAATTACTTACGGAAGAAGGCGTTCTCATTATCGAACATTCAAAACACACGGCGTTAGATGAAAATATTTATTTTTCATACGACAAGAAGTACGGCGGTAATATGTTTAGCTTTTTTGAATTAAACAATTCTGAAAATCAATAAAATATAAACAAAAAAGTTGCTCAAATTGAGCAACTTTTTTGTTATGAAAAAATTCCCATTATGGAAATACGCCTCGTTCTTTGTATACTTGTTCAATTCGTTCCAAAGCAACGATATAGGCTGCCGTTCTGTAATCAGCATTGTAACGCTCGGCACACGAAACTACCGAGTCAAAGGCTACTTCAATTTTCTGGCGCAGTTTGGTAAGCACTTCTTCAATTTCCCAAATTTCAGCGCGCTTGTTTTGAAGCCATTCAAAGTAAGACCCGATTACGCCACCGCTATTGCACAGAATATCAGGAATAATGTTGATACCTTTTTTCAAAAGCACCTCTTCTGCCGCTGCATCGGTTGGACCGTTAGCTCCTTCGGCGATGAGCGTTGCCTTGATGTCATTCACGTTGTCAGTGGTAATTTGATTGCCCAAAGCCGCCGGAACTAATAAGTAACAATCTGTTTTCCAGAATTCTGCATTGTCAATACTTTTAGCTTTGCCATAACCGCCCACGCCTCCTTTGCTTGTTTTGGTGTAAGCCAATAATTCTTCCGGATTGATGCCTTCCGCATTGGAAATTGACCCCGTATGGTCTTGAACAGCAATGAGTTTCGCTCCTAACTTATTAAGGAAATGCGCCGTCCAGTACCCGACATTTCCAAATCCTTGAACAATGTAGGTTTTTCCTTTTAAATCAACGTTGTTTTTCTTTGCCCACTTTTCGATTGAAACCACAACACCGTAGCCGGTAGCTCTGTCACGCCCTTGCAATCCGCCTGAAAGTACGGGTTTTCCGGTAACAACGTGTAAATTCACCGAACGATTGGCCGGCGATTTTGCAGAAGCATATGTATCTGAAATCCAAGCCATTATTTGTGCGTTTGTATTTACATCCGGTGCCGGAATGTCATAGTCAGGACCGATATTGTCTCCTAACGCATACGTGAAACGACGTGTGATTCGTTCCAGTTCGTTTTTTGAATATTTTGACGGGTCAATCTGTATTCCACCTTTTCCGCCACCATACGGAAGTCCTGCAATGGCTGTTTTCCACGTCATCCAAGTGGCTAAGGCTCTGGCAGCATCAATGTCCACCGTTGGGTGATAACGCAACCCGCCCTTGTAAGGACCCAAAGCGTTATTGTGCTGCACGCGATAACCGGTAAAAACCTCAATGGAACCGTCGTCCATTTTTACAGGGAAATGCACCACGATTTCATTTTGTGTGGTAGCTAAAATTTTGCGAACGCCTGCATCTAAATTCATTTTGTCAGCCGCTTTATTGAACTCGTGCATTACGTTTTCATACATACCCGTTCTTTTTTTCTGTTCTGAATTGTTGCTCATATTTGTGAATATAATAAAAATATGGGTAAAAGTATGTATTAAAATTGATATATCCAAAATTTATGCTAAACTTTTTTTTCATATTCGTAAAAATTAATCGGTATTCATCAGATTGTCAGTTGATTATATTTTTGTTTATTCGAAGTAAATCGAAAATAAATATATTGAAAACGAAGTGTTTTTACGAGTTATTTTTTTATTTTCGAAAAGAAATAACGCCTCGTGAATAGAAATAATTTATTTTTTTGCAAAATTTTATGACTTGGGAAGTACAATTTGGTATAGATTTTGCGGTTATTCTCTTATAAAAGAATAATTATATAACTAATAACAAATTGAATATGAAAAATTTAGCATCTTTTATCGCACTTGTATCGGTTGCCTTATTTTCTGTTTCGTGCGCAACTGTTTCGGTAGCAGTAGATTATGACCGTCAAGCGGATTTTTCTACCTACAAATCGTATGCCTTTTTTAAGGAAGGACTTGATCGCGTTCCCATTTCGGACTTGGACAAAAAACGTATTTTGCGTGCCATCGAGCAAAATTTAAACGCAAAAGAAATGAATTTATCCGAAAATCCTGATTTTTTGGTAAGTATTTTCACCAAAGAACGTGAAAATATCAATGTTTACAACAATAATTTTCATTATCACCCGTACTACTGGGGTTGGGGATTTGGCTGGGGACCTTTCTATGGCGGAAATTACTATAACGTGAGTTCAAACACCGAAGGAACGCTTTACATTGAGCTTATTGATGCCAAAAGCAAAGAATTGGTCTGGCAAGGAAAGGGTACAGGATATATTCCTCAAAATGTGAATAATAAGGAAGAAGCGATTGCCAATTTTGTAAATAAAATATTAGAAAAATACCCGCCTATGAAATAATTTATGTCATATTTAATTTAGAAAAATGAGGCAGTTTGAACGTTTCAAATTGCCTCATTTTGTTCGATTACACAACACTAATTTTTGTGATAAATAGGCAAAATAACGAGGAAAATCTCAAATTTATTACTACTTTTGCACTCATTTTAAGATTTAAAGAAAAAGACTAATGATAAAATGGTTTAAAGCGGCATTTTGGACAACCATTGCTCGTTTGATACTGCGAAACAGAATTACGATTCTCACCTCTATAATACTGATTACCATCTTTTTGGCAATTCAATGGAAAAATATTCGCTTCACGTTTACCGAAGCAAATATGTTGCCTAATGACCACCCCGTGAATTTGGAATACAGGGAATTTCTTTCCCAATTTGGCGAGGAAGGGAACCTGATTTTACTTGCCATTAAAGACAAAAATGTTTTCACGCCCGAAGTGCTTAATAAATGGAATGACCTGAGCCGAAAGCTCAACGATTTTCACGAAATTAAGGCCGTTATTTCGGTTGAAAACCTTCCCGTTTTAGTAAAAGACACCGCCTCAGAACGTTTCGTTACACATTCACTTCTGAAGGGAAAAATCGAAACCCAACAACAAGCGGACAGCCTCCAAAATGTGCTTGCCGAAAAACTTCCGTTTTATGAAGGATTGATATACAACAAAGAAACACAAACCTTGCAAACGTTGGTGTATATGGATAAAAAAATCATCAACACCAAAGCACGTAAGGAGTTTATTATCAATGAGTTTATCCCAATAATCAAACGTTTTGAGCAACAAACAAGCCTAAAAGTTCACACTTCGGGAATGCCTTATATTCGTACGTTGAGTGCACAGAGCATCATTGACGAAATCGGGTTGTTCATCGGGGCGGCATTGTTTGTTACTTCGCTGATTTTCTTTTTGTTCTTCCGTTCGTTTCGGGCGATGTTCATCTCAATGACGGTGGTTTCCGTGGGTGTGATGTGGACTTTCGGTTTTCTTGGTTTGTTCGGTTATGAAATTACGATTTTAACGGGACTCATTCCGCCGTTGGTTATTGTAATCGGAATTCCGAATTGTATCTTCTTGATTAACAAATATCAACAAGAAATTAACAAACACGGCAATCAAGCCAAATCACTGCAACGCGTTATCCGAAACATCGGGAACGTAACGCTTCTGACCAATTTGACCACCTCCATCGGGTTTGCCACGTTTATTTTCACGGCAAGCGATTTGCTGAAAGAATTCGGTATAATTGCCTCAGTCAGCGTAATTTCCATATTTTTCTTATCACTGCTCATCATTCCGATTATTTACAGTTTTATGCGGATTCCGAAAGCCAAACATTTGCGTCATTTGCAACGTAATTGGATTGGCGGACTCATTCGCTGGCTTGAAAATACGGTAAAACACCATCGGTTTGCGGTATTTTCGGTGGCGATTGCAATGCTCGTGGCAAGCATCATCGGGATTTATAAAATTAAAATTTCCGGAAGTTTGATTGAAGATATGCCTAAATCGGCGGCTTTTTTTGATGATATTCTCTTTTTTGAAAAGGAATTCGGAGGCATTATGCCATTGGAAATCACCGTTAATACCAAACAGAAAAACGGCGTGATGCGTCTGCCGAATCTCAAACGTTTGGAAACGCTTTGTGAACATATTGATGAGATTCCTGAAATTTCAAAACCAATTTCTGTTTTAGATTTGGTAAAATACGCAAAACAAACCTATTACAACGGAAATCCGGATTATTTTGCCCTGCCAACGGCTCAGGAACAGAACTTTATAATGAGTTATGTTCGCAATTCAAAAGGAAACGCCCAAATGCTTTCGGCTTACGTGGATTCACTGGGACAAACGGCTCGGATTACGACTTTTATGAAGGACATCGGCACAGAAAAAAAGATGCAGGAAATCGAGGAGAGCATTTACACCAAGGCTCGGAAGTTATTCCCCGAAGATAAATACGAAGTTAAAATAACCGGCAAGGCATTTTTATTTTCAAAAGGAACTACTTACTTGGTTACCAATCTTATATACTCGTTATCGTTGGCTATTTTTTTGATTGCTTTGATAATGTCGTATATGTTCCGTTCGTTTAAAATGATTTTGGTTTCATTAGTACCGAATTTGCTTCCGCTGTTGATAACCGCCGGAATGATGGGCTTTTTGGGCATTCCGCTTAAACCTTCTACCATATTGGTTTTCAGCATTGCATTCGGAATTTCGGTGGACGATACGATTCACTTTTTGGCAAAATACCGACAGGAATTGGTTGCCCGCAAATGGAAAATCAGTAAATCGGTATACGCCGCTTTGCGCGAAACGGGTGTGAGTATGTTTTACACTTCAATGGTGTTATTCTTCGGATTTTCAGTGTTTTTACTCTCAGGATTTGGCGGTACGAAAGCCCTCGGTGGGTTGGTTTCCGTAACACTTCTTTTTGCGATGGCTACCAATTTATTACTTTTGCCGAGCCTGCTTTTGAGCTTGGACAGAAGCATCGCCAACAAAGAAACGCTGAAAGAACCTCAGATTGAAATATTCCCTGATGAGGAAGAAGAGGATGAAAAAGTGCGCTAAAACCTTTCATTTTTATTGCCGAAAACTGTTAAAAAAGCATTTCTTGTTTGGTTTTTCGTATTCTTTTGTTACCTTTGGCGGGTAATCAAAATTTAATATACCGGTATGAAAACAAATGCAATAAACAGCAAGAGCATTATGCTCAAAAACGGATTGTATTACGGATTGGCCCTCATTGCCGTATCAGTGGTGGTGTATGCAATGGGCTTAACGTTCAGTGGCGATACTGCCGTTGGGCTTAGTGTAACAGTATTGAGCTTTTTGGTAATGATTCTTTTCGTGATTTTGGGAATTAACCAATATAAATCAGTTAATTCGGGTTATATCACGCTGGGTCAGGCATTTAAAATAGGTGTCGGAGTGGTGCTTGTGGGGGCTCTTGTCTCCGGAGTTTACAATCTTATTTTTATGACCCTTATCGAACCGGATTTTACCGAAAAAATGCTGAATCTGCAACGGGAAAAAATGGCTGAATCGGGCAACTTAACCTCCCAACAAATCGACCAATCCGTTGAAATGATGCGCAAATTTATGTCGCCTTTATCTTCGTTTTTAATGTCAATAGGCGGAACGTTATTTTTCGGTTTTATTATTTCATTAATTGCCGGCGCCGTGATGCAAAAGAAAGAACAATCCTTTTGATTAATAGGCTTTCATTCAGCTATAAATTTAAAATATCCCTTTGTTAGAGTATGTCTTTGGCAAAGGGTTTACTCATTATGATGAAACGATATACAACTGCTACCGACAGTAATTTTCCGGTATGAGCTATGTAGATTTTGTTTTATTTCGTTCTTTTCTGTTGCATTACCTACATAATTACAAAAAACTTCAAGCATTTCATCAAGATGAATGTGCATTTTTGTGCGCTTGGCGCTTCACTGGTAAAAAAGATTTCGGTATTTAAAAGCCGTTACACATAAAAATAAATGGTGCGTTTTGTCATTCAACTTTTTTTCATACCTTTGTCCATTCTAAATTTGATAAAAAAATGTTTGATAATTTAAGCGATAAGTTAGAAAAAGCCCTGCATAACCTCAAAGGGCACGGAAAAATTACCGAAATTAACGTTGCCGAAACACTCAAAGAAGTACGTCGTGCCTTACTTGATGCCGACGTAAACTACAAAATAGCCAAAGACTTTACCAGCAAAGTAAAAGAAAAAGCACTCGGGCAAAGCGTGCTTACCACCTTGCAACCCGGTCAGTTGATGGTCAAAATCGTTAAGGACGAACTCACCGAACTAATGGGGGGCGATGCCTCGGGGGTGAATCTCTCGGGCAATCCGTCGGTTATTTTGATGTCGGGCTTGCAGGGTTCGGGAAAGACAACTTTTTCGGGCAAACTGGCTAACTTCCTTAAAAAGAAAAAAAATAAAAAACCATTACTCGTAGCGTGCGACGTGTACCGACCCGCAGCCATCGACCAGCTTCACATTGTGGGCGAACAGGTGGGCGTGGAGGTCTTTTCCGACAAGGGAAATAACAACCCCGTAGACATCGCCCAAAAGGGAATACAGCACGCCAAATCAAACGGTTACAACGTGGTGATTGTCGATACGGCGGGGCGTTTGGCCGTTGATGAGCAGATGATGAACGAGATATCGAACATCCACAAAGCCATCAATCCGCAAGAAACCCTTTTCGTGGTTGATGCAATGACCGGGCAAGATGCCGTGAACACCGCCAAAGCCTTTAACGATGTGCTTAATTTTGACGGAGTTATCCTCACGAAATTGGACGGGGATACCCGCGGCGGGGCTGCCATCACCATTAAATCGGTGGTGAACAAACCCATTAAATTCATCGGTACGGGCGAAAAGATGGACGCCATCGATATTTTCTATCCCGAGCGTATGGCCGACCGTATTTTAGGGATGGGCGATGTGGTATCGCTCGTGGAACGCGCTCAGGAACAGTTCGATGAAGAGCAAGCCCGCAAGTTACACAAAAAAATTGCCAAAAACCAATTCGGCTTTGATGATTTCTTGGAGCAAATCCAGCAAATCAAACGAATGGGAAGTATGAAAGACCTGCTCGGGATGCTTCCCGGTGTGGGCAAAGCCGTGAAAGACCTCGACATTAACGACGACGCTTTCAAACACATCGAAGCCATTATCTACTCGATGACCCCCAAAGAACGCAGTACGCCTGCCATTATCGATATGAATCGCAAAAAACGAATCGCCAAAGGTAGCGGTCGTGACATTCAGGAGGTGAATCAATTAATGAAGCAGTTCGACCAGATGAGCAAAATGATGAAGATGATGCAGGGCGGCGGCGGCAAAAAAATGATGCAAATGATGCAGGGAATGCGTAGGTAATCGCCTCCAAACAATCCGTTTAAGTAAAACATTAAAATTGTGGCTAAGAATATTTCAATAGTGCTTGAAGATTATTTCAGTGCGTATGTCAATGCACAGATAGAGTCGGGAAAATTCGCTTCGGCAAGTGAAGTCGTGCGGGCTGCCTTGCAATTATTTGAGTATGAAGAAGCCAAAAAAAACGCACTTGTTGCTGAACTCAAAAAGGGAGAGGCATCGGGCTTTGTGGCGGACTTTAATCGGGAAACGTTTTTGAAAGAGCTTCACAATAAACATATTACAAAGTAATGGATTACAAAATAAGCCGAGAAGCTCAAAACGATATGGAGCACATTTGGCTTTATACGCTCAAAACTTGGTCTGCCAAGCAAGCCGACCTTTATTATAATTTGCTAATTGATGCCATCGAGGATTTGGCACAAAATCCCTCGCAGGGAATTGATTACAATCGTGTTCGTGAAGGATATTATAAGGCTAAAATGAAATCGCATTTTATCTTTTACAGAATAAAAGAAGATGAAAATTGCATTGAAATTATCCGAATTCTTCATCAACGTATGGATATTGACACACATTTGCGTAGCGAATAGCCCAAAAAGGAATAAAATTGCGTCGTTCACCAAAACGAATTTGCTCAAAACACCCCAATTTAGTTCATTCGTCGAGGCGAATTTGACAAAAATGCAGATTTTTAACCAATTCGTGCCGACGAATTTCATAAACAGGCTAAATTTTGATGCGTTCGTCGCGACGAATTACTCAAAATAACAAAAAAACAAGCAATTCGTTAAGGCGAATTTGACAAATAAAACATAGGGAGCCAATTCGTCGAGACGAATTCGGCAGGGAGAAAAAATAGAGCAAATTCGTCTCGACGAATTTTGTAAAATAAAAATGAACAGGCAATTCGTGTTAATGAATTGGATAATCTCATAAAGGTTTACATAATTCGTACTGATTTTTTAGTAAATTTTTCTGTTTAGGGGATTATTCGTCCTGTTTATTCTTGTAATTCGGATAAAATATTTGGTTTTATTCCTGCCGAAATTGAAAATTCGTCCGAAAAGGAACTTTATAAGGAACAAAAATGCTAATAGACTCAAAAATAATAGAAGAGCGATACGAACGCTTTGTGGAAAAAGTGGTTGAAACAGGCGTTGTTTACACATTGAAAGACAAAAAAGGCGTTGCCGTTTGTCCGTCAAATCACTTTTTTTACGACGAAGCGGAAGAAGAGGCGTGTCCGACACTGCTTTTTTGGAGCGAGGAGAAGCGTGCCCAACTTTGCCAAGCGGAAGAATGGGCAAAGCATCGTGTTGAGCAAATTCCGTTGGCTGAATTTATGGAACTTTGGTGCTTAGGGATGTATGATGACGGCGTAGTGGTCGGGCTTGATTTTGACCATAATTTATTTGGTTATGAACAACTTCCGATTGATTTAGTAACAGATTTAATTCGCCAAGCAGAAGCTGCCAAAACCCGATTTTCGTTCAGAAATTTTAAATCGCTTGCTGACTTAAAAACCTATTTGGAAGAAATTGAAGAGGAATAGGCGATTTATTTTGAAAAGCGATACAATCGTGAAGACGAAAGAGCAAATTGTTCGGCTTATTTGACAAAAAAGAAGAAAAATGCACACATTTATTCATAAAATACTAGCAACCCAAAAGGTTTTTTACCTGAAAAACAAAAAGGAGGTGGCGGTTTGCCCGTCTAACACTTTTTTTATATAAAGAGAAATATAAAAAATCATATCAAAACAATTATTTAACAATGTATTTGCCTAAATATGCCCTAAGTGCCAGCGAAAAAATGATGACCTTTGAGTTCACAAGTGAAGGAACGAAAGGAGCTATTCGAAAATTGGTCAAATATCAAGAAACAAATCTAAAAGATTTATACAATTTAGCGTTTGGTGATAAAAATATTCAAACGGGTGATATTGATGATACAGTTATTTCAAACAATGGTGATAGTGAAAAAGTTTTAGCAACTGTTGTGGCGACACTTTATGCCTTTACAGATAAATATCCGCACGTTTGGGTCTATGCAACAGGAAGTACCAAAGCAAGAACAAGGCTTTACCGAATGGGAATAACCAAGTTTTTAGATGATGTAAAAAACGATTTTGAAATTTATGGAGAATTAGAAAATGAATGGGATATTTTTAAAGTCGGGGTTGAATATGAAGGTTTTTTAGTGAAACGAAAATGAATATGATTATGAAAATTGAAAAAGAATTAAAACAACGAAAAATACCGATTGTTGCTATTAACAAATCGCTGAATACGTTAGATGAGAAAATTATATTCCCTGACAAACTGGATAAAGCCAACCAAATGTTGAAGCGTATCGGCTTGCCAAAAGTTAAAACGGTAAAGTAGCTTTTTGCCATACAACACATTCACAATATGTTATTCTTTTTGCTGAATGACGTTTCGCAATTAAATAGCAAGTAATTTGAGAGAAAAATGCACACATTTATTCATAAAATACTAGCAACCCAAAAGGTTTTTTACCTGAAAAACAAAAAGGAAGTGGCGGTTTGCCCATCTAACACTTTTTTTATTGAAGAAACGGGACAGCCCATTTCGGTTTTTCCGTTTTGGTCTGACAAAAAGACCGCCGAAAGCTGTATGAAAGAGGAGTGGCAACACTATGCAGTGGACGAAATCACGCTGACGGACTTTATGGAGTTCTGGTGCCTCGGAATGTATGAAGACGGCGTGGCGGCGGGTATTGATTTTGACGAAAATTTGTGCGGAGAAGAGCAAATCCCTACCGAGCTGTTGCTCAAAATTATTGACGAAGCCGAGAAATCAGACACCAAACTGATTTTTAAGAACTTCGTATCGCTCAAACAGCTGAAAAATTATTTAGAAACGGACGAATAATCCCACAAAACTGACAACAAAAAAATAAGAAATATGAGACTATTAGACGGAAAAAAAACATCCGAGCAAATCAAACAAGAAATTGCCGAAGAAGTAAAACAAATTAAAGCCAAAAACGGAAAAGTACCTCACTTGGCAGCCGTTTTGGTGGGCAACGACGGAGCCAGTTTAACCTACGTGGGCAGCAAGGTAAGAGCCTGTCAGCAAGTAGGTTTTGATTCCACCTTGGTAGAGCTTCCTGCTGACATCAGCGAGGCGGAACTGCTCAAAAAAATTGACGAACTCAACCACGATGAAGCCATCGACGGATACATCGTGCAGTTACCGCTCCCGAAACATATTGACAGTCAGAAGGTTTTATTAGCCGTTCACCCCGACAAAGACGTGGACGGGTTTCATCCTGCCAATTTCGGGAAAATAGCCCTTGATATGGAGGCTTTTATCCCCGCTACGCCCTTCGGAATTATGGAACTTTTAAAACGCCACAACGTCGAGACCAAAGGCAAGCACGTGGTGGTGGTGGGTCGCTCGCACATTGTGGGTCGCCCGATGAGTATTTTGCTGAGCCAGAAAGGAAATCCGGGCAACGCTACCGTAACCCTTACGCATAGCTATACGCCTAATCTTAAAGAGATTACCTGTCAGGCTGACATTATCATTATGGCGTTGGGAATTCCTGAATTTTTAAAAGCTGATATGGTTAAGGAAGGCGTAACGGTGGTTGATGTGGGCATTACGCGTCTAAGAGACGAAAATGCACCGAAAGGCTACCGAATTGTAGGTGATGTTGATTTTGAGCAGGTTAAAGAAAAAGCGGATTACATCACGCCCGTTCCCGGAGGTGTTGGCCCGATGACTATTGCGATGCTCTTGAAAAACACGCTTTTAGCAAGAAAATGGAAAGCTGAAAAAGGAATCAATTAATGATATGTGGCAACACATTTTGAAATAAAAAAACGCCTCTTTTAAAGCAAAATTAATGGAAATCAATCGATTAATTTGAATTAATTATTGATTTCCATTGTTTTGCACGATTTTCGGAGGGCATACACAATAAATAAGAAAAAGAATAAAAATGATATATAAATTTAGAGTTATACTTGATGTTAAGGAAGATGTTTTCCGCGACATTGCCATCGAAGGCGAAGCCACTTTGGAAGATTTTCACAACGTGATTGTGCAATCGTTCGGGTTTGAGGGTAGTGAAATGGCGTCGTTTTACCTCACTGATGACGATTGGAATCAGGGCGAGGAAATTACGCTTTTTGACCTCTCGGAAAGCGGTGAAATTCGGTTGATGGAAGAGACTTCCATTGATTCGGTGGTAAGAGAAGAAGAACCTAAGTTGCTGTATGTGTACGACTTCTTCTCGATGTGGACGTTCTTCGTGGAGCTTGTGGAAATTGCCGATACGGAAGATACCACGGCGTATCCGTCTTTGCTTTTTGCACACGGTTCCATTCCTGCCGAAGCCCCCGAAAAATCGTTCATCGCCGATGATTTCAACGAATTTGAAGACGAATTCAATGATTTTGATATGGACGACGAAGATTACGATAATTTCAGAGAAGAGGATTATTATTAATCGTTTTTTTGTGGGATTAGACTAAAAAACTCATTTTCCGTAAAAAAGAATCGTTATCTTTGCAAAAAAATAAAGTTATGAATGCAATTCCTTTAAAGAGAAATTTAAGTTTCAGAGAATATCAATTAGCCGTTAAAGCATTGGAAGATATTGGTATTGAAGTAGCTGAACCTCAATCTGTTTCTGAAATAACGGAAGAAGACGTTCGTTGTATTGAATTGGCTCGGCAAGACATTAAAGAGAAAAAATTGAAAAATAACGAACAAGTTTTTCAGGAAGCAAAATAATATTATGAAAGTTATTTGGTCAAATAGGGCTGAATTTGAGTTTAAGGAAACTCTCAAATATTGGGTAATTCTTAATAAATCAGCAATTTATTATGAAAAAATATACAACGAAACTGAAAAACAATCCGAGAAGTAGAAGAAAATCCGTATTTTTTAGCTCAGTATATTGAAAAGTTGGATGCATATCGAAAAATATTTTTTAAAGGTAAGTTTTCAATTTTTTATGAGATAAAAGACGATGAAATTTATATTTTACGATTCCGAAGTAACGTTCAAGAACCATTACATTTATAATAAAAAATGCTAAATCTTTACACCACACATATTGATAGTTTATCTATCCATCGTATTGGAAATCAGAGTAAAAGCGAGCCTTTGTTTTTGTCACAACAGCCTTATTCGCTCAACGACGAAATCGTAGGATTACTCAAAGAATATTTCTTTAAACCTTTCCGTGAGAAGGAAGAAAATTACTTCCGATTTTCACACGATGCCGACGTGGAGTTTAACGAACTCTATCAGTTGGTTTCCGAAATTTTTGAGAATGAAAACAACATTCATTCCGTTTCCAAAAAAATAGCACAACATCTTTATAATCAGTCCAATCACCCGCATATCAAAAGCGGAGAATTGTACGTTACGTTGTTGCACGACATCTATTTGGACAATGAAAAAGTTACCGCCGTGGGGATTTTCAAATCAGAAATGAAACACAGTTTTCTGCAATTTGAGGAAAACCAAAATCAGCTGGACATTATCATTCAAGAAGGCGTGAACATTCACAAACTCGACAAGGGTTGTATCATCTTCAACGTCAATAAGGAAGACGGATACAAACTGCTTTCGGTGGACAGCAATCGATACGACACCAAATATTGGTTGGAGAATTTCTTGGGCGTAGATGCCTTAATCGACGAGAACTTTTACACTAAAAAATACCTGAAATTCAGTCAAGATTTTGCCAAAGACGTGATTCTTCCTGCCGAAGATAAAAAGCAAGAAGTGATGTTTATGAATCGGGCTATCAATTATTTTGCCAAGAACGATGAGTTCGAGGAAACGGCGTTTATGAACGAAGTAATTGATAATCCGGAACTTATACCCGAATTTAAACATTACAAAGTAGAGAAAGGACCCAAATATCAAATCGAAGACGTTTCAAACTTCCAGATTGCCAACAAAGCGGTTTCGGACGCTCGTAAAAAAATCAAAAACGTGATTGATTTGGATACGAATATTCAAATCCGAATGGATTTCGTAAATCCGGAATCGGCTGAAAAGTTCATCGAAAAAGGCTGGGACGAAGAAAAACAAATGTACTACTATTTGGTGTACTTCAATCGGGAACAGAAAAATTAAGTATTTGATTTTTAAATAAATATACCCCAATGAAATCATTGGGGTATATTTATTATAACACATTTGCAATTATAAATTAAATGCTTTTTTTATGGTATCCACAAAATCTAATTTTTCCCACGTAAATAACTCTACCTCAATGGTTTTTGTTTCATTGTAAGGCGAAGTAAAAACTTTGGTTACGGTTTGTGGCGTGCGTCCCATATGTCCGTAAGCGGCTGTTTCACTGTAAATCGGGTTGCGAAGTTTAAGTCGCTGTTCGATGTCATACGGGCGTAATTTAAAAATTTCTTGAACTTTTTTGGCAATTTCGCCGTCGGTAAGGTTCACTTTTGACGTTCCGTATGTATTGACATACAGCCCCGTAGGTTCGGCAACCCCGATGGCATAACTCACTTGCACCAAAATTTCATCGGCAACTCCGGCGGCTACCATATTTTTGGCAACGTGTCGCATTGCGTACGCGGCACTTCTGTCCACCTTGCTGGGGTCTTTACCTGAAAAAGCGCCTCCACCGTGCGCTCCTTTTCCGCCGTAAGTGTCCACGATAATTTTTCTTCCCGTGAGCCCCGTATCGCCGTGTGGCCCGCCAATAACGAAAATTCCCGTCGGGTTGATGTGATAAATAATGTTATCATCAAAGAAAGGAGCGTACTGCGGATATTTTTTAACAACCCTTGGAATTAAGATAGTTACAATATCGTGTTTGATTTTTTGTAACATTTTTTCTTCCGAATCGAAATCATCGTGCTGAGTTGAAATTACAATCGTATTGATGCGAATAGGTTTGTTATCATCGCTGTATTCCAACGTAACTTGACTTTTTGCGTCGGGGCGAAGGTAGGTAATTTCCTTATTTTCACGACGTAATTCGGCTAATTCTTTCAACAAAGCGTGCGACAGATCCAGTGCCAAAGGCATATAATTTTCGGTTTCGTTTACCGCATAACCGAACATCATTCCTTGGTCGCCGGCACCTTGCTCTTCCGGATTGCCTCGTTCAACACCTTGGTTGATGTCGGGCGACTGCTCGTGAATGGCTGAAAGGATTCCGCAAGAATTTGCTTCAAACATATATTCGCTTTTGGTGTAACCGATTTTACGAATTACGTTGCGTGCAATTTGCTGAACGTCAATGTACGTGTTTGATTTCACTTCGCCTGCCAAAACCACTTGCCCTGTGGTTACGAGCGTTTCACAAGCCACTTTTGAACTTGGGTCGAAGGCTAAGAAGTTGTCAATCAGTGCGTCACTGATTTGGTCGGCAATTTTGTCAGGATGCCCTTCTGATACGGATTCTGATGTAAATAAATATCCCATTTCTATAAAATTATTTTTTAGAAAGGAAGATTTTGATGCTGTGTGCCATTAAAGTAAAAGCAGAAACATTATTAAAATAATGTAAATCACTGTTTTAGCATTTTTTTGGAAGTTCCAAAAAGAGGTTGCAATCAGTCCAAATCTTTCCTCTTGTTAGTAATCGGCTGCAAAGGTACGAAAACAACAAGAAATAGAAAAACAAAATCCTGAAAAAATTATAACCCAATGATAATCCCTACGTTAGGTACAAATCCTGTTGAAAAAATACTTTTATCCTTGTTATACAGCACATTATATGAAAATCCTAATTGCAGATACGAGTTTCCGCCCAAATATTGCATATAACCGCCCCCCACATACAACGCATTTTCATTCACCTTAAACGTATTTCCGCTTCGCTTGTGCTTTTGCGATACGAAATAATGTTCAAATGAGGAACTTACATAAAAATTCCGTTGAATGTAATAGTTGATTGAAGGACCAAATCCGAAAAGGTTATTTCTGTAAAATTCAGTGTTTTGCAAGGTGTAATTCACACTCATAGCGGCTTCTAAATTTTCAGTAATTTTATAACCTACCCGTGGTGTTAGTAAAAAACCCCAACCGTAACTTCCTCCTGAAATACCGATATTTCCGCCAAACGTCCAACGATTCGGAACCGGCGCATTAGGTGCCAAAACGTTGCCTTGTTGAGCGAATGACCACGCACAAATTGAACATAAAATAAATGTTAAAAAAATCTTTTTCATAAACTACCAATTTTTAGGGCAAATGTAATAAAAAAAGGTAACACGGCGTTTTTTTAATCCTTAACTAAATGTTAATTAACATTTTTTTTGGGCAAAATTTTTGTCTATTAAATTATATAAGCATAGCTTTGCAACTCATTTCGCATATTACCATTGAATCCAAACTAATTGATTTATGAACAAAGTATTTTTTCGCATTGCTTGTTTGTTTTTTTTGCTGATTTCAGCCCAACTATCAAAAGCAGAAAACGTTACTACTGATGCTGCCAAAGATTCGGTACGCACAAAAGAGTATGTTTCATTGGCGTTAAAGAAAATGGAAACAAGCATCAGAGATGTTTACGATGAAATTGGGGGAGAAGAAAACAACTTAAATTTTGAGGCTTTCCGATATGCTTACATTGGGTATCAATCACTTCGCAAACAACAACGCTTGAATGAAAAAGAAATTTTTTCGATTATCGATTTTTCAAAAGATTGCGATACAAAACGATTTTACACCATTGATTTAGAAAATAAACGAATCATTTATCACACCTATGTAGCGCACGGAAAGAAAAGTGGCGAGAAAACGGCAACTTCTTTTTCAAACGTTAAAGAATCAAACAAAAGCAGTCTTGGTTTTTACATCACAGGTGATACATATATGGGAAGTAAGGGATTCAGTTTGAGGCTTCACGGCGATGAAAAAGGATATAACAGCAATATGGCTGAACGCGGTGTGGTTATTCACACAGCCGACTATGCAAGTGAAGATTACATAAAACGAAACGGGCGTATGGGGCGTAGTTTGGGTTGTCCGGTGCTTCCGAAAGATATTTACAAAGAAGTTATTCAAACAATTAAAGACAAAACAATGATTTTTGCTTACTACAATCACCCTAAATATTTGAGTACTTCTAAATATCTGAATGTATTGAAATTAATCGAACTTTCGGTTTTCTAAATGTTTCATAAATTTGAAAAGCCTAAACACCAGTGGCGTTTAGGCTTTTTTGTTTACTCATAGCGTTTCAATTCTTTAAGTTGCTCTTGGTCAAAGCCATAGATATCATTCTTAATAATGAGTTTGTCATTTTCATCAACCCAAGCCGTAATGTAGAGAATATTGACCAAATATTTTGTTTTCAGAGCAATACGGCGTTGGTTACGCCCTGATTGCATTGCTTCTTCCACTTTTTCACGCGTCCAATCACCCTCTTGATTTTTTAGAAGTAAATAGGCGAGTTCCACGGGTTGTTCCACACGCACGCAACCGTGACTCAGTGCACGATTTTCCCTTGCAAAGAGGCGGGGCGAGGGCGTGTCGTGCAGATAAATACTCATATCGTTGGTTAAAATAAACTTTACCAATCCCAAAGAATTTCGTGCCGAAGGAGCTTCTACAAACCTGAATGTCCGTTTTTTAATGTCGGGGCTTGACCAATCCACCGTTTTCGGGTCGATTTTTTTGCCGTTTTCATAAAGCGTATAACCTCGTTTTTGGTATTTCTCGGGGTCGGATTGAGCAACCATCTGCGGAATCATTTCATTTTTTATGATGCTTTGCGGAACCGTCCACGTAGGGCGAAATTCAACATATTTAAGCGTATCCACAAAAACGGGAGTTGCCGTATATTCCCTGCCTACAATCACATTCATTTGGTGAATTACCGAATCTTTATGATATACAAACAATTTAAAATCAGGGATATTCACGATGATGTAATCATCTCCTAAATTATTGTTTAACAGCCTGATACGTTCCATATTAAGCCGAAGCAATTCCCGTTGTTGTGAAACGTTCATATTTACGTAATAAAGCGTTGATTTTCCGGGAATTCCGTCGGGGTACAAACCGTTATCTTTTTGAAAATGCATCAAAGCCTTCAACAATGAGTTATCTACTTGATTTTCTGACTTTTCGGCTATTGCTTCATATCCTTTTTTCAGCAAATTATAACGCAAATCACCCACCGATTTATCTTTGTAGCCCATCAAAAATTCTTTGGCATTTTCAATCACAACATTGCGTAAAGTATCGTCAGGCTTGTTTTTCAACGATTTATATTTTTCACTCATTCGCTGATAAAGTGTGTGTTGCGGATGCAGCACGTCCATTATTTCAGATAAATTTTCATCATCTTTCATTTTCAAAAGAATTTCCACATCATCTCGATTTTTTTTCGAGCGCCTCCAAATGTGTTTGCCGTGTGCCAATTTTTTGATACGCCCGCTTTCTAAATGTCTGGTTAATAGCAAAAAAGAAGCCGTAATTTCTTTATCCAATTTTTCAATGGCCGGCAAAGTAGGGGAGGAGGCATAAAGTGAATCTACCTGATTTTTAAGCGATTGATAACGATACGTTTGCGGATTTAGTCCGTAGTTTTCTGAATTTTCCAAAACGTTCATATAATCATAAAACAATTTCGTTGCTTTGCGCTCATACAACCAACGCGTTTGAAAATTGTTTTGTTTGTAAAAACTTTTCGTTTCGGAAATAATCGTTTTTCGGAATACCGAATCTACGATAATTATCTGATTAAAAGACTTTTGTGTGGTATCTGAAATAGAAATCGTTCGGAAATTTTCATACGTTTCTCTTGATTTTATTTCCTCAACCAACTGCTCAGGACTGCCGGTATTTTTACAACTTTGGAAAGCAATCCCTACCAAAAGGACAAAAAAATACTTTTTTGAGTTCATTAACTTGAGTTTCGTAATATAATTATGCATAATTGATTATTTTTTCAATAGAAATACTAAAAAAATTCGTTTTCATTAAAAAATTGTACTGTTTTTTGAATATTTTTCTTTAAAATAGACTCATTTTCGTTGTTTAGGTTTAAAAATTGCATATATTCTTTGATAATATCCGATTCAAAAGTGATTTTTTCTTCCGAAATAAGCAACGTTGCCACAAGAAGTTCTATGGCTAAAATCTGTTCAATATTTTTAATCACTTGACTGCATTTTACAGCAGAACTGCCTCCCATTCCTTTAATATCCGTCATTTTTTCACTAAAAATAGGACTTTCAACACTCACAGGAACAGATAATCGTTTATTTTCAGCCAAAATTCCTTCGGTGATTCGCTGAAAAACGGATAAATCCAGTAAAACCCTTGCATTTTTAGCCATTTTTTCATTATTTAAGGCTGAAATAAGGTAAAATATACGTCGTTCTGAAATATTTCCGAGACTTGTCAGCGCAATTGAAAGAAAATCCAAACCTAATGACAGTGGCAAGGTATGCGAATTTCCGCCCGTGATTACTTGTTTTAAGTGCGGAAACACCAAAAAATTATCGGTTGTTGAATTTACTTCGGTTTTGATAATGCGCCGAACGTATGAAATCGTATCCTTCACTGCCCCGTGAACTTGCGGAATGGCGCAAAAAGCCTCCGGCGCGCAACAAGATGCGTTTTTATCAAAATATTTTTGTAATCGATTGTTTTTTATGATTTTAGATAATTGTTCGGCAGTTTGTATTTGTCCTTTGTGTGGACGAACCACTTGCACTTGCTCTGAAAAATAAAGCGGATTTGTACCGAAAACCTGCACGGAAATAGACGACACAAAATCTGATACTTTGTTTATTTTCAGCGATTTAATTAAATTAAAAACACCATAAGCCGTAGTGAGTTGTGTACCGCCGAGCAAGGCTTCGGCTTCTTTATCCTTCATTTTCAGCGGCTTCCAACCGAATTTACTTTCCAATTCACAAGCCGAAAACACTTTTTTGTCAATTCGTACTTCGCCCTCACCAATGAGCGGTAACGCCAAGTGTGCCAATGCAATACGGTCATCAGGAGCATCTTGTGAATACACCACCGGCAAAACATCATTATTATAAAAATCCAAAAAACGTTCAATAATTTCCAACCGAACGCCACTAAATCCGTAACAAAGCGATTGTATTTTTAAGAACAACATCAATTTCACTATCGTGTCAGGCACGGGATTACCAATGCCACAGGCATACGATTTTAATAAATTATGCTGATTTTCAGAAGCAAAATCAGTTCCCGTTCGGGTTAAAATTTCATCATTTAAAAAAGAACTGCACCTTTTGGCGTTCAAAATAGCTTCTTCCGATAATTTTAGTTTTATATCATTGACTATCAGTGCTTCAATATGTTCTAGCACCAATGTTTCATTTGATATGTAATGAATCATAATTTCGTTGTTTGAATTACAAAGATATGAAAAAAATGAAAAATACCAAATGATTTACCGAGTTTTAGCCAATACAAACCTCGTTGTTTTCAAACGAAATTGTTTTTTTTCGGTAAAAAATCATATATTTGCTCCACCAAACCAGAAATTAACCTTTAAAATGGCGCATTTTCCGCGTGGACATAAAAAACTGCTACGAGCTTGGATTTTTTACGATTGGGCAAACTCGGTGTACAGTTTAACGATTGTTTCGGCTGTTTTCCCGATTTTTTACGGACTTTTATTCAAAATAGCCGGCATCACGCACATTCATCTTTTTGGCATTGAGTTCAAAAACACGGCGGTTATCGCTTTTGTTACGGCATTGGCTTTTTTGGCAGTGGTAATTCTTGCTCCTATTTTAAGCGGAATAGCTGATTATCTGGGTAATAAAAAAACTTTTATGAAGTTTTTTTGTTATTTGGGTGCCATTTCGTGCATCGGGTTGTATTGGTTTTCGTTGGAAAATATATACGTCGGGCTTTTGGCATATTTTGGCGGAGTTGTTGGTTTTTGGGGGAGCATCGTGTTTTACAACTCATATCTTCCGGATGTGGCGCTACCCGAACAATATGATGATGTCAGCGCTAAGGGATTCATAATGGGATATTTAGGCTGTACATTGCTTTTGATTTTCAATTTAGCGATGGTGATGTATCCGTCGTATTTCGGTATCGGAGGCGATGAAGTGGCGGCAACGCAAAAAGCAATGCGAATTTCATTTGTAACCGTCGGGATTTGGTGGATTGCGTTTAGCCAATATTCATTTTGGTATCTCCCGAAATTTGAAAAAGAACGCGGAAAAATCACAAAATCAATCGTATTTAACGGACATAAAGAACTGCGTGAAGTCTGGAAAAAACTCAAAAACTCAAACCGATTGAAAGCCTATTTGTTTGCCTTTTTTGTTTACAGTATGGGAGTGCAAACCGTAATGCTTGTGGCAGCTTATTTTGGCGAACAAGAAGTGCAATGGAAAACCGATGATGAAAAAACTATTGGACTGATAGTAAGCATTTTAATCATTCAATTGGTTGCCATACTCGGCGCCAAACTCACTGTTTTGTGTGTCAAAAAAATAGGAAAAATTCCGGTACTTATCGTTTTAAATTGCATTTGGATAAGTATCTGTATTATAGCCTATTTCGTGATTTTCCCGACGCATTTTTACATCACGGCGGTGCTTGTTGGGCTGGTAATGGGCGGCATTCAAACGCTTTCGCGTTCCACCTACTCGGCATACCTTCCCGAAACCAAAGACACGACCTCTTTTTTCAGTTTTTATGACGTGACCGAAAAAATTGGCATTATTATTGGTATGGGAATATATGGTATCATCGACCAACTGACAAACAGTATGCGAAATTCGGTTGTTTTTTTGATTTTTTTCTTTGCGGCAGGCGTTTTTTTACTCATTAAAGTATTGAAATTAGAGCGTTTGCATAAAAAAAATCAAGAATTACAAACTGAACATAACAATCATTCCGTTTAAAATTTTGAACATTTCAGTAGTATGAAAAAAATATTTTTTACTTTATTTTTCGGATTTTTTGCCACTATGATGGTTTTTGCACAGCCTTTTGAAACCTCCAAAAGGAAAATTCCGGTGGTTGTTCCGCTTGAAGAGGCACCCGAAACTGAAATACCTGAAAATTCGTTTTCAACGCCGTTTTCCATTAAAAAAGACGAAGCCAAACCTTTGTTAAAATTACCCGAAAAAGAAATTAATTTTACCGGAAAAAGCAATTTAGTACGCCGAAAAGTGGATTTTAAACCCAATTACGGTGTGCTGAACGACCATAAACGTGAAGATTACGACGCCCCAAAAGGGAATCAGTTTTTTGGTGATTTTGCAAGTGATGGCGGCTATGTGAATGTGTACTGTCGCGACCATCAAGCCATTGACGGCGACCGAGTTAGCATTTTAATAAACGGAAAAGTGGAAGTGCAAGATGTTTTTTTAACGGGCGAATATCGGGGCTTTCAAATCATACTCAAACCGGGATTTAATAACATAGAATTTTTAGCGCTAAACCAAGGAGAATCCGGTCCTAACACAGCCGATTTCAAGGTTTTAGATGATAAAGGTAGGGTCATCGCCCAAAATCAATGGAATTTGGCGACAGGCTCAAAAGCACAGTTTGTAATCGTTAAAAATGTTCAAAATCAAGAAGAACAAAAATAATTTTTGAATTTTTTCTAACAGAAGTAAAACTCTCTTTATCAGAAGATTCGTTTTTTGATAAAGAGAATTTATTTTAAAAAATATTTACTTCAAATTCCAAATCGATGCCAAATTTTTCTTTTACTGTATTTCGCACAAAATGAGCCACTTCAAGGATTTCTAATCCGGTAGCCTTGCCGTAATTTACCAAAACGAGTGCTTGTTTTTCGTGTACGCCGGCGTCGTCTTTTCGGTAGCCTTTTAGTCCGCAAGTGTCAATGAGCCAACCCGCCGGAATTTTTACAAATTCTTGATTTACTTCATAAAAAGGCATTTGTGGAAATTGCTGTTTAACTTTTTCAAAATCAGCTTGTTTTACAATCGGATTTTTAAAAAAACTACCGCTGTTGCCTATTTTTTTAGGGTCGGGGAGTTTGCTTTCTCGGATAGAAATAACGGCTTGCGAAACATCGGAAGGAGTGGGATTTGTAATTCCTTTTTCGGATAAAACTTTCTGAATATCACCATATTCGGTTCGTAAAATATGATTTTTTTTGGTGAGTTTAAACGTTACCGAAGTGATGATGTAATTTTTTTTTTCTTCGTTTTTAAAAACCGATTCGCGATAGGCAAACTTACAATCTTGATTGGTAAATGCTCGTTTTATATGTGTTTGGATGTCAACGGCTTCACAATTTTCCATAACATCTTTAATTTCAACACCGTAAGCCCCGATATTTTGCACGGGAGCGGTTCCTACGTTTCCGGGAATGAGGGATAAATTTTCAAGTCCGCCCCAACCGTTTTCCAACGTAAAAAGCACAAAATCGTGCCAATTTTCGCCCGCCATTGCCTTAACCCACACAAAATCATCCGTTTGCCTTTCAACAGAAATTCCTTTAAGCCGAATATGAAACACCGGTTTTTCGATATTTTTGGTCAAAAGCATATTGCTTCCGCCGCCCAAAACAAACGGATTCGGATATTTTTTTAACGCCTGCACCAAATCGTTTTCCGAAAGAATCTCTATGTATGTATCAGCTTGAATATCAATTCCAAAAGTGTTGTGTATTTTCATAAAACATTCTTTTTCATATGTAAAACTACATCTGTTTTTTACTCAATTATTATTAATATTACAAAATTGTATAATTCCCCGCAAATATACGATGATTGAAGAAATTACGCCACAATTTGCGGGCAAGAATACAAAAAAATAAACCGTTACTTTTTAATTTTCTGATATACAATTGTTTTTCTGAAAATTGCAACTCACTTTTTGGAATGATTTTTTTTGAAACTTGTTACTTCAAAAAAAATGCTTACTTTTGTCCACACGAAAAATTAAGCAGATATGTTTGGAGACCTTATGGGAATGATGGGGAAACTCAAAGAAACCCAACAAAAAATAGAAGATACAAAACAGCGTTTAAACCACGTTTTGATTGACGAAACATCGCCTAACGGAGCAGTGAAAGTAACCGTGACAGCAAATCGTGAAATAAAATCCATCGAAATTGATGAAAAATTGCTTTCTGATAAGGAAGAATTAGAGGATTATTTGGTACTGACCTTAAACAAAGCCATTGCAAAAGCTACGCAAATCAATGAAAATGAGTTAGCTGCCGTAGCCAAAGAAGGTATGCCGAACATTCCCGGACTTTTTTAAAAAATAAAAACAATCGCACCTCGTATATAATTAATAAAATAGGAAACTTATGGGCAAAATCATTGCTGTTGCAAATCAAAAAGGCGGAGTAGGGAAGACCACCACTTCGGTTAATTTAGCCGCTTCATTGGGCGTACTGGAAAAAAAAGTATTGCTCATTGACGCTGACCCTCAGGCAAATGCAACCTCCGGCTTGGGCATTGATGTCGAGTCTGTTGAACACGGAACATATGAACTTTTAGAGCATACGGTTGATATTACCGATATGATTATCAAAACCGATTCTCCTAATTTGGATTTAATCGCCGCTCATATTGATTTGGTAGCCATTGAGATAGAACTGGTTGATAAAGAGCAACGTGAGTTTATGCTTAAAAAAGCGTTGGAACCCATTAAAGACCAATATGATTACATCTTGATTGATTGTGCACCGTCATTGGGGCTTATCACGTTAAATGCCTTAACGGCAGCCAATTCGGTTATTATCCCGATTCAATGCGAGTATTTTGCACTTGAAGGATTGGGCAAATTGCTCAACACGGTAAAACAAGTTCAAAAAGTTTTCAACCCGAATTTGGACATTGAAGGATTGTTACTGACGATGTACGATGCACGCCTTCGCCTTTCAAATCAAGTAGTTGAAGAGGTTCAGAAGCATTTCAGCGATATGGTTTTCAAAACGATTATCCAGCGTAACGTGCGTTTGAGCGAGGCTCCGAGCTTCGGCGAAACCATTATTAATTACGATGCCACCAGTAAAGGGGCTACCAACCACATCAATTTGGCACAAGAAATTATCGATAAAAATAAAGTTTAAAAACATAAATGGCAAAAGCGTTTAAAAAACAAGCCTTGGGGCGGGGAGTTTCGGCTATTTTCGGGAATAATCCGGAGAATGACATCAATTCGGTCAATGACAAAAATGCCGAAAAGGTTGTTGGCAATATCATTGAGCTGGAACTTGACTCCATTGAAGTAAATCCGTTTCAGCCCCGAACTTCATTTAATGAAGACGAACTAAAAGGATTGGCGTCATCCATTGAAGAATTGGGCGTTATCCAACCCATTACCGTACGCAAAATCGGGTTCAATAAATTTGAATTGATTTCGGGCGAACGCCGTTTCCGTGCATCGAAATTGGCGGGACTTAAAACCGTTCCTGCGTATATTCGTATTGCCGATGACAACGAGTCGCTCACGATGGCTTTGGTGGAAAACATTCAGCGTCAGGACTTAGACCCCATCGAAATCGCCCTTTCATACCAACGCCTTATTGAAGAAATAAACCTCACGCAAGACCAAATGAGTAAGCGTGTGGGCAAAAAACGCTCCACAATCACCAACTATTTGCGATTGTTGAAGTTAGCTCCCGTAATCCAAACCGGAATCCGTGACGGATTCATCACAATGGGGCACGGACGGGCAATCATCGCCATTGAAGATTCGGAACAGCAAGTGGATATTTATCAGCGTATTATATCTGAAAACTTGTCCGTTCGCGATACCGAAGAATTGGTGCGCGACATTCAAAATCCGCAGGCGGTTGTACAAAACCCGACCGTAACGCCTGAAATCGGGAAGAAATCGAATGAAAATTTCACATCTGCTTATATTCAAGAAAATGTGGAAAACCTAAATCGGTTCTTCGGAGCAAAAGTTTCCGTGAAAGTCGCCAAAAACGGAAAAGGAACGCTTACCATTCCGTTTTCATCGGAAGAAGATTTTAAACGCATTCAACGATTGTTACAACAAGATGTTTAAATCGGTTGTTTTCATACTGGCCTGCTTGCTGAACCTGTGTTATTTATACGGGCAGGAAGAGGCACGCACCGATACTTTGCACGTGAAAACAACGGAAGGCAAAACTGCCGAACCGCAAAAAATCACTTGGAATACCGACCCGCTCTCACCGGCAAGAGCGGCTTTCTATTCGGCAATTTTACCCGGACTGGGGCAGGCTTACAACAAAAGTTACTGGAAAATTCCGCTAGTGTACGGTGCTATCGGTACGGGGATTTACTTTTACGTTCGCAACACAAAAGAACTCAATCGATACCAAACCGCCTACAAACGCAGGCTTTCGGGCTTTACCGATGACGAATTTTACGGCAACCGCAGTGACGGGCAACCGCGTTTAAGCACCGACGGACTTCAACGGGCGCAACAGTTTTACCGCCGAAATCAAGAGCTTTCCCTACTGATAACCGTAGGTTTATACGCCTTAAACATCATCGAAGCCAACGTAGATGCGCATCTGAAACAGTTCAACGTGGACGAGCGTCTCTCGGTCGAGCCTTTTTTTAACAGCAACGAAATGAACGCCGCACCGCAGTTCGGTATTTCAATGCGATACAGGTTTTAGTAAACCGCACCGCAATATTAGTCAAAACAGACAGCTAATCAGTACAATAGAAATGAGACCCATAGCCTTACTTATCGTTTTTTTAATCGCTTTTATGCGAATATCTGCTCAGAATAACGAGCCGAAAGTAAAGCGTATTGAAATCATTTACGGCGGGGAGTTCACCATCGACAATGTAAAATACCCCGGCGCCACCATCTTTAAAACAGATGGGAAAAAAGTACAGTTCCGTCACCAAGGGCTGGACGTTTGGTGTGATTTGGCGGTGCTGTACGAAGAAAAAAACGAAGTCATCGCACACGGTGATGTTTTGGTACAGCAGGGCGATACCTTGCAGATGAACAGCCAGTACATTTCGTATAACGGAAACCTCAAAACCGCCATTGCCAAAGAGAGCGTGGTGCTGCGCAACGAAACGATGACCCTCGAAACCGAAGAACTTTTTTTAGACCGAAACACCCAAGAAGCCTACTATAACAATTTCGGAAAAATCACCGACGTTGAAAACGAACTTACCAGCAAAACCGGAAAATACTTCATCGAAAAGAAAAAAAATCAGTTTACCAATTCGGTAAAGATTGTTAATAAAGATTTTGTGGTGGACTCGCAAGTGCTTGATTATTATCACCCGACGGGCAACGCTTACTTCTATGGAGCAACGACCATCACGGGGAAAGATTACAAAGTATACTGCGAACGCGGTTTCTACGACACCCGCCAAGAAGAGGGCTACTTCAAGAAAAACGCCGTCATTGATTACGACCTGAAAACCCTCAAAGGCGATAGCCTCTATTTTGACAAAAAGCGAAATTTTGCATCGGGGACTAACAATATCGTCGTTATCGATACCGTAAATCAAACCATCGTGAAGGGACATTACGGCGAAATCCACAAAGCCAGAGACTCGATGTTCATCACCAAAAAGCCCGTCATCATATCACTCGTTGAGAAGGATTCAATGTATATGCACGGAAAGAAAATACTCGTTACGGGCAAGGAAAAGAGCCGCGTGATACGTGTGTACCCCGATGCGCGCATTTTTAAATCGGATATGCAGGCAAAATGTGATTCCATTCATTCCGTCGAGCTAAACGGACTTACCCAGCTCATCGGCAAGCCCGTAGTTTGGACGGGGGAGAGCCAAATGACCGGCGACAGTATCCATCTGATAGCCAATACCAAAACCGAACAGCTCGACTCGCTCAAAGTGTTTCACAATGCCTTGGTAGTGGAAAAAGATACACTGGGCGACGGTTACAATCAAGTAAAAGGAAAAACACTTTACGGCAAGTTCAAGAAAAATCAGCTTAAACAAATCGATTTTATGCAAAATACCGAATCGATTTATTATGTATACAACGATAAAAACGAGCGTATCGGCATTAATAAGCTCACGTGTAGCCACATAAAATTGTATCTGGACGACAAGCAACAAGTGGAGCAGGTGGTTTTCATCACCCAACCGTCGGGAAATTTATATCCGGAAGACAAACTCGACAAAAACGACCGCAAGTTTCGGGAATTTATCTGGCGGGGCGATGAACGTATCCACAGCAAAGACGAAATTTTTAGTGAGGAAGAAAAAAATCAACCGCTGATAAAAATCCAAGAACCCAATACGCCCGAAGAAAACGATTTGGAAGAGGCAAAACGAAATGCCCAACAAGCCGAAGAAAAATCCACCACGGAAGAATTATAACTTCACGTACGGGCATATTACACCTACCCACTATTTATCCAAAAACGTACTAAAAAACCTTTGTCAAAGTTTTAGAACTTTGACAAAGATTGACGTGCGGGTGAAAAATTTTTCGCCTACATAATTAAAATGCAATCGGGGGCAGGCGTATGCAATACGCCCCTACAACGGGAACGCCACTCGTACGGGCGTATT
>NZ_JAUNKD010000065.1 GCF_030532915.1 Capnocytophaga sp.
AAATTATTTTTGTTTAAAATCCGTGTAAAAATAAGATTTTCTGAAAATGGATCAATTTAAGCATAGTTTGTCTTCAATTTCTTTTTGGAAGACTCTTCCTGAAATTCCTTAAATTGCAACAGCAAATTGTTGTTGGCACGAATTAGCGCATTGGTTTCGAGTAATAAATTGAAATACAATTTAGTATTTTTGGGGCTTGATTCAGAAGTTCGGATACGGTCAATTTGTTTTTGTACCATACGTGAAACATCATTTTTCAGGGCTTTTCCTTCGTTTACCACATTCACCAGATTAACGTATGCTTCGTTTTTAAAGATTTCGGCTTCGTTTTTAAAGAGATTTTCCATACTTTCCGAAATGCCTTTTAAGTCGCGCAACTGGTTGAATTTGAGGTTTTTATGATTGTTGTTCACGTGTTCGTATCCGTAGATGGCAATGGCGTGCATTGATTGCGCCATATCTTGCAGATTGTCAAGCATCATAATGTAAAATTTGCTGGAAGCCACCGAACTTTCGTTTAATGATTTGATGAAGTAAAAGATATTTCCTTTAAGTTCATCAAGTTCTTTTTCGAGTTTTTTACCCGTTTTTTTGTTTTTGGTAAGTCCGCCTAAATCCTGCGTTCCTAAATGATTAATTACCTGTGTATAAAGCGTATCGATTTTGGTAAGTGTTTCGGAAATGTAGGTAGAACTCTCCTTGACCACGCCGCCGATGGTTGCCAAATCGGCTTTTTCAAGGCTTCGTTGCTTGCTGGCTTCTTTTTCTTTTTGTTTGTTTTTGTAGGCGATGGCGCTTCGCAACAGCAACAATCCCACCACGAGAATCATTATGATAAGTCCGATAACTTCGCCGTAGTAAAGAATTCCGGCAACGATAAACGCCCCGATGAAAGCCACCACCGCCGTTAAGAACCACCCGCCAATTACATTGACAACGCCCGCCACGCGGTACACGGCACTCTCACGCCCCCAAGCCCTATCGGCAAGTGATGAACCCATAGCCACCATAAACGTAACGTATGTGGTTGAAAGTGGGAGTTTTAGCGAAGTTCCCAAAGCGATTAAGCTACTCGAAACCACCAAGTTGATGGCAGCACGCACCAAATCAAACGCCGGAAGGTCGTCTTTGTTTACCTTGGGGTCGTCTTCGGGTTTTTCAAAGCGTTTGTCAATTTTTTGGCTTAACGATTTCGGCATTATGAAATCAACCACATTGGCAACAATCACGGTAATGCGAACCAAAAAGCGTGACAAAATGTTTGAAGCAAATTTTTCTTCACCTTCGCTTTGGCGCGAGAGATTTAGTCCGGTTTCAATCACGTTTCGGGCTTTTTTGGAGAACCAGAGGGTAAGTACCATCACGGTTCCCGCCAAGAAGAGCAACAGTGTGGGGGCGGTCATTCCCTCGCCACTGAGGGAGCTCATTGCCAAGCTGTTGTGTTCTTGTCCCGAAGCCTGCCATATTTCAAACGATTGCCACGCTGCCACCGGAACCCCGATGAAGTTCACCAAGTCGTTTCCGGCAAAAGCCATCGCTAAGGCAAAAGTTCCGCTTAAAATAATTACACGGAAAATGTTTACCCGCAAACGGATTAACACCTGTGAAAGCGCCGTAAAGAAAACCAAACAGCCTCCGAGTATGTAAATAAGATTGGCATCGAGCCATTGTATGGTTTCGGCAGAAATAAACGAAATGCCTTTCAGTCCTTTAAAAAGAATGAAATAACTCAGTGCCGTGAGTGCCACACCCCCGAAAACGCCTCCGATTTGGCGGATACTTTTCTCATAACGGAACGAAAATACCAAGCGCGAAAGATATTGCACGATAGTGCCGACGGTAAAGGCAATCAATACCGAAACGAATATTCCTGTGATGATTTTCGAAGCCTGTTCGGTGTTGATATATTCGCCCAGTGTAGTTATCGAATCGCCTTTGGCGCTGATTTTCAGTACAGCCAAACACACCGATGCCCCGAGAAGTTCAAAAACAATTGAAACCGTAGTGGAAGTAGGCAAGCCCAGCGAGTTGAAAAGGTCAAGCAGCAGAATATCAGCAAGAATCACCGCCATAAAAATGACCATCACCTCATCGAAGTAAAACTGTGACGGATTAAAAATTCCTTTTCGGGCGATTTCCATCATTCCGCTTGAAAAAACCGCTCCGAACGCCACACCAAGGCTCGCAATAATCATAATAGTTCTGATGGTGGCAACTTTTGACCCCACAGCCGAATTTAAGAAGTTTACCGCATCGTTGCTCACCCCAACCGTTAAATCAACAATGGCAAGCACGAAGAAAACAAACAGCATAAAAATATAAACCTGCTCCATACAAATCAACGTTTTATTTAGGATACAAATATCCGTTAAACAGGTAAATATTATGTTACGAAATTGTTAATATTTCTGCTTTTTTGTTAGAAAACGTTGTAATAAAAAACAGAAACCACTTCTGTTTTAGGAAACGGTTTCTGTATGAAATTGATGTAATGTAATCGGTTTTGTTTTGTGTAAAAGAATGCTAATTATTTCAGTTTGAAGTTGTAACCCACTGACACGGCCACAGGAAATAGCTGAGTTGTGATGAGGCGTGAGTCTTTTTCCATAGCTTTATAAACATCATTAAACGCTTTGGAACGCACCGGAATAAGTAAACCGGCGCTGAGTTTGTTGCCTCGTTTGCCGAATTTGATATCGACATTGGCACCGAATGAAGGACCATACGAAACTTTTTCGTATTCAGGAAATTTGCCAAAGGTAACATTAACACCGTTGTATCCAAACATAGCTATCGGATTTACAGAAACCATTCGGCTTACGGGAATTTTATAAGTAGCCCCGACGTTCCAACCAACGGTAAGGAAGTTGAAACCCAAGCCGCCAAAAACTCCGAAGTTTTTTACAGGCAAATACTCTATTTTTCCGCCAATGCCTCCGTAATCAAACCCGATGCCGGGACCCACGTATAACTCTTGATTTTGTGCATACAACGCACTGCCTACGACACAAAACAATAGTGTCAGTATCATTTTTTTAAATCTATTCATTGTGCTGAAAATTAAAAAATTAAACAATCATCTCTTGGGGGTATTTAATCGTTCTAACGAGAAAAATACACCGATACAAAAGTACTACATTTTTCAGAAATTATCAAGAGGGTTTATGCGTTTTTTTGAAAAAAAGAATTTGAATAGCTTGGTCGTTATGCGGAAGAGATTGCGCTGTCTCTTGTAGTTTAAAAAAACATACCCGATTAGGTAGAAAAATAAATCAGTTTGCGCCGATATGCCGTTAATAATTTTGATTTTGAAACAAAACCTACATAAGCACCGTTGCGAACCACGGGCAGATTCCAAGCGGCGGTATCTTGAAATTTCTGCATAATTTGCGTCATTTTATCTTTTTCCAAATGAATGATTTCGGGCGGAGCGTGCATCAAATCTTTTACCGTAATGCTTTCATACATAGAACGATTGAACATTATTGAACGGATGTCGTCAAGTAAAATAATCCCGATGAGATGCTTTGATTGCGTTTCCACCACCGGAAAAATATTCCGATTTGATTTTACAACCGCTTTTTCAATCAATTCACCCAGTGACATCTCGGCTTCAACGGCAATAAAATTCTTTTCAATGACCGAATCAATATCCATCAGCGTTAAAACTTTCTGGTCTTTATCGTGCGTAATAAGGTTTCCTTCAAGGGCTAATCGCTTGGTATATAGCGAATGTTTTAGGTAATATTTTGACAAGGCAAAAGCGGTTGAAGCGACAATCATCAGCGGAATGAACAGCGTGTACCCGCCGGTAAGTTCGGCAATCAAGAAGATGGCGGTTAGCGGGGCGTGCAACACTCCGGCAACCAATCCGGCCATTGCCACCAAGGTGAAACTTGCCAGCGGCAATGAATGTCCGAACCAATTCAGCTGGTTTGCCACACGTGCGAATAAATTTCCCAAAATACCACCGGTGAAAAGGGCAGGGGCAAACACTCCGCCAACCCCGCCGGAGCCCACCGTGGTTGCCATCGCCACAACTTTGAACAAAACCAATCCGGCAAGCAGGGCAATGATGCTCCAAGGGTTGTCGGTATCCCACTTAAAGGCGTTTTGAAGCGCTTCGGTGGGGTTGCCGCCAATAAGGGCATTCATCACTTCAAAACCTTCACCGTACAAAGGCGGAATGAAAAAGATAACCAGCCCGAGCATCAATCCGCCGAAAAACAATCGCTTCAAATCACTATCGATTTCTTCAAAATAAGCCGTAATTCGCTGAAAAATAGTGCAGAAATAGATGGAAGCAAGTCCGGCAAGTAATCCTAATAAAATATAATAAGGTACATCGTTGAGTGAAAATTCGCCGTCGAGATTAATGGGCAACAAAATTTCATTTCCGAAGAAGAAATAAGACGTAAGCACCGCCAAGAGCGACGAAACCATTAGGGGCAAGAGCGACGAGAGAGTCAAATCTAAACTAAAAACCTCAATGGCGAAGATAATGGCTGCAATTGGGGCTTTGAACATTGCCGCCATCGTTGCCGAACAGGCACAGGCAATGAGCAACATACGTTCGGATTGATTGATGTGAAAGAAGCGACTCAGATACGAACTGAAACTCGCTCCCGAAATCACCATCGGTCCTTCCAGCCCCACCGAACCGCCAAAACCCGCCGTGAAAGGCGCTGTAAGAAGGCTTCCATAGATGTGATGGGACGGGAGAATGCCTTTGAGTTTTGAAATGGCGTACAGCGTGTAGGGAATGCCGGCTTCAACACGCCTGCGCACTACGTATTTCAGCAGAAAATAGACAAGCAGAAAGCCAATGGTGGGGAAAAGAAAGTAAAAAGCACGATGATACACCGAAACGATGCCACTGTTGAGCAATGTTTGTATCAGCAACGTGAGTTTTTTGATGAAAATAGCCATTACGCCCGACACAATGCCTATAATGGCACACAAGATCAGGATAAACTGCTTGTGATTCAGGTGTTTTGATTTCCAAGACAGAAATTTAACGAGCCAAGTTCTTTTGGTTTTCATATGGATTTATTGAAGTTGGTCGGGGTTGGTTTTTCTGACTGCAAAATTAAAAAAGATTATTGGAATGAACCAATAATCTTTTTAAAGTTAGAAGGAAAATTATTGTTTGGGAATAAAAACCAGACCGTCAAAATTGCTTGTGTTCACGTTTAATAACGCAATTTTTGTGCTTTTCCCTGTTTCTAAATTTACTTTTAACAAGGTAGTATGGTTTGATTGTCCTTTTGTAAACCCAATGATACTGTTTTCTTGCTCATCAAAAACCAAATCCGTAAAATAGGAACCTTCAATATCTAAATTTGTTACGACAGATTGATGCCCTGTGCTTATATCTATTTTCACAAGTTGTGTTATATAGTTATCCATATTGGTATAGTCTCTGCGGTATGCGTAAAAATTACCTTTGTTATCTTTAACTAAACCATCAAAATCAATTGAACTTGTATTTGATAATGGGATTTTTGTGTTTTTTCCCGTTTCTAAATTAACTTTCAGTAAAATAGAACCGTTTGATTGTTTCCTAACAAGTCCGATGACATTGTTCTCTTGTTCATTAAAAACTAAATCTGTAAAATAGTTTTTATCTATATCTAAATTAGCCACAACGGACTGGTTTCCTGTGTTTATGTTGATTTTTACAAGCTGTGTGAGGTAATTATTATCATCAGTATAATTTCTACGATGCGAATAAAAATTTCCCTTGTTATCCTTAACTAGTTCTCTAAAATCAATTGTGGTTATGTCTGACAACGGAATTTTTGTGTTTTTTCCTGTTTCTAAATTAACTTTCACTAAAACAGCATTTTGTGATACCATTTTTGTGAGTCCGATGATGCTTTTTTCTTGCTCATCAAAAATTAAATTTCTAAAATAAATATCTTCAATATCCAAATTAGCCACAGTGGATTGACTACCCGTATTTTTGTCTATTTTTACAAGTTCTTTGATATAGTTATTCAAATCTGCATAATTTCGGCGGTATGCGTAAAGTTCGTATTCCCTTTGAATTTTAATGGTTGCCACAACCTTTGTTTGTCCGTTAAAAGTTAGTGTAACCTCCCCTGAAACAGCTTTTTGCGGCACTTCCACTTTTAGATATTTATCGGTAATTTCAACAATTTTTCCCACTTGATTTATCGGGAAGGTAACGATATATTCTTTGTCCTTTGCAAATTCGTTTCCGTTAATTTGAATGATACTTCCTGCCGTAACTGTTCCCGTAGTGGTGTTTGCTATTTCAGGGAAATGCGTTACTTACTCCTCTTTATCACTTTTACTGCAAGAAAAAGCAGCTAATAAAGCCACGGCAAAAGCCAATTTCAAAATATTTTTCATCTTTTATAAAGTTTTAACTCGCTCAGCCTCAAAGCGAAATTACCAAAATAAAAAAAGCGTGAGACTCTAACTTTCTTATCTATTATAAAGAGACCTCCGGTAAGGTAATGAAATATATAAATAAGGAGAAAGAGCCCACGCCATATAGCGTGAGCGCCCTGGCTTACTTATCCTACATTTCATTTTGAATTTACCAGATTCCTTTATTATAGAATAATAAGCTAACGCTTTTAAGTTACTATGTATCGTTCAATGTTTTCGAGTGCAAAAGTAAGAAATTAAAACCATCAATACAAAAAAGTAGAAAAATTCACATTTCTCTCATCACTTTCTCGCTTTCGCTCACACTTTTCAAAGGGGGAATT